>NZ_JACHYK010000024.1:0-1276 GCF_014192825.1 Pseudomonas sp. OG7 | reverse complement strand
GCGTTGATTTCCAGACGCCTGCGAACGACGTTTACAACAACGGCTCGACCGTCAGCGTCACCATCGAAAACGCCACTGGCGGCAACTTCGAGCAGTTGACCCCGAACCCGACCCCGGCTCAGACCACGATCAACGACTCGGTCGACACCACCACCGCGACCCTGACGGCGAGCCCGTCGGTGACCGAAGGCGGCGTGATCACCTACACCGTGACCCTGAGCAATCCTGCTCAGACGCCGGTAACCGTGACCCTGTCCAACGGCCAGACCATCACCGTTGAAGCCGGCAAGACCCAGGGCAGTGTCGACTTCCAGACTCCGGCGAACGACGTCTACAACAACGGTTCGACTGTCAGCACCACGATTACTGGTGCCACCGGTGGCAACTTCGAGCAACTGACGCCTAATCCTGCACCGGCTGAAACGGTAATCAGTGACTCGGTGGATACCACGACTGCCACTCTGACCGCATCGCCAAGCGTGACCGAAGGCGGCGTGATCACCTACACCGTGACCTTGAGCAACCCTGCCCAGACGCCGGTGACCGTGACCCTGTCCAATGGCCAGACCATCACCGTTGAGGCCGGCAAGACCCAGGGCAGCGTTGATTTCCAGACTCCGGCGAACGACGTTTACAACAACGGTTCGACTGTCAGCGTCACCATCGAGAACGCCACTGGCGGCAACTTCGAGCAGCTGACACCGAACCCGACCCCGGCTCAAACCACGATCAATGACTCGGTCGACACCACCACCGCGACCCTGACGGCTTCGCCAAGCGTCACCGAAGGCGGCGTGATCACCTACACCGTGACCCTGAGCAACCCTGCCCAGACTCCGGTGACCGTGACCTTGTCCAACGGCCAGACCATTACCGTTGAAGCCGGCAAGACCCAGGGCAGCGTTGATTTCCAGACGCCTGCGAACGACGTTTACAACAACGGCTCGACCGTCAGCGTCACCATCGAAAACGCCACTGGCGGCAACTTCGAGCAGCTGACCCCGAACCCGACCCCGGCTCAGACTACGATCAGCGATTCGGTCGACACCACCACCGCGACCCTGACGGCGAGCCCGTCGGTGACCGAAGGCGGCGTGATCACCTACACCGTGACCCTGAGCAATCCTGCTCAGACGCCGGTAACCGTGACCCTGTCCAACGGCCAGACCATTACCGTTGAAGCCGGCAAGACCCAGGGCAGCGTTGATTTCCAGACGCCTGCGAACGACGTTTACAACAACGGCTCGACCGTCAGCGTCACCATCGAAAACGCCAC
>NZ_JACHYK010000023.1:0-1716 GCF_014192825.1 Pseudomonas sp. OG7 | reverse complement strand
CAGACCCATAAAGGTGATGGTTACAACGAACTGCGTTTCGAGGACGAACTGGGCAAAGAGGAAGTGTTCATCCATGCCCAGCGGGACAAGAACAAGATCGTCAGGCACGACGAGACCACGCAAGTGGGCAACGACCGCACCGAACGCGTCGAACGGGACGAGACGATTTCGATTGGGCAGGACCGTCTTGAAGACGTTGCCCGGGACGAGACCGTAAGCATCGGCCAGAACCGGGCACATGAAGTTGGCAATGACGACAGCCTGAGCGTTGGCCGTACCCATACCATCACCACAGGCAAGGACCGAATCGAACACGTCGGCAATCACCGGCAGGACCTCACCAAGGCCAACCATACGGTAGAGATCGGTGGCCATCTCGAACAGGTCGTGGCCGGTCACAGCACATTGCAAACCGGCGAGGCTATTCGGCACACCACCAAGGTTTACGACATCCAGGTCAGCGAAAGCCTGACGATCAGAAGTCCGGCAGGTCTTCTACGAATCGACGGCGCCGGCATCACGCTGGACGGCCTTGCGCTGGACTTCAAGGGGCCGGTCAGCCAGCAGGCCAAGGGCAGCCAGCGCATGACTGCCACTTCCGGCGTACCTGAGCCTGGGGAGCCGATTTGTCTGAGTTGCTTGCTCAAAGCCATCGCCGACGGCCACAACATGATTCCCATGGAGGGTGCCAGCTGATGCCCAGCCCATTTATCAGAGCAATGGTAGAAGTGCTACGCACATCCGACCGCTATCGCCTGAGTGCCGTCGTTGAAATGGCCAACCTTTCACCCCGGGCCCGGGAAACGCTGACCCAACATTACACGGGGCGCTGCTGGCCTTTGTTGCAACAGGCCCAATTCAGCAATTTACGCGCGGTAGGCCCTTGGTTGTTCAGCTCCAGGCCAGGTTCCGATGTCTCAGGCCAGTACGATTTCCAGTGGCAGCTGGAGCAAGGTGCAATGGGTGCGGTGAGTGGCTGGATCGTCAGTGCGCTGCCAGCCGCCCAGCTTGTACAGCACTTGAGCCAGGCCAACTCCGTTACCGGGCCGGATGGCCACGCTTACCTGTTGCGTTACCACACCGCAGCCGTCCTGCAAGTGTTGGATACCTGCCGCGAGTTGCCTGGCGTGGCCGAGTGGTTGGCGCCCATCCATTGCTGGTGGTCCCCGGTGGCGCATCCGCACAAGAGGTTGTGGGTGCAAATCGCTGGCGGCGACCAGCCTCGCATGATCCATGTCCCGCCCATCACCCTGAGCGAAGACTGCTGGGCAGCCTTGGCCGGCGACCCACTGAGCTATCAACTTGCCGAAATGCTGAAGCACGAGCCGTCTTGCGCGGCCTTCACGGCTGTCTGCCACGGTACGCGAATTGGCCTGATCCAGCACCACCTGAATCAGGCCCGCGCGCAAGGACTGGATCGAGAGCAAGACCTGGTCAGCTATGTGCTGATGATGGCCCGCGCCGGAGAACAGCTCTGCGAATCACCTGCCTGGCAAGACGCAATCGCTGCTACACGCGAGCAGCGAACGCCCCTGATCGATAACGTGCAGCGATGCCTGCACGGCAAGGACTGAGGTACACAATGGACTCATTGGACGAAGCCCTGGAACTGTGCCGGCGTATCACCACCGGCTACCGTCCCGCCCTGCGCAACAGCCCGGTCGCCGACTGCACCCGCCGCTTCGAGCTGCTGCCCCTGCGCTACGCCGCTGTCGG
>NZ_JACHYK010000022.1:0-1753 GCF_014192825.1 Pseudomonas sp. OG7 | reverse complement strand
GGCTTACGCGCAAATTGCTTGGGTGTTATATGGTCAAGCCTCACGGGCAATTAGTATTGGTTAGCTCAACGCCTCACAGCGCTTACACACCCAACCTATCAACGTCGTAGTCTTCGACGGCCCTTTAGGGGATTCAAGATCCCAGTGAGATCTCATCTTGAGGCAAGTTTCCCGCTTAGATGCTTTCAGCGGTTATCTCTTCCGAACATAGCTACCCGGCAATGCCACTGGCGTGACAACCGGAACACCAGAGGTTCGTCCACTCCGGTCCTCTCGTACTAGGAGCAGCCCCTCTCAAATCTCAAACGTCCACGGCAGATAGGGACCGAACTGTCTCACGACGTTCTAAACCCAGCTCGCGTACCACTTTAAATGGCGAACAGCCATACCCTTGGGACCGGCTTCAGCCCCAGGATGTGATGAGCCGACATCGAGGTGCCAAACACCGCCGTCGATATGAACTCTTGGGCGGTATCAGCCTGTTATCCCCGGAGTACCTTTTATCCGTTGAGCGATGGCCCTTCCATACAGAACCACCGGATCACTAAGACCTACTTTCGTACCTGCTCGACGTGTTTGTCTCGCAGTCAAGCGCGCTTTTGCCTTTATACTCTACGACCGATTTCCGACCGGTCTGAGCGCACCTTCGTACTCCTCCGTTACTCTTTGGGAGGAGACCGCCCCAGTCAAACTACCCACCATACACTGTCCTCGATCCGGATAACGGACCTGAGTTAGAACCTCAAAGTTGCCAGGGTGGTATTTCAAGGATGGCTCCATGAGAACTGGCGTCCCCACTTCAAAGCCTCCCACCTATCCTACACAAGCAAATTCAAAGTCCAGTGCAAAGCTATAGTAAAGGTTCACGGGGTCTTTCCGTCTAGCCGCGGATACACTGCATCTTCACAGCGATTTCAATTTCACTGAGTCTCGGGTGGAGACAGCGCCGCCATCGTTACGCCATTCGTGCAGGTCGGAACTTACCCGACAAGGAATTTCGCTACCTTAGGACCGTTATAGTTACGGCCGCCGTTTACCGGGGCTTCGATCAAGAGCTTCGCTTGCGCTAACCCCATCAATTAACCTTCCGGCACCGGGCAGGCGTCACACCCTATACGTCCACTTTCGTGTTTGCAGAGTGCTGTGTTTTTAATAAACAGTCGCAGCGGCCTGGTATCTTCGACCGGCATGAGCTTACGGAGCAAGTCCTTCACCCTCGCCGGCGCACCTTCTCCCGAAGTTACGGTGCCATTTTGCCTAGTTCCTTCACCCGAGTTCTCTCAAGCGCCTTGGTATTCTCTACCTAACCACCTGTGTCGGTTTGGGGTACGGTTCCCAGTTATCTGAAGCTTAGGAGCTTTTCTTGGAAGCATGGTATCAACCACTTCGTCGCCTAAAGGCAACTCGTCATCAGCTCTCGGCCTTGAAATCCCGGATTTGCCTAAGATTTCAGCCTACCACCTTAAACCTGGACAACCAACGCCAGGCTGGCCTAACCTTCTCCGTCCCTCCATCGCAATAACTGGAAGTACAGGAATATTAACCTGTTTTCCATCGACTACGCTTTTCAGCCTCGCCTTAGGGACCGACTAACCCTGCGTCGATTAACGTTGCGCAGGAAACCTTGGTCTTTCGGCGTGCGAGTTTTTCACTCGCATTGTCGTTACTCATGTCAGCATTCGCACTTCTGATACCTCCAGCAAGCTTCTCAACTCACCTTCACAGGCTTACAGAACGCTCCTCTACCGCATCA
>NZ_JACHYK010000020.1:0-2014 GCF_014192825.1 Pseudomonas sp. OG7 | reverse complement strand
GACCCACAGCAACAGCACGCGCTGCGCGGCGAACTGCGCGAGCACCTCAGGCTCGGCCTGGCCGACTACATGGTCCCGACCCACTTGCTGTTCCTTGAACGCCTGCCGGTGACGGCCAATGGCAAGCTGGACCGCAAGGCCCTGCCCAAGCCCGATGCCAGTGTGCTGCAGGACAGCTACGTGGCCCCGTGCAGCGAGCTGGAACGGCAGGTCGCGGCGATCTGGGCAGACGTGCTGAAGCTCGAAAGGGTCGGCCTGAACGATGGCTTCTTCGCCCTGGGTGGCCATTCGCTGTCGGCCACTCAGGTGATCGTGCGTGTTCGCGAGGCGACAGGCATCGACGCCACCTTGAAGGAGCTGTTCGAGCATCCCCTGCTGGCGGATTTCTCGCGTCGCCTCGAAGAGAAAAATCAGCAAATCGATCCGATTCAGGCAGAACTGGCTAAATCGCTGGAGGCGCTCAAACGTCTAACCACGGAGGAAATTGATGAACTGATTTCATAGGGGATACATCAGTGCAAGCGTTGCTCGACTCCGTCAAATCGTTGTCCACCAAAGAGCGTCACGCTCTGGCCATGCTCCTGAAGCGTCAGGGAATCAACTTGTACGGAGTCGCGCCGATCCCTGCGAGAGCGCCGGGGGAGGCGCTGGCGTTGTCCTACGCCCAGCAGCGGCAATGGTTTCTCTGGCAAATGGACCCCCAGGGCAGCGCATACAACATTCCGGTCGCCCTGCGTCTGAAGGGCGATCTTGACCTTCAGGCGCTGCAGGCCAGCTTCGATGCCCTGATCGCGCGGCACGAAACCCTGCGTACCACCTTTCACCTCGACAGTGACCAGCCGGTGCAGGTGATTCACCCCGAAGCGCCCGTCGAGCTGGTCATCGATACACTCAAGGCAGTCGATGCCGATGCCAGCGCGGCATTGAAGGCATGGGTCGAGCAGGAAGTTCAGCAGCCATTCGACCTGGAGCAGGGGCCCTTGCTGCGGGTCAAGCTGTTGCGTCTGGCGGCGGATGACCATGTACTGGTGCTGACCCTGCACCACATCGTCTCCGATGGCTGGTCGACACCGATCATGGTCGACGAGCTGGTGCGTTTCTACGAGGCCGGCAAGTCCGGGAACGCGCTGCAATTGCCGCCGCTCCCTGTGCAATATGCCGACTACGCGTTGTGGCAACGGCAGTTCATGGAAGCGGGCGAACGCGAGAAGCAACTGGGCTACTGGACGGCCCATCTGGGGGATGAACAGCCGGTACTGGAGTTGCCGCTGGACCGCCCGCGCGGTGCAGTGCAGAGCCATGCAGGGGCACGCCTCGACATCGCCATTGCCGATGCGCTGGCAGATTCGCTGAAGCAGTTGGCCAAGCGCCAGGGCGTGACCCTGTTCACCTTGCTGCTGGCAAGCTTCCAGGCGTTGCTGCACCGCTACAGCGGGCAGAACGACATCCGCGTCGGCGTCCCGATCGCCAACCGCACTCGCAGCGAAGTCGAGGGGCTCATCGGCTTCTTCGTCAACACCCAGGTCCTCAAGGCCGAATTCGACCTGAGCACCACCTTCGACGCGCTGGTCGCGCAGGTTCACCAGGCCGGGCTCGGCGCACAGGCGCATCAGGACCTGCCGTTCGAGCAACTGGTCGAAGCCCTGCAGCCAGAGCGCAGCCTCAGCCATAGCCCGTTGTTCCAGGTGATGCACAACCACGGCAGCGAGGGCAGGGGCCACACGCGGCGCCTGCCAGGCCTGACCCTGGAAGCGCTCGACTGGGAAATCCATACCACCCAGTTCGACCTTGCATTGAACACTGTCGAGCATGAACACGGCATCGGTGCGTTCCTGACCTACGCAACGGCCTTGTTCGATGAAGCCACCATCGCCCAGCTCGCCGGGCACTGGCAGGCCCTGTTGGCCGCCATCGTCGCACAGCCGCAGCAGCGCATCGCCGAGCTGCCGCTGTTGAATGCCGCGCAGCAGCAACAGGTGGTCTACGACTGGAACCGCACCCACGCCGACTACCC
>NZ_JACHYK010000019.1:0-3134 GCF_014192825.1 Pseudomonas sp. OG7 | reverse complement strand
CACCTGATCCCATCCCGAACTCAGCAGTGAAACGATGCATCGCCGATGGTAGTGTGGGGTTTCCCCATGTGAGAGTAGGTCATCGTCAAGATTCATTTCGCAAAACCCCTATCTGCACATGCAGGTAGGGGTTTTGTCTTTGTGGCCCGAAAAAGCCAAGCTCTCACGCAAGTCTCGGCTTTACCCAGATCCCTGTAGGAGCGGCTTTAGCCGCGAACACCGGCAACGCCGGTGCCATCCACCGCGTGGCCTGCTCCGCGGCAAAAGCTGAACCCCACGGGGATCGCTACACAAGGCCGCACTTACAGGCCCTTTTCCTATGCAAGCCAACAGCCCATGGCTATCATGCCTGCCTTATTCCAAGTCGAGACTGGCATGCTGAAGTTGTTGAATCTCCTCAAGGATGGCCGGTTCCATTCCGGTGAAGCCCTGGGGGCAGCCCTCGGGGTGAGTCGCAGTGCCGTTTGGAAGCAGCTGCAGCATCTGGAGAGTGAACTGAACCTCACCATTCACAAGGTTCGTGGGCGCGGCTATCAGCTGGCGGCACCGCTCGCCTTGCTCGAAGCACACGCAATCGCCGGTTATGCCGAAGGCGAGCAGTGGCCGGTGTTCATCCACGAATCGATTGATTCGACCAATGCGGAAGGTTTGCGGCTTGCCGGCCAAGGGCAGGCTGCTCCGTTTATCGTGCTGGCCGAGCGGCAGAGTGCCGGCCGCGGCCGGCGTGGCCGTCAATGGGTCAGCCCATTCGCCGAGAACCTCTATTACAGCCTTGTATTGCGGGTGGATGGCGGCATGCGTCAGCTCGAAGGTTTGAGCCTGGTGGTGGGACTGGCCGTAATGCGTACCCTGCAGGCGTTTGGCGTAAAAGAGGTAGGGCTCAAATGGCCCAACGATGTGCTGGTTCGCGGGCAGAAGATTACCGGCATTCTCCTGGAGCTGGTGGGCGACCCTGCTGATGTCTGTCATGTAGTACTGGGTATCGGTATCAATGTGAACATGCAGGCAAATGACCAGGTCGACCAACAGTGGACTTCAATGCGGCGTGAGGTGGGTGCGACAATTGATCGCAATCACTTGGTGGCATCGCTCAGTCAGCAACTGCAGCATGAATTGGCACGCCATCGCCGCTACGGATTCGCAGCATTCCTGGAAGAATGGGAGCAGGCGCACCTTTGGCAGGGGCGCAATGTCTCGCTGGTTGCTGGCAGCACGCATATTGATGGTGTGGTTCTCGGCGTCGACGGGCAGGGTGGTTTGCGCCTTGAGGTGGACGGAGTGGAAAAGAGCTTCAGTGGTGGTGAGCTCAGTTTGAGGTTGCGTGATGATTCTTGAGCTCGATTGCGGTAACAGCTTCATCAAGTGGCGGGTAATCCATGCTGCTGATGCAGTCATTGAAGGTGGCGGGATCGTCGATTCCGATCAGGCGTTGCTCGCTGAAGTGGCTGCGTTGGCTTCGGTGCGTCTTACGGGCTGTCGCATTGTCAGTGTGCGCAGCGAGGAAGAAACCGATGCACTGTGTTCATTGATTGCCCAGGCGTTTACCGTTCAGGCGCGTGTTGCGCATCCGGCACGGGAAATGGCCGGCGTGCGCAATGGCTATGACGATTATCAGCGTCTGGGTATGGATCGTTGGCTGGCTGCGCTGGGTGCATTTCACTTGGCAAAGGGCGCGTGCCTGGTCATTGACTTGGGCACTGCTGCAAAAGCGGACTTCGTTGCAGCGGATGGTGAGCATCTGGGTGGTTACATTTGCCCGGGCATGCCTTTGATGCGTAGCCAGCTGCGCACCCATACCCGGCGTATACGCTATGACGATGCCTCCGCCGAGCGCGCATTGACCAGTCTGTCTCCCGGGCGCTCAACCGTCGAAGCGGTCGAGCGCGGTTGTGTGTTGATGCTCCAGGGTTTTGCGCGCACCCAGCTTGATCAGGCGCGTGTGCTGTGGGGGGACACGTTCACGGTATTTCTCACTGGGGGTGATGCGCCACTGGTAAGGGAGGCTGTGCCCCAGGCGCGTGTTGTGCCAGACCTGGTTTTCGTTGGCCTGGCCATGGCCTGCCCATTGGATTGAGGTGCCTATGCGTTGGTTGTTTCTGCTGTTACTGGTGCTCAACGTCTTCTATTACGTGTGGCATCAGCAGGAAGCCCCGCTGAAGGTCAAGGAAGTCGCCCCGCTGTCTCTGTACAAGGGGAATCAGCAAGAGATCCGTCTGCTGCGTGAAACAGGCGTGTCGGCGCCGCCCAAGCGTCGTGATGAATGCCTGGTAGTGGGTGGGGTAATGGGGCAGGGGCAGCTGGATGCGCTGCGTCAGCGCCTCTTGAGCCTAGATATTGCGACCTTGCCAGTGGTGGGGCAGCTGCCGGGGGCAGATGGGCGCTGGCTCAAGGTTGCACCGGAAAGCGAGCGTTTGCTGGACCAAACGGTACTCTCAGCTCTTTCCAATGATTTCAAAGACTTAAAACATAAAATTATTTTCTGCCAGGGTATTGCAACTGGCGAATAGCTTGATAGAATGGCGCCCGCTTCACAGGGAACACCACTCAGGTGGTAGAACTGGAAGCGGTGTCAAAGCAGCTAAGTTTCAGATTTGATTGAAAAAATTTGAAAAAACGCTTGACACTAGGGCGGCAGGCAAATAGAATGCCGGCCACATCTGGAGGGATTCCCGAGCGGTCAAAGGGGACGGACTGTAAATCCGTTGCGAGAGCTTCGAAGGTTCGAATCCTTCTCCCTCCACCAGTTTTAGCGAGAGCCGCAAGCTCCGCGGGTATAGTTTAGTGGTAGAACCTCAGCCTTCCAAGCTGATGATGCGGGTTCGATTCCCGCTACCCGCTCCAAGTTTGCCGGATTTTGCGCAAAGTGTTTCGCTCTTGTAGCTCAGTTGGTAGAGCACACCCTTGGTAAGGGTGAGGTCAGCGGTTCAAATCCGCTCAAGAGCTCCATATAAACAAGGCAGATATGAAAATATCTGCCTTTGTTTTATCAGCGCAAGACTATTTCTTCTGCGGAGGATTGTATCGATGGCTAAGGAAAAGTTTGATCGTTCCCTTCCCCACGTTAACGTCGGCACTATCGGCCACGTTGACCACGGTAAGACCACTCTGACCGCAGCTCTGACTCGCGTCTGCTC
>NZ_JACHYK010000018.1:0-5010 GCF_014192825.1 Pseudomonas sp. OG7 | reverse complement strand
GACAGGCTGACGCCGGTCTTGCCGGTCAGACGGCCATAGGTGGCGGCCATAAAGCCTGCAGACTGCTCGTGACGGGTCAGTACCAGCTTGATCTTCGACTTGCGCAGGGATTCGAGCAGGTCGAGGTTTTCTTCACCGGGAATGCCGAACACATACTCGACACCTTCGTTTTCCAGGCATTGCACAACGACATCGGCGGCCTTGGCCATTTGGGGTACTACCTCAAAATCTTTGTGGGATTGCAGCGTTATGACACTGCGTGACTGAGATGTTGCAGGATGTCTCAGTGGCGCGCATCGTAGGCCCTCTGGTTAATAATAATAAATATATTGTTATGATGCTTAGCATCACAGCTTGTTATGAATGGTAGAACGCCTCAATGAACCTCAAGGCATTGCGCTGCTGCGTCGAAATCGTGCGCCAGGGCAGCTTCACCAAAGCCGCGCAGCACCTGCACATCGCCCAGCCGGCACTGAGCATGGCCGTAACCCGGCTGGAAGAAGAACTGGGGGTCACCCTGTTCAACCGCACTACGCGCAAGGTGATCCTCACCGCCGAAGGCGAACAGTTTCTGCCGCGCATTGCATCGGCCCTGCGTGAGATGGATGTCGCCCGGCAAGAACTGCGCGACATGGCCGACCTGAAACGCGGTGAAGTGCGTCTGGGTATTCCCCCGATGTTCGGCCTGCACTATGTGCCCGGCTTGATGAATGCCTTTCGCAAGCTATACCCAGGCATTGCCATGACCGTGTTCGAAGGCAGTGCCGAGGACATTGGCCACCGCCTGGAACAGCGTGAAATCGACCTTGCACTGCTGGAGTCCAGGCGCGTGCCGCCCGACAAGGAGTCGATCCTGCTGGGCAGTGACGAGATGCTGGCGTGCATGCACCCCGACCACGCCTATGCGGGCAAGGCCTTCCTCACGGCGGAAGACCTGCGCAATACCGATATGGTGGTGTTCGACCGAACGTTCGTGCAACGTCACCTGCTGGACGCGTTCTTCGCCGAACATGGCATTACTTATCAGGTGGCGCTGCAGAGCAACTTCGTCTCGCTGGTGGTGCAGGCCGCACTGGACAACATGGGCGTGGCGACCCTGCTACGCTCGGTGCAGCAGCGCACACCGGGCATCGTCGGGGTGCCGTTCCGACCAGCGCAACTGATGAGCTTCCGCCTGTGCTGGCGGTCGGGGGAATACCTGTCGCTGGCCAGCAAGCGGTTCATCGATTTTGCCGCGCAGACACATTATCTGGAGCGCTGAGGGGCACACTTGTACTCCATTCGCATTCAGGCCGCTCCAGAGGCATTCGTAAGCTCGGCAGCAGAACCTGCCTGAACCCAGCAGATGCGGAGGAAGCTGTCCAGCGTCCTCGACGTTTCAAGCGAACATTGACTATGATCCCGCCTTGAACGTTTCAGCATGTTTCAGTAAGGATCCCGATGTCAGTCCAGGAACACCCCCCTCTTCCCAGCAAAACCACCGTCGCCAAGATGGAAGCCGCCATGGCATTGGGCAGCTTTGCCATCGGCACCGGCGAGTTCGCCATCATGGGCCTGATGCCCGACATCGCCAACGACCTGCAATTGAGCGAGCCGCAGGTGGGCCACGCCATCAGCGCCTATGCACTGGGGGTGATGGTTGGCGCCCCGACACTGGCGATTCTGGGTGCCAAACTGCTGCGCAAGCACATGTTGTTGCTGTTGATGCTGCTGTATGCCCTGGGCAACCTGGCCACGGCCTTTGCCCCCTCGTTCAGCGGCCTGGTTGCCTTCCGCTTCATCAGCGGCTTGCCCCACGGCGCCTACTTCGGCATTGCCGCAGTGGTGGCCTCGAGCATGGTGCCCAAGGACCACCGAGCGGGTGCCGTTGCCCGGGTGATGATGGGCCTGACCTTGGCCATGTTGCTCGGCAACCCGGTGGCCACCTTCCTGGGCCAGTACTTCGGTTGGCGTTCGGCATTCGTGCTGGTCGGCGCGATTGCCCTGTGCACCATCGCCCTGGTGTGGCGCTTCGTGCCCCAGCGCCACGACGAAGTCCGCAGCGACCCGCGCAAGGAGCTGCAAGCCTTCGCCCTCCCGCAGGTATGGATGGCGCTGGCAATCGCTTCGATCGGCTTTGCCGGCATGTTCTGTGTATTCAGCTACCTGGCACCGACCATGCTGCAAGTAACCCAGGTGTCACCACAGTGGATTCCATTCGGCCTGGCGGCGTTCGGCGTGGGCGGTATCGTCGGCAACATCGCTGGCGGCAAACTGTTTGATCGCTTGCAGTTCCGCGCGGTGGGGCTGGTGCTGGTGTGGTCGATTGCCGTACTGCTGTTCTTCACCTTCGCTGCCCAGGCACTGTGGAGCCTGCTTTTGGGTATCGGCCTGGTGGGTACCATGATTGCCCTGGCAGCGCCGCTGCAAATCCGCCTGATGGACATTGCCCATGAAGCACCAAGCCTGGCAGCGGCATCGAACCATGCGGCGTTCAACCTGGCCAATGCATTGGGGCCGTGGCTGGGTGGCATGGCGATTACCGCAGGCATGGGCTGGACAAGTACCGGCTACATTGGCGCGGCGACGGCACTGGTCGGGTTGGGGATTTATCGGGTGGCGCGACGGATGAAAGGCGGCCATTGAAATACCCGCACCCAGCGGGTGTGCGAAACGCCCGGTAACTCAGCCCTGAATTCAGGCAGGGCTGGCCCGCGGCAGCTCGATGCGTACCCGCAACCCGCCACTGTCGGCAGCCAGCGCCGTGATGCTGCCGCCGTGCAACGCAATAGCCCGCTGTGCAATCGCCAGCCCCAGGCCAAAGCCATCGCCACTGTCATCGGTGCCCCGATCGAACGGCTCGAAGATGCGCTGCAAGCGGGCCGGCTCTACGCCCGGCCCATGGTCGCTGACACTGACCTGCAACCATTGCCCGCCCGGCGCCAGCGAGGCCTGCACCAGCACCTCCGTACCGGCTGCGGTATAGCGCACAGCGTTGCGGATGATGTTCTCGAATGCCCGGTACAGCAGCTCCTCATGCCCGTGGATGAGAAACATACCTTGGGCATGCAACGACACCTGACACTGTTTCATACCCGCCTCGAAACGGGCGTCCTCGACGATCTGCGCCAGCAACTCGACCACATCCACGCTGGCAAAGTCGCGGTTGCCCTGCCGCGCCTGAGCGCGGGCCAGGGTCAGCAACTGCTCGATCAGGTCGTCCATTCGCCGCGACTCACGTTCGACCCGTTCCAGCATATCGAGCCGGTCGGGTTGCTGACGCATCAGGCCGATGGCGGCATGCATACGGGTCAGTGGTGAACGTAGCTCGTGGGAAATGTCATGCAGCAGGTTCTGTTGCGCCTGCACCAGGGCCTTGAGTTGACCGGCCATACGGTCACAGTCTTCGGCCAGCTCGACAATCTCGTCACGGCGTTTGCCAAGCCGGGGTTTCACGCGCACGTCGAACCGGCCCTGGGCCACCTGGCCCATCGCTTCACGCAGCCACGCCAGCGGGCGTGTCAGGTACAGGCTGCACAAGAAGGCAAACAACGCACTCATCAACGTGCCGGTAAACAAAGGGCCCATCCCGCGCGGACGTGGTGGCTCGCCAACGGTTGTGGCCACCGAGGCCCGCAGCACCAGCGGGCGGCCCTCGCTGTCGCGTAAGGCTTGCTCGAAACGGACCACTTGTACCGCCTTCCCAGCCAGCAGTTGTCCTTGGCTATCGTAAAGGCCCACCTGCATATCGGGTGGCTGCGGCGACACGTTCAGCAACTGCCGACCGGCCTGTTCGCCATAGCGCTGCAACAGCTGCAGCTCGGTGGCCAGCAGCGAACGCAGTGCCGGGCTGTCTCCACGCCAGTCATTCAGCATGAAGGTGGCTGCGCCCACCAGAAAGGTCAGGCTGTTGGCCAGCCAGAATGCCAGGAACAGCTTCCAGAACAGGCGCCGGCGCATCATTCGACTATCAGCATGTAGCCCATGCCACGCACGCTCTGGATCCAGCTGCTGCCGTCAGCGCGCGGGCCGAGCTTTTGCCGGATGCTGCTGACATGCACATCGATGCGCCGGTCGTAGCGGGTCAGCGGCCGGCCCAAGGCATTGAGCGACAGGTCCTGCTTGCTGACCAGCTGTCCAGCCTGGCGGGCCAACGCCTCAAGCAGGCTGAACTCCGAGCCGGTCAGTTCCAGCGTGGCGTCGCCCCAGTGCGCTTCGCGACGACCCGGCCACATTTTCAATGCACCCGTGCGCACTTGCTCAGGGGCACTGGCCTCGCCCATCAACTGCGGCTGCACCCTGCGCAGAATCGCCCGCAAGCGTGCCACCAGTTCACCCGGCGAGCTGGGCTTGGGCACATAGTCATCGGCCCCCAGTTCAAGGCCGGCAATGCGGTCGATGTTGTCGCCACGGGCAGTCAGCAACAGTACAGGCACTTGGCTGCGCGCACGCACGCGCCGCAGCACTTCGATACCCGAGATACCCGGCAGCATCACGTCCAGCACCACCGCCTGATACTGGCCGGACAACGCCTGGGCCTCGCCCTCCTCGCCAGTGTCCACGGCCGTGGCCTGGAAGCCTTCGCGCGCCAGGTACAAAGAGAGCATTTCAGTCAGTTCGCGGTCGTCGTCGACCAGCAGCACGGGGATCATCGGGGCCAGATATCGCAATTGCAGGGGCGTTAATGATCGCCCTCCACGGCGGCACTGTCACCGCCGGCCGGTCGGACTTTACACATCTTTACCCTCGGCTAACCGCGCCGTACACAGCCCGCCCGTATCCTCATCGCCCGCTGCTTGCGGGTTGCCCGCGCTTGCTCCCCTCCGAATCCGCTTGTCTGGAACCCCCGATGAACTACCCGCGCCTGTTGCTCTCCATCCTGTTGCTGAAAGCCACACTGGTTCAGGCCTCCCCCTTCAGGATCGCCGACATCCGGGTCAACGGCCTGCAGCGGGTTTCCGCCGGCAGTGTGTTCGGTGCCCTGCCGCTGAACGTCGGCGACCAGGCGGATGACCGCCGCCTGGTGGACTC
>NZ_JACHYK010000017.1:0-13732 GCF_014192825.1 Pseudomonas sp. OG7 | reverse complement strand
CCGCCAGTGGCGTTTTCGATGGTGACGCTGACGGTCGAGCCGTTGTTGTAAACGTCGTTCGCAGGCGTCTGGAAATCAACGCTGCCCTGGGTCTTGCCGGCCTCAACGGTGATGGTCTGGCCATTGGACAGGGTCACGGTCACCGGAGTCTGGGCAGGGTTGCTCAGGGTTACGGTGTAAGTGATGACGCCGCCTTCAGTAACGCTTGGCGAAGCAGTCAGTGTCGCAGTCGTCGTATCGATGGTATCGGTCACTTGGGTAACCGCCGGCGTTTGCGGCAATGTCACCGTCAAACCGCCGCCACCGGTTGCACCGGTGACAGTTGCCGAGATCTGCCCACCGTCGATATACGGTGTATCGTTCGCCGGGACCACGACATTGACACTACCGCTGGTCTGCCCGGCCGGAATGACGATCACGGCGCCATTGGACAGGGTAATGACCAGGTTGGTAGTCGGTGCCTGTCCAACCGTGGCGGTATAAACAATTACGCCACCCGCTTCGCTGATGGAAGGAGTGGCGCCAAGGATCAGGTCGGTAGCAACGTTGGTGTCCGTCGTCGGCGTGGTCACCAGGTTGTTGTTGGTGTCACCCAGCAGGCCGACTTCTTCACTGTCCAGCGTGGCTGCAAAGCCCAGCCCTTCAGTGGGGAATCCAACGGTGGGGTCGACCCGGCCCGCCGTTTCTTCGAGCATCACGAAGCTGTGACCACCACCCAGCGCGCCACCACCGCCTGCGGCCGACGGACCGGCTGCGGTAGCTTCAAGCTCGGTAGTCGGGTCGACACCCGCAGCGATCGCCTGCTGCAGTTCTTCCACCGACGGCGCGGCCTGTGCGGTCGCCTGGCTCAGGTCGGTGCTGCTGTCAGGCGTATCGGCGCTCCACTGGCTGTCACGGCCCAAGTCAAGCAGACGGCCATCGGCCAGCTCCAGAGTCACTGCCCCGCCCGGGCCAGTGAGCACTTCCTCACCTGCCAACAGGCGGTCCCCCTCGATGAGCACACGACGAATGCCCTCTGGGGATACCGCAATAACCTGGCCGACAATGCTTTTGACGATGGCTACAACGCTGCTCATTGGACTCTCCGTGTGACCCGATGGGTACTTCCCTGCCAGAGCGGCACTGCAAGCCACTTCAGGCGGAACTTATGTCGATGATCTCTTGACGCTTTCTTGCGTCAACATTCCGTCTATAACTTTTTGAAACCGTAATACTGCCAAAGTATTGACCTTATACAGGCCATCCTAAACAATCGGCAATGTAATGTCACATTGATATTTGTACCTTAGCCAACCGTTTGCCGAGGACCAATGTCGTACATCATCAAAAATGCGCTGGCTGTTAAGTTCAGTAGCCTTTTCCACATACGGGCAGACGCCATTACACACTTTAGAAGCACCGTCCATCGGCCACCGTCAAGGTCGTTGGCGTCAACATTCTGGTCACTTTCGTTGCCCCAGGCACGTGCGCGTTTACAAGCACAAACCTTGCCTGAAGTCGCCCGGAAAAAGGTTTGAAACCCAGGCAGAATCAGGGCCGCACTCATGCCCTTGCCAACCAAGCCTGCTACTGATCGCGGCCACCAACAACGATTTACCGCAGATCAAACAGATAGCGAACCCGCACGCGAATACTGGCATGAGAATGATGGCAAACCATCGGTGATTACAGAACCACGGTTCAACGAGCAAACACACTTCGCGCGATGAATTTTAATGATCTGCCCGCTTTTAAACGTCAACAAATTAGCGCCTGTTTACTGACAAGCCCGCGAGCCGATCACTCACCCAAACGGCGTTGTCTGGGTGGCAGGCTATGCTGCACATGAAACGGACCCCCAACAGGATCAGAAATGAAACAGTCACTGCATGGCAGCGCCTATGCAGTAGCAATATCGACGTAGAATTGTTTACTCAGTATCGATTCAAGGCGACCATTGGCCAGCTTTTTTGCAGCACCATTGAACGTCAGGGTGAGCCGATAGACCTGAATGGCGGCACACCCACCCCACCCACCACAAGGATGAAGAGAGCGCCGCGTGGAATCTGAAGTCAGTCGAGTCCAACTCAGCCACGATCCACGCAGTCAGCATGACGATCCCTTGCTGGATAGTCTGCTGAGCCTGTGTGTCTTGCACCAGAAACCCGCCAGCCGGGTCATGCTGACCACGGGCCTGCCGCTGCCCGCCCAGCGTCTGAGCCCCGAGCTGCTGCCCCGCGCCGCCGCCCGGGCGGGTCTGCAAGGGCGGCTGCTGCAACGCAAGCTGGAGCAGATCCCGAGCATCGCCATGCCGGCCATGTTGCTGCTCAAGGAAGGCCGCAGCGCCGTCCTGCTGGGCTGGGAAAATGAAGATACCGCACGCCTGCTGCTCAGCGAGAGCGACGGTGGTGAGGTGCATGTCAGCCGCGAAGCCCTGCAAAGCGACTACAGCGGCCGGGTGTTCTTTGCCCAACCGCAACACAAGTTCGACGTCAACCACGGCAACCTGATCCCACGGGCGAAGTCGTGGTTCCGCGACACACTGCTGCGCAGCAAGTGGCTTTATATCGATGCCATCGCCGCCAGCCTGGTGATCAACCTGATTGCCTTGGCCGCGCCGTTGTTCGTGATGAACGTGTATGACCGCGTGGTACCTAACCAGGCTACGTCGACACTTTGGGTGCTGGCCGTCGGCATCGCCGGCGCCTACATTTTCGACCTGATCCTCAAAGGCCTACGCGGCCTGTGCCTGGACCTTGCCGGCAAGAAAACCGACCTGATCATTTCAGCAACGCTGTTCGAACGCATCGTCGGCATGTCGATGAAGTACCGGCCGGCACGGGTGGGCAGCTTTGCCCAGAACATTCACGAGTTCCAGGGCCTGCGCGACTTCCTCGCGTCGCTGACGCTTACCAGCCTGATCGACCTGCCTTTCACCATTCTGATCCTGGTCGTCATCGCCATCATTGGCGGGCACCTTGTATGGATCCCGGTCATCGCCTTCCCACTGGCCCTGGGCATCGGCTACGCCCTGCAGCGGCCGCTGATGGCGACCATGGAACGGACCATGGCCCTGGCCTCGGAGCGCCAGTCCAGCCTGATCGAGACCCTGGCCGGCCTGGATGCGGTGAAGGTCAACAACGCCGAGAGCGAACGCCAGTACATGTGGGAGCAGACCCTCGGTACGCTCAGCCGCCTGGAGCTGAGGGTGAAGGTGCTGTCTAGCCTGGCGATGAACATCACCCTGCTGATCCAGCAACTGGCAGGCGTGGCGATGATCTGCGTCGGCGTGTACCTGATCATCGATGGCAACCTGAGCATGGGTGGCCTGGTGGCCTGCTACATGCTCAGCGGCCGCGCGCTCGGCCCACTGGGCCAGCTGAACGGGCTGCTCGCCCGCTACCAGCAGGCCAAGGTGACCATGGTTTCCACCGACCATATGATGGAGCTGCCGCAAGAGCGCAACTTCGAAGAGCGCCCGCTGAGCCGCAAGGTGCTGCAGGGTAGCGTCGAGTTCCGCGGGGTCGATTTTACCTATCCCAACCAGCAGAACCTGGCCCTGAAGAACATCAACCTGACCATCCGCCCCGGTGAGAAGGTCGGCATCATTGGCCGCAGCGGCTCGGGCAAGAGCTCGCTGGCCAAGCTCATCGTTGGCCTGTACGAGGCCAATGGCGGCTCACTGCTGGTCGATGGTGTGGACATTCGCCAGATCGACGTCAGCGAACTGCGCCACAACATCGGCTATGTACCGCAGGACATCCAGCTGCTGGCTGGCACGCTGCGCGACAACCTGGTCAGCGGTGCCCGCTACATCGAGGACGAACTGATCCTGCAAGCTGCCGAGCTGGCAGGCGTGCATGAATTCGCCCGCCTGCACCCGGACGGCTACGAGCTGCAAGTGGGGGAGCGCGGGCAGAACCTGTCCGGCGGCCAGCGGCAGAACGTTGCCCTGGGGCGTGCGCTGCTGCTCAACCCGCAGCTCCTGCTACTGGATGAGCCGACCAGCGCCATGGACAACACGGGCGAAGAACGCCTGAAACAGCGCCTGCAAGCCGTGGTGGAGGGCAAGACGGTGCTGTTGGTCACGCACCGTGCCTCGCTGCTGTCGCTGGTGGACCGACTGATCGTGATCGATCGCGGACAGATAGTCGCCGACGGCCCGAAAGCCGCGGTCATGGATGCGCTGAAGAAGGGGCAGATCAGTGTTGCATAAGCTGGATATGGGGCAATTCAAGGATGGCCTGAGGCGCTATTTCAAGGGCTCCGACTCACTGGGCGGCCAGCCGCTGCCAGAGGTGAACAAAGCCCTGATCGAGGATGCGCCAAGGGTGGTACGGCTGACCATCTGGGGCGTGATCCTGTTCTTCGTGTTCATGATCGTATGGGCCAGCGTTGCGCCCATCGATGAGGTCACGCGGGGCGAAGGCAAGGCTATCCCGTCTTCCAAGGTGCAGAAGATCCAGAACCTGGAAGGCGGCATCGTCGCCGAGATCTTCGCCAAGGAAGGGCAGATCGTAGAAGTGGGCCAGCCGCTGCTGCGCCTGGACGAAACCCGTTTCGCGTCCAACGTCGGTGAAACCGAGGCAGATCGCCTGGCCATGGCCCTGCGGGTCGAACGACTGAGTGCGGAAGTTCAGGACAGCCCGCTCAAGATCGACGAAGCACTGCGCAAAGCCGCACCCAGCCAGGCAGCCAGTGAAGAGTCGCTATACCAGAGCCGGCGCCAGCAACTGCAGGACGAAATTGGCGGCCTGCAGCAGCAACTGGTCCAGCGCCAGCAGGAACTGCGTGAATACAGCTCCAAACGCGCCCAGTACGCCAACAGCCTTGAGCTGCTGCGCAAGGAAATCGGCATGTCCGAACCGCTGGTGGCAACCGGTGCGATTTCCCAGGTAGAAGTGCTGCGCCTGCGCCGTGCCGAAGTTGAAAACCGCGGCCAGCTTGACTCCACCGCACTGGCCATCCCGCGTGCCGAGGCCGCCATCCGCGAGGTACAGAGCAAGATCGAAGAGACCCGTGGCAAGTTCCGCAGCGAAGCATTGACCCAGCTGAACGAGGCACGCACCGAGCTGAACAAGGCGACCGCCACCAGTAAGGCACTGGACGACCGGGTACACCGTACCATGGTCACTTCACCGGTGCGCGGTATCGTCAAGCAGCTGCTGGTGAACACCATTGGCGGGGTAATCCAGCCAGGCAGCGACATCGTCGAGATCGTGCCACTGGACGACACGCTGGTCATCGAAGCGAAAATCCTGCCCAAGGACATCGCCTTCCTGCACCCAGGCCAGGAAGCGACGGTGAAGTTCACGGCCTATGACTACACCATCTACGGCGGGCTCAAGGCCAAGCTGGAACAGATCGGTGCAGACACCATCACCGATGAAGACAAGAAGACCACGTATTACCTGATCAAGCTGCGCACCGATCGCAGCCACCTGGGGACTGACGAGAAACCGCTGCTGATCATTCCGGGGATGGTGGCCACGGTGGATATCATGACCGGCAAGAAGACCATCATGAGCTACCTGCTCAAGCCGATCATGAAGGCGCGTTCGGAAGCGCTGCGCGAGCGGTGATAGCAAGTCTGCGCGGCTCTTTGTAGGAGCGGCCTTGTGCCGCTCCTACAGGGGATCGGGTTCAGTTAACGCCAGGGCGCAGGTTCGCCAACCAGCTGCCCCTGAATCCCGCCTACACCCATATCCTTCAACACCCGCCGCTCCCCTTCCGTCTCGACCCGCTCGGCAATCAAAGGCAGGTCGATGCTGTGTGCCGCGCGCTGGATCGCTTCGATAAACAGACGCTTGTGCTGCTCTTGGTCGATGTTGCGGATATAGCTGCCATCGATTTTCAGGTACGCCAGGCCCAGGTGCGCCAGGTTGCCGATCATGCTGAAGCGGCCACCGAAACGCTGCAGCGCCAGACCAAAGCCAAGCGCGTGCAGGCGCCGGGTCAGGTGTTCCAGGGCCGCCTGCTCAGGCAACTGCTCCTCACCAATTTCAAACACCAGCCGAGGCCCCATGGCCGTATTCTGGCCCAGCAGCTCGAAGACGCGCTGCAGGGCCTTGGGGTCGGCCAGCGTGGCGGCAGACAGGTTCAGCGCCAGCACCTGGTCATGCCCACGCAAGTGCGCCAGCACTTTCTCCAGCACCAGCACATCCAGCCGTGGCATCCAGCCAAAGCGTTCCAGCCAGGGCAGGAAGCGGCCCGCGGGCAACGCCTCGCCCTGACCATCCTTCAAGCGCGAAATCACTTTGTGGTGCAACACCCCTTGTGCCGTGCCGGAGTCCACCACGGGCTGGAAGAACAGTTCGAAATGCCCGTTGATAAAGGCTTGGTCAAGCCGCTCATGCCAGTCGTGCTGGCTGTCCGCCGCAACAGCAGCCACGCCTTGTTCAAGGCACACCCAGCCTGGCGTCGGCTGGTTTTCGGCACGGGCCAGGGCTTCGTCGGCAAGCTTGAGCAACGCCTGTGGTGCATCACCGGGGCTGAACGGCGCAAGGCCGATGCAGGCAACCGGGTCGATATCACTGGCGCCGGTCTCGTGCAGGCTCTGCAGCGTCGCTTCCAGCGCCTGGGCAAGGTGTACCGCTTCCTCATGCACCATGCCCGGCGCCAGCACGGCAAACTCGCCGCCACGGCTGCGGGAAATCAGGTCGTTGGTTTCCGGGAAACTGGCACAGGTACGGCGCAACTGCTCACCCACAGCTTGCAGCAACTGGTCGGTGCGCTGGCCACCCAGGCGGGCGTTCAAACCCGCCAGGCCTTGAACGCGCAGCAACAGCAGGTAACCCGCGCGCGCTTCTTCCAGGTTGCTCACCCGGGTGTTCAACTGCATCTCGAAATAGCGGCGGTTGGACAGGCCAGTCAAACTGTCCTGGTACGACTCGGCACGCAGCCGCTCGCTGCGCTCGGCCTGCTCGGTGAACAGAGCCTTGAGCTTCTCGACCATCTGGTTCATTGCCTGCACCACGCGGCGCAACTCCGGTGTACGCGGCAACTCGGGCAGGCTTAGGAATTCGCGACGGGCAATGGCGTGGGATTGCTCGACCATGTAGTCCAGCGGCCGCAACTGGCGGCGCAGCAGCAAGGCACCGAGCACGGCACTGGCCGCACCGCACAGCAGCAGCCAGCCCAGGCTGCCCAGAGCGCTTTGCCAGAGCTTGGCAATGGCGAACATCGGGTGGCTGATTACTTCCACGCGCGCGGCCTGCTGCCAGCCACGGCTGACGATGGCGTCCCCGCCGGCAGCCTCCAGGCCGATAAGGTTCACGAACCAGCGGGGTACACCGCCAGGGTCCGGCTCGGCGTGACGCTCCACCAGCACGGCATTGGAACCCAGGTCGACGACCTTGATGCTGGAGTAGTAACCACTGTCGAAGATCGAACTGACCATCAGCTCGACCATCGCCGGGTCGTCGATATTAGGCGTCAGTGACAGCGCCAATGCGGTCGCGGCATCCTGGGCATGCGAGCGCAGCTGGTTGACGTACTGGCTGCGCGAGCTTTCCAGGCTGACCATGAAACTGCCACTGAAGGCGACCACCAGGAACAGGCAAATGGCCAACAGCAATTGTTTGAACAGTGACATCTGTGCTCCTTCAGTAAACAGGCTCGGCCGGGAACCCTTCGGCCTGCATTTTTTTCAGCAAATCCTGCCAGCGTGACAGCCGCTTGGTATCGCCGACCTTCTTGTTGCCCGCGGCGCCCGTCAGCCACAACCCCTCGCCATTGAAGGCGTATACCGGCAACAGGTCGGTACGCTGGCTGGCCGGCTTGATGGCGTCCATCAGGCTATCGAGCACCAAAGGCTGGGCCTGTGGGCTTGAATAATAGGTCAGCACCATATGTGCCCGGTTCTGTCGCAACGCCTTTACGTAGGTGATGCGCAGTTTTTCGCTGGGGATGCCCATGCGCCGCAGGCTGAAATATTTGGCGATGGCGTAGTCTTCGCAGTCCCCGGCGCCCTTGATCAAGGCCTGCACCGGTGTGGCCCAGTAATCGACCTCATGCCAGAGGTCGATGTCTTCGACATAGCGCAATTGCTGGTTGAAGAAGCGGTTGACCACTTGCAGCCGCTCAAGCTCAGCCCCCTGCTTCTGGGTAGCCATCAGGTTCTGCCAGGCATCGATGCGCCCCTTCCCGGCCCCCAAGGGGCCATACAGGGCCTGCGACTTGCGGCTGATCTGGGAAAAATCCCAATCCGCGTGCAAGCCGCCCAGCAGCAGACTGCCCAGCAGCGCGGCAAAGCCGACACGTCGCATAACGGTTTTGAGCACCCAGGATATCGCCACTGCGAAGCCCTGTTCAGATCAGTCGAAAGCAGCGATGGTGGGGCTTGCCACAGTAAAAGACAATGGCACGCTGCAATCATGCACCCGCTTGTCAGCCCGCCTACACTTTCTGTTTATAACCTTCTATAGGCCGCTTCCTTTGGCAGGCGACTTCATCCACCATAGCCGCGCTTTTGGGGCGCCCGTTCCATCACGGGTACAGGTTTGACAATCCCCATGGGCTGTAACTAGTGTCATTGGATCCAACTTTAGTCATCGTTGAGGCAGACGTCGCGTGGCCGAGAAAATCAAATTGAGCAATGTGCTGGCCAGCGAGCAGCTGTTGCCGCACCAGGCCCGTGGCGTGATCGAAGAACGCCTGCGTACCGCCATTCTCGATGGCCGCTTGCCACCAGGTACTGCCGTGCGCCAGCAAGAACTCGCCACCTTGTTCGGCGTCAGCCGCATGCCCGTGCGCGAGGCCCTGCGCCAGCTGGAAGCACAATCGCTGCTGAAAGTGGAAATGCACAAAGGTGCGGTGGTTGCGCCGTTGATCGGCGAGGATGCGGTGGACACCTATGCCCTTCGTGTACTGCTTGAGAGCGAGGCGCTGCGCCAGTCCATCCCGCTGCTGGATGCCAGCGACATCGCCAGCGCCCGTGGGTATATCCAACTGCTGGAAAACGAAACCCGCCATGCCGAAATTGGCCGCCTGAACCGCCTGTTCCACATGTCGCTGTACAGCAAGGCGCCAAATAAAAAACTGCTGCGCCTGATCGAGAACGAACTGAACGAAGAAGAACGCTTCCTGCGTTTTCATCTTTCCTCCATGGGCTTGGGCAAACTCACCCAGGATGATCACAACGCACTGGTGGATGCGGCCAGTGACAAGCTGGTCGATGAGGCGGTAACAGTGCTGGAACAGCACCTCAATAGTGGCGCGCGGGTAATCCGTAATTACCTGGATACACAGTTGGGGCGTTAATCTGTCGCCGGCTTGAGGGGGCGACGCGAGCTGATGGGTTGCAAATTGATCCTGCCCCGCCAACAATGAGACTAATTATCATTCATGTCCATTGATGCCGGCGCCCTCCTCCATGCCCAGCAACGACTGCGTGCAAACGCTCTATAGTGACCACCACGGTTGGTTGCACAACTGGTTGCGCGGCAAGCTCGGCAACGCCGCCGATGCCGCAGACCTTGCCCATGACACCTTCGTACGCCTGCTGCAGCGCCGTGAGCAGTTGCAGCTGAATGCTCCCCGGGCCTTCTTGCGCACAGTCGCGCGTGGACTGGTAATCGATCACTGGCGCCGCGAGGAGCTGCACAGGGCCTACCTGGAGGCGCTGGCCCATGTACCGGAAGCGCAGGCTCCCTCTGCAGAAACCCGCGCGCTGCTGCTGGAGTTGCTCGAGCGCATTGCACGCATGCTCGACGGCCTCAAACCCAAGGTACGACGCGCATTCCTGCTGGCCCAATGCGAGGGGCTGAAGCACCAGGCCATCGCCGAACAGATGGGAATCTCCGTCCGCACGGTAGAACGCTACATTGCCGATGCGCTCTACCACTGCTACGTGCTGCGCTACGAAGACGAGTGCTGAAGCGATGGCCGCCGCACGCCCTGATGCAAAAGTGGTCAAGCAGGCCATCCAGTGGATGCTACGGCTTCGTGAAAGCGGGCATGACCCGGCTCTACAATTGGAATGCGCACAATGGCGCAATGCTCGGCTCGAACACGAGCGAGCCTGGCAACGGCTTACACATCTGCATCAAGACCTCGACTTGCGTGCCATACCCGGTGCCGGGCTGGCGTTGCAAACCCTGGAAACCAGCCAGCAACGCCTGCACAGGCGGCAGGCGCTGAAGCTACTCGGCGGCGTTGTCATGGCGGGGTCGGCAACATGGCTGGCCAAAGACATCGATGCCGTCAGTGCATGGGCCTCGGACTATGCCACCGGCACGGGCGAACGACGCGCGTTCACGCTGCCCGATGGCTCATTGATGCAACTCAATACCCACAGTGCAGTGGACCTGGCCTTCAGTGACCAACAGCGTCTGGTCCGCCTGAAGCACGGGGAGATGATGATCACCTGCGGCCCTCGGCATTCCTTGCTGGTACAAACACGTGACGCGCTGCTGGAAGGATTCGAAGGGCGCTTTGTGGCCTACCAGGACAGCGACTGTACGCGCGTAAGCGTCAGCCACGGCAAAGTCGCGATTCATCGACCTGGCAATGGCCAGCTGCTGTGGATCGAAAGCGGACAGAACTGGCGCCTGGATGCTCAAGGCGCGCACCGGCTCGCACACATGGACATGGATGCGATGGCATGGGCCGAAGGGCTGATCGTGACCCAGGACATGCGCTTGGCCGACTTCCTCGCGCAGGTCCGCCGTTATCGTCATGGTTATCTGGGCTGTAGCGACGAGGTTGCCGATCTGCGCTTGTCGGGGGTGTTCCGTCTCGAAGACCCGGAGCAACTGCTGCAGTTGCTGCCGCAAACGCTGCCCGTGAAGCTTCGTCAACGTACACGCTGGTGGGTACGTGTAGAGCGCTTGGCCTGATAAGGCCTTATCGATTTCTGGCGGGTTTTGAATCCCGGTCCGGCTAGGACAGTAAGCGACCCCTTCTGCCCTCAACCCTCCAACGGACCCTTCATGTCTATCAACCCGTTGTTAATGCACACGTTCCAACCAAGCGATCTTCGACCTGCCCTGCAATCGGTACGCTTACGCCAAGCCATCCGGGCTGCCCTGTTTGGAACCGCCTTGGGCCTGGCATCCGCTTCGCAGCTTTCCGTAGCAGCTGAAACGGCCCAAATGAGTCATCACTACGCAATCCCGTCCGGCCAGCTCGCTGAGGTGCTCAATCAGTTCGCTCGCCAGGCCGGCATTACCCTGTCGAGTACGCCTCAGCTTACCGATGGCCTGCAGTCCAACGGCCTACAGGGGCAGTACGCTAACGATCAGGCCCTGCGCCAACTGCTCAATGGCAGCGGCCTGGAGGCCGTCAGCCAGGACGGACGTAGCTATGTGCTGCAGGCACAGCGCCAGAGCGCCGCACTGTCATTGCCCGACACTGATATCCGTAGCTTCACCCTCGGCAATGCACTGGGCAGCATGGAGGGCTACAACGCCACCCACAGCCAGGTGGCGACCAAGACCAGCATGCCGTTGGTCGAGACCTCCCAATCGGTGTCGGTGGTTACCCGCCAGCAGATGGACGATCAGGGCTCACAGACCGTTGCCCAGGCCATGCGCTACACGCCTGGAGTACTGACTAACCCTTACGGTGCGACCCACCGCTACGACTATGTGGCCATGCGCGGCTTCAACGACGGCTCTGTGGATAACATCTATGTCGACGGGCTCAAGTCCATGGGCGACAACGGCACCTACAGCACCATGCAGGTGGACCCGTACTTCCTTGAGCGCATCGACATTCTCAAGGGGCCGTCTTCGGTACTGTACGGGCGAAGCTCACCGGGTGGCCTGGTAGCCCTGACCACCAAGAAGCCACTGTTTACCCCCTACTATCAGGTTCAGGCCACGGTTGGTACCCAGGGCCAGCGCGGGACGGGTTTTGATTTCAGCGGCCCTGTGGACGATGACAAGCGTATCGCTTATCGACTGACAGGCCTGGCGGATGCTTCCGACACACAGTTCGACCACAGCAAGGAAGAACGCTACGCCATTGCACCGGCGATCAGCATCGACTTCACCGAAGACACGTCGCTCACACTGCAAGCGTATCTGCAGCATGACCCTAACGGTGGTTACCACGGCGGCAACCCTGCAGACGGCATGCTGCACAAGCGCAACGGCTTGCGCCTGTCGGATCACTTCTTCGAGGGTGAGCCGGGCATCGACAACTACGAGCGCACACAGCAGTCCTTCAGCTACCAGTTCGAGCATCGTTTCAACGATGTGTTCACCGCACGGCAGAACTTCCGCTACCAGGATTCCGACGTATCCATGGACCAGGTGTATTCGGCCGGTTGGGCGGACGCCGACAGCAATATGCTCAACCGTGCCTACACCGGCGGCGACGAGCGCCTGCATTCGTACATCATCGACAACATGCTGCAGGCGGAATTCTTCACGGGTGCTGCCAAACACACCCTGCTGTTGGGCACCGACTACCAGCGGCGCAAGGCTGACGTCACTTGGCGTTATGGCACGGTCGACCCGTTGGATGCCGGAAGCGCGCAGTATGGCAATGGCAAGCTTCAGGTACTGGGCGAGAACCGCTACCTGCGGCGTTTGCAGCAAACGGGCGTGTACCTGCAGGACTTGGTAGAGCTGGACCAGTGGCGCTTTTCTTTGGGGCTGCGCCAGGACTGGGTGAAGGTGTCTGAAGAGAATCGCGACAGCGATACCAAGGTCAGCGATCAGCGCTCCAAAATGACTACCCGGGCCGGGGTGCTCTATCTGTTCGAGAACGGCATTGCACCCTATGTCAGCTACTCGGAGTCGTTCAATCCCAATACCGTGTCCGACCAGGAAGGCCGTCCGCTGGCACCGACGGAGGGCACGCAATGGGAGGCTGGCATCAAGTACCAGCCGCCAGGCAGCGACAACTTGTTTACCGCATCGGTATTCCGTATCGAGCAAGAGAACCTGGCGTCCAAGCAGCCTGACGAAGACTTCTATCGCCCTGTAGGTAAAGTACGTTCCCAGGGGCTAGAGCTGGAGGCGCATGTGCAACTGACCGACAGCTTGAAGCTGTTGGGTGGCTATACCTTTACCGACATCGAGTACGCCAAGGCGATGCCGAGCCTGGTGTCGGGCAACCTGGACAACAAAGGCAATTCGCCAACCCAGGCGCCGAAGCAGATGTTCTCGCTGTGGGCCGACTACAACATCCACCAGGGGCCCCTGGATGGCCTGCGGTTGGGCGGTGGCGTGCGGTATGTGGGGTACAGCTGGGTGGATGCGGAAAACAGCATGAAGGTGCCTTCCTACACCTTGTTCGACGCCTCGATCGGCTATGACCTGGGCAAGGTGGGGCTCAAGGGTGTGGATGTGCGCCTTAACGCCAACAACCTTACCAACGAAAGCTACATCACTTCCTGTGCCAGCCTGAACTACTGCTACATGGGTGAAGAACGCAACGTCAGCGCCACGGTCAGCTATCAGTTCTAACGGTATTGGTACCCGGAAAAGACAAAGCCCCTGTCTGCAGTGCAGACAGGGGCTTTGGGTTTGAATCTTGACGATGACCTACTCTCACATGGGGAAACCCCACACTACCATCGGCGATGCATCGTTTCACTGCTGAGTTCGGGATGGGATCAGGTGGTTCCAATGCTCTATGGTCGTCAAGAAATTCTGTGTGCTGGCCCGTCACTCGGACGTGCCTGCGAATCTCTGTAGTTCCTACTTAAAGACAAAACCCCTACCTGCATGTGCAGATAGGGGTTTTGCGAAATGAATCTTGACGATGACCTACTCTCACATGGGGAAACCCCACACTACCA
>NZ_JACHYK010000016.1:0-14055 GCF_014192825.1 Pseudomonas sp. OG7 | reverse complement strand
CGCAGGCGAATGACCAGGCCGAACAGCGGGGTTGCCGCATCGAGCATCAGGTTTTTGAAGCCGCCACGTAGCTGGAACTGCGGGTCGGCGGGGTAGCCGAGCGGCTCCGTAGCGTGTTCAGGGCCAGCCCCGCTGTGAGGCTGCTGGGCAGCCTCTATATCCTCAAGCAGAATTGGCTTTTTCATGGCGGGCACAGGCTTGTCAGTGCCGTCGGACTGTCTGGACATCCATAATCCTCGTCAGTTAACAGATCAGGCTCACGCGATGACCGCGCACTTTCCATGCGGTCGCGCACAAGTATCTTGCGAAATCCTGAAGACTAACGAGGAATCAATAGGCAGGGGAGATTGAAACTTCCTAAAGCGCTGTAGGAAGTTTCGCTAAGTTTTATTTTGAAAGTATTATTAGCAACTAAGTGGATGACAAGTGCCTGTCAGATTCCACTATGCCCCTTGCTGAGAGACAAGGCCGCTCTACAAGGGCTGCGCCATGGCAGCGTCATGAATGACCGGGCTGTGTTCTGGCGCCTGCAACGCGATGCGGCCATAGAAGAGCAACGCCGTTACCCAGGTTGTCAGCCAGACAAAAATCCCCGCCCAGAATGTATGGGACATATAGTGCCAGCCCTGCAGTACCCGTGTTGTGCCGTACACGAACCCGATCAGCAGAATGATCACCAGCAACTTGCGTGCCTGTGCCCAGCGATGACGCAATGCCACGAAGTACAGCGCCAACAAGGTAAATCCGCTGGAGGCATGGCCACCCGGCCAGCAGCGGCCAGCGCCGGCCTTGTTCCACCAGGAGAAGTTTTCGAACCATTCAACGCGGGCCTGCGTACCGCCATACAGCGTGGTTTCGACAGGGCAATACACACTGGTGTGGCTTTTCAGGTAATGAATCACGGTCGTGCTCAGTGCAAACGCCACGACCACGAACAGCAAGTCGCGGCGGTGTTGGGTGGTGAAGCGCAGCACGGGTGCGATACGGGCTTTTTCCAGCACCCGGGTCAGCCCCAGTTGGGGACGGTTGGCCAAGCGCGGCCAGATAAACGACAGCAAGCTGCCGATGACTGCCAGTTCACCTGTCCAGTCCGGCAGGATGCGCGGCCACTTGTGGGTGACCTTCTCGAACCACTGATTGTGCAGCAGCGGGAACTGACCGGTGGCGGGGTCGAGCAGCAGGTTGCTGATCCAGCGATCGAACTCGGTGAGGTCGAATGCCACGAACACGATGGCGGCCAGCAACAGCGGCAGTAGCAGGTTGTTGCGGTAGAAAGCGGCGCGGGACGGCATATTCACAGCTCCTTGGCATGAACAAGTTTGCGCCATTCACTGGCAGCCATCTGGCCCAGCAGCGTTGCCTTGCCATCGCTGCCCTGGGTGATGAACAGGGCACTGGCATAGCTGTTCGACGTCGCGCTGACGTGTACCTGAAGCGCTTGCTCCAGCTGTTCCATGCAACCGCTGTGGCTGACCAGCACGAGGTTGTGGCCGGCCCGCTTGTGGCTAAAGGCGTTATCGGCAAAGTGTCCGTCACACTGGTTAAGCCAACCTTGCGTGGCCATGGTTTTACCAAACATGGCTTGTGCGGTTTGTCGGGTGCGCACCTCCGGGCTGGTCCACACGTCGGATGACGCCAGGCCAAGGTGTTGCAGGCCTTGGCCTACAGCGGCGGCCACCTGGCTGCCCGCAACCGTAATGCCGCTGGGGTCACCCAGGCAGGCACCTCTGGACCGGTCGCAGCGTTCGGCATGGCGCAGTACCACAATCACTGAGCCTTTTGCCCAAGCGGCCTCCAGCCCACTGCGTTGCAGGTGGTGCGGGTTGCCCAGGTTGGGGACGGCCGTGCGGGCATGCGCGCAGGCTGCTGCCACGCCCAGGACGAACAGCAGGCACAAGACTGCGAATAGCGCTGTGCCCCAAGGTAACCGGTGTACCTGCACGCGGCGTGAGGCGGGGGATTTGTCGATAACGCCTTGCAGCATGTTTGCCACTCCAGTCAGCTCGCTCCATTACGAGAGCGTCGGCACTGTAGGTAGCAGGATGTCGGTAGAGAGTGAGGCAGATGTGAAAAAAGCCTTGGCCCGACAGCGCTCTGGCCTTGCGGCAGAGACGAGAAGTCAACTATGAAACCGGTTTCAAAACATTTCTGAACGCGCTAGATTATTCGGCTGTCTTCTTGATGGCCTATCAAGATCACCTCTCTATTGAAAATCAGATGGCGCTTATCAAGGCCGCCCCAGAGCCGATGAGGATTCCCGATGCCTGAGCATGCCCCAGACAACCCGCGCAGGGATTTTCTGCGCAAGACCTTGACCCTGATCCCTGTCGTTACCGTGGTCAGCACAGGGCTGGGCGTGGGTGCCAGCCAACTGCTTGCCGCCCCGCAACAGCAGCAACAGCAACAGCCACCGAAAGTGCCGGCCACGCCACCGGCGGGTAACTATCAGCCGACATTTTTCAGCGCTGAAGAGTGGGCGTTTCTACAAGCCGCCGTGTCCCGCATCATTCCGGCCGATGAACTTGGCCCCGGCGCGCTTGAAGCCGGCGCTGCCGAATTCATCGACCGGCAGATGAACACGCCGTACGCCACTGGCGCACAGTGGTACATGCAAGGCCCTTTCAACGCCGACGCTGCGCCCGAGCTGGGTTATCAGTTGCAGCTCAGCCCGCAACAAATCTACCGCTTGGGCATCGCTGCCGTGGACGACTGGTGCAAGGCCAATTCCGGGCAGGTTTTTGCTGTACAAGATAGCGCTACCCAAGACCGTATTCTCGCCAAGATCGAGGCCGGAGAGCTGGTTTTCGACACCGTGCCGGCCAAGGTGTTTTTCAGCTTGCTGGTGCAGAACACCCGCGAAGGTTTTTTCTGCGACCCGATCCATGGCGGCAACAAAGGCATGGTCGGCTGGACCCAGATCGGCTTCCCCGGCGCCCGCGCCGACTTCATGGACTGGGTCGAGCGCAACGAGCCTTACCCGTTCCCGGCTGTATCGATCCGCGGCGAGAGGGCCTGAGGCATGGCGACTGTGTTGAACAAAGTGGATGCGGTGATCGTCGGCTTCGGCTGGGCCGGTGCGATCATGGCCAAGGAGCTGACCGAGGCCGGGCTGCAGGTGGTGGCGCTGGAACGTGGGCCGATGCAGGACACCTACCCGGAAGGCAGCTACCCGCAGGTGATCGACGAGTTGACCTACAGCGTGCGCAAGAAGCTGTTCGTCGACGTGTCTAAAGAAACCGTCACTGTCCGCCACAGCATAAACGATGTGGCACTGCCCAATCGCCAGCTTGGCGCTTTCTTGCCGGGCAAAGGCGTGGGCGGCGCGGGCTTGCACTGGTCGGGTGTGCACTTTCGGGTAGACCCGGTCGAGTTGCGCATGCGCAGCCACTACGAAGAGCGATACGGGCGAAAGTTCATCCCCGACGACATGACCATCCAGGACTTTGGCGTCACTTACGAGGAGCTGGAGCCGTATTTCGACTTCGCTGAAAAGGTGTTCGGCACCTCTGGCCAGGCCTGGACCGTCAACGGCCAGGTCGTGGGCGAAGGGAAGGGCGGCAACCCCTATGCGCCGGACCGCTCCAGCCCGTTCCCGCTGCCCGCGCAGAAGAACGTGGTGTCGGCCAGGTTGTTCGAAAAGGCCGCCACCAGCCTGGGCTACAAACCTTACAACCTGCCATCGGCCAACACCTCCGGGCCATACACCAACCCCTACGGGGCACAGATGGGGCCGTGCAACTTCTGTGGTTTCTGCAGCGGGTACGTGTGCTACATGTACTCCAAGGCCTCGCCCAACGTGAACATTTTGCCGGCGCTGCGCCAAGTGCCTAACTTCGAGCTGCGGCCCAATGCCCATGTGCTGCGGGTGAACCTGGACGACAGTAAGCGCAAGGCCACTGGCGTCACCTACATCGATGCCCAGGGGCGCGAGGTAGAACAGCCGGCGGAGTTGGTGATCCTGGCGGCGTTCCAGTTCAATAACGTGCGCCTGATGCTGCTTTCCGGCATTGGCAAGCCTTACGACCCGGTGAAGAACGAAGGCGTGGTGGGGCGGAACTTTGCCTATCAGAACATGGGCACGGTCAAGGCGTTCTTCGACAAGGACACCTACACCAACAACTTCATCGGCGCGGGCGGCAACGGCATCGCCATCGACGATTTCAACGCCGACAACTTCGACCATGGCCCGCACGGCTTCGTCGGCGGCTCACCGATGTGGGTGAACCAGGCGGGCAGCCGGCCGATTGCCGGCACCGCCAACCCGCCGGGCACGCCAGCCTGGGGCAGCGCCTGGAAGAAAGCCACAGCCGACTACTACACCCATCAGGTATCGATGGACGCCCATGGCGCCCACCAGTCGTACCGTGGCAATTACCTGGACCTGGACCCGACTTATCGCGACGCCTATGGCCAGCCGCTGCTGCGCATGACCTTTGACTGGCAGGAAAACGACATCAGGATGAACCAGTTCATGGTCGACAAGCTGAGCAAGATCGCCCAGGCGATGAACCCCAAGTCCATCGCGGTACTGGGCAAGAAGGTCAAGGACCACTTCAACACCGCCAGCTACCAGACCACCCACCTGAACGGCGGCGCGATCATGGGCACCGACCCCAAGACCAGCGCACTGAACCGTTACCTGCAAAGTTGGGACGTGCATAACGTGTTTGTCCCGGGCGCTTCGGCGTTCCCTCAGGGCTTGGGGTACAACCCGACCGGGCTGGTGGCCGCGTTGACCTACTGGTCGGCCCGCGCCATCCGCGAGCAGTACCTGAAAAACCCCGGTCCGCTGGTCCAGGCTTGAGGAGCGATGAGCATGAAGACAATGTTGATCGCAACCCTGCTGCTGGGGGCCACGACGGCTGTACAAGCCACCGCGAATGATGATGCCCAGGTGCGCCAGGGGGAGTACCTGGCCCGTGCCGGTGACTGTGTGGCCTGCCATACCGCCAAGAACGGCCAGCCCTTTGCCGGTGGGCTGCCGATGGAAACGCCGATCGGCACGGTGTACTCCACCAACATCACCCCGGCTGCCAGCGGCATTGGCCAGTACAGCTTCGAAGACTTCGACCAGGCCGTGCGCAAGGGCATCCGCAAGGACGGCAGCACCCTGTACCCAGCCATGCCATACCCGTCTTACGCGCGCGTCAGCGAGCAGGACATGCAGGCGCTGTACGCCTACTTCATGAAGGGCGTGGCGCCCGTCGAACAGGCGAACAAGGCCAGCGACATCCCCTGGCCGCTGAGCATGCGTTGGCCGCTGGCTGTCTGGCGCGGCCTTTTCGCGCCAGAGGCCAAGCCTTGGCAGGCAACGGCTGCTGCCGACCCGGTGGTAAACCGTGGTGCGTACCTGGTCGAGGGCCTTGGCCATTGTGGTGCCTGCCATACGCCGCGGGCGCTGACCATGCAGGAAAAGGCGCTTAGCCCGGCAGAGGGTGAGCAGTTTCTGGCCGGCAGCGCACCGCTGGAAGGCTGGATTGCCAAGAACCTGCGTGGTGACCACAAGGACGGCCTGGGCAGCTGGAGCGAAGCACAGCTGGTGCAGTTTCTCAAGACTGGGCGCAGTGATCGCAGCGCCGTGTTCGGTGGCATGAGCGACGTGGTCGAGCACAGCATGCAGCACCTGAGTGATGCCGACCTGACCGCGATCGCCCGTTACCTGAAGACCCTGCCGCCGAGCAACCCTGAAGACCGGCCACACGTCTACGACAAGCAGGTGGCGGATGCGCTGTGGAAGGGCGATGACAGCAAGCCAGGGGCGGCGGTGTACATCGACAATTGCGCGGCCTGCCACCGTACCGACGGCCAGGGTTACACCCGCGCGTTCCCGGCTTTGGCCGGCAACCCGGTGGTGCAGACGGCGGATGCCACGTCGCTGATCCATGTGGTGCTGGCAGGGGGCACGGTACCGGCGACGCACACGGCGCCTTCGAATTTCACCATGCCGGCGTTTGGATGGCGCCTGAGCGACCAGGAGGTTGCCGAGGTGGTGAACTTCATCAGGAGCAGTTGGGGCAACCAGGGAAGCGCCGTCACGGCCGATGATGTGAAGTCGCTTCGCTGACTTCTCCAGCTGCACCCTGATCCTCTGTGGGAGCGGGTTTACCCGCGAATGCGATGTCGAATCTACCGCCGCATTCGCGGGTGAACCCGCTCCCACAGTTTTTTGGTTGAAATTGTATTTGCATCAATCATTTAATTTGCTTATCTAACCTCGAATATCATGTTTGTTTCCACATTGCCGACCAGTGGAAGGTTGACGAACTGCCGCAGTTTTGCTGTATTGAAACCGGTTTCATCGCTATCACAACAATCATAAGGACTGCCCATGACCGACGCGCCTGCCCATGCCCGCGAACGGGTCACCATCAGCGAAGTAGCGCGTGTCGCTGGCGTTTCCAAAGCCACCGTTTCCCGTTACATCGGTGGTGATCGCCAGTTGCTGGCCGAAGCCACGGCCAAGCGCCTGGAAGACGTCATCGAACGGCTTGGCTATCGCCCCAACCAGATGGCCCGTGGCCTCAAGCGCGGCCAGACGCGACTGATCGGCATGCTGGTAGCCGATATTCTCAACCCCTACTCAGTGGCCGTGATGCATGGCGTGGAAACCGCCTGCCGTCAACACGGCTACAGCCTGGTGGTGTGCAACACCAACCGCGACGACGAGCAGGAGCGTCATCACCTGGTGGCCCTGCAGAGCTACAACGTCGAAGGGCTGATCGTGAACACCCTTGGTCATCACCCCGGCGAGTTGCTCAACCTGCAGCGTGACATTCCCATGGTGCTGGTCGATCGGCAATTGCCCGAGCTGAATGTCGACCTGGTTGGGCTGGACAATGCCGATGCGGTCGAGCAGGCCCTCGACCACCTGCAGGCACAGGGCTACCGCGATATCCTGGCGGTCAGCGAACCCCTCGATGGCACCAGCTCACGCCTGGAGCGGGTGCAGGCATTCGGCACGTCGGTCAGCCGTCGGGCCGGCATGCGCCAGCAGGTGCTGGAAATCGGCACCGGTCTGGAGGGGCAGCTGGCGTCATTCCTGGCCAGCCGTGGCCATGGCCCGCAAGCCATCTTCACCTTCAACGGCGTTGCAACCTTGGCGGTGACCCGGGCCTTGCACGAAGCAGGGCGCAACCTGTTTGCCGACGTCGGGTTGATCGCCCTCGACGACCTTGACTGGTACCCCTTGGTCGGTAAAGGCATCACTGCACTGGCGCAACCCACCGAGCGTATCGGTGTGGCGGCTTTCGAAAGCCTGCTTGGCCGCCTGCGCGGCAACAGCGGGGCGGCCCGGCGCATCGACTTCAAGGCCGAGCTGATCATCCGAGGCTCAACCCAACCCCAATAAGCAACGGCAGGCTGGCGCCTGCTGCTGTCGATTAAAAATGAAACCGGTTTCATAAGGACAAGAACAATGCACACGAACCCCGTTTCCATCAGCCTCTCCAGCTACGGCGCCGACTTCGTGCGGCAACGTGGTCAGGAGCAGTTCCTTGACCTGCTGGCCGCCGCTGGCGTTAGCCGTGTGGAGTTGCGCGAAGAACTGTTTGCCAGTGCGCCGGACGCGACAGCGCTGGGTGCTGTCATTGCCGCATTGCGCCTGGAATGCCTGTACTCGACACCCCTGGAGTTGTGGACCGCGCAAGGCGTACCTGACCCACTTGTGGTGCAGAAGCTGGAGCTCGCCCGCGCGTTTGGCGCGGTAGCGCTCAAGGTGTCCTTGGGGCACTTCAACGAGCGTTGCGATGTCACCGCCCTGGCAGCGCTACTGCCCGCACAGGGGCCGCTGTTGCTGGTGGAAAACGACCAGACTGAACACGGTGGCAGGATCGAACCGCTGCTGCAGTTCTTCCGGCATGCCGACCCGCTTGAGCTGCGCCTGGGCATGACCTTCGATATTGGCAACTGGCAATGGCAAGACGAGTCTGCGAGGCAAGCCGCGCGTCAACTGGGCCGCTGGGTGCGCTATGTGCATTGCAAGGCTGTGGAGCGCCGGGCCGATGGCCGACGGGTTGCCATACCGCCGCAAGCAGCTGACCTGCAAGCGTGGGCAACGCTGATGGCCGAGTTCGCCCCCGGCGTGGTGCGCGCTGTCGAGTACCCCCTGGTGGGCGACGACCTGCTGGCGCTGACCCGTGCCCAGGTGCGTAGCCTGTCTGCGCTGGGGGAGGAGGTGGCCCATGCATGAGCATGACGTGCTGTGTTTTGGTGAAACCATGGCCATGTTCGTTGCCGAGCAAACCGGCGACCTGGCCAGTGTCGGCCAGTTTGGCAAGCGCATTGCCGGCGCCGACAGCAATGTGGCGATCGGCCTGGCGCGGCTGGGGTTCAAGGTGCGTTGGTTGAGCCGGGTCGGTGACGATTCACTGGGCCGTTTCGTGCTCGACAGCCTGCAACGCGAAGGCCTTGACTGCTCCGGTGTCGAAGTGGATACCCACTGCCCCACGGGCTTTCAGCTCAAGGAACGCTGCGATGACGGCAGCGACCCCGCTGTGGAGTACTTCCGCCGTGGTTCGGCGGCCAGCAAGTTGTCACCCCAACTGCTGCGTGCAGACCTGTTGCAAGCGCGGCACCTGCACGCCACTGGCATTCCGCTGGCGCTGTCGGACAGCTGCCGGGCCCTGTCACACACGTTGGTCGACGCCATGCGTGCAGCCGGTCGCAGCATCTCGTTCGACCCCAACCTGCGCCCCTCGTTATGGCCTGATCAAAACAGCATGGTGCGCGAAATCAATGCCCTGGCGGTCAAGGCCGACTGGGTTTTACCGGGCCTGGAAGAGGGCCGGTTGCTGACCGGCCGGCACACCCCGGCAGACATCGCCGCGTTCTACCTCGACCGAGGGGTTGAGTTGGTGGTGATCAAGCTGGGTGACGCCGGTGCCTACTTGCGCAGTGCCAATGGGGAAGGCCAGGTAGCAGCCGTGCCCGTCAGCCGTGTCGTGGACACCGTCGGCGCCGGTGATGCCTTCGCCGTTGGCGTGCTCAGCGCGTTGCTGGAGGGCCGCGCAGTGGCCGAGGCGGTGGCGCGCGGCAACTGGTGCGGCAGCCGTGCCGTGCAGTCACGAGGCGACATGGAAGGGCTGCCGCTGCGCCACGAGCTGGAGGCCTTCGACCTGCGCAGAAGCGCGTGACCCCTTGACCCCGAATCACCTGTTGCAACAAAAACAACAAGCTCAGGAGAAACAAACCATGCAAAGCCAAAGCCTGGCACCTCGCCGCTGGTGGTACATCATCCCGATTGTGTTCGTCACTTACAGCCTGGCGTATCTGGACCGCGCCAATTACGGTTTCGCTGCAGCGTCCGGCATGGCCGAAGACCTGCATATCACCCCGGTGCTGTCTTCGCTGCTGGGCGCACTGTTCTTCCTCGGCTACTTCTTCTTCCAGGTGCCTGGCGCCATCTACGCCGAAAAGCGCAGCGTGAAGAAGCTGATTTTCGTCTGCCTGATCCTCTGGGGTGGCCTTGCCACACTCACGGGCATGGTCAGCAACGTCTACATGCTGATCGGCATCCGCTTCCTGCTCGGGGTGGTGGAGGCCGCCGTCATGCCGGCGATGCTGGTGTACCTGTGCCATTGGTTCACCCGTGCCGAGCGTTCGCGTGCCAATACCTTCCTGATGCTGGGCAACCCGGTGACCATTCTGTGGATGTCGGTGGTGTCGGGTTACCTCATCAAGCATTACGACTGGCGCTGGATGTTCATCATCGAAGGCCTGCCAGCCGTCATCTGGGCGTTCTTCTGGTGGCGCTTGGTCGACGACCGCCCGGCCCAGGTGAACTGGCTGAGCGAGCAGGAAAAAGAAGCCCTGCAGCAGGCGCTGGCTGCCGAGCAGCAGGGCATCAAGCCTGTGAAGAACTACCGCGAGGCGTTCCGTTCGCCGCAGGTGATCATCCTGGCGCTGCAGTACTTCTGCTGGAGCATCGGCGTCTATGGCTTCGTGCTGTGGCTGCCGTCGATCCTCAAGCAGGCGGCCAATGTCGATATCGTGCAGGCCGGCTGGCTGGCCTCGGTGCCTTACCTGGCGGCGGTACTGGCGATGGTGGGCGTGTCCTGGGCCTCCGACCGCCTGCAAAAGCGCAAGCGCTTCGTCTGGCCGCCGCTGCTGGTGGCCGCAGTGGCGTTCTATGGCTCGTACGCCTTGGGCAGCGAGCATTTCTGGTTGTCGTACGCGCTGCTGGTGCTGGCCGGCGCCTGCATGTATGCACCCTATGGCCCGTTCTTCGCGATCGTGCCCGAGATCCTGCCGGCCAACGTCGCAGGCGGGGCCATGGCGCTGATCAACAGCATGGGCGCGCTGGGTTCGTTCGGCGGTTCGTGGCTGGTGGGCTACCTCAATGGCGCCACTGGCGGGCCGGGCGCTTCTTACCTGTTCATGTGCGGCGCGTTGCTGACCGCCGTGGCGCTCACCGCCGCACTCAATACGTCCCAGACATCTGGCCGGGCCAAGCGCAACAGCACGCGGCTGGCCATGAACCCTTAGGAAACCTGCAATGAAGAAGCGAATCGTCCTGTATAAACGCCTGTCTGACGACTTGATGACCCGCCTGCAAGACCGCGTCGAGGTCACCTGGGTGGATACCGCCCGGCCCGATGGCCTGGCCCGCCTGCGCGACGCGTTGCCGGGCGCCCATGGCTTGCTGGGTGCCAGCCTGCGCCTGGATGCCAGCCTGCTCGACCTGGCGCCACAGCTGGAAGTGGTGTCCAGCGTTTCGGTCGGCGTGGACAACTATGACATTGCCGAGCTCAGCCAACGCGGCGTGATGCTGACCAACACGCCCGACGTGCTGACCGAAACCACTGCCGACACGGGTTTTGCCTTGATCCTGGCCACTGCCAGGCGGGTAGTGGAATTGGCGAACTGGGTACGCGACGGGCACTGGCAGGCCAACCTGGGCCCGGCGCATTTTGGCTGTGACGTGCATGGCAAGACGCTGGGCATCGTCGGCATGGGCCGCATCGGCGAGGCCTTGGCCCGGCGAGCGGCTGCCGGCTTCGGGATGCGCGTGCTTTACCACAGCCAGCGGCCCAAGCCCGAGGTGGAGGCGCGCTACGCCGCGCGCCAGTGCAGCCTGGATGAATTGTTGCAGCAGGCGGATTTCGTGTGCCTGACCGTGCCGCTGAGTGCCAGCACCGAAGGCCTGATTGGCGCACGAGAGCTGGCGCTGATGAAACCTGAGGCGATCCTGGTGAACATCTCGCGTGGGCGCGTGGTGGATGAGCCTGCGCTGGTCGATGCGCTGCGGGCCAAGCGCATACGGGGTGCGGGGCTGGATGTATTCGTGCAGGAGCCGCTGTCCACAGACTCGCCGCTGTTGCAGCTGGATAACGTGGTAGCGACCCCCCACATCGGCTCGGCGACCCAGGAGACACGCCAGGCCATGGCGCGCTGCGCGGTAGACAACCTGCTCAGCGCGCTGGCCGGCGAACGGCCGGCGAATCTGGTGAATGAGGTGTGCAGGTCGTGAGAGCAAGGGGCCGCCATACGGCCCCTTTGCGGTGCAGCTGAGCGGGCACTTATCGGCAGTTACCGGCTTTGCGATAGCCCGCAGCTTGAGCCTCACCCTCGGTGGCGAAGGTCACCTGGTTCTTCGCCGCTACCTGGTTGTAGCCCGGGCAGCCAACAGACAGGTGATAAACATGGCTGTTGCGGTTGCCAAGCACAGCCCCGACCGGCGCGGCGCTGGCCAGGCTCGGGTTGGCCTGCGCCTTGGTCGCTTTCACCGGCACCGCTTGCACTACACCACTGCCAGCCGGCTTGTAGTCGGCAGTCCATTTGCGTTCGCCACTCACGAACGGGTTGGCATGGCCCATGATCGCGGCAATACGGCGGTCGCGTTCTTTTTCCCAGGCCGACACCGGGTGCTGCTTGTCCCACGCCATCAACAGCTGTTGCTGCTGGCGCGACATGCTCAGTTGGTATCGGTCGAACATGTAGAACGTGGTACGCGCCACCAGGCCTTTAACTTCATCACGCGGCTCTGCAGCGCGCTGGACGAAATCGACCTTGGTGGTGCACTGGCCATATTCGCCGGCATTGCCGGCAACCATGCCGTAGTTGAAGTTGCTGCGGTCACCATTCACCTCGCCCACTGCCGGGTACAGGTTGAACAGATCGGCCTCCATGGCACGGAACACCGGGTCGTTGTCCACGCAGTGCTCGCGGCCGCCGTTTTTCCAGCACTGACGCTGGTTGCCGAAGGTGTAGGCGGGCACGATGTGTTCCCACTCGGTACGCTCGGCGCGGTTCTGCTGCCTGCGGGTCTGGTAACCACACGAGGCCGCATCGATGCGCCCACCGGACTTGCCCACCCAGGTCCACTTGCAACCGCAGTACAGGTCGCCCATGGCGCTGCTGGCCTGGTCCAGGTACACCTTCTGCTTGGCCACCACCTTGGCTTCGGTGAAGGTTGCCGGCGGGTTGGCCAAGGCAGGCAGGGTAAAGGAAAACAGTAAGGTTACGGCGTAAAGCAGTGATTTCATGAGAAAAACATATTTCAGGATGGGGTGCGCATTGTAATGGTTTCCCCGGGGCTGGCCAGCTCGCGGAGCCAGACCAAGGGTCGGCGTGGGTCGTCGCTGGCCATATGGTTGAACGTGGCTGAGTCGAGCATGTCCCTGACCTGGGTGCCCATGCGCAGCAGGCGCTCGATGAAACCGGCGCCGACGTCGCCATAGTCTTCCAGTGAAACGCCGCTCTGGTTGTGCTGGATGGCCAGGTGGTAGTGGCTGACCCCGGCACCGTTGCCACTGCCGCCCAGGACCACCGTGAAACGCGGGCCGAGCAGGTTGGCCAGGCGCTGCTGGACCAGATCGAGTAGCGCGAGCGGGACTTCATCGTGTCGCAATGCGTTGGGCAAGCAAGGTGTGAAAGGTGGCATGGGCGTGTCCTGCTGGGCGGCGTTCGAATGCCGCCCAGCTTAGGCAAGGTGACTGTCAACTTGGGTTAAGCAGGGGTAAAAGCAGGTAATGTCGGTGCTCAGAAGGACTGCCCCAGCGAGAACTGGAAGATCTGCGTTTCTGCGTTGTCCGGTTTCTTCAGCGGTGCCGCCAGGCTGAAGCTCAGCGGCCCCACCGGGCTGTACCAGGTCACGCCAACCCCCAGCGACACGGCCATCTGCGCCAGGTCCACGCTGCCGCAGCCCTGGGTGGTCGACAGATAGCAGGTGTCGGCATACACGTTGCCTGCATCGACGAACACCGAACTGCGCAGCTGGCTCTGGTCCTTCACGAACGGCAACGGGAAGATGTACTCGGCGCCACCGGTAATCAGGATATTGCCCCCTAGCACATCGGTATCGCGGTCGGAGTAATAGGCTTGGCCGGCGCTGGCATAGGTGCCGGTGGCCGGCGTGTTGCGCGGGCCGAGGCCACCGTCCTTGAAGCCGCGCACCGAACCCAGCCCACCTGCGGTGTAGCTTTCGTAGAACGGCAGGCCATCGGTGGAGCCGTAACCGTTGCCGTAGCCCAGGCTGGTGTGCAGGCGCAGCGCGGTTTTGGCGGTCACCGGCAGGTAGGTCTGGCCGTTATAGTCCAGTTTGTAGAACGACAGGTCGCTACCAGGGGTGGTGGCCATCAGCGTCAGGCTTTGCGAGTGGCCACGGGTGGCCAGCACGCCTTTGTTGAGGGTGGATTCAGACCAGCCGATCGACGCTTTGAGGTTGTTGAAGCTCTTGCCTTCCCGGGCGATGAAGTCGTAGATCTCGTCGGCGCTGTAGGTGCCGGGCGAGATGTCGTCGTGTTGCAGGGTCAGTCCATAGGTCAGGCGCGATGTTTCGTTGATCGGGTAGCCAAAGCTGACCCCGGCGCCGTAGCTGTTGATTGCATAGTAAGAAACACCATCGTCGTAGTAATCGCTGTAGTCGGTGCTGCTGTAGAAGGCGTTGTAGCCCAGGCTGACGCCGTCGGCGGTGAAGTAGGGGTCGGTGAAGCCGAAGTTGTACTTGGTCTGGTATTCGCTGCGGGTCAGGCCGATCGACACCTTGTTACCGGTACCGAGGAAGTTGCTCTGGCTGATCGAACCACCGAGGATCAGGCCGGCGCTCTGGGCGAAACC
>NZ_JACHYK010000015.1:0-16340 GCF_014192825.1 Pseudomonas sp. OG7 | reverse complement strand
TTCTCGCCAGCACGGCCTTCGTCCAGCAGCTTGCGGAACATCTCAACACCGGTGCAGGTGGTGGTGGTGGTGTCACGCAGACCAACGATTTCCAGCGGGTCTTGAACGCGAACGATACCACGCTCGATACGACCGGTAACAACGGTACCACGACCCGAGATCGAGAATACGTCTTCGATCGGCATCAGGAACGGCTGATCAACGGCACGAACTGGCTCAGGGATGTAGGCATCCAGAGTTTCTACCAGCTTCTTGACAGCGGTAGTGCCCATTTCGTTGTCGTCTTTGCCTTCCAGGGCCATACGAGCGGAACCGATGATGATCGGAGTGTCGTCGCCTGGGAAGTCGTAGGTGGACAGCAGGTCGCGAACTTCCATCTCGACCAGTTCCAGCAGCTCAGCGTCGTCTACCAGGTCAGCCTTGTTCAGGAAGACCACGATGTACGGAACGCCTACCTGACGGGACAGCAGGATGTGCTCACGGGTTTGTGGCATCGGACCATCGGCGGCCGAGCAAACCAGGATCGCGCCGTCCATCTGGGCAGCACCGGTGATCATGTTCTTCACGTAGTCAGCGTGACCTGGGCAGTCAACGTGAGCGTAGTGACGAATGTTCGAGTTGTACTCGACGTGAGCGGTGTTGATGGTGATACCGCGCGCTTTTTCTTCCGGAGCCGAGTCGATCTTGTCGAACTCAACGACTGCCGAACCGAAAACTTCGGAGCAGACGCGAGTCAGAGCTGCGGTCAGAGTGGTCTTACCGTGGTCAACGTGGCCGATAGTGCCGACGTTAACGTGGGGAAGGGAACGATCAAATTTTTCTTTAGCCACGACAGTGAACCTCTTGCCTAAAGGGGATTAGCCTTGTTTTTTAACGAGTGCTTCGACGATGTTCGACGGAGCTTCGGCGTATTTGGAGAATTCCATGGAGTAGCTTGCGCGACCCTGAGACATGGAACGAACGTCGGTTGCGTAACCGAACATTTCTCCGAGCGGCACCTCAGCAGTGATTACCTTGCCGGACACCGAGTCTTCATTACCCTGGATCATCCCGCGACGACGGCTCAGGTCACCCATCACGTCACCCAGGTAGTCTTCCGGGGTTACAACCTCGACCTTCATGATCGGTTCGAGAACCACGCCACCACCCTTCTGGGCCAGTTGCTTGGTTGCCATCGAAGCAGCGATTTTGAACGCCATTTCGTTGGAGTCGACGTCGTGGTACGAACCGTCGAATACCGTAGCCTTCAGGCCGAGCAGCGGATAGCCGGCGACAACGCCGTTTTTCATCTGCTCTTCGATACCCTTCTGGATCGGGGCGATGAATTCCTTAGGAATCACACCACCAACGACTTCGTTGGTGAACACCAGACCTTCGGTGATGTTGCCCTTGTCGTCCACGTCCGGCTCCGAGAAACGGATCCAGCAGTGACCGAACTGACCACGACCACCCGACTGACGAACGAACTTGCCTTCGATCTCGACGTTGGACTTGGTGATCTTCTCGCGGTACGAAACTTGCGGCTTGCCGACGTTGCACTCGACGTTGAACTCGCGCTTCATGCGGTCAACGAGGATGTCCAGGTGCAGCTCACCCATACCGGAGATGATGGTCTGGCCGGTTTCTTCGTCGGTCTTGACGCGGAACGACGGGTCTTCCTGGGCCAGCTTGCCCAGTGCGATACCCATCTTCTCCTGGTCAGCCTTGGTCTTCGGCTCTACGGAGAGCGAAATCACAGGCTCTGGGAAGTCCATACGCTCAAGGATGATCGGCTTGTCGGCGTTGCACAGGGTGTCACCAGTGGTGACGTCCTTCATGCCGATCAGAGCAGCGATGTCGCCTGCACGTACTTCCTTGATTTCTTCACGCTGGTTGGCGTGCATCTGCACCATACGACCAACGCGCTCTTTCTTGCCCTTGACCGAGTTGATGACGGAGTCACCGGAGGTCAGGAAGCCGGAGTAAACGCGAACGAAGGTCAGAGTGCCCACGAACGGGTCGGTGGCAATCTTGAACGCCAAGGCCGAGAACGGCTCGTTGTCGTCAGCAGGACGCTCGTCGTACTGCTCTGGCTTGACTTCGTCCTTCGGCACGTCGATCAGGTCAGGGTGGATACCCTTGATCGCCGGGATTTCGGTCGGAGCAGGCAGGAAGTCGATAACGGCGTCGAGAACCAGGGGAACGCCCTTGTTCTTGAACGAGGAACCGCAGACAGCAGGAACGATCTCGCTCGCCAGAGTACGGGCGCGCAGACCTGCCTTGATGTCTTCGACGGACAGGTCACCTTCTTCAAGGTACTTGTTCATCAGCTCTTCGTTGGCCTCGGCAGCAGCTTCGACCATGTTGCTGCGCCATTCGTTGGCCAGGTCCACCAGCTCAGCAGGAATCTCTTCCTCGCGGTAGGTGGTGCCTTTGTCGTCATCGTTCCAGTAGATGGCCTTCATCTTGATCAGGTCAACCTGACCCTGGAAGTCATCTTCTGCACCGATAGCCAGCTGGACCGGAACCGGGGTGTGACCCAGACGATTCTTGATCTGACCGACAACGCGCAGGAAGTTGGCACCAGCACGGTCCATCTTGTTCACGTAAACAACACGTGGAACGCCGTACTTGTTGGCCTGACGCCATACGGTTTCGGACTGAGGCTCAACGCCGGAGGTACCGCAGAACACAACGACCGCGCCGTCGAGTACACGCAGCGAACGCTCTACTTCAATGGTGAAGTCAACGTGGCCGGGGGTATCGATGACGTTTACGCGGTAGTTGTCGTACTGACCACGGGAACCTTTCCAGAAGGTGGTAACGGCAGCGGAGGTAATGGTGATACCGCGCTCCTGCTCCTGCACCATCCAGTCGGTGGTCGCGGCGCCGTCATGCACCTCGCCCATCTTGTGGCTCAGACCTGTGTAGAACAGGATCCGCTCGGTAGTGGTGGTCTTGCCCGCGTCAACGTGGGCACAGATACCAATGTTACGGTAGCGGTTAATTGCTGTAGTACGAGCCATAAAGCCCTCGCAAAATGATTGATGCTTGAATTAGAAGCGGTAGTGCGAGAACGCTTTGTTGGCTTCAGCCATACGGTGAACGTCTTCACGCTTCTTGACTGCAGCACCCTTGCCTTCGGCAGCATCCAGCAGTTCGCCGGCCAGGCGCAGAGCCATCGACTTCTCGCCGCGCTTGCGGGCGTAGTCTACGAGCCAGCGCATTGCCAGAGCGTTACGACGGGATGGACGAACTTCAACCGGAACCTGGTAAGTGGCACCGCCGACACGACGGGACTTAACTTCGACCAGCGGAGCGATGGCGTCGAGAGCTTTCTCGAAGATTTCCAGGGGGTCGCTGTTCTTGCGTGCTTTGACGGTATCCAGGGCACCGTAAACGATGCGCTCGGCTACGGCCTTCTTGCCGCTTTCCATCACGTGGTTCATGAACTTGGCGAGGATCTGGGATCCGTACTTCGGATCGTCAAGGATCTCACGTTTTGCTGCTACACGACGTCTTGGCATGATAAGCCCTCAAACGGTCTTCAGGTTAGCCCGGGACGTGGGTCTTCGACCCCTGCCCGACCTTACTCTTATCGACTCAAAAAAATGGATGTCTGCAAACGGCCGATTACTTCGGACGCTTGGTACCGTATTTCGAACGACCCTGGTTACGGCCTTTAACGCCCGAAGTATCCAGAGAGCCGCGAACGGTGTGGTAACGAACACCTGGCAAGTCTTTTACACGGCCGCCACGGATCAGGACGACGCTGTGCTCTTGCAGGTTGTGGCCTTCACCACCGATGTACGAGGAAACCTCGAAACCGTTGGTCAGACGCACACGGCATACTTTACGCAGTGCCGAGTTAGGTTTTTTCGGCGTGGTGGTGTACACACGGGTGCACACGCCACGACGCTGCGGGCAGTTCTGCAGCGCAGGAACGTCGGACTTCTCGACCGAACGCTTACGCGGCTGACGTACCAGCTGGTTGATAGTTGCCATCTACTAGCTCCACTGATTGTCTTGCGACTCTATTGTCTTGCAAGAAAGCCAAAAATTGGCGAGACGGAGCCTCACCAAATTTAAGGGTACAAAAGTCTAAAGAGGATCTTGCACCCAGTCAAGACGAGGCCCCGGCCCTCCCCGCCCGATCATCGGCAACATTTCATGTCACCGACGGTCGTTCGAGGCTTGCCGGGGCCCTGCCCTGTACTTAGTTACCGCTGGAGTTCAGCGCTTCGGTCAGTGCGGCTTCCACCTCACTGGCGCTCACACGCAGCGGCTTGTCGGCATCACGGCGACGCTTGCGCTCGCTGTGGTACGCCAGACCAGTACCAGCCGGGATCAGACGACCCACGACCACGTTCTCTTTCAGGCCGCGCAGGTAATCGCGCTTGCCGGTTACCGCCGCTTCGGTCAGTACGCGGGTGGTTTCCTGGAAGGAAGCCGCGGAGATGAACGACTCGGTCGACAGCGACGCCTTGGTGATACCCAGCAGCACGCGGGTGAACTTGGAGATGAACTTGTCCTCGCCGGCGAGACGCTCGTTCTCTACCAGTACCTGGGTCAGTTCCATCTGGTCGCCCTTGATGAAGCTGGAATCGCCCGACTCGGAGATCTCGACCTTACGCAGCATCTGACGCAGGATGGTCTCGATGTGCTTGTCGTTGATCTTCACGCCTTGCAGACGGTAAACGTCCTGGATTTCGTTGACGATATATTTCGCCAGCGCGCTCACACCCAGCAGACGCAGGATGTCGTGCGGATCGCTCGGGCCGTCGGAAATAACTTCACCACGGTTTACCTGTTCGCCTTCGAAGACGTTCAGGTGGCGCCACTTCGGAATCAGCTCTTCGTACGGATCGCTACCGTCGGTCGGAGTGATGACCAGGCGACGCTTGCCCTTGGTCTCTTTACCGAATGCGATGGTGCCGCTGACTTCAGCCAGAATAGAGGCTTCTTTCGGGCGACGCGCTTCGAACAGGTCGGCAACGCGTGGCAGACCACCGGTGATGTCACGGGTCTTCGACGTTTCTTGCGGGATACGCGCGATAACGTCACCAACGCCAATCTGGGCACCGTCAGCCACACCAACGAGGGCGTTGGCCGGCAGGAAGTACTGTGCAGGTACGTCGGTACCTGGCAGGTACAGGTCCTTGCCAGCAGCATCGACCATCTTGATTGCCGGACGGATTTCCTTGCCTGCGGCAGGGCGATCCTTGACGTCCAGTACTTCAATGTTGGTCAAACCGGTCAGTTCGTCGGTCTGACGCTTGATGGTGATGTTTTCTTCCATGCCCACGAAGGTCACGGTACCTTTCAGCTCGGTAACGATCGGGTGGGTGTGCGGGTCCCACTTGGCGACGATGGCGCCAGCTTCAACCTTCTCACCTTCCTTGACCGAAATCACCGCACCGTAAGGCAGCTTGTAGCGCTCACGCTCACGGCCGAACTCGTCGGCAATGGCCAGCTCGCCCGAACGCGATACGGCAACCAGGTTACCGTCGGCACGCTCAACCTGCTTCAGGTTGTGCAGACGCACCATACCGCCGTTCTTCACCTGAACGCTGTCGGCAGCCGAAGTACGGCTTGCAGCACCACCGATGTGGAACGTACGCATGGTCAGCTGGGTACCCGGCTCACCGATCGACTGTGCAGCGATAACGCCCACAGCTTCACCGATGTTCACCTGGTGACCGCGAGCCAGGTCGCGACCGTAGCACTTGGCGCAGATGCCATAGCGGGTTTCGCAGTTGATCGGCGAACGCACGATCACTTCGTCGATGCTGTTCAGCTCGATGAACTCGACCCACTGCTCGTCAACCAGGGTACCGGCCGGAACGATAACGTCCTCGGTGCCTGGCTTGAACACGTCACGCGCGATGACACGACCCAGTACACGCTCACCCAGCGGCTCTACAACGTCGCCGCCTTCGATGTGCGGAGTCATCAGCAGGCCTTGGTCGGTGCCGCAGTCGATCTCGGTAACGACCAGATCCTGGGCAACGTCTACCAGACGGCGAGTCAGGTAACCGGAGTTCGCAGTCTTCAAGGCGGTATCCGCCAGACCTTTACGAGCACCGTGAGTCGAGATGAAGTACTGAAGTACGCTCAGACCTTCACGGAAGTTCGCAGTGATCGGCGTCTCGATGATGGAGCCGTCCGGCTTGGCCATCAGACCACGCATACCGGCCAGCTGACGGATCTGGGCTGCGGAACCCCGCGCACCCGAGTCAGCCATCATGTACATCGAGTTGAAGGACTCTTGCTCGACTTCTTTGCCTTCGCGGTCGATGACCTTCTCTTTCGAGAGGTTGGCCATCATCGCCTTGGACACTTCGTCGTTCGCCTTCGACCACAAGTCGATGACCTTGTTGTACTTCTCGCCCTGGGTTACCAGGCCGGAGGCGTACTGACTCTCGATTTCCTTCACTTCGTCGGTAGCATTACCGATGATGCGGGCTTTCTCGTCCGGGATAACGAAGTCGTTAACACCGATGGAAACGCCGGAAATGGTCGAGTAAGCGAAACCGGTGTACATCAGTTGGTCAGCGAAGATAACGGTCTCTTTCAGACCAACCACGCGATAGCACTGGTTGATCAGCTTGGAGATCGCCTTTTTCTTCATCGGCTGGTTGACCACGTCGTACGGCAGACCTGCCGGTACAACCTGGAACAGCAGCGCACGGCCGACGGTGGTGTCAACGATGCGGGTGTTCTTGACCACCGAACCATCACGCTCTTTCACGGTTTCGTTGATACGAACCTTGATTTTCGCGTGCAGGGCAGCTTCGCCGGCGCGGAATACGCGATCGACTTCCTGCAGGTCGGCAAACACGCGACCTTCGCCCTTGGCGTTGATGGCTTCACGGGTCATGTAGTAAAGACCCAGTACAACGTCCTGCGACGGAACGATGATTGGCTCACCGTTGGCTGGCGACAGGATGTTGTTGGTCGACATCATCAGCGCGCGCGCTTCGAGCTGGGCTTCCAGCGTCAGCGGCACGTGAACGGCCATCTGGTCACCGTCGAAGTCGGCGTTGTACGCGGCACAGACCAGCGGGTGCAGCTGAATAGCCTTACCTTCGATCAGAACCGGTTCAAAGGCCTGGATACCCAGACGGTGCAGGGTCGGTGCACGGTTGAGCAGTACGGGGTGTTCGCGAATCACTTCAGCGAGAACGTCCCACACCTCTGGCAGCTCGCGCTCGACCATCTTCTTGGCGGCCTTGATGGTGGTCGCCAGACCACGCATTTCCAGCTTGCCGAAAATGAACGGCTTGAACAGCTCGAGAGCCATCTTCTTCGGCAGACCGCACTGGTGCAGACGCAGGGTCGGGCCTACGGTAATTACCGAACGGCCGGAGTAGTCCACACGCTTACCGAGCAAGTTCTGACGGAAGCGACCTTGCTTACCTTTGATCATGTCGGCCAGGGACTTCAGCGGACGCTTGTTCGAGCCAGTGATGGCGCGACCGCGACGGCCGTTGTCCAGCAGGGCGTCGACCGCTTCCTGCAGCATGCGCTTTTCGTTGCGCACGATGATGTCCGGCGCCGACAGATCCAGCAGGCGCTTCAGACGGTTGTTACGGTTGATTACCCGACGATACAGGTCGTTCAGGTCGGAGGTCGCGAAACGGCCACCATCCAGCGGAACCAGCGGACGCAGGTCCGGCGGCAGCACTGGCAGGACGGTCAGGACCATCCACTCAGGCAGGTTGCCCGAGCCCTGGAAAGCTTCCATCAGCTTCAGGCGCTTGGACAGCTTCTTGATCTTGGTTTCCGAGTTGGTCTGCGGAATCTCTTCGCGCAGGCGACCGATCTCGTGCTCCAGGTCGATAGCGTGAAGCAGCTCGCGGACAGCCTCGGCACCCATGCGGGCGTCGAAGTCGTCACCGAACTCTTCCAGCGCTTCGAAGTACTGCTCGTCGTTCAGCAGCTGGCCCTTTTCCAGGGTGGTCATGCCCGGGTCGATAACGACATAGCTCTCGAAGTAGAGCACGCGCTCGATGTCACGCAGGGTCATGTCCATCAGCAGGCCGATACGGGACGGCAGCGACTTCAGGAACCAGATGTGGGCTACCGGCGAGGCCAGTTCGATGTGCGCCATGCGCTCACGACGAACCTTGGCCAAGGCAACTTCAACGCCGCACTTCTCGCAGATTACGCCGCGGTGCTTGAGGCGCTTGTACTTGCCGCACAGGCACTCGTAGTCCTTGACTGGGCCAAAGATCTTGGCGCAGAACAGGCCGTCACGCTCAGGCTTGAACGTACGGTAGTTGATGGTTTCCGGCTTCTTAACTTCACCGAACGACCACGAACGGATCATTTCAGGCGACGCCAGACCGATGCGGATGGCGTCGAACTCTTCGACTTGACCCTGGTTTTTCAGCAAATTCAGTAGGTCTTTCAAGGCCTTTCCTCCTGGCGGAGCAGGGAGCGGGCATTACCTGCCCCACTCCCCTTCGCGTCACGTGTTATTCGGTTTCCAGATCGATATCGATACCGAGCGAACGGATCTCTTTGATCAACACGTTGAAGGACTCGGGCATGCCCGGCTCCATACGGTGATCGCCATCCACGATGTTTTTGTACATCTTGGTACGGCCGTTCACGTCGTCCGACTTCACTGTGAGCATTTCTTGCAGGGTGTATGCCGCGCCGTATGCTTCCAGCGCCCACACTTCCATCTCCCCGAAACGCTGACCACCGAACTGCGCCTTACCACCCAGCGGCTGCTGGGTAACCAGGCTGTAGGAACCAGTGGAACGCGCGTGCATCTTGTCGTCCACCAAGTGGTTCAGCTTGAGCATGTACATGTAACCAACGGTCACAGGACGCTCGAACTTGTTGCCGGTACGGCCATCGAACAGCACCATCTGGCCGCTTTCTGGCAGGTCAGCCAGTTTCAGCATGGCCTTGATCTCGCGCTCTTTGGCACCATCGAAGACCGGGGTCGCCATCGGCACGCCTTTCTTCAGGTTGTGGGCCAGAGCCAGGATCTCTGCGTCGGTGAACTCTTCGAGGTTTTCCTGACGACCGCCGATCTCGTTGTAGACCTCGGTCAGGAACACGCGCAGTTCAGCGGCTTTGCGCTGCTCTTCGAGCATACGGTCGATCTTCTCGCCCAGGCCCTTGGCCGCCAGGCCCAGGTGGGTTTCAAGGATCTGACCAACGTTCATACGCGAAGGTACGCCCAGCGGGTTCAGTACAACGTCAACCGGAGTACCGTTGGCATCGTGCGGCATGTCTTCGACCGGCATGATGACCGAGACAACACCCTTGTTACCGTGACGACCGGCCATCTTGTCACCCGGCTGGATGCGACGACGGATTGCCAGGTAGACCTTGACGATCTTCAGTACGCCCGGTGCCAGGTCATCGCCCTGCTGCAGCTTGCGCTTCTTGTCTTCGAACTTGTCGTCCAGCAGACGGCGACGGTCGACGATGTACTGCTGAGCCTTTTCCAGCTGCTCGTTCAGTGCATCTTCAGCCATGCGCAGTTTGAACCACTGGCCGTGCTCCAGGCCGTCCAGCACTTCGTCAGTGATCACGGTGCCTTTCTTCAGGCCCGCGCCACCGTCGACCACTTGGCCGTTCAGGGCAGAACGCAGACGTTCGAAGGTTGCGCCTTCGACGATGCGGAACTCTTCGTTGAGGTCCTTGCGGATCTCGTCCAGTTGCATCTTCTCGATGGCCAGGGCGCGGCTGTCGCGCTCGACGCCATCACGGGTGAAGACCTGTACGTCGATGACGGTACCCTTGGTGCCGGTTGGCACGCGCAGGGAGGTGTCTTTAACGTCGCTGGCCTTCTCACCGAAGATTGCACGCAGCAGTTTTTCTTCCGGAGTCAGCTGGGTTTCGCCTTTCGGCGTGACCTTGCCGACCAGGATGTCACCAGCGCCGACTTCAGCACCCACGTAGACGATACCGGCTTCGTCCAGTTTGTTCAGTGCAGCTTCACCCACGTTCGGGATGTCCGCAGTGATTTCCTCTGGGCCAAGCTTGGTGTCACGCGCCACACAGGTCAGTTCCTGGATGTGGATGGTGGTGAAGCGGTCTTCCTGAACCACACGCTCGGACAGGCAGATGGAGTCTTCGAAGTTGAAGCCGTTCCACGCCATGAACGCGATGCGCATGTTCTGACCCAGTGCCAGCTCACCCATGTCGGTGGACGGGCCGTCGGCCATGATGTCGCCACGCTGAACCTTGTCGCCTTTGCTCACCAGCGGACGCTGGTTAATGCAGGTGTTCTGGTTCGAACGGGTGTACTTGGTCAGGTTGTAGATATCCACACCTGCTTCGCCGGTTTCCACTTCGTCGTCGGCAACGCGAACAACGATACGGCTGGCGTCGACCGAGTCGATCACACCACCACGGCGAGCAACCACGCAGACACCGGAGTCACGGGCAACGTTGCGCTCCATGCCAGTACCTACCAGCGGCTTGTCGGCACGCAGGGTTGGTACAGCCTGACGCTGCATGTTCGAACCCATCAATGCACGGTTGGCGTCGTCGTGCTCGAGGAACGGAATCAGCGAGGCAGCAACCGAAACAACCTGCTTCGGCGAAACGTCCATCAGGGTGACGTCTTCTGGCGCCTTGACGGTGAATTCGTTCAGGTGACGAACCGCTACCAGCTCATCGATCAGTTGCTTCTTATCGTTCATCGCGGCCGAAGCCTGGGCGATGACGTGATCGGCTTCTTCGATGGCCGACAGGAACACGATGTCGTCGCTGACAACGCCTTCCTTTACAACGCGGTACGGGCTTTCCAGGAAGCCGTACTGGTTGGTGCGGGCATAGGCTGCCAGGGAGTTGATCAGACCGATGTTCGGACCTTCAGGGGTCTCGATCGGGCACACACGGCCGTAGTGGGTCGGGTGTACGTCTCGGACTTCGAAGCCGGCACGCTCACGGGTCAGACCGCCAGGGCCGAGTGCAGAGACGCGGCGCTTGTGGGTGATCTCGGAGAGCGGGTTGTTCTGGTCCATGAACTGGGACAGCTGGCTGGAACCGAAGAACTCTTTCACCGCCGCCGCAACCGGCTTGGCGTTGATCAGGTCTTGCGGCATCAGGCCTTCGCTTTCCGCCATCGACAGGCGTTCCTTGACCGCGCGTTCTACACGCACCAGGCCAACGCGGAACTGGTTCTCGGCCATTTCACCAACGCAACGTACGCGACGGTTACCGAGGTGGTCGATGTCGTCGACGATGCCTTTGCCGTTACGGATATCGACCAGGGTCTTCAGAACCTCGACGATGTCTTCCTTGCTCAGCACGCCCGAACCTTCGATCTCGGTACGACCGATACGACGGTTGAACTTCATGCGGCCAACGGCAGACAGGTCGTAACGCTCGGCGCTGAAGAACAGGTTGTTGAACAGGGTCTCGGCTGCATCCTTGGTTGGCGGCTCGCCTGGACGCATCATGCGGTAGATCTCGACCAGAGCTTCCAGCTGGTTGCTGGTGGTGTCGATCTTCAGGGTGTCGGAGATGAACGGACCGCAATCGATGTCGTTGGTGTACAGGGTCTCGATACGGACAACCTGTGCCTTGGCGACCTTGATCAGCAGTTCGGTGGTCATCTCGGTGTTGCATTCGGCCAGGATCTCGCCGGTAGCCGGATGCACGATGGCCTTGGCGGTAGTGCGGCCCAGGACGTATTCCATTGGAACGTCCAGCTGCTTGACGCCGGCTTTCTCGAGCTGGTTGATGTGGCGCGCAGTAATACGGCGGCCTTGCTCGACGATGACTTTGCCGGTTTCGTCATGGATATCCATGACTGCAACTTCACCACGCAGACGCTGAGGCACCAGTTCCAGGCTGAGTTTTTCGCCGGAAATGTGGAACACGTTGGTGGTGTAGAAGGTGTTCAGCACTTCTTCAGTGCTGTAGCCCAGGGCACGCAGCAGCACCGAAGCCGGCAGTTTGCGGCGACGGTCGATACGCACGAACACGCAGTCCTTCGGGTCGAACTCGAAGTCCAGCCAGGAGCCGCGGTAAGGGATGATGCGAGCGGAGTACAGCAGCTTGCCGGAGCTGTGAGTCTTGCCACGGTCGTGGTCGAAGAACACACCAGGCGAACGGTGCAGCTGGGAAACGATCACACGCTCGGTACCGTTGATAACGAAGGTACCGTTCTCAGTCATCAGGGGGATTTCACCCATGTAGACTTCTTGCTCTTTGATGTCCTTGATCGCTTTGTTCGACGATTCCTTGTCGAAGATGATCAGGCGCACCTTGACCCGCAGTGGGACCGCGAAGGTCACGCCACGCAGGACACATTCCTTCACATCGAAGGCCGGTTCGCCCAGGCGATAGCCTACGTACTCCAGGGCAGCATTGCCGGAGTAGCTGATGATCGGGAATACCGATTTGAAGGCCGCGTGCAGGCCGACGTCGCGGAACTGATCCTTGGATGCTCCCGCTTGCAGGAATTCGCGATACGAATCCAGCTGGATGGCCAGGAGGTAAGGCACATCCATGACGTCCGGCAACTTGCTAAAGTCCTTGCGGATACGTTTTTTCTCAGTGTATGAGTAAGCCATCAGCGTTCCCCAGCTTGGTCACCTGCTTGTTTGGCTTCTCCCGGCGGGAGCAGCCAGAAAATCGTGCAAACCCCTTGGTTTGCGCCACCCACATGGGTGTCTTGCAGCTTGTTATCGGGGCCGGCCTGACCGACCACCAATAACGGAAAAAGGCCGGTGGCGTAAGCCACCAGCCATCAGCCCTTCGCTCGACGCTCAGGCTGGCATCGCAAGGTCGAGATTACTTCAGCTCGACTTTAGCGCCTGCTTCTTCCAGCTTCTTCTTAGCGTCTTCAGCGGCTTCTTTCGAAACGCCTTCAGCTACAACCTGAGGAGCGCCATCGACTTTCTCTTTGGCTTCTTTCAGGCCCAGACCGGTCAGTTCGCGAACGGCTTTGATCACGTTCACTTTCTTGTCGCCGGCTTCAACCAGAACAACGTTGAACTCGGTCTGCTCTTCAACAACGGCAGCAGCAGCAGCTGGGCCAGCAGCGGCAACAGCAGCGGTAACGCCGAAGGTTTCTTCCATAGCTTTGATCAGCTCAACAACTTCCAGAACGGTTTTCTGGCCGATTGCTTCGATGATTTGTTCGTTAGTCAGAGACATGACTTAAATCCTGTATTGGGGTGACAGCCTACGCAGCCATCAAATTAAACGTATGATTTTGAAAGAGTTCGCACGCCTTAGGCGGCGGTAGCTTCTTTCTGGTCGCGAATGGCTGCCAGAGTACGAGCCAGCTTGCTGGTGGCGCCTTGGATCACGCTCATCAGTTTTGCGATAGCTTCGTCGCGGGTCGGCAGGGTAGCCAACACGTCGATCTGGTTCGCTGCAATGAAATTGCCGTCAAACGCAGCTGCCTTGATCTCGAACTTGTCCTGACCCTTGGCGAACTCTTTGAACAGACGAGCAGCAGCGCCCGGGTGTTCGTTGGAGAAAGCAATCAGGGTCGGGCCTTTGAACGCGTCGTTGAGGATCGAAAATTCGGTGCCTTCAACAGCGCGCTTCAGCAGGGTGTTACGTACAACACGTACGTAAACGCCAGCTTCGCGGGCCTCTTTACGGAGTCCGGTCATTGCGCTTACAGTCACACCACGGGCATCAGCCACGACAGCGGACAGAGCGACTTTGGCAGCCTCGTTGACTTCAGCGACGATGGCCTTCTTGTCTTCGAGTTTAATTGCCACGGGTTTACTCCTGGTTTTTACCGTTTCATCTGGCCGAAGCCGGATGTCGTTTTGGTGTCTGATTCGGTAACGAATCGGGAGCACCATCTGCGTGGGCTGGTGTTTTAAGGCTTGCGCCGCCTACGGTCTTGGATAGCCCCCGCCAGGCAGGGACCCCAATTTTTGCTGGTGGCGTGACAGGTCACGCCACCATGTTCTTACACGTTCAGCGAGCTCTGATCGATGACCAGACCTGGGCCCATGGTGGTGCTCAGGGTAACGCGCTTGACGTAGATACCTTTCGAAGAAGCTGGCTTGATACGCTTCAGGTCAGCGATCAGGGCTTCAACGTTTTCCTTCAGCTTGCCAGCTTCAAAGCCGACCTTGCCAACGGAGGTGTGGATGATACCGTTTTTGTCGGTACGGTAGCGCACCTGACCAGCCTTGGCGTTTTTCACGGCAGTGGCTACGTCTGGAGTTACGGTACCGACTTTCGGGTTAGGCATCAGGCCGCGAGGACCCAGAACCTGACCCAGCTGACCTACAACACGCATGGCATCAGGCGATGCGATGACGACGTCATAGTTCAGGTCGCCGCCTTTCATTTCGGCAGCCAGGTCGTCCATACCTACGCGGTCAGCGCCGGCAGCCAGAGCGGCTTCAGCAGCTGGACCCTGGGTGAAGACAGCAACGCGAACGGTCTTGCCAGTGCCGTGTGGCAGCACAGTAGCGCTACGTACGACCTGGTCGGATTTACGCGGGTCAACACCGAGGTTAACGGCGATGTCGTAGGACTCTACGAACTTGGCAGCAGGCAGCGAGGCCAGCAGAGTTGCCGCTTCTTCGAAGTTGTAGGCCTTGCCTGCTTCGATTTTCTCGGCGATTGCCTTTTGGCGTTTGGTCAGCTTAGCCATTACACACCCTCCACGTTCAGGCCCATGCTGCGGGCAGAGCCAGCGATGGTGCGTACAGCAGCGTCCAGGTCAGCGGCAGTCAGGTCAGCCTGTTTGGCTTTCGCGATGTCTTCCAGCTGAGCACGGGTAACGGTACCGACTTTAACGGTGTTCGGGCGAGCCGAACCACTGGTCAGGCCAGCAGCTTTCTTCAGCAGAACCGAGGCAGGGGTGCTCTTGGTCTCGAAAGTGAAGCTACGGTCGCTGTAAACAGTGATGATCACAGGAGTCGGCAGGCCGGCTTCTTGACCCTGGGTACGGGCGTTGAAGGCCTTGCAAAATTCCATGATGTTCACACCGTGTTGACCCAGTGCTGGACCAACGGGTGGGCTTGGGTTGGCCTGGCCGGCCTTAACTTGCAGCTTGATGTAAGCCTGAATCTTCTTAGCCATGAGCTACTCCAAAATCGGGTACGAACGCCTGTTGGCTCCCCGGATGACTTGCGTTTTATCCCAGTGACGACAAAACCCCGCAGCACACAGGGCTGCGGGGTATGGGATGCTTCGTCCGCCTAGACCTTTTCGACCTGGCTGAACTCGAGCTCTACCGGAGTAGAGCGACCGAAAATGAGCACTGCGACCTGCAGACGGCTCTTCTCGTAGTTAACCTCTTCGACACTACCATTGAAGTCAGCGAACGGACCGTCAATGACTCGAACCACTTCACCCGGCTCGAACAGCGTCTTCGGCTTCGGCTTGTCGCTACCGTCGGCAACGCGACGCAGGATAGCCTCTGCTTCTTTATCGGTGATCGGCGCAGGCTTGTCTGCAGTACCACCAATAAAGCCCATCACACGAGGGGTGTCCTTGACCAAGTGCCAAGTCCCTTCGTTCATCTCCATCTGGACCAATACATAGCCAGGGAAGAACTTACGCTCACTCTTGCGCTTCTGGCCGTTGCGCATTTCGACGACTTCTTCGGTCGGGACCAAGATCTCGCCGAAACCGTCTTCCATGCCAGCCAGCTTGACGCGCTCGATCAGAGAGCGCATTACATGCTTCTCGTAACCCGAGTAAGCATGCACAACATACCAACGCTTAGCCACGGGACACCTTTAGCCAACGATCAAGGAGACCGCCCAGCCGAGCAGGGAATCGAGCCCCCACAGCAGCAGTGCCATAACCAGCACGACAGCCACGACAATCAGCGTGGTCTGGGTGGTTTCCTGGCGGGTCGGCCACACGACTTTACGAATCTCGGTACGAGCTTCCTTCGCCAGCGTAAAGAACGACTTGCCCTTCGCAGTCTGCAGAGCTACAAAGCCCGCGACAGCAGCCAGGACGAGAAGTACGAGGACGCGATACAGGATTGGAGAGGCGGAGTAATATTGATTACCCACTACACCAACAACCACCAAAGCCACTACAGCCAGCCACTTGAACAGATCAAAACGCGATTCTTGGGCTTCAGTTTTGGGAGTCATCGAGGAGGATCCTGTGAGAAGAAAGCCATCACACCGAGGTGAAATGGCAGGTCAGGAGGGAATCGAACCCCCAACCTACGGTTTTGGAGACCGTCGCTCTGCCAATTGAGCTACTGACCTGTAACGCTGTATCAGGCCGGCCATTATACCGGCCTGATCAAGTAAATCAACTACTTATTCAATAATTTTTGCTACGACGCCGGCGCCGACGGTACGACCGCCTTCACGGATAGCGAAGCGCAGACCGTCTTCCATTGCGATGGTCTTGATCAGGGTAACAGTCATCTG
>NZ_JACHYK010000014.1:0-20886 GCF_014192825.1 Pseudomonas sp. OG7 | reverse complement strand
TATTTTTTGGTTTGGATCTCTGTATTATTGGATGCAACACGTTGGTCTTTTTTTTTTTTTTTTAACACCCCCCCCCCCCCCCCCCCCCCATGCGGAAAGCGATATGTTCAATGAACTCGTCTGCTCGAAGCCGTCCTTGGCTGCGTGCCTCAATGTGAACTCGAGGCGGGCCTTCGCAATACAACCAAGGCCCGGGAATTCCGCTGATTTCGGTGGGACACAGTAAGTCTTCTAGGCTCAAAATACCCTGGCTGGGATTTCTGATAATCAGCCAGAAATTGGCAACATATGTTCGGTCCGGACAATCCATGAATTGAGTGGTTGACTTTGGCTTCAGGTTAAGTAGGCCGCCAGACGTGAGGCAACAGTTCATAAACTTTTCTTGGGGGTTGTGTCGGTAGATCAGCTAGGTAATCATGCGGCTCATGCCCGTAGAACCGCGCTGATTGGATCAAACTCACGTTTACGCATCAGTGTCCAATGAGCTTACTCAGTCTAAGGGTTTTGTTGGTGGCAGCAGTGCTTCAGTGCGAAACTTTTGGGATGCAGGGAGTGTGCTCGGCAGACCTCTCTGGCTGCCGAGCACTAGCTACTCTACGGTTACTGGCTCAGACCGCCAAGGGCGACGTACTTGATCTCCAAGTAGTCCTCCACGCCGTACTTGGAGCCTTCACGGCCGAGGCCGGAGTTTTTCACGCCGCCGAAGGGAGCAACCTCAGTCGAAATTATCCCTTCGTTCACACCGACCATGCCGAACTCGAGGCTGTCCACAACGCGGAAAATCCTGCCCACATCGCGCGCGTAGAGATACGCGGCCAGGCCGAACGGAGTGTCGTTTGCCATGGCGATCGCTTCTTCCTCGGATTCAAAACGGAACAGTGGCGCTACTGGTCCGAAGGTTTCATCGCTGAAGATCAACGCTTCGTTCGGTACATTGGTGAGAACGGTCGGCTCGAAGTAGCTACCACCTAAGGTATGTCGCTTACCGCCGGTTGATACCCGGGCGCCTTTTTCTACCGCATCAGCAATATGCTCTTCGACTTTTTTGACCGCCTCATCATTGATCAGCGGGCCAAGAACCACGCCTTCGTCCATGCCGTTGCCAACCTTCAGAGCTGCAGTAGCATCGGCGAGCTTCTGTGCGAACGTGTCGTAGATGCCAGACTGAACCAGCATCCGGTTGGCAGCGACGCAGGCCTGCCCGGTGTTGCGGTATTTGGCTGCAATGGCGCCCTTCACTGCTGCGTCCACATCAGCGTCATCGAAGACAATGAACGGGGCGTTGCCGCCCAGTTCCATGCTGGTCTTCTTGATGGTTGGTGCACATTGAGCTAGCAACTGTGCACCGACTTCGGTCGAGCCGGTGAAGGAGAGTTTGCGCACGGTCGGGTTGGAAGTCAGCTCGCCGCCGATTGCCCGGGCTGAACCGGTCACGACGTTGCAGACGCCTGCTGGCAGGCCTGCACGCTCCGCAAGTACTGCTAGTGCCAGGGCAGATAGTGGAGTTTGGCTTGCCGGCTTGATCACGCCAGCGCAGCCAACAGCCCAACCCGGACCTGCTTTGCGGGTGATCATCGCAGAGGGAAAGTTCCAAGGAGTAATAGCTGCGAACACCCCGATCGGGGCCTTCTGCACGAGGATCTGACGACCTTCAACGTTGTGTGGAATGATGTCTCCGTAAACACGCTTTGCTTCCTCGGCGAACCACTCGATGAAGCCGGCGGCGTATATGATCTCGCCGCGCGACTCAACCAGGGGCTTACCCTGTTCGGCAGTCATGATCTTTGCCAGGTCGTCGATGTTTTCCAGCATCAGATCGAAGAGTTTGCGTAGTACCTTAGAGCGTTCCTTTGGCAGAGTTTTGCGCCAGCTTTTCATGGCACGCTCCGCGGCTGCTACTGCCCGCTGTGTTTCGCGCTCGCCGCCATTGGGAACAAGAGCAACCAGCTCGCCGGTAGCGGGGTTGCGGACCTCAATGGTTTGGCCGTTTTCGGCTTGCACCCATTGGCCATCGATGAGCATGGCTTCACGCAGCAGGTCAGGGTCTTTCAACTGCAGATTATTTGCACTGGACATGGCAGGCCTCAAACAGGGTTACGGCCGACGAAGAAGGCTTCGTCGGCGTCGCGGGTGGGGTTGAGGCCTGCGGCCTCGAGACCTTTGCGCAGCGCCGCCATGTCCCGCTGGTATACACGCTGAGTCGGGTGGGGCAGGGGGCCGCCGTTGTAGCCCTGGAGCCAACCTTGGTACTTCCACATCATGCGGTTCAGCAGGCCGTTAGCTGCCATCGGGAGGCTGGCGAAAGCCTTGCGCGCCGGATCCATCTTGTACCAAAGCTGAGTGGCTTCATCGTAGTTGCCAGCGCGGATAAGCTTGTGGATCTGTGGCAGGAGCGGACCGTAGTAGGCGGAGTAGTTGGTACCACAGAACGGAATGTCCATGACCTGGGCCAGGGGCACGTATTCGTATTCCAGAGGAGAAGAGATCACGACTTCCTTGTGGAACTCACGATGCACCTCGATGGCGGACATGATATAGGGCAGGCCGCCTTCGGCTTTGATCGCCACAACGTTAGGGATTTCGTCAACCATGCGACGCAGAACAGAGTTCGGGATGTCTGCGGGGTGCAGTCGGCTGAAGCCCCAGGCCGGTAGCGGGAAGATGATTACACCCAGATTGGTCGCGTCACAGACTGCCTTTGTGTACTGGAAGACCTCTTCGTAATTTTTCGGGTAGAAGTAGGGCGGGTAGCCTAGCAGGACCACGTCGGCGCCGGCGGCTTCGGCACGCTTTACCGCTTCGATGTTTTCTTCGAGGGTGTTAAATACGGCATGATGGACCACGACCATTCGGCCTGCGGCCTGGTCGGCCATGATTTGGCAGAATTCCACGTACTGGTCCTGAGTAATTGCAACCTCAGAGCAGGACAACGTGCCCACGAAGCCATGCTGGATTGCCAGTTCGACGTCATGGCGCACAGCTTTTTCGTTGATGCGCTTAAAGTCGGAGGTCATCGTCGGAATGGTGACGTTGGCCACGCCGAGCAGGTGTTCACGTGCCCACTCACGGGCGTCCTTTTTGTTGTAATTGGCCATGTTCAGTTTCCTCTGTTGATGGTGCTATCTGGATAAAAATTCGTTTAGCTTTTGGTTTCGAATTCGATGGGGAGCGGGGTGGCAAGGCCGGCATCGATTGCTTTGGTGAGAATCAGCTCAGCGACGACGATGTCTTGCAGGCCGCCGCCGACCGACTTGAACATCGGGGCGCGAGCTTTCGCCAGGGCATCGGCGCAGGCGCCGCTCATGAGATCGGCCAGGCTGAATGCCTTGTTGTGGAATTCAATGCCTGCTGCCTTGGCCGCTAGCATGTCCCCGGTCTCCTCGAGTACTTCTTCCAGTGTGTCGCAGATGATGATGTCGCTACGCTCAACGACTGAGACGTCTATTTCGCGCTGCTCAGGAATGGTCGAGCCAATCGAGACAACAGTTGCGCCGGGTTTCAGCCACTCTGCAAACAGAATCGGCTCCTCTCCACGAGAGCGTGCCGCGGTCAGCACGATGTCTGCGCCTTCCACTGCCTCTTTGGCAGATGCCACACCTTTGGCAGGTACGCCGGTATCTGCGGTCACCGCATCGGCGAATGCCTCACGACGCTCAGGAGTCGGGCTGTACACGTTGACTTCGGTGAGCTCGCGAACACTTGCGAATGCGCGGGTGTGCATCGCTGCTTCCAGACCGCTACCGAGTACTGCCAGGCGAGCATGACCCTTGGGTGCAAGCCGATCCAATGCTGCGGCCGAGGTGGAGGCGGTGCGGAAGCCCGTCACTAGATTGCCGTCGACGAAAGCTGCGATCCGATTGGTGGTCCGATCAAATAGGACGATGACGTATTCGATACCAGGAGGTGCGTCGCCCCCCATGTTCGAACCCATCAGCTTGGCGCCGTAGTAGCGGCTGCCAGGAGGAATAGCGGGGAGATTGCGCAGCCAGGTTTTTTCAAGCACCGCTACCGTGCGAGACGGAGTCGCCTTCGCGGGGATGGGGTGGGCGTATGCCTTTTGGAGAGCGGCAATTGCATCTTCCCAGCGAAAGACAGTCCGTGCAGTGTCGCTGGAAATGAAGACGGGGTTCTGGAGATTGGCGGTCATATGGTTGATTCCAAAAAGCAGCGGTTACGGGATGAGCGAGCGTAGAGCGACCCAGCTTCAGCAAGAAGTGCATTGCAGAGACCTCTCTGACTACACGGGTACCTAGATCTGCAGCCAAATAGCTTGCCTTGTGAGGCAGTTGAAGGCCTCTAGAGGTGCGGCCTTCTCGACGTGCGTGACAGCTCATTTAGCCCCTCCTGGCGGTGCAGGGTAGGGGATGATTTTGCAAGAAACGACACGGAGCGTATCTAAAATATTTCTTTCGGGCAAGGCTAATTCAGCCAACCCAGTTGGCGATTTTCGTAAAGTGCGTACAGGTGGTTGCACTTATGAAACGATACGTATAGTTTGGTATCGACGGAACAAGCCACCCCTCGGGAGAAAGTGATGAAGTTAGGTCGATTTGTAGTTGAAGGACTGGATGGTCCTGTACAGCGTATCTGCATGGTTCTACCGGAGCAGAATCGGGTTATCGATCTGCGTGCCGCTGAAGCGCTGCGTCTTCAAGCAAAGGGCGCCACCCGCGAAGCTGCCCTTCGCTATGCATCTACGGTGTTCCCTGAAAGCATGTCTGCTGCCATCGCTCTGGGGCAGCAGTTCTTGGACACCGCCGCCGAAGCTGCAGAGAAAAACGGCGCTGATGCGTCGCTGGCCATGGACGGTCTGAAGTGGGGGGCTGCCTGCGATCCTTCGGTTGTGCGCGACGGGCTGACGTTCACCAAGCACATCCGCCAATTCCATGAACGGATGAATGTAACTCCGCAACCGGCTCTGCTGGAAATCCCTGGTTACTTCAAGGGCTCGCCCTGGACCGTCATCGGTCAAGATGCTGAGGTGCCGTGGCCTGCCCGCGGCCAGCGTATCGATTACGAGCTCGAGCTCGGTTGGGTCATCGGTGCCCGCGCCAATAACATTACTCCCGACACTGCTCTTTCGCACCTGTTCGGTGTGACCATCTTCAACGACTTTAGCGCTCGCGATCTCCAGGCCAACGAGTTCGCAATCGGGATGGGTCCAACGAAGAGTAAGGACTTCGCTTACGGCATCGGCCCGTGGATCACCACTATTGACGAGTTCTCCGACCTGAACGCCATCAAGATGTCCGTGCGCGTTAATGGCGAGACCTGGGGGGAGGGCGATACGTCCGAGATGCTCTGGACTCCGGAGGAGTTGATCGCCTACGTCTCGATCGGCGACCACATCCAGCCTGGCGATGTCATTGGTTCCGGCACCATGGGTGACGGCTCGGCATTCGAGCTGGGTCGTAGTCTGAACCCTGGTGATGTGGTCGAGCTGGAAGTGGGCGGTGTCGGTGTGCTGCGTAACCGCATTGGGCAGCGTCCGGAAGAATCTTGGTGGCCAGAGCGTCGCAAGCCGTTCATGTAAGTATCAGATGTGCTGCAGTTAATTTGTGCCTTAGAAGATTTGAAGCCGCGAGGTTTGGGCGTCGGAAGGTGACTGGACCTACTCGGGGTAGATAGTGCAGCATCCGAGCGGGTCTGACGGGCGCCGATTCCAAGCTGCAGCTATCTGCGGCTTGGAATCGGCGCCAATCAGTAAGAGGCGCAAAATTGACCAGCCCTGCGCAGTGCCTTGGGTATGCGCAGGCGCCTACACCTGCTATAGCAGTTACCACCCGCCACAGAAGCGGAGAGGAGACAAGAAATGAATGCAATTAAACGCGTCCTGATCGTGGGCAGCGGAATCGGTGGCGCTACAGCAGCTTTTGCGCTTCGCAGGATTGGTGTTGATGTTCACTGCATCGATATCAAGCCCGAAGCCCCGATAGCCGGCTCTGGAATCTGCATGCTTCACAATGCGATGCGAGCCCTTAGCGGTCTCGGTCTCGCTGAGCCCTGCCTGGATAGTGGCTACCGATTCGACAAGTTTCGCCAGTTCAACTCGGCGGGCGAGCTTCTGCTAACCAATCCTGCACCTCCCAGCTGCGGGATTCGCCGCCCGGAACTGGCGCGCATCCTGGAGGCCGCTGCTGAGGGCGCCGGCGCAGTTATTGATCGCGGTCTGACTGTAGAGAATCTGGTCAATCGTGAGGACGGCGTTGACGTTCGATTCTCGGACGGCCGCGAGGCAACTTACGATTTGATAGTAGCGGCCGACGGTGTTTACTCGAAAATCCGTGATCAGCTGTTTGGCACAGACTGCAGCCCCCGATTTGCGGGTCAAAGCGTCTGGCGTTTTAACGCGCCGAGGCCGGCTGAAATCGATGCTTTCTGCCTTTACCGCACTCCTACTGGCCATACGGTGGGATCATTCCCCACGTCACAAGAGAGTTGCTACATCTTCTATCTCGAAAACAGCAAAGAGCCTTTGCGCATTCCGGAAGGAGAGGCTCACCACCTGATTCGGGATCGGTTGATGGAGTACACCGCTCCGGCAATTCGCGAGTCGCTGGAGCTTGTTACCGATGCCAAACAAGTCATTTTCCGTCCGCTGGATATCACACTGGTGCCTGCGCCTTGGCATCGCAGTCGAGTGGTTCTGCTTGGCGATGCTGCTCATGCGCCTACGCCTCACATGACTTCTGGTGGCGGTATGGCCATTGAAGATGCGGTTGTGCTCGCAGAGAGCATCGCGGCCACTTCAACAGCAAATGCTGCCGTTGAGATGTACTCCAATCGTCGATATGAACGTTGCAAGACGATATGCGATGCATCGCTTCAGCTGTGCAAGAATGAACAGCAAGACGCGCTGGGTAATCGAGAGAAATCCGCTGGGCTGCTCCTGCAGACCTACCAGTATCTGGGGAATCCCATTTAATTCCTTAACGGTCAGGGATGAATACTCGATTCCTCTGGCTCCGGCGAGTCGAGGCCAGTTAGAAAAACGAGGAAACACCTAAGTCAATAATCTTCCTCTCCTGAAGAAGTGATTTATTAATGCACGTCCGAAAATAAAAAAACAGAGGAGCTGCTATGAATGTTGCCTTGAAAGAATCTGTTAGAGCAGGCCTTATTGGTGGGGTGGTATCCGCAGTCGTGGCCTTCTTGGTTGCTTATTACCTTGCACCTTTCCCGCTCAATCCGATTGATAACTCCATCGGCAATAGCGTGAGTGGTTTTTTCAGCGGATTGGTCAGCGGCTTCATTGGTGTTTTTCTTGTGGTTAAAAAGCTGGCTTCTTGACTGATAAGCTACGCGCGCAGATTTTCCTAAAAGGGTTGCGTCGGCCTTTCCGTTAAGGATTGCCTTAACGCCTGTTCTTTTATTCCATACTTCCCTTGTGCGCCTGTACGGTCTTCGTCAGGCGTTTTTTTTGGCTGATTTTGGCTTTTCAGGGGGCTATATGTTGCGAAGTATGAAGTTGGCGCCACGTTCGGCGTTTAGTTTTGGCGTCATAGCACTCATTGTTTTTCTCTTGGGCGCATTCTCTCTCCAAAAAATGGAAAGGATGACAAAGCAATCAGCGGTCATCAATGAAAAGTGGCTTCCTAATATAGTTAACCTCAGTAACCTGGTTAAAGCACAGCTTAGAAATCATGTGTTTCTTGCTCAACTGGCCTCGATGGAGAACCCCGCTGCGAGGGAGGGCGGCGTTCGTCAGCTTAAGGCTCTAGTAGGTGAGGTTCAGGCGCTGAAAATTCGTGTCGATGCCGGGCTAACGAGTGCGAGTGAACGAAGGGTATTTGACCAGTTCGACAAGGCTGACTGGGCCTATACCGCTGAGCAGGAGAAAATTGTCGGCCTCATTTCTTCCGGCGATATAGCCTCGGCTTCCACAATGCTGATGGGGGCAATCATTGACTATGGGACGCGGCTCGGGATGGCGACCGAGGCGCTCATGAAGCTCAATATGGAAGGCTATGAGAATGCCACGGCAGGGCTTCTTCAGGCTAGGGACAGTGCCCGGCGGGGCATCATCGCTGCCGTACTACTTGCTCTTTTGGTAACGGTGGGCTTGGCGATTTTTTACACCAGGAGCATTGTGCAGCCCCTTGGGCGAGCAGTGCAGGTGGTTGAGAGGGTTGCCCGTGGGAGACTGGACGGGAAGATTGACGCGTTTGGCCGAGACGAGCCTGCTCAGGTGCTCAGTTCGCTAAAGGTCATGCAGGACGGCCTGAGGAATGTAATCGAGGCAATCACGAATTCATCCACTCGTATTGCGGCCTCTGCACATGAACTCAAAGTAGTCACCGCATCCTCATCAAGGGCTATGAAGCTGCAAGATGACGAAGTTGAGGCCGCAGTTTCTATTGTGCATGTCGCGACGCTCGCCGTGGTGGAGGTTGCAAAGAACGCGGCGAGGACTGCTGACGCCTCTCAGATTTCCGATCAAAGCGTTAGATCGGGCTGTGAACAGGTTGCTCGGATGGTCAATTCCATCTCGGGGCTTTCTGCAGAGGTTGCGCTGACAAATGCGCAGATCGGCGAGCTGGCCATGAGCGTTGCAAACATCACCAAAATAATTGAGGTTATTCGCTCAATCGCCGAGCAAACGAACCTTCTCGCGCTGAACGCCGCGATTGAGGCAGCCCGGGCCGGTGATGCGGGGCGCGGCTTCGCAGTAGTCGCAGAGGAAGTTCGGGCCTTGGCTCATAGAACGAAGCGCTCAACCCATGAGATCGAAGTGCTCATTGGAGGAATTCAAGATGTAACAGAGCGAGCAGTTTCGTCAATGCAACGCAGCTCGGAAAGCGCAGAGATCACTCTGGGTTTGGCGGGTTCCGCTGACCAGGCTCTGAGAGATATTCAGGACTCAATCGAGACAATTAATGAGCGAAGCAGGGATATTGCCGGCGCAGCTAATCAGCAACAAGGCATGATGGAAAGCGTCAAACAGAGCCTGCTCAAAATACAGGGGCTGTTCCAGGAAGCATCCGAAGGCGTCACTCAAACAGATCAGGCAAGTGGTGATCTTTCGGAGCTATCGAGCCTTTTGCAAGAACTGGTGTCGAAATTCGAGGCTTAAGGTAAGATTCGTACAATCTCGCGGCATATTAAAGCGTTTGAGTGAGGACTAAAAATTTAGCTTCATATTCTACTGCGCAAGGTGATTAGTCGCGCCGATTGTTGGCTTCCGGCATGAAGCTTGACAGCTTCAATATTGAATTCTTAAGTGTAGCGCATGACGACTCATGGCACCTCCTATTTGGGCCTCATTATGAGGCTTGGAGGTGTCTACGAAACCAGGGGCGATTCATTACTAATGCTGCAAAAAAGCTCAACGACTACTCGGGGAGTAGACGACGAGGACAATTGACCGCTCTGCCGGAACGGCAACTGCTGGTGGCTTGGCTGACAGAGGCGATAGATGCCGGCGCCCGAAAGTCGAAGGCGTGTAAGGAAGTTGGCTTGATGCTCAGAACGTTGCAGCGCTGGACTCAAACAGAAGAGGTGGTGGCTGATGCATGTACAACTACAGTTCGCGCAACCCCACCGAACGCGCTGAGCGACTACCTTGAAAAACGCCGTGATGCATAGTCAGCCTCTCTACTGCGTTTACGTTTACGTTTACGTCAAAAAATCTTACTAAAATTAAGATGTGTCAAGATTTTGCGTGCGTGTGCCCTTGAGTACCCTAATTTAGCCGATTCTTTAGCTTTGGTCAGCAACATGAATCTTGAATTTCCACCGCAGGCCAGAGGTAGTGCCTATGGTCTCGGCTAGCTTTAATCGTCGACCGAGCTTCATCATGAATGCAGCGCTGGTGCTGTTCAGGTGCTGGTAGCACTGTCTAGTGCATTCTGAACGACAGGGCTGAGCTTGCGTAACAGTTTGGTTGTCTTGGGGGATTTCTGCGTTTTTGTCGTACCGCTGCAACGGTGAAATCCTAGATGGCAACAGGTGCGGCTATAAAACTATGCAGCCCATGACGATGTTTTGGGGTCACGGAGGGAGCTGGATAGCTCTGTATTTGTTGAATGCTCCCTCAGCAAGAGGCTATTGTTGCGTAATGCTTGCGTCGATCACGGGTTGGCAATGCTGAGCCTCCGCAGCAGGTGTCTTGCACTCGGTTTTTGAGCCCGTGACTCCAAGCGGCGATTAGTACAAGGTGTTGTCAATGTGGCGTGAGGGTATTCTTTGTGGCTAGTTCTAATTCATCTCAATCGATGCACGATTTCAGTCAGAATCTGCGCCTTCTCTGTGGATATTATAAGTCGGTGGCAAAGGTATGTCGCTCACTTGATATAAATCGTCAGCAGTTCAATAAATATTTAGGTGCGCAAGCGACTCCCTCACCTTTTACGCTACGCAAAATCTGCAACTTTTTTGGTGTGGATGAGGAAGAAATATTTTTCGAGCATGAATCCTTCCGTGCTCTTCTCACTACGCAAAATGCGGTGCGGGAGTCAGAGAGTGCGATACCAGTGGATTTTTTTCCAAGCTCTGCGCACGAATTGTCGAAGTACCAGGGTTACTACTTTGTCTATCTGATGTCTCCCGCCGCACCGGGAGAGGTGATCAAATCGATTACCCGCTTGACCCGCTCGGGTGAAAAGATCCTTAGCAAAACCTTCGAGAGAATGAGGTTGGGTGATGACCAAGCTAAGACTTTCGGTATTAACAAGTATCGTGGTTTCTGCTTCGCCTCCTCCGATTTAATTTATATCGTCGAGCGCGAGTACCTCTCATCGCGGGGCTATATATGGTCGGCAATATATCCCTCCTACCGAAGTCGCTTTCGTTTTCTCAATGGTTTGGTAATCGGCGTATCGGGTGACAATTTTCGGCGTCCTTTCGGGGCCCATGTAGTATTTGAGTACCTAGGCGAGTCGATCGACCTGCGTAGCGCTCTCAGAAGCTGCAGCTGTTTTCCGATCGATGCTCCACAGATTCCCGTTGAGGTGAGAGCACGGCTACTGGTTCATCCATCAGAAGGTGAATTCAACCTTATCCCTCCGCTGTTCTAAACTTTCAAAACGTGACGCTATCTGACGCTCCTGGGCGTCAGCTAGCGTATTTTTTTTCGTGTTCGCGAAATTGAGATGGCCTTCAGGTAGATCGATAATTCATTCATCACCCAGAAGTCATTTTCGTTAATGGTGAACCAAACATTCGTTCCAATATTAATGAATATCGGCTTTAAAAATCACCCGCTGTGCCTACCATAAAAACAAGAGGAAAATCAATGAAAGTAAAACGAGCATTAGTGGCGGGCTTGATGGCGATGTCTGTGACTGCGTCATTGACCAGTGGTTCGGTGTATGCGGCAAACAATACCTTGGTTGTCGCTGATCGAGCCTCTTTCAAGGATTGGGATCCGGCCTCGGCCTTTTCGGAAGAAGTACGAGTGCTGGGAAATATCTACGAGACACTAGTTGTATATAACGCGCCGGGCAGCGCAGAGGAGTTTTCCCCCGGGCTCGCGACGTCTTGGGAGAGCAGCGACAGCGGAAAGACCTGGATTTTCAAGCTTCGGCACGGTGTGAAGTTTCATGACGGGGCGGCCTTTAACGCGGCAGCGGTCAAAGTCTCCATTGACTACGTCAAGCAGCTTAATCAAGGCGCTGCATTTGTATGGAAAAATCTGGATGCCGTCGAAGTCCTCGCTGACGATACGGTAGCGCTCAAGTTTAAAAGTCCCACTCCGGCCAATCTGATCGCGGCAGGCCAGTATGCCGCTTATATCATTGCCCCGGCGGCAGTAGAGAAAGGGCATAATTGGATGATGGCTCCCAACGCCATCGGCACCGGTCCCTACAAACTTGGGCAGGTCGAACAAGGCCAGCAAGTGGTGCTTGAGCGATTCGACGGATACTGGGGCGGGTGGAAAGAAGGGCAGTTTGATCGGGTCATTGTGAAGGTTGTATCCGAAGCCTCTACCCGTACTCAGATGATCAAAAATGGCGAGGCTGGGGTCGCCTGGGATATCCCTCTTGACCAGCTCAAAGTGTTGGGAGAAGACCCATCAATCAAGGTGAGTACCGCGCCTTCGTGGAAAAATTTCCAATTTTTGATCAATACCCAGAAATACCCTACGAATAACCTAAAGTTTCGTCAGGCATTGCAGTATCTCTGGGACTATGAAAGTGTCACCAAAGATATTCTGCATGGCTACGGCAGTGTTCCTAAGGGACCTTTGCCCACCAGTATCTGGGGGCATGCCAGCGTGCCTATGGCCTCTTACGATCCGGACAAAGCCCGACAGTTGTTGGAGGCTTCCGGTGTGCCTAAGCGGGACTGGAAGGTCTCGATGCAGTATATCAGTGGCGTCTATTCAAACGCAGCCGAACTGTTTCAGGCTACGGCGTCCCAGGTGGGCGTTGATGTGGAGTTACGTCCCGGCGAGTGGGGTGTTATTTGGGATCGGGCAAAGAAGCTGGATACCGCTCCCAACATGCAATCTATGGCATGGTGGCCGACATATTCGACACCTAGCGACTGGCTTGTTAGTGAATTCCATACAGAGAAAACGACGCTCTTCAATCTGTCTCACTACAGTAACCAAAACTTTGATCAGTTGATAGAAGAGGCGGGAGCCCTAGAAGGCAGTGATCGGGCCAAATCAACTGAAAAGTACGTGCAGGCACAGCAGCTGCTAGCCCAAGACGCTCCTGCGATCTGGTACGCCGACGTTCAGCAGATACGTGTCTCCCGCAAAAACATAAAGGGTATGGAAAAAAGCCTGAATCCAGCTTATGAGGCAATTCTCTACTACAACCTGAGTCATTGAGCGTTGATTCGTACTAGTTGAAGTGGAACGTGTAGTCCCTGATATACCCGGTAAATAAATGACCAGATATTTAATTTTCTGGTCAGATCGTCAAGGGTTAATCCGCTCTTGGCTGTTTGCGTAAGGTGTAAGAGGTTCGGGTCAAGTTTTTAGCCACAAGGGGTGTTCCAAATGGCGAAGTATATAACTCAGCGATTGATTGTGATGTTCTTCATTCTTTTGGGAGTGTTGACTATCACCTTCGTTCTGAGTCGAGCTCTTCCGGGTTCCCCGGTGGAAATGATGCTGGGGAACCACCCCACGGTGGAGCAAATTGCCGTTGCACGGGAAAAGCTGGGGTTGGATAAACCTCTGCCAATTCAGTACTTAAATTACATCGGCGATCTTCTCCGAGGTGATTTCGGTACTAGTCTGCGCACCGGACGGCCGGTGATGGAGGAAGTGGTCAGGCGGGTTGGAGCGACCTTTGAACTGACATTTCTCGCGATGTTCTGGGTGGTAGTGCTAGGTGTGCCGATCGGTGTTATCTCAGCTGCGCGGCAAAACCGGGTGGTCGACAATGTCGCACGAGCGGGGTCAATCGCCGGGACGGCGTTTCCAGTGTTCATCTTGGCCATGGGCTTGCAGTTGCTGTTCTATGGCAAGCTTAACTGGCTGCCCCTGCAAGGTCGTATCGATGCCTCCATTCTTCTTGATAGTCCGTTTGAGCGTGTGACGGGTTTTTACCTGATTGACACTCTGCTGGCCGGTAATTTCGTAGCACTGTGGAGTGCCATCAAGCATCTGACGCTACCCGTGCTCACCTTGGTCATAGTGACCTTGGCCACTGTCACCCGGATTACCCGCAACATGATGGTTGAGGTGCTATCTGAGGAGTACATCCGTACGGCCGTTTCTTACGGTGTACCCAAGTGGCGTATTCATTACGCCTATGCCCTCAAGGCAACAATGATTCCGCTCCTAACGGTGGTGGGCCTGACCTTCGGTTACCTACTCGGTGGTGCGGTAGTTGTTGAGTTTATTTTCGATTGGCCAGGCCTGGGCGGCTTCGTGGTGTTTTCGATTGCTCAGAATGATTTCCCTGCTGTGATGGGAGCCACTCTGGTGCTGGCCACGACATATCTGTCGATCAACCTGATCGTTGATCTCTTGTATCACCTTGTTGATCCGAGGCTGCGAGTCCAATGAGTATCCAAGACATATCACAGTCCATGCCTTCGCGAGCCCCATCATGGCGTATCAAGGCCTTGGCTTTTGCCAGCGAAAACAAATTGTTCGTATTCGGTGCGCTGTTGTTACTGCTGATCATCCTGGCAGCAGTCTTCGCGCCCTGGCTTGCCCCTTATGAACCGAACAAGATTGTCTTTTCCCAGAAATTGCTGGCACCCAGCTGGGCACACTGGATGGGCACCGACGAGTTTGGGCGTGACATTCTTTCACGGGTGCTTTATGGCGCACGCACCTCGCTGGTCATCGGGGTGAGCGTAACTTTGATTGCGATGCTAATCGGGATTCCGATTGGGCTTGTTTCCGGTTACTTCGGTGGGCGGGTGGATACGCTGCTGATGCGTTTATCAGATGTGTTTCTGGCCTTTCCGCCGTTGTTGCTACCGATCGCTATCACCGCTGCGCTGGGATCGGGATTGGCCAATGCCATGTTGGCGCTCGCTGTCTCTTGGTTTCCCTGGTACGCGAGAATCATGCGCGGTGCAGTAGTACGGGTTCGTTCAGAAACTTATATCCACGCAGCCCGTTCTATGGGCGTCAGTCACGGACGTATCTTGCTTCGACATGTACTGCCCAATGCCACTACCCCTGTAATCGTGCAGGGCTCCATGGATTTTGGTTACACCATTCTCGCCGCTGCCTCGTTGAGCTTTATCGGGCTGGGTGCCAAGCCGCCCATGATCGAATGGGGGCTGATGGCCGCGGCGTCGCGCTCGCAGTTGCTCGAGAATCCCTGGACTGTGTTGTTTCCCGGTGTGGCGATTTTTGTCCTAGTGCTGGCCGTCAATCTGGTGGGTGACGGGCTGCGCGATGTGCTCGATCCAAAGAAGGGGACACGCTGATGATCGATGAATCCTTGCAATATTCTGCTGTCTTGCGTCTCGCCGATTCGAGTAACGACGAAGAGCAAGCTCTAGTGCTTGAGGTGGAAGGGTTGACGGTGTCTTTCCCTGGTTTGTTCAAGACCGTAAAGGCAGTACGTGGCATCGACCTTAAGTTAAAGCGCGGCGAAATCCTGGGCTTAGTGGGGGAGTCGGGCTCGGGTAAGTCAATGACCGCTATGTCTTGCCTTGGGTTGGTGCCTGAGACCGCTCGGCTGGGAGGCATTATCAGGGTCGCCGGACAACAGGTTAACGGCGCGTCAGCCTCGCAGCTGGCGGCATTGCGTGGCGGTGGCGCGGCGATGATCTTCCAGAATCCGATGAAGGCGCTCAACCCGTTCTTCACGGTCGGGCGGCAGATGTTCGATGTCATCAGCTGCCATCGGCAACTGAGTAAGGCACAAACCCGCGCCGAGGCGCTGAGCTCTCTGGAAGCGGTCAGCATGCCAGACCCTCCTCTGGTGTTGGCTAAGTATCCGCACCAGTTGTCTGGAGGTCAGTTACAGCGAGTTGTGATTGCCATGGCGCTGGCCTGTCGACCGAAACTGCTGATCGCCGATGAGCCGACCACGGCGCTGGACGTCACAGTGCAGGCGCAGATCATCGCCCTCCTGCGCAAACTGGCACGGGAGCAGGATCTAGCGATTCTGTTTATCACCCACAACCTTGGGGTTGTCGCTTCGCTCTGCGACCGGGTGGCGGTTATGTATGCCGGCGAAGTGGTGGAGAGCGGCCCGGTGGACCAAGTGTTCAAGCGACCTGCACACCCCTACACCATGAAGTTGATGGGTACCGTGCCCACGTTGGGGCAGGGGCCTCAGCCGCTGGGTTTCATCCCGGGGCAGGTGCCGAACATGGCGGCTCCCCCGGCGGGCTGCGCATTCAACCCACGTTGTGAGCGTGCCACGGGACGCTGCGTTCACGCTGCGCCAAGGGTAGAAATTGGCGAGGGACATTGGGCCGCTTGCCACAACACGTTAGTCAAGGTGTGAGGCTTTTTTGAAAGGTAAACGGCTATGAATAACAACAAACAGCCCGCACTGCTGAGTGTTCATCAGTTGCATAAGACCTACGCCAGCCGCGATGGCCTAGTGACTGCCATTGACCACATCAGCCTGGAGGTTCAGGTCGGTGAAACGGTCGCGCTGGTGGGAGAGTCCGGTTGCGGCAAAAGCACGGTTGCCGCGACCTTGCTCGGACTGTTATCAGCCGATAGTGGGCAAATCTTAGTCGAAGGTCGGCCGCTGCCCACTGATGCCAAGGCGAGGGGCCGGAGCTTGAGTATGGTGTTCCAGAATCCCTACGCCTCGCTAAACCCGAAAATGAAAATCAAGGCGATTGTTGCCGAGCCACTGAAGGTCGCCTTTGGTTTGCACGGGAGCGCCTTGCACGAGCGCATTCTTCAATTGCTTGGAAATGTTGGGATGGGCGAGGAGCACATGGAGCGCTATCCCCATGAGTTTTCCGGTGGCCAGTTGCAGCGTATCGCTATCGCTCGGGCCTTGGCGTTGGAGTCGAAACTGCTAATCCTCGATGAACCTACGGCTGCGCTCGACGTGTCTGTTCAGGCCCAAGTGCTGCAATTGCTCAAGACGCTGCAGGCCGCTAATGGGCTGAGCTACCTGTTTATTAGCCACGACCTGGCGACAGTCGAGTATCTGGCGCAGCGGGTGCTTGTGATGTACCTGGGGCGCATCGTCGAGGCAGGGTCTGTGGAGCAGGTGTTCGGCCGACCGCGTCATCCCTATACCCGCGCGCTGCTCAACTCAGTGCCCTCCATCGACCCGGAGCGTCGGGACCAGTTGCAGATCCTTAGTGGCGAAATCCCCAGCCCCTTGAACCGACCTGCTGGGTGCCACTTCGCGCCCCGTTGTCCGCGAGCCAGTGAGCGTTGTCGCCGAGAGGTGCCAGCCGAGACTCGGGAATACGGCCATCGCTTTTCTTGCCATCACCCACTGAACGATGAGAGCTGAACCCCATGTACAACAAAAAGGACATGACCGCCCCCGGCATTAGTTATCAGGACTTAAAGCTGATGCAGGGCTATCCGCCCTCTCGCGAAAAGCAAGTCGGCCAGCATAATTGGGACAGTCCGCCTTATAACCGCTGGTCGTTCCAGCACATGAGTCAGCTGTTTCCGGTGGCAGCTATTCATCGCGGTCCCGGGCCGGTCACCGAATTTGAGCGCAATGAACGCTCACTGGACGCTGTACTTTTTCAGCGGGTCGACGGCGGGCAAACTGACCTAGCGACCTTCTTGAACGATAGTTACACCGATGGCTTTTTGGTGCTTCATCAAGGCAAGGTGGTTACTGAGCAATATTTTAACGGTATGCAGCCGCACACGTTGCATCTGCTGCAGTCGGTGTCCAAGACTATCATCGGCAGCCTGGTCGGCAGGTTGATTGGCCAAGGCAGAATCGATCCCCAAGCGCGGGTCAGCAATTATGTGCCCGAGCTTTCGGAAAGCGGATACGGCGACGCCCGTGTACAGGATCTTCTGGATATGCGCACGGGAGTAAGATTTAGGGAGGACTACACCGATCCGGATGCTGAATTCATCCAGTTGGATGTCGCCTCGGGTTGGCGTGAACGGGGTGAGCTGAAGTGCCCCGACAGTATTTATGGTTTGTTGAAGTCGCTGAGTAAAGACCGTGAACATGGGAAGTTCTTTGAGTATCGCTCAGTGGATACCGACATGTTGGCCTGGGTGTGTGAGCGTGCTTGCGGCGAGCGGCTCCCCGTTTTACTAAGCCGGGAAATCTGGTCAAAACTGGGGGCAGAACAAGATGCGAATATCACTCTCGATTGCGTTGGAACCGCATTGGCCGATGGCGGGGTGAGTGCCACGTTGCGTGATCTAGCGCGCTTTGCTCAGATGTATCTACAGGGTGGATATTTCAACGGCCAGCAGATTGTTCCGCAGGAATTTGTACGCGCATGCGGCAGCGGTTCCACACCGGCGTTTGAAGTCCTCTATGATTTCTACGTCAAGCACTTTCCTAACTCCGCCTACAGCAATCAGTGCTGGGTGCTAGATAGCGAGCAGGGTACTTATTCGGCGCGTGGAGTGTTTGGACAGAGTATTTATTGGCATCCGGCTTCTGAAGTTGTTATTGTAAAACTTTCTAGTTGGCCCGACTTTATTAATTCGGAATGGACGTTGAATACCTTCCGTGCTTGTGAGGCTGTAGTTGAAGAACTGCAACGCAGTTGACACGGGAATGTGAATGACTGCGGTTTGTTAGGTCCATCTTAACTTAGTGGAGAGGTGCTAGGTTCAGCCTCGGACAACTACACCCAGGCTCAGCTGACTGCTTTTTACTGACCCTCCTGGCCCTCAGTTTGACGCTGTTCGCAGCCTTCGTTCTGTTGGGCCCTACCCCATTCATCCAGGCCGCGATTTTGTCGTGGCCGGGATGGCTGTTGCCAACAATAAGATCTAGAAGAGAGACGGAGCGACTATGAACTTGAACACTAACCGGCCCTTGCGCACATTGACCTCGATTGCGCTCTTGGGTGCACTTTCCACCCCCGCGATGGCGATACAGGTTACCGACAACCTCGATATCGGCGGTGCCGTCCGGGCGCGTTGGGACTATGATCCGGATCGAGACATCCAAAAGTTTAATTTCGACACCGCTATCCTCAGGGCTAACTATAACTCCGACACTTGGATCGGCGAGGCCAAGTACCGTTTCTACGGCCGAGCCTACCCCTACCAGTACACTAATAATGTCGGTGATGTCCAGTTCGCCGAATTGGCGTGGATCGGCTACAAGTTCAACTCCGACCAACAGGTCCAGGTGGGTCTTAACCAGTTGCCGTTCGGCTTGCAGCCATACTTCGGCAGCACTTTCTACCAAACCCTGGGTAGCGTCATAGGCCTGGAAGACGTGGAAGAAGTTGGCGCCAAGTACATCCATCAAAGCGGCGATTGGAATATTCAGGCCGGTTACTACCTACGCCCGGCCTGGCAGGGCAAAGGTACTAGCAACGGTGAAACGTACTCCAGCGTGGTCTCCGAAGCTGACAGCTATGTCTTCGGCGGCAGCAACAATCAGGAACGCAACACAGTGGTCCTGCGGGTGGCCAAGGCGCTAGACCTGGGGCCCTGGAAGTCTGAAGTCGGAATCTCCGGTCTGACCTCGTCCCTAGAGAACCGCGATACCAACGACGATGGCCGACGTAACGCCGTGGCGGTGCACTATATCGGCAAAAACGGCCCGTGGGGCGTGCAGCTGCAAGCCGCGCGACAGCAGATGTCCCCGCGAAACCCTGGTACCGATGAACTGGTGAGTTTCGGGGGGTACGACGCCACTTACAACGTCGCCAGTCGCGGTAATTTGTACGTCGCGGATGTGAGCTACGATGTAAGCGGTAAGTATCTGTTCGATCAAATCAGCGGTGTGAAGCTGTACGCTAACTACAGCGCTTTCGACAAATCCGCGGATAATTTCAAGACCTCGCAACGGATGATTGTCGGTACCTCGTTTTCCCTCAGTAAACTGTGGATCGCCACGGAATGGCTGTACGGAAAGAATGATCCGGTGATCGGTGGCAGCAGCCTCACCCAGAGTTTGGGCGCTGGAGGGAGTAATCAGTGGGAAAACCAGTTGTACATGAACATCGGTTATTACTTCTGACCCGGATTTATTTGCTGCCGCTCTAACGACTGCGCCATAAGCGGGCTCGCTTCTATTGGTTTAGCGCATAACCTTTAGGAGCGAGCCCGCTCGCGATTGGCCGAAGCAGTACCTTCATAGGCCCCGATAGGAGTTTCATCTTGTACGATCTTACCGCTGTGGTGAATGTCATGGGGCTCTGCGCGGTCGCAGTCTTTGCCGTTTCTGGTGCACTGAGTGCGGCGCGCCTCAAAATGGATATATTGGGGTTTATACTAATTGGAACAGTCACGGGACTCGGGGGCGGCACGCTGCGTGATGTGCTGATAGGAAATCTACCTGTTTTCTGGATCAGGGAACCTACGTGGATTGTAATCTGCCTTGTGTCCTCTGCCGTCACCTATTACATCGCCCCCAGACTGACGTCGCTTGCGGGAGCTCTACTTTGGATGGATGCAATTGGCATAGCATTATTCTCGGCGGTTGGTACTGAAGTAGCGCTACTTGCTGAAGCATCACCACTAATCGCAATGTGTATGGGTGTGGTGACAGCTACATTTGGCGGAATTGCTCGTGATGTATTATGTGGTAGCAATCTGACTCTGATGAATGAAGAGCTATACATAACTACGACCTTGGGGGGGGCTGTCGCCTACTACGCTTTAAGCACTCTAGGCTATTCGAACAGTTACGATTTGCTTGGCGGTTTTATTGTCGCGTTTACGTTGCGTGCATTGGCAATCAAATTTAACATCAAACTGCCTAACCGTTATCGGGTAAGCTAATCTCACCTGCATAGGCGCAACGCATCCTAACGGAACTGTTCGGGTAATCTGTATCCGTACAGCAAATGAATAGCATAGTGCAGGTCTTCCACGGACTGAATCCGGCCTGTGATTATAGAAAAGGTCGCTGGAACCCAGGATCGAGCAGCAACGCTCAGCCTGATTAGTGATCTTGCAATTTGCTTTGTAACGAGATGTCGAGATTTGGTCCAGGGGCTTCTCCAGAAAGGCGGCACACGCTTCCGCCAGTGTCCTCGTTTTGATTGGCCCCCTTCAAGTGCAGCGAGAGTGCTTGGGCACTGTACTCCAGCCCTTCTTGGCGCAACGCGCCAATCGCAGCTCGAAAGTCCTCCGAAGTCTAACCTACGATCGGCCAAGCGCTGCGTATGTCATGAAAGCGGCGAGCTGCTATCTGTACTCGCCTAGGTCCGCGTAGTAATTTTGGCTATCAAGGAACTGCGGCTTGAATGCAGTCGACAAGGATTGGATAGGCGTAGTGAATCGCCCCTGGTTTTCTAGACACTCTCCAAGCTCAGGAAATAGCGTTTCTCATACTCTACTGGAGACAGCTGCATAGCACTGCTGTGTCG
>NZ_JACHYK010000013.1:0-147453 GCF_014192825.1 Pseudomonas sp. OG7 | reverse complement strand
CAGATGACTGTTACCCTGATCAAGACCATCGCAATGGAAGACGGTCTGCGCTTCGCTATCCGTGAAGGCGGTCGTACCGTCGGCGCCGGCGTCGTGGCCAAAATCATCGAGTAATCACTCGACCGATTGAAAAAACCCCCGCTCAGCGGGGGTTTTTTTTATTGGGTTGACACTAAATTGGGGCGTCTATAGAATCACGCCTCCTTTTAGCGGGCGTAGTGCGTCCGTTGGGAACAGCCTGGAGTCTGAAATCCAATGCAAAATCAGCAAATCCGTATCAGGTTGAAGGCTTTCGACCATCGCCTGATCGACCAATCCACCCAGGAAATCGTGGAAACCGCGAAACGTACTGGTGCACAAGTGCGTGGTCCAATTCCACTGCCTACCCGCAAAGAGCGTTTCACCGTTCTGGTCTCCCCGCACGTCAACAAAGACGCGCGTGACCAGTACGAGATTCGCACTCATAAGCGTGTTCTGGACATCGTCCAGCCAACGGATAAAACCGTTGACGCGCTGATGAAGCTTGATCTGGCGGCAGGTGTGGAAGTACAGATCAGCCTCGGCTAAGACTTCGGTCTAGTCGTGTAACGCTCTGAAATGGGCGGCCATAGCGGGTGAAAGCCCCGTACACTCATGAGGTTTACAACATGACTATTGGTGTAATCGGTCGCAAGTGCGGTATGACCCGCATTTTCACCGAAGAAGGTGTCTCCATTCCGGTCACGGTCATTGAGATCGAGCCGAATCGTGTCACCCAGTTCAAAACTGAAGAAACCGATGGCTACCGTGCAGTGCAAGTCACTGTCGGCGAGCGTCGTGCTTCGCGTGTGACTGCCGCTCAGGCAGGTCACTTCGCCAAGGCTAACGTTGCCGCTGGTCGCGGTGTCTGGGAGTTCCGTCTTGAAGAAGGCGATTTCCAGGCTGGCGATCTGATCAAAGCTGAACTCTTCACTGCAGGCCAGCTGGTAGACGTTACTGGTCAGTCCAAAGGTAAAGGCTTCGCCGGTACCATCAAGCGCTGGAACTTCCGTGGTCAGGACAACACCCACGGTAACTCCGTGTCGCACCGTGTTCCTGGTTCCATCGGCCAGTGCCAGACTCCTGGTCGTGTGTTCAAGGGCAAGAAAATGTCCGGTCACATGGGCGCCGAGCGCGTGACTGTTCAGTCCCTGGAAGTAGTTCGCGTAGACGCTGAACGCAACCTGCTGCTGGTCAAGGGTGCCGTTCCTGGCGCTACTGGCGGCGACGTGGTTGTACGTCCAGCTGTCAAGGCTCGCGGTTAAGGGGAAACTGACATGCAACTCAATGTAAATGACGCTCAGGCGATCGAAGTTTCCGAACTGACTTTCGGTGGCGAATTCAACGAGACGCTGGTACACCAAGCAGTCGTGGCCTACATGGCCGGCGGCCGTCAGGGCACCAAGCAGCAAAAGACCCGTTCCGACGTAGCTGGTGGCGGTAAGCGCCCATGGCGTCAGAAGGGTACTGGCCGTGCTCGTGCTGGTACCACTCGTGGTCCGATCTGGCGTGGCGGTGGTGTAACCTTCGCAGCTCGCCCTCAAGATCACTCGCAGAAGCTCAACAAGAAGATGTACCGCGCAGCCCTGCGCTCCATCCTCGCTGAGCTAGTGCGTAGCGACCGTCTGGTCGTGGTTCAGGACTTCGCTGTCGAAGCACCGAAAACCAAAGATCTGCTGAACAAGCTGAACGGCATGGGTCTGAGCGATGTATTGATCGTTTCCGACGCTGTTGATCAGAACCTGTACCTGGCTGCTCGCAACCTGCCGCACGTCGACGTACGTGACGTTCAAGGTTCCGACCCGGTCAGTCTGATCGCATACGAGAAAGTGTTGATCACTGTCTCGGCCGTGAAGAAATTCGAGGAGCTGCTGGGATGAACCAGGAACGCGTATTCAAAGTCCTCCTTGGCCCGCACGTTTCCGAGAAGGCTACCGTTCTGGCTGAGAAAAAAGGCCAGTTCGTATTCAAGGTTGCTACTGACGCAACCAAGCTGGAAATCAAGAAAGCTGTCGAAGGCCTGTTCAACGTAAAAGTTGAAAACGTGTCGACTGTTAACGTTCTGGGTAAAACCAAGCGTACCGCACGTGGTCTGGGCAAGCGTAATGACTGGAAGAAGGCGATCGTCTCCCTTCAGCCAGGCCAAGATCTCGATTTCAGCAGCAGTGCTGAGTAAGGAAGGGGTGCATCATGGCAATCGTTAAATGCAAACCGACTTCCCCTGGCCGCCGTTTCGTGGTCAAGGTGGTCAACAAGGAGCTGCACAAAGGCGCTCCTCACGCACCGCTGATCGAGAAAAAATCGAAGTCTGGTGGTCGTAACAACAATGGCCGCATTACCACTCGTCACGTTGGTGGTGGTCATAAGCAGCATTACCGTCTGGTCGATTTCCGTCGCAACGACAAAGATGGCATCCCAGCCACTGTCGAGCGTATCGAATACGACCCGAACCGTACTGCTCACATCGCCCTGCTGTGCTACGCAGACGGTGAGCGTCGCTACATCATCGCCCCTAAAGGCGTGAGCGCTGGCGACCAGCTGATCGCAGGTGCCCTGGCCCCAATCAAGGCCGGTAACTCCCTGCAGCTGCGCAACATTCCAGTAGGTTCCACCATTCACGGCATCGAACTGAAGCCGGGTAAAGGTGCTCAGATCGCTCGTTCCGCTGGTGCTTCGGCTCAGCTGATCGCTCGCGAAGGTGTCTACGTGACCCTGCGTCTGCGCTCTGGTGAAATGCGTAAAGTCCTGGCTGAGTGCCGTGCGACCCTGGGCGAAGTCTCGAACTCCGAGCACAGCCTGCGTTCGCTGGGTAAAGCTGGTGCCAAACGCTGGCGCGGCGTTCGCCCAACCGTTCGTGGTGTTGCCATGAACCCGGTTGACCACCCACACGGTGGTGGTGAAGGTCGTACCTCCGGTGGTCGTCATCCGGTATCGCCATGGGGCTTCCCAACCAAGGGTGCTAAAACCCGTGGTAATAAGCGTACCGACAACATGATCGTCCGTCGTCGCAAGTAACTAGAGGGATACGACAGTGCCACGTTCTCTGAAAAAAGGTCCTTTTATCGATCTTCACCTGCTGAAGAAGGTCGAAGTGGCGGTGGAGAAGAACGATCGCAAACCAGTTAAAACCTGGTCGCGCCGTTCGATGATCCTGCCACAAATGGTCGGTCTGACCATCGCGGTACACAACGGTCGTCAACATGTCCCAGTTCTGGTGAACGAAGACATGGTCGGCCACAAACTGGGCGAGTTCGCCGGTACCCGCACCTATCGCGGGCACGTGGCTGACAAGAAAGCCAAGCGTTAAGGGGTAAGGAAATGGAAGTAGCCGCTAAGTTGTCGGGCGCTCGAATCTCCGCCCAGAAAGCCCGCTTGGTCGCCGACCAGATCCGCGGGAAGAAGGTGGGCGAAGCGCTCAACCTGTTGGCCTTCAGCAGCAAAAAAGCCGCTGAAATCATGAAGAAAGTCCTCGAGTCGGCCGTAGCCAACGCCGAACACAACGAAGGCGCAGACGTTGATGACCTGAAGGTCTCCACCGTCTTCGTCAACGAAGGGCGTTCGCTGAAGCGCATCATGCCACGTGCCAAAGGCCGTGCTGATCGCATCGTCAAGCGGTCTTGCCATATCACTGTCAAGGTTGCGGACAAGTAACGGAGTCGATCAGATGGGTCAGAAAGTACATCCCACTGGCATTCGCCTGGGAATCGTCAAGGAGCACACCTCCGTCTGGTACGCAGACGGTGCTACTTACGCAGATTACCTGTTGAAGGATCTGAAAACGCGTGAGTACCTCCAAGACAAACTAAAAAGCGCGTCCGTAAGCCGTATCGATATTCATCGTCCGGCTCAAACTGCACGCATCACCATCCACACCGCTCGTCCAGGTATCGTTATCGGGAAGAAAGGTGAAGATGTCGAGAAGCTGCGTCAGGACCTGACCAAGCAGATGGGTGTGCCTGTGCACATCAACATCGAAGAGATCCGCAAGCCGGAACTCGACGCTATGCTGGTTGCGCAGAGCGTAGCTCAGCAGCTGGAACGCCGCGTAATGTTCCGTCGCGCCATGAAGCGCGCCGTACAGAACGCCATGCGTATTGGTGCCAAGGGCATCAAGATCCAGGTGAGCGGTCGTCTCGGCGGTGCTGAGATTGCTCGTACCGAGTGGTATCGCGAAGGTCGTGTGCCGCTGCACACCCTGCGTGCCGATATCGACTACAACACCTACGAAGCTCACACCACTTACGGTGTGATCGGTGTGAAGGTTTGGATCTTCAAAGGCGAAGTTATTGGTGGTCGCCAAGAAGAACTGAAACCACAAGCACCAGCGCCTCGTAAAAAAGCTGCTAAGTAAGGGGTACGCCAAATGTTGCAACCAAAGCGTACAAAATTCCGCAAGCAGATGACCGGCCACAACCGTGGTCTGGCACTGCGCGGTAGCAAAGTCAGCTTCGGCGAATTCGCCCTGAAAGCTGTTGCTCGCGGTCGCCTCACCGCTCGCCAGATCGAGTCCGCACGTCGTGCGCTGACCCGTCACGTTAAACGTGGCGGCAAGATCTGGATCCGTGTGTTCCCGGACAAGCCGATCTCCAAGAAACCTCTCGAGGTTCGTATGGGTAAAGGTAAGGGTTCCGTGGAGTACTGGGTTGCCCAGATCCAGCCAGGTAAAGTCCTGTACGAGATCGAGGGTGTTTCTGAAGAGCTGGCGCGCGAAGCATTCGCCCTGGCTGCTGCAAAGCTGCCTCTCGCCACCTCCTTTGTTAAGCGGACGGTGATGTGATGAAAGCGAATGAACTTCGTGAAAAATCGGCACAGCAACTGAACGAGCAACTGCTCGGCTTGCTGCGCGACCAGTTCAATCTGCGTATGCAGAAAGCAACTGGCCAGTTGGGGCAGTCGCACCTGCTCTCGCAAGTTAAGCGTGACATCGCTCGCGTGAAAACTGTGCTCAACCAGCAGGCAGGTAAGTGATCATGGCTGAAGCTGAAAAAACCGTCCGTACGCTGACTGGCCGTGTCGTCAGCGACAAAATGGACAAGACCATCACCGTTCTGATCGAGCGTCGCGTAAAGCACCCGATCTACGGTAAATACGTTAAGCGTTCGACTAAGCTGCACGCGCACGACGAAGCCAACCAGTGCAAGATCGGCGACAAGGTTTCCATCCGTGAAACCCGTCCGCTGGCCAAGACCAAGTCCTGGGCACTGGTTGAAGTCCTCGAACGCGCTGTTGAAGTCTAAGGGCTAGGGGTCGGAGAAATTTTATGATTCAGACTCAATCCATGCTCGATGTGGCCGATAACAGCGGCGCTCGTCGCGTCATGTGCATCAAGGTGCTCGGCGGTTCGCACCGTCGTTACGCCGGCATCGGTGACATCATCAAGGTTACCGTCAAGGAAGCAATTCCGCGCGGTAAGGTCAAAAAAGGCCAAGTGATGACTGCTGTTGTCGTGCGCACCCGTCACGGTGTTCGTCGCGCTGACGGTTCCATCATTCGTTTCGACGGCAACGCTGCTGTTCTGCTGAACAACAAGCAAGAGCCGATCGGCACTCGCATCTTCGGGCCAGTGACCCGTGAACTTCGTACTGAGAAGTTCATGAAGATCGTCTCGCTCGCCCCTGAAGTGCTGTAAGGAGATCCGACATGCAAAAGATTCGTCGTGACGACGAGATCATCGTGATCGCCGGCAAAGACAAAGGTAAGCGCGGTAAGGTGCTGAAGGTTCTGGCTGACGACCGTCTGGTTGTTGGTGGTGTGAACCTGGTCAAGCGTCATACCAAGCCTAACCCGATGGCGGGCGTACAGGGCGGTATCGTCGAGAAAGAAGCGCCTCTGCACGCTTCCAACGTTGCCATCTTCAACGGCGAAACCAACAAGGCTGACCGCGTTGGTTTCAAAGTAGAAGACGGTAAAAAAATTCGTGTCTTCAAGTCGACCCAAAAAGCGGTTGATGCTTGAACACTGCTAGGTAGAAGACCATGGCACGACTGAAAGAGATTTACCGGAACGAAATCGCTCCTAAGCTTAAGGAAGAACTTAAGCTGTCGAACGTGATGGAAGTTCCGCGCGTTACCAAAATCACCCTGAACATGGGTCTGGGCGAAGCGATCGGCGACAAGAAAGTCATCGAGCACGCTGTTGCCGACCTGGAAAAGATCACCGGTCAAAAGCCGGTTGTGACTTTCGCTCGCAAATCCATCGCTGGCTTCAAAGTCCGCGAAGGCTGGCCGATCGGCGTCAAGGTGACCCTGCGTAGCGACAAGATGTACGAATTCCTGGACCGCCTGCTGGCGATCTCCCTGCCTCGGGTTCGCGACTTCCGCGGCCTGAATGCCAAGTCCTTCGATGGCCGTGGCAACTACAGCATGGGCGTGAAAGAGCAGATCATCTTCCCGGAAATCGACTACGACAAGATCGATGCTCTGCGCGGTTTGGACATCACCCTGACCACCACTGCTCGTTCGGACGACGAAGGCCGCGCTCTGCTGCGTGCTTTCAAGTTCCCGTTCCGCAACTGATTGGAGTAGGAAAATGGCCAAGAAGAGCATGAAAAACCGCGAGCTGAAGCGTCAGCTCACGGTAGCCAAGTTCGCTAAGAAGCGTGCTGAGCTGAAAGCGACCATCGTCAACGTTAACGCCTCTCCAGAAGAGCGTTTCGCTGCCGTTGTCGCTCTGCAGAAGCAGCCACGTGATGCTAGCGCCTCGCGCCTGCGCAACCGTTGCCGCCTGACCGGTCGTCCTCACGGTGTATACCGTAAGTTCGGCCTGGGCCGTAACATGCTGCGTCAAGCTGCAATGCGCGGCGACGTACCAGGTCTGGTCAAGGCCTCCTGGTAATCGCTGCAGGCTGTATCCCGGCGCAAGGGGAGCAATCTTCCGACCGCCGGTGACCTTGCCAACAAACAAGCCCCTATATGGGGCTTGTTTCGTTTCTGCCTTGTGTCTAGAATGACCGGCTCACCTGAGCCTGGGTTTTTTACCCTGCCTGCTCGGGTGGTTGTGATAGCCGCAAGGCTAATAATTCTTGTATCAGGAGCATCTAGCCCATGAGTATGCAGGACCCGTTAGCGGACATGCTAACTCGCATCCGTAATGCCCAGATGGCTGAAAAGTCCGTCGTAAGCATGCCTTCCTCCACCCTGAAGGTCGCGGTTGCCAAAGTTCTGAAAGACGAAGGTTACATCGCTGGCTACCAGGTTACTGGTGAGGCCAAGCCTTCCCTGTCGATCGAGCTCAAGTACTTCGAAGGCCGTCCGGTCATCGAGGAACTGAAGCGTTCCAGCCGTCCTGGCCTGCGCCAGTACAAGTCCGTCACAGAACTGCCGAAAGTACGTGGCGGTCTGGGCGTGTCTATCGTCTCCACCAACAAAGGTGTGATGACTGATCGCGCTGCGCGCGCTGCCGGTGTCGGCGGCGAAGTTCTGTGCACAGTGTTCTAAGGGGAGATAGGCATGTCTCGCGTCGCTAAGAACCCCGTTAAGCTGCCAGCAGGCGTCGAAGTCAAATTCGCCGGCCAGCAGCTTTCGGTGAAGGGTGCCAAAGGCACTCTCGAACTGAACGTTCACTCGTCTGTTGAAGTTACCGAAGAGTCTGGCGAGCTGCGTTTCGTCGCTCGCAACGGTGACCAGCAAGCTCGCGCCATGGCCGGTACCACCCGCGCTCTGGTGAACAACATGGTCCAAGGCGTAAGCCAAGGCTTCGAGCGTAAGCTCCAGCTGGTCGGTGTTGGTTACAAGGCACAGGCTAAAGGCACCGTCCTGAACCTGGCTCTGGGCTTCTCGCATCCAGTGGACTACGAACTGCCAGCCGGTATCACCGCTGAAACCCCAAGCCAGACCGACATCCTGATCAAGGGTATCGACAAGCAGCTGGTGGGTCAGGTGGCCGCTGAAATCCGCGACTTCCGTCCACCAGAGCCTTACAAAGGTAAAGGTGTGCGTTACGCGGACGAAGTAGTCCGTCGTAAAGAAGCCAAGAAGAAGTAGGGCCTAGCAAATGACCGACAAAAAAGTTATCCGACTGCGTCGCGCTCGCAAAGCACGTCTCAAGATGCACGAACTCGAAGTCGTGCGCCTGTGCGTGTTCCGCTCCTCGCAGCACATCTACGCCCAGGTCATTTCGGCCGACGGCAGCAAGGTTCTGGCAAGCGCCTCGACCTTGGACAAAGAACTGCGTGATGGCGCCACTGGCAACATCGACGCGGCCACTAAGGTTGGCAAGCTGGTAGCTGAGCGTGCGAAAGCCGCCGGTGTATCTCAAGTTGCCTTTGACCGTTCCGGCTTCAAGTACCACGGCCGCGTCAAAGCGCTGGCTGATGCTGCTCGTGAAGGCGGGCTGGAGTTCTAAGTTATGGCAAATAACGATCAAAAGCGCGACGAAGGCTACATCGAGAAGCTGGTTCAAGTTAACCGCGTTGCCAAAACCGTAAAAGGCGGCCGTATCTTCACCTTCACCGCGCTGACCGTGGTAGGTGATGGTAAAGGTCGTGTTGGCTTCGGCCGTGGCAAATCGCGCGAAGTACCAGCCGCGATCCAGAAAGCCATGGAAGCTGCTCGCCGCAACATGATCCAGGTTGACCTGAAGGGCACCACCCTGCAGTACGCCACCAAGGCTGCCCACGGCGCCTCGAAGGTTTACATGCAGCCTGCCTCGGAAGGTACCGGTATCATCGCCGGTGGCGCAATGCGTGCTGTCCTGGAAGTTGCTGGTGTTCAGAACGTTCTGGCCAAGTGCTACGGTTCGACCAACCCAGTGAACGTGGTTTACGCCACCTTCAAGGGTCTGAAAGCCATGCAATCTCCTGAATCCATTGCTGCCAAGCGCGGCAAGAGCGTCGAGGAGATCTTCTGATCATGGCAACCGTAAAAGTAACGCTGATCAAGAGCGTCTCGGGCCGTCTGCCTAACCACAAGCTGTGCGTTAAAGGCCTGGGTCTGCGTCGCATCGGTCACACTGTAGAAGTCCAGGATACTCCCGAGAACCGCGGGATGATCAACAAGGCTTACTACATGCTGAAGGTCGAGGGTTAATCGATGAAACTCAATGATCTGAGTCCAGCGCCGGGTTCCCGTCGCGAGAAGCATCGTCCAGGTCGTGGTATCGGTAGCGGTCTGGGTAAGACCGGCGGCCGTGGCCACAAAGGTCAGACTTCCCGTTCGGGTGGTTCGATCGCTCCTGGCTTCGAAGGCGGTCAACAGCCGCTGCACCGTCGTCTGCCGAAGTTCGGCTTCGTTTCCCTGAAAGCCATGGACCGCGCCGAAGTGCGTCTGTCCGAGCTGGCCAAAGTGGAAGGCGACGTGATCTCCGTGCAATCCCTGAAGGATGCCAACGTGATCAACCAGCACATTCAGCGTGTGAAAATCATGCTGTCTGGCGAAGTTACTCGCGCAGTCACCATCAAGGGCATCGCAGCCACCAAGGGTGCGCGTGCGGCTATCGAAGCAGCTGGCGGCAAATTCGAGGAATAAATGGCTAAGCAAGGTGCTCTCTCTTCGCTCGGTAAGGGCGGGATGTCGGAACTCTGGGCTCGTCTGCGCTTTCTGTTCATGGCGATCATCGTCTATCGGATAGGTGCGCATATCCCGGTTCCCGGCATCAATCCGGACCGTCTGGCGGATCTGTTTCGGCAGAATGAGGGGACCATTCTTAGCTTGTTCAACATGTTTTCCGGTGGCGCGCTTGAGCGCATGAGCATCTTTGCACTGGGGATCATGCCGTACATCTCGGCATCGATCATCATGCAGCTGATGACGGCGGTCAGCCCGCAACTGGAGCAGTTGAAGAAGGAAGGTGAAGCTGGCCGTCGCAAGATCAGCCAGTACACCCGCTACGGCACCGTTATCCTGGCACTGGTTCAAGCCATTGGCATGTCCATTGGCCTGGCCAACCAGGGCGTGGCGTTTTCTGTAGGCCTGGGCTTCCATGTCGTTGCCGTCTCCACCTTCGTGGCGGGCGCGATGTTCATGATGTGGCTGGGCGAGCAGATCACCGAGCGCGGTGTGGGCAACGGTATCTCGATGTTGATCTTCGCAGGTATCGTTGCCGGTCTTCCGAGAGCAATCGGGCAGTCTTTCGAGTCTGCACGCACAGGCGATATCAACATTTTCGCCCTGGTCGCTATCGGTTTGCTGGCAGTAGCGATTATCGGTTTCGTGGTGTTCATTGAGCGTGGTCAGCGTCGTATCGCCGTTCACTACGCCAAGCGTCAGCAGGGCCGCAAGGTCTTCGCTGCGCAGACCAGCCACTTGCCGTTGAAAGTGAACATGGCGGGGGTTATACCGGCCATTTTCGCGAGCAGCATTTTGCTGTTCCCGGCTTCGCTGGGTGCCTGGTTCGGTCAGTCCGAAGGTATGGGCTGGCTGCAGGACATCTCGCAGTCGATCGCTCCTGGTCAGCCGTTGAACATTCTGCTGTTTAGTGCAGGGATCATTTTCTTCTGCTTCTTCTACACAGCGTTGATGTTCAACCCGAAAGACGTAGCGGAAAACCTGAAGAAGTCCGGTGCCTTTATTCCGGGTATCCGTCCTGGTGAGCAGTCGGCACGCTACATTGATGGCGTTCTGACTCGTCTGACCATGTTCGGTGCTCTTTACATGATGGCCGTCTGCCTTCTGCCCCAGTTCCTGGTGGTGGCAGCAAATGTGCCGTTCTACCTTGGCGGGACCTCGTTGCTGATTGTGGTAGTGGTTGTGATGGACTTCATGTCCCAAGTACAATCGCACCTCGTTTCGCACCAGTACGAATCCCTGATGAAGAAAGCCAACCTGAAAGGCTACGGTGGCAGCGGTCTGCTGCGCTGATACGCCCCTAAGGTTCGAGGAGTCGGTAATGAAAGTTCGTGCATCGGTGAAAAAGCTGTGCCGTAACTGCAAGATCATCCGTCGCGAAGGCGTCGTACGAGTGATCTGCAGCGCGGAACCGCGTCACAAACAGCGCCAAGGCTGAGTGTGATCTGCGCTTCAAACCCAGCAGCTAGTGTGCTGCTGGGTTGATTATTCGTTTCTACAGCGATATTATCTCGCGCCCTATTTCTTGGCTTCCGGGGCGTAGGTAGCTGTCAATTGGAGTCCCACTGAATGGCCCGTATTGCAGGCGTCAACATTCCAGATAACAAGCATACTGTTATCTCGCTGACCTACATCTATGGTGTCGGTCGCACAACTGCACAGAAGATCTGTGCAGACGCTGGTGTAAACCCAGCCGCTAAGATCAAGGATCTGAGCGACGAGCAAATCGAAACCCTGCGTGGCGAAGTCGCGAAGTTCACCACCGAAGGTGACCTGCGTCGTGACATCAACATGAAGATCAAGCGCTTGATGGACCTGGGTTGCTACCGCGGCCTGCGTCATCGTAAAGGTCTGCCGGTTCGCGGTCAGCGCACCAAGACCAACGCACGCACCCGTAAGGGCCCGCGTAAGCCGATCCGCAAGTAATCGCCCAGGAATATAGACATGGCAAAACCTGCTGCTCGTCCTCGTAAGAAAGTCAAAAAGACAGTGGTTGATGGCATCGCCCACATCCATGCCTCTTTCAACAACACCATCGTGACCATCACCGACCGTCAGGGCAATGCTTTGTCCTGGGCGACCTCCGGTGGTTCGGGTTTCCGTGGTTCGCGCAAATCCACCCCGTTCGCAGCTCAGATCGCTGCTGAGCGTGCTGGTCAAGCTGCGCTGGAATACGGTCTGAAGAACCTCGACGTTAACGTCAAGGGTCCAGGTCCAGGTCGTGAGTCCGCCGTTCGTGCATTGAACAGCTGCGGCTACAAGATCGCCAGCATCACCGACGTGACGCCAATCCCGCACAACGGGTGCCGTCCGCCGAAGAAGCGTCGCGTGTAATCAGGAGACAGAAGAATGGCACGTTACATTGGTCCAAAATGCAAACTGTCTCGTCGTGAAGGCACTGACCTGTTCCTGAAGAGCGGCGTTCGCGCTCTGGAATCGAAGTGCAACATCGAAGCAGCCCCAGGTATCCACGGCCAGCGCCGTGGCCGTCAGTCTGACTACGGCACCCAGCTGCGTGAGAAACAAAAAGTCCGTCGTATCTACGGTGTTCTGGAGCGTCAGTTCCGCGGTTACTACCAAGCTGCTGCCTCGAAAAAAGGCGCAACCGGTGAGAACCTGCTGCAACTGCTCGAGTGCCGTCTGGATAACGTCGTTTACCGTATGGGCTTCGGCTCGACTCGTTCCGAGTCGCGTCAGCTGGTTTCGCACAAAGCGATCAGCGTCAACGGTAAGACTGTAAACATTCCATCCTACCAAGTTCGTCCGGGTGACGTGGTCGCGGTTCGCGAGAAATCGCTGAGCCAGCTGCGCATTGTTCAAGCCCTTGAACTGTGCGCCCAGCGTGGCCGCGTTGAGTGGGTTGACGTGGATGCTGCTAAAAAGTCGGGCGTTTTCAAGAACGTTCCTGCTCGCAGCGACCTGTCTGCCGACATCAACGAGAACCTGATTGTCGAGCTCTACTCCAAGTAAGGGCTAGAAAATAGGTGCATCCATGCAGATTTCGGTAAATGAGTTCCTGACTCCCCGCCACATTGATGTGCAGGTAGTCAGTCCGACCCGCGCCAAGATCACGCTCGAGCCTCTCGAGCGTGGTTTCGGCCATACCCTGGGCAACGCGCTGCGCCGCATCCTGTTGTCCTCCATGCCTGGCTGTGCAGTAGTCGAGGCCGAGATCGATGGCGTACTCCACGAGTACTCCGCGATCGAAGGTGTTCAGGAAGACGTCATTGAAATCCTGTTGAACCTGAAAGGCCTGGCTATCAAACTGCACGGTCGTGACGAAGTTACGCTGACCTTGTCGAAAAAGGGTTCGGGGGTGGTTACCGCTGCCGATATTCAGCTGGATCACGATGTCGAGATCGTCAACCCCGATCACGTAATCGCGAACCTGGCGTCGAACGGCGCCCTGAACATGAAGCTCACTGTAGCTCGTGGTCGTGGTTACGAGCCGGCCGACTCCCGTCAAACCGACGAAGACGAAAGCCGTAGCATTGGCCGTCTGCAGTTGGACGCTTCGTTCAGCCCGGTGCGTCGTATCGCCTATGTGGTCGAGAACGCCCGTGTTGAGCAGCGTACCAACCTGGACAAACTGGTCATTGATCTGGAAACCAACGGCACCCTGGACCCTGAAGAGGCAATCCGCCGCGCTGCGACCATCCTGCAACAGCAGTTGGCCGCGTTCGTCGACCTCAAAGGTGACAGCGAGCCTGTCGTAGTCGAGCAGGAAGACGAGATCGATCCGATCCTGCTGCGTCCGGTTGACGACCTGGAACTGACTGTACGTTCGGCCAACTGCCTCAAGGCGGAGAACATCTACTACATCGGCGACCTGATTCAGCGTACCGAAGTAGAGCTGTTGAAGACTCCTAACCTGGGCAAGAAGTCCCTGACTGAAATCAAGGACGTCCTGGCCTCTCGTGGTCTGTCTCTCGGCATGCGCCTCGACAACTGGCCGCCTGCAAGTCTTAAGAAAGACGACAAGGCGACCGCCTGATCGTCGTAATCACCGAACGTAGTGTTTGGTAAGGAATGAATCATGCGTCATCGTAAAAGTGGACGTCACCTGAGCCGTACCAGCTCTCACCGCAAGGCTATGTTCCAGAACATGGCAGTGTCGTTGATCGAGCACGAGCTGATCAAAACCACCCTGCCGAAAGCCAAGGAACTGCGCCGCGTTGCCGAGCCGCTGATCACCCTGGCCAAGGAAGACAGCGTTGCTAACCGTCGTCTGGCCTTCGACCGTACCCGTTCGAAGTCCGCTGTTGGCAAACTGTTCAACGACCTGGGCAAGCGTTACGCCACCCGTCAGGGCGGCTACCTGCGCATCCTGAAGTGCGGTTTCCGCGCTGGCGACAACGCCCCTATGGCGTACGTCGAGCTGGTTGATCGTCCGGTCGGCGGTGCTGTAGAAGCTGCTGAGTAAGACGTTCTGTCTGCTACAAAAAACCGGGCCTAGTGCCCGGTTTTTTGTTGCTGATGGTATTGTTAATTTCTATTGATGTAAGTCAGTTAATGAATTTGTCCCTATAGCCTTGCTCGTCAATACTCTCTCCATAGCCGATTAGCCGGCGCTTCAAGACCGATAAGGAGAGCCCATGAGCAAGATTCTCACCACCGCCAGCGGTGCACCTGTAGCCGACAACCAGAACTCCCGCTCCGCCGGCCCACGCGGCCCGCTGCTGCTCGACGACTTCCACCTGATCGAGAAGCTCGCCCATTTCAACCGTGAGAACATCCCCGAGCGCCGGGTACACGCGAAGGGTTCGGGCGCCTATGGCACTTTTACCGTAACCCGCGACATCACCGGTTACACCAGCGCCAAACTGTTCGAGCAGGTTGGCAAGCAGACCGAGACATTTCTGCGCTTCTCTACCGTGGGTGGCGAACGTGGTTCTGCGGACACAGAGCGAGACCCTCGCGGATTTGCCGTTAAGTTCTACACCGAGGAAGGTAACTGGGACATCGTGGGTAACAACACGCCAGTGTTCTTCATTCGTGATCCGCTCAAGTTCCCGGACTTTATCCACACCCAGAAACGGCACCCGCAGTCCAACCTGAAAAACGCCCAGATGATGTGGGATTTCTGGTCGCACTCGCCCGAGGCGCTGCACCAAGTCACCATCCTGTTCTCTGATCGTGGCATTCCGGACGGCTACCGCCACATGCACGGCTTTGGCAGCCACACCTACAGCCTGATCAATGCCCAGGGTGAGCGCACTTGGGTCAAATGGCACTTCAAGACCCAGCAGGGCATCAAGAACCTTGCTCCGGCAGATGCCGCACGTTTGGCAGGTACTGACCCGGACTACGCCCAGCGCGACCTGTTCGAAGCCATTGAGCGAGGTGATTACCCACGCTGGACTGTCTGCATCCAGGTGATGAGCGAAGCCGAGGCCGCGAGCCGCGACGAGAACCCGTTCGACGTGACCAAAACCTGGTCACAAAAGGACTACCCGTTGATCGAAGTGGGCGTGCTTGAGCTTAACCGTAACCCGCTCAACTACTTCGCCGAAGTCGAGCAGGCTGCCTTCGGGCCAAGCAACATGGTGCCGGGGGTCGGCCTGTCGCCAGACCGCATGCTCCAGGGTCGCGTATTCGCCTACGCGGACGCACACCGCTACCGTGTGGGTACCAACCACCAACAGTTGCCGGTGAATGCGCCACGCTGCCCGGTCAACAGCTACCAGCGCGACGGCTCCATGGCCACTGGCAGCTATGGCAGTGCGCCGAACTACGAACCCAACAGCTACGCCGCGGCACCGAAGCAGTCGCCACGTCACGCAGAGCCCGCATTGGCCCTGAATGGTTCGGCCGACCGTTACGATCACCGCGAGGACGCTGACTACTACAGCCACGCCGGCGCGCTGTTCCGCCTGATGAGTGATGAGCAGAAGGCCCTGCTGATCAGCAACATCGCTGGAACCATGGCGGGTGTCAGCGAAGACGTCATCCAACGGCAGTTGCAGTACTTCTTCAAGGCCGACCCAGCCTACGGAGAAGGCATCGCCAAGGCCCTGGGCATCAATCTCGCCTAAGTCGAAGTGATAAGAAGAACCGCCCTCATTTGGGCGGTTTTTCAATGAATATCACTACTGTTTAACCGATTTTTTGCTTCTTATTGCGCGTTTTTCAGTGACCGCAGGCAAAAGCTGGTTCACACTATGTGCCATAGACGTTTTCATATGGAGAAGCAGGGCGATGCAAGGCCACCCGGACGTAATCAACTACCTTGTCACGTTGCTGAAGGGCGAATTGGCGGCACGCGACCAGTACTTCATTCATTCGCGCATGTACGAAGACTGGGGACTGACCAAGCTCTACGAGCGTATCAACCACGAGATGGAAGAAGAGACGCAGCACGCGGATGCCCTGATGCGTCGCATCCTGATGCTCGAAGGTACCCCTGACATGCGTGCAGACGACCTGGAAGTCGGCAGCACCGTGCCGGAAATGATCGAGGCCGACCTCAAGCTTGAGTACAAGGTGCGCGGTGCGCTGTGCAAAGGGATCGAGCTGTGCGAGCTGCACAAGGACTACATCAGCCGTGACATCCTGCGTGCGCAGCTGGCGGATACCGAAGAAGATCACACCTACTGGCTAGAGAAGCAGCAGGGCCTGATCAAGGCCATTGGCCTGGAGAACTACCTGCAGTCGCAGATGTAAGTTATCCACACACTCAAGAAAAAGCCCCTGGTACCAACGGTACCAGGGGCTTTTTCATTGCAGCGGCACTTAGGCCCGGTCCCGCTCTAGCAGCGGTTTCAGGTAATGCCCGGTATACGACTGCTTCATCTCGCTCAGCTCTTCCGGGGTACCGCAGGCAATGATCTGCCCACCTTTGGAACCACCTTCCGGTCCCAGGTCCACCAGCCAGTCAGCAGTCTTGATCACATCCAGGTTGTGCTCGATCACCACCACGGTATTGCCGTGATCGCGCAGGCGATGCAGCACGTCCAGCAACTGCTGAATATCGGCAAAGTGCAGGCCCGTGGTTGGCTCATCCAGGATATACAGGGTTTTGCCGGTATCGCGCTTGGACAACTCGCGAGACAGCTTCACGCGCTGCGCCTCGCCGCCAGACAAGGTGGTCGCCGACTGGCCCAGCTTGATGTACGACAGGCCCACATCCATCAGCGTTTGCAGCTTGCGCGCCAGCGCTGGCACCGCATCGAAGAACTCGCGGGCATCCTCGATGGTCATTTCCAGCACCTCGTGGATATTCTTGCCCTTGTACTTGATCTCCAGTGTTTCGCGGTTGTAGCGCTTGCTCTTGCACACGTCGCACGGCACGTAGATGTCTGGCAGGAAGTGCATCTCGACCTTGATCAGGCCATCGCCTTGGCAGGCCTCGCAACGGCCACCCTTGACGTTGAACGAGAAACGTCCCGGGCCATAGCCGCGTGAGCGCGACTCCGGTACCCCGGAGAACAGCTCGCGGATAGGGGTGAAAATACCGGTATACGTTGCCGGGTTCGAGCGCGGAGTGCGGCCGATCGGGCTCTGGTCGATATCCACCACCTTATCCAGGTGCTGCAGGCCATCCATGCTGCTGTGCGGTGCGGCTTCCAGGCTGCTTGCGCCATTGAGGGCCGTAGCGGCCAAAGGGAACAGGGTGTTGTTGATCAGCGTCGATTTGCCCGAGCCGGATACCCCCGTCACGCAGGTCAGCAGGCCGATGGGGACTTCGAGGTCGACGTTCTGCAGGTTGTTGCCACGCGCACCCTTGAGCTTAAGTTGCAGCTTCTTGTTGCGCGGCGTGCGCTTGGCTGGCACGACGATCTTCTTGCGCCCGGACAAGTACTTGCCGGTTAACGAATCAGGGTGGTCCATGACCTCCTGTGGCGAGCCCTCGGCGACGATCTGTCCACCATGCACGCCGGCCCCTGGGCCGATATCGACCACGTAGTCGGCCAAGCGAATGGCGTCCTCGTCGTGCTCCACCACGATAACCGTGTTGCCCAAATCACGCAGGTGGTTGAGGGTGGCCAGCAGGCGGTCGTTGTCGCGTTGATGAAGGCCGATGGACGGTTCATCGAGGATGTACATCACTCCGACCAGGCCGGCGCCAATCTGGCTGGCCAGGCGGATACGCTGCGCTTCACCACCGGACAGGGTGTCGGCGCTACGGTCGAGGGTGAGGTAGTCGAGGCCGACGTTGACCAGGAACTGCAAGCGCTCGCAGATTTCCTTGAGGATCTTGGCGGCAATCTCGCCACGGCGGCCAGTCAGGGTCAGCTCGCCGAAGTAGCTGCTGGCTTCACCGATCGGAAGGTTGGTGACCGCCGGCAGCGTTTTTTCGCCCACCCACACATGGCGTGCTTCGCGGCGCAGGCGGGTACCACGGCAATCCGGGCAGGGCTGTGTGCCGAGGAACTTGGCCAGTTCTTCACGCACGGTGGCCGATTCGGTCTCGCGGTAGCGGCGCTCCAGGTTCGGCACGATGCCTTCGAACGGGTGTGAGCGCTTGACGATATCGCCACGGTCGTTGAGGTACTTGAAGTCGACACTCTGCTTGCCACTGCCTTGCAGGATCACCTTCTGGTGTTCGGCCGACAGCTCGCCGAACGGCTCCTCCAGGCTGAACCCGTAATGCGCGGCCAGCGAACCGAGCATCTGGAAGTAGTACACATTGCGCCGGTCCCAGCCGCGGATTGCGCCTTCGGCCAGGGTAAGTTCGGCATTGACCAGGCGCTTGGTGTCGAAGAACTGCTTCACGCCCAGGCCATCGCATGTCGGGCACGCACCGGCAGGGTTGTTGAAGGAGAAAAGCTTCGGCTCCAGTTCACTGATGGCATGGCCGCAGACCGGGCAGGCGAAGCGCGCGGAGAAGATCATCTCTTCGCCTGGCTCGTCGTCCATCGGTGCCACCAGGGCGATACCGTCGGCCAGCTTGAGCGCGGTCTCGAACGATTCGGCCAGGCGCTGTTGCAGGTCGGCGCGCACTTTGAAGCGGTCCACCACGACATCGATGCTGTGCTTTTTCTGCTTGTCGAGCTTGGGCAGTTCGTCCAGCTCGTAGAGCTTGCCGTTGACCCGGGCACGTACAAAGCCCTGGGCACGCAGTTCGTCGAACACCGCCAGGTGCACACCTTTGCGCTCGCGCACCACCGGCGCCAGCAGCATCAGCTTGCTGCCTTCCGGGCGCTCCAGCACCAGGTCGACCATCTGGCTGATCGTTTGCGCCTCTAGCGGGATATCGTGGTCCGGGCAGCGTGGCGTACCCACGCGGGCATACAGTAGGCGCAGGTAGTCGTAGATTTCAGTGATGGTGCCGACCGTGGAGCGTGGGTTGTGCGAGGTCGACTTCTGCTCGATGGAAATGGCCGGCGACAGGCCTTCGATGGTGTCGACGTCAGGCTTTTCCATCATCGACAGGAACTGCCGGGCGTAGGCCGACAGCGATTCCACGTAGCGGCGCTGGCCTTCAGCGTAGAGGGTGTCGAACGCCAGGGACGACTTGCCGGAACCGGACAGGCCGGTGATCACGATCAGCTTGTCCCGGGGCAGGGTCAGGTCGATGTTCTTCAGGTTGTGGGTACGTGCCCCACGAATCAGGATCTTGTCCACTGCGGCCTCGCTTGGCGGGCATAAACAAGGAAGTATACGGCGCGCCAGTATGACGCGGCAAAGCGTCGCGTAGATGCCGTTACGCTGTCGGACTGATAGAATCGCCGCCGGTTCACACGAGGTTAATCCATGCACGACACCCACAACGAGCGCATGAGTGGCGGCGAAACCCGCGCCGCTGGCGGCCTTGCCCTGGTCTTTGCCTTTCGTATGCTGGGCATGTTCATGGTCTTGCCGGTACTGGCCACCTACGGCATGGACCTGGCCGGTGCCACCCCTGCGCTGATCGGCCTGGCCATTGGCGCCTATGGCCTGACCCAGGCGGTATTGCAGATCCCGTTCGGGATGATTTCCGACCGCATCGGCCGCCGGCCGGTGATTTACCTGGGGCTGGTGATTTTCGCCCTGGGCAGTGTGCTGGCGGCCCAGGCCGACTCCATCTGGGGTGTGATCGCCGGGCGTGTTTTGCAGGGCTCCGGTGCGATTTCTGCCGCCGTCATGGCGCTGCTGTCCGACCTCACCCGCGAGCAACACCGGACCAAGGCCATGGCCATGATCGGCATGAGTATCGGCCTGTCGTTTGCCGTCGCCATGGTCGTCGGCCCCTTGCTGACAAGTGCCTTTGGCTTGTCAGGATTGTTCCTGACCACGGCAGGGCTCGCCCTGGTAGGCATCTTGCTGATTGCCGTTGTCGTGCCCAACACGCATAGCATCCTGCAGCACCGCGAATCGGGCGTGGCGCGCCAGGCACTCGGCCCAACCCTGCGTCATCCGGACCTTCTGCGCCTGGACGTAAGCATCTTCGTCCTCCATGCCATTCTCATGGCCAGCTTCGTCGCGCTGCCGCTGGCCTTCGTCGAGCGCGGTGGGCTGCCCAAGGAGGAACACTGGTGGGTATACCTGACCGCATTGTTCATCTCATTTTTTGCAATGGTCCCGTTCATCATCTACGGCGAAAAAAAGCGCAAGATGAAACGCGTGTTGGCCGGCGCTGTCAGTGTCCTGCTGCTGACAGAGATATACTTCTGGGAGTGGGCTGACGGTTTGCGCGGACTGGTGATTGGCACCGTGGTATTCTTTACCGCATTCAACCTGCTGGAGGCATCGCTGCCTTCGCTGGTGAGCAAGGTGTCGCCTGCCGGTGGCAAGGGGACGGCGATGGGGGTGTATTCCACCAGCCAGTTCCTCGGTGCGGCGCTGGGCGGGATCCTTGGTGGCTGGTTGTTCCAGCACGGTGGGCTGGACACGGTGTTCCTCGGTTGCGCGGTGCTGTGTGCCATCTGGCTGGTCGTCGCCTTGCGCATGAACGAGCCGCCTTATGTGACCAGCCTGCGCATGCCGCTGACGCCTGAGGCAGTCCGGGAAGCCGGCCTGACAGAGCGCCTGATGGCCGTGCCGGGTGTGACCGACGCTGTGGTGGTGGCTGAAGAAGCCGCTATCTATATCAAACTGGATACGAAAATTTTGGACCGTGCGACCCTCGAGCGACTGGTGAACCCAGCCTCTTCGGCGTGCGAAGCCTAGGAGAACGTTATGGCCCGTGGGGTTAACAAAGTCATTCTGGTCGGCACCTGTGGCCAGGATCCCGAAGTCCGCTACCTGCCCAACGGTAACGCCGTGACCAACCTGAGCCTGGCTACCAGCGAGCAGTGGACCGACAAGCAGTCGGGCCAGAAGGTAGAGCGTACCGAGTGGCACCGTGTGTCGCTGTTCGGCAAGGTTGCCGAGATCGCCGGCGAGTACCTGCGCAAAGGTTCGCAGTGCTACATCGAAGGCAAACTGCAGACCCGTGAGTGGGAAAAAGACGGTATCAAGCGCTACACCACCGAGATCATCGTCGACATCAACGGCACCATGCAGCTGCTGGGCGGTCGTCCGCAGGGCCAGCAGGGCGGTGACCCGTACAACCAGGGTGGCGGCAACTACAACCAAGGTGGTCAGCAGCAACAGTACAACCAGGCCCCGCCGCGCCAGCAGGCCCAGCGCCCGCAACAGGCCCCTCAGCGCCCGGCGCCGCAGCAGCCAGCGCCACAGCCGGCGGCTGACTTTGACAGCTTTGATGACGATATTCCGTTCTGATCCAAGCCGTTAAGCAGCTGGCAAAAAACCAAAAACCCAAGGCAGATGTCTTGGGTTTTTTTATGAGCAAACAGTGGTAGTGCTGTGCGGGCTTTCCTCTAAAAAGAAAGCGGCGAGGATAGGCGCCAGCTTCGCGATATTGCGGGAATCTCGGCAGCCCATTGAGTAGGAAAAATGCCTATAAGATATTGCCAATTTTATATGGTTATAGGAAACGCTGATCGTAAATGTCAGAGACTTCTGAAGTTTTAGTGGAGCGCACTTTTTTCTATTCTGATCGCTTAGTATTCACTTTTTAAAGGAGTGGATCATGCAAAGTGCTGAGAAGGAATGCCTGTTAGGTCAAATAAACCTGAAATCAGATGCGCGAAACTACGATGTCTCCGGTTTTTCCGAGATGTATGCGGCTCATCTTGAGGGGCCTGCTGGGGACGCTGCGTTTTACGGTCGAGTACTAATAGGCATTGGTTTCGCAATTTCCGCACTGGGCCTTGGCATCTTCCTGTTTGGGCCTGAGGTTATTTATTATGACCGGTTTTCAGGCCCAACTCTGATTCAACACATACAAGCGAACTCCGGCCTCGTTGCAATGGCCGGCGGGTTGATAATGGCGTGGGGCGGGAAGCAGCGGGATGAAGGCATTGTTTATCGGGAGGATTTTCTCCTGTCCCATTACAAGTTTGTAACGGAAGATGGGCAAGATGTTAGCGGTCAGGTTTCTGTCCGATATCTGGAAGGAGATAATTTCAGTGTATTCATCGACTTGTAGTCGAGCGAGTATGTTCGGGCCTTGTTAGCGTCACATTCGACATTGATTCAAGTTATGCCTCTTACTTGACAGTCTGCCCTCAGATCTTTTGGCTGGTGCCGTTCTGCTGTACCTGTTTGGTTGACGGCTACAAATCGAGCCCTGTGAAACCGAGTGCCTGTTGGAGTGGTCTCGCGTCGCGAAACGGGCGCATAGTGCCCCAATGGCACGACTACACCAATACCAGTCCAGTTCAATAAAACAACCGCGGCTCCGGCGAGTCCAGCAAGCTGACCAGCTTGGTCAGGGCAAAGCCCAGTTCCTGGCGGCTGGGGGCCATCAGGGCGATGCGCACGCCGCAGCTGGCGTGGCTGCGCTCTGGCAGGAACTGGCTGCCACTAACTACCGTGACGCCGTTGTTACGCGCCAGGTTGGCGAATTCGTCGCTGGTCCACGGCTCGGGCAACTCCAGCCAGATGTGGAAGCTGTTGGGCTGGCTGCGGATCTTGTACTTGCCAAGGATCTCATGGGCCATTTGCTGGCGCGCGGTAGCCTCTTCCTGTTGTTCTCGCACCAACTGGTCGGCCATGCCGCTGTTGATCAGGTTGCTGGCCAGTTGTGCCATCAACGGCGATGGCATCCAGACGCTGCTGCGTACCATCGACGATAGCCGCGAGAGGGTTTGCGGTGGTGCGTATAGGTAACCGATACGCAGCGCCGGCAGCACACTTTTGGACAGGCTGGTGAGATACACCGAACGTTCTGGCGCATACGCTGCCAGTGGCTGGTAATCCGGGGCGGGTTCAAGGAAGCCGTAGATGTCGTCATCGACGATGAACAGGTCGAACTCGCGAGCGATCTCGGCGATGGCCTGGCGCCGTGCGTGGGGCATGATCGAGTTGGTCGGGTTCTGGTGCGTGGTGACGCATATCAGCAGGGAAGGGCGGTGCTCCAGGCAGGCCGCGCGCAATGCATCAGGAATAATGCCGTGCTCGTCCATGGCCACACCATGCAGACGGCGGCCCATGCTGTGGGCGAGGGAGATGATGCCCGGGTAGCACAGCGACTCGCACAGCACCACATCGTCGTTCTTCGACAGGCTGCTGATGGCCACCAGCAGCCCATGCTGCGCGCCAGAGGTCAGTACAACCTGTTGCCAGCGTGCATCTGGCAGCCAGCGCTGAATCCAGGCCGCACCGGCTTGCTTGTGTGAGGTGTGGCCCCCCTCGGTCACGTAATCGAGTACTTGCCCCAAGTCCGAAGAAGCGGCCAGTTCGACGATGGCCGTGCCTAGCCACTCGCTCATGTGAGCGTCGTTGGGTTTGATGATCGAGAGATCGATCTGGCTGCTTTCGCCGGCAAGGGGGGCGGGCGCCGACGGGATAGGCAATGGCTGTCGCTGCTGTTTCACAAATGTGCCACGCCCGACTTCGCCAACCACCAGGCCACGCTTGGCCGCCTCGTCGTAGGCCCTGCCGACAGTGCCGGGCGTCACATTCAGTGCCTCGGCAAGGTCCTTGAGGGTGGGTAAGCGATCACCTGCTGCAAGCCGACCACTTTCGATGTCCTGTTCAAGGGCATTAGCGATCATCAGGTAAACCGGCTGGGTTTGATCGCCGTAATGAGGGACCCACATGGAAAACGCACCAGATTCTGCAAGAGCGCGCAGCCTAGCATGAAAGCTCAGATGCAGGTAATGATGGTAATCGTGAGAATTGAGTCGAATAAATTGATGATTGCACCGATTCAATTTTCGTAATTACAATCATCGCATCAATCAGGGCAGGCTCACTCACGTCGGCCTTGGCAAAACACGCCATTGGATGGGCTTTGCTATGGAAATTCTGGGTGCTTACTGGGCGGAACACTGGTTGCTGGCAATCCTCATGCTCGGCGCGATCGCCTTCGTTGCAGGCTTCGTCGACAGTATTGCCGGTGGTGGCGGTCTGTTTCTGGTACCGGGCTTTTTGCTGGTTGGCATGCCGCCGCAGGTGGCACTGGGCCAGGAAAAACTGGTCAGTACCCTTGGCACGCTGGCGGCCATTCGCAACTTCCTGGCCAACAGCAAGATGGTCTGGCAGGTGGCGTTGGTCGGGGTGCCGTTCTCACTGCTGGGTGCTTACCTGGGGGCGCACTTGATCGTGTCGATCTCGCAAGAGACTGTAGGCAAGATCATCCTGGCGCTGATCCCGTTCGGGATCCTCATCTTCCTCACCCCCAAGGACCGCCCGGTAGCGGAGCGAGAGCTGTCTTCTCGCATGCTCTACACCGTGGTTCCGTTGACCTGCTTGGCCATCGGCTTCTATGACGGCTTCTTCGGCCCCGGCACAGGCAGCATGTTCATCATCGCCTTCCATTACCTGCTGCGCATGGACCTGGTCTCCAGCTCGGCCAACTCCAAAACCTTCAACTTCGCTTCCAACATCGGCGCCTTGGTCGCCTTCGTCATCGCCGGGAAGGTCGTCTACCTGCTGGCATTGCCGCTGGTGGCCTGCAACATCCTGGGTAACCACCTGGGCAGTGCCCTGGCGCTGCGCAAAGGCAACGGAGTGGTACGCAAGGCGCTGGTGTTCTCGATGCTTTGCCTGTTCACCAGCCTGGGCGTGAAGTACCTGGCCTGACCTACTGATAGGAGAAAACTGATGAAAACCGCATTCGTAACTGGCGCCTCCTCGGGTTTTGGCCGTGCCATCTGCTGCACGCTGATCGGCAAAGGATACCGCGTGATCGGTGGCGCCCGGCGCATGGACAAACTGAAAGCGCTGGAGGCCGAGTTGGGCGTCAATTTCATTACGCTGGCGCTGGATGTCACCGACCCGGTGTCGCTGGAGACGGCGATCGAGCACATTCGGGATGCATCGCTGCAGATCGACCTGCTGGTCAACAACGCCGGGCTGGCGTTGGGCGTGGACCGAGCCCAGGCCAGCAGCGCCGAAAACTGGCAGCGGATGATCGACACCAACATCACCGGCCTGGCCATGGTTACCCACAAGATTCTGCCGCAAATGGTGGAAGCCGACAGCGGCATGATCATCAACATTGGCTCTATCGCCGGCACTTACCCCTACCCGGGCGGCAATGTGTATGGCGCCAGCAAGGCCTTCGTCCGACAGTTCAGCCTCAACTTGCGTGCCGACCTGGCGGGCACCCGAGTACGGGTGAGCAACATCGAGCCGGGGCTGTGCTCGGGCACTGACTTCTCGGTGGTACGTCTGAATGGCGACCTGGATGCGGTGCAGGCGTTGTATCGGGATGTCGAGGCCATCCTGCCGGAGGATATCGCGGCTACGGTAGCCTGGATTGCCGAGCAGCCGGCGCACGTGAACATCAATACCGTCGAGATCATGCCGGTGGCGCAGAGCAGCGCGGCCCTGAATGTGGTGCGCAACCTGCCGCGTGCCTGACCCGGGCCTTAACACTGACCCATGTCATCGCACCTTCCGGATTCTTGACTAGTCTTAACCATTGGCGGCCATCAATTGGCCGCCACCGTGACTACCAAGAGGCGCCGGCCATGTTCCGCGCGTCCACCACCTGATCAGGAGTGCACGATGGACCTGAACCGTCGGCAGTTCTTCAAGGTCGCCGCCGTCGGCCTTGGAGGCTCGAGCCTTGCGGCGTTGGGCATGGCCCCGACACCCGCATTCGCCGAGCAGGTGCGTCACTTCAAGCTGGCGCATACCAAGGAAACCCGTAACACCTGCCCTTACTGCTCGGTCGGCTGCGGCCTGATCCTGTACAGCCAGGGCGATGCGGGCAAGAACGTCAAACAGAACATCATCCATATCGAAGGTGACGCCGACCACCCGGTCAACCGCGGCACCCTCTGCCCGAAAGGCGCTGGCCTGCTGGACTTCATCCACAGCCCGAGCCGCCTGCAGTACCCCGAGGTGCGCAAGCCGGGTAGCAAAGAATGGACGCGGGTCAGCTGGGACGAGGCGCTCGACCGCGTCGCCGACCTGATGAAACAGGACCGAGACGCTAACTTCATCGAGAAGAACGCCCAGGGGCAAACCGTAAACCGCTGGCTCACCACCGGTTTTCTGGCTGCCTCCGCCGCCTCCAGCGAGGCAGGCTACCTGACCCACAAGGTCGTCCGCGCAACAGGCATGCTGGGGTTCGATAACCAGGCACGTGTCTGACATGGCCCGACGGTGGCAAGTCTTGCCCCGACGTACGGCCGTGGCGCCATGACCAACCACTGGTCCGATATCGCCAACGCGAATCTGGTCCTGGTGATGGGTGGCAACGCAGCAGAAGCGCATCCGTGCGGCTTCAAATGGGTGACCGAGGCCAAGGCGCATAACAAGGCGCGGCTGATCGTGGTCGACCCGCGGTTTACCCGTACCGCTTCGGTGGCCGACTACTACGCACCGATTCGTACCGGTACCGACATCGCCTTCATGGGCGGGTTGATCAATTACTTGCTGAGCAATGACAAGATCCAGCACGAGTATGTGCGCAACTACACCGATGTGTCGTTCATCGTCAAAGAGAACTATGGCTTCGAGGATGGCCTGTTCAGCGGGTACGACGAGGCCAAGCGCGTGTATTCCGATAAGTCCGGCTGGGGTTACGAGCTGGGTGAAGACGGCTTTGCCAAGGTCGACCCGACGCTGCAGCACCCGCGCTGCGTGTTCCAGTTGATGAAGCAGCACTACAGCCGCTATACACCGGAACTGGCAAGCATGACCTGTGGCATGCCGCAGGACGCCATGTTGAAGATCTGGGAAGAGATCGCCACCTGCTCGGTACCGGGCAAGACCATGACGATCCTCTATGCGCTTGGCTGGACGCAGCACTCGATCGGCGCACAGATCATCCGCAGTGCGGCCATGGTCCAGCTGCTGCTGGGCAACGTCGGCATGCCCGGTGGTGGGGTCAACGCCTTGCGCGGGCACTCCAATATCCAGGGTCTGACCGACCTGGGCCTGCTGTCCAACTCGTTGCCGGGCTACCTGACCCTGGCCGGTGATGCCGAGCAGGACTATGCCGCCTATATCGACAAGCGCGCCTCCAAGCCACTGCGTCCTGGCCAACTGTCGTACTGGCAGAACTACGGCAAGTTCCATGTCAGCCTGATGAAGGCCTGGTACGGCGCCAATGCCACGGCGGAGAACAACTGGGGCTACGACTGGCTGCCCAAGCTCGATGTACCGGCCTACGACGTGCTGCGCATGTTCGAGATGATGGGCCAGGGCAAGGTCAACGGCTACATGTGCCAGGGGTTCAACCCGATTGCCGCGCTGCCGGACAAGAACCGTGTCACTGCCGCCCTGAGCAAACTCAAGTGGCTGGTGATCATGGACCCGCTAGCCACCGAGACCTCGGAGTTCTGGCGCAACGCCGGGCCGTTCAACGATGTCGACACGGCCAACATCCAGACCGAAGTGATCCGCCTGCCCACTACCTGCTTTGCCGAGGAAGACGGCTCGCTGGTCAACAGCAGCCGCTGGCTGCAGTGGCACTGGAAGGGCGCCGACGGCCCGGGCGAGACCCGCACCGACGTTCACATCATGAGCGAGTTGTTCCTGCGCCTGCGCCGACGCTACCAGGCCGAAGGTGGCGCCTATCCTGACGCGCTGATGAACATCAACTGGCCATACAAGGTCCCTGAAGAGCCATCCCCGGAGGAGCTGGCCAAGGAAATGAACGGCTGGGCGGTGACGGACGTCACCGATCCGACTGGCGCAGTGCTCAAGGCCGGCCAGCAACTGGCGGGCTTTGGCCAGCTCAAGGACGACGGCAGCACTGCGTCCGGTTGCTGGATCTTCTCCGGCAGCTGGACCGAGCAGGGTAACCAGATGGCTCGCCGTGACAACAGCGACCCGTACGGCATGCACCAAGTGCAGAACTGGGCCTGGGCCTGGCCGGCCAACCGCCGCATCCTCTACAACCGTGCCTCCAGCGACCCGCAAGGCAAGCCGTGGGACCCGGAGAAGAAGCGCTTGGTATGGTGGAACGGCAAGGCCTGGACCGGTACCGATGTGCCGGACTTCAAGGCCGACTCGCCGCCCGAGGCCGGGATGAACCCGTTCATCATGAACCCCGAAGGCGTGGCCCGCTTTTTTGCCATCGACAAGATGGCAGAGGGGCCGTTCCCCGAGCACTACGAGCCGTTCGAAACGCCGATCGGTATCAACCCGCTGCACCCGCAGAACAAGAAGGTGGTCAGCAACCCGGCTGGCCGCATCTTCGACTCGGTGTGGGACACGCTCGGCACGCATGACGAGTTCCCCTACGCGGCGACCACCTATCGGCTGACCGAGCACTTCCACTTCTGGAGCAAGCATTGCCGGCTCAACGCCATCGCCCAGCCCGAGCAGTTCGTCGAAATCGGCGAGGTGCTGGCCAACGAGAAAGGCATCAAGGCCGGCGACCGGGTGCGGGTGTCGAGCAAGCGCGGGCATATCGATGCGGTGGCGGTGGTGACCAAGCGGATTCGCCCACTCCAGGTCAACAACCAGACCGTGCACCAGATCGGCATTCCGTTGCACTGGGGTTTCACCGGCGCTACCCGGCATGGCTACCTGACCAACACCCTGGTGCCATTCCTCGGTGACGGCAACACCCAGACGCCAGAGTCCAAGTCGTTCCTCGTCAAAGTGGAGAAACTCTGATGGCCAGCCAAGACATCATCGCCCGCTCGGCCACCACCACCGTACCGCCTTCGGTACGCCAGCAGCAGGAAGTCGCCAAGCTGATCGACACCACCAAGTGCATCGGCTGCAAGGCCTGCCAGGTGGCGTGCTCGGAATGGAACGAACTGCGTGACGAGGTCGGCCACAACCACGGCACCTACGACAACCCCCAGGACCTCACCGCCGAAACCTGGACCCTGATGCGCTTCACCGAGCACGAGCGCGATGACGGCAACCTGGAGTGGCTGATCCGCAAGGATGGCTGCATGCACTGTGCCGAACCGGGTTGCCTGAAGGCTTGCCCGAGCCCGGGGGCGATCATCAAGCACGCCAACGGCATCGTCGACTTCAACCAGGACCACTGCATCGGCTGCGGGTACTGCATCACCGGCTGCCCGTTCAACATCCCGCGTATCTCGCAGAAGGACCACAAGGCGTACAAGTGCACCCTGTGTTCCGACCGCGTGACCGTGGGCCTGGAGCCCGCCTGCGTGAAAACCTGCCCGACCGGGGCGATCGTGTTCGGCAGCAAGGACGAGATGAAAGTGCATGCCGCCGAGCGCATTGTCGACCTGAAGTCGCGGGGCTACGACAAGGCCGGGTTGTACGACCCGGATGGCGTCGGCGGCACCCATGTGATGTATGTGCTGCACCATGCCGACACGCCGAAGCTCTACGCCGGCCTGCCGGACCAGCCGGTGATCAGCCCGTTGGTGGGGTTGTGGAAGGGCTTCACCAAGCCGCTGGCGCTGCTGGCCATGGGCGCGGCGGTATTGGCCGGGTTCTTCCATTATGTGCGGGTTGGCCCCCAGCGGGTCGAAGAGGAGGAGCACCCCACGCCGGCGGATGACAATGTGCATCAGGTGGATCCTGCGGTCCATGTCTACGACCCGACCAAGCCCGGTGGGCAAGGGGAGCAGCGGCCATGAACGACAACAAACCCATCCTGCGCTACAACGCCAATGAGCGGACAAACCACTGGATTGTGGCAATCCTGTTCATCCTGGCGGGGCTGTCGGGGCTGGCGCTGTTTCATCCGGCGCTGTTCTGGCTCAGCCACCTGTTTGGCGGCGGGCCGTGGACACGCATCCTGCACCCCTTCATCGGGGTGGCGATGTTCGCGTTCTTCCTCGGCCTGGTGTTCCGTTTCTGGCGCGCCAACTTCATCACCGCCAACGACCGCCTGTGGCTACGTCGCATCGATCGGGTGATGGTCAATCGAGAGGATGGCGTGCCGCCCATCGGCAAGTACAACGCCGGACAGAAGCTGCTGTTCTGGACCTTGCTGGCGTGCATGCTGGTGCTGCTGGTGAGTGGGGTGGTGATCTGGCGAGCGTACTTCAGCCACTGGTTCGGCATCTATACCATTCGCTTGTCTGCGCTGCTGCACGCGCTGGCGGCGTTCGTGCTGATCCTCAGCATCATCGTGCACATCTATGCCGGCATCTGGATCAAGGGCTCGATCGGCGCCATGCTGCATGGCTGGGTCAGCCGCGCCTGGGCACGCAAGCACCATGAGTTGTGGTACCGCGAAGTGACCGGCGACAAGACGCCGGGCAATCACGGACGAAAAGAAGGATGAGCGCTTGAGCACGATACTCGAACCCGGGCAGATCGAAGCGTCGGCGGTGATGCCGCCGTTTCTGCACCTGCCGCCCGCCAACCTGTTTGACGTGCGCGCTGCACGTCTGGATCAGCTGGCCGAGGGCAACGCACTTGGCGACTACCTGAGGCTGGTGGCGCGGTTGTGCCGTGTCCAGCAGCAGCTTGTGGATAACCCGCCCGCTGGCGTGCCGGTGGCCGAGGAACGTCAGCGCCTGTGCATAAGTCATGGTTTACCGCCGCTGGCGGCGGACAGCCTGGTGCGCGAAGGGCCTTGGCTGGTTTGGTTACAGGCCCTCCTTGAGCACTTCAACGGTGAAAACAGTGGCCCGCTGGGTGAGGCCTTGCAGGTGCTGCGTGGCAGTGATGAAAACCAGCGCAAAGGCTGGGGCATCGCTTTGCTGGCAGGGCAGTATGACGCGGTGCCAGCGGCATTGGTGCCGTTCCTCGGGGCTGCGTTGCAGGCGGCCTGGTCCAGCTGGCTGCTGGCGTTGCCAACGCCGGAGCTGAAACCTGCTGGCAGCCTGGCCCAGTGCCCGGCCTGCGGTTCGCCGGCAATGGCCGGGGTGGTGCGCAACCGTGGCAAGCACAATGGCCTGCGTTACCTGGCCTGCTCGTTGTGTGCCTGTGAATGGCATGTGGTGCGGGTGAAGTGCGTGTATTGCGAGTCGAGCAAGGACTTGCGCTATACCAGCCTTGAGGATGATCGCCATGCGCCGGGCAAGGCGCCATTGCGTGCCGAGTGCTGCCCGGGGTGCGAAAGCTACCTGAAGCAGAACTATCTGGAGAACGATGCGGCGGCCGAGCCTTTGGCCGACGACCTGGCCAGCCTGGCGCTGGATATGCGCCTGGACGAAGAGGGCTTTCATCGCCTGGCGCCCAACCTGATGCTTGCGCCCGGTTAGTGGGTGAGTGTCTACACTGAAAGACCGAGTTGCCTTCTTCGCGGGCACGCCCGCTCCCACAAGGACTGCGCAAGCCTCAAATACAGCGCGGACACTGTGGGAGAGGGCGTGCCCGCGAAGAGGCCAGTACAGACACCGGATAACCCAAGGTAGTACCGCATGTCTTCAAGCCTAGCCAGCGACACCCCACGCCTCCCATCCATCGACACCCTTCTGCGCCACCCGGCCTGCCTCCCGCTGATCGACCGTCACGGCCGCGATGCAGTGTTGGCTACCTTGCGCCAACTGCTCGACGACCTGCGTGACCCTGCCCGCAACGGTGAGCTCAGCGCCGCCGAACTGGCCGCCGAAGTGCTGCTGGGCCGTACCGGTGAACGCCTTGCCGCGCAACAGCGCAGCCAGGTCCGCCGTGTGTTCAACCTCACTGGCACCGTGCTGCACACCAACCTCGGCCGCGCCCTGCTGCCCGAAGAAGCCATCGAGGCCATGCAGACTGCCGCCCGCTATCCGCTCAACCTGGAGTTCGACCTGGCCACCGGCAAACGTGGCGACCGCGATGACCTGATCGAAGGCCTGATCCGCGAACTGACCGGCGCCGAAGCCGTCACCGTAGTCAACAACAACGCCGCTGCCGTGCTGCTGGCGCTCAATAGCCTGGGCGCACGCAAGGAGGGCATCATCTCGCGTGGTGAGCTGATCGAGATCGGCGGTGCCTTCCGCATTCCCGACATCATGGCCCGGGCCGGCGTGAAGCTGCACGAAATCGGTACCACCAACCGCACCCACGCCCGCGACTATGAGGCCGCCATCGGCCCGCGCACGGGCCTGCTGATGCGCGTGCATTGCAGCAACTACAGCATTCAGGGCTTCACCACACAGGTGCCCACTGCCGAGCTGGCGCGGATCGCCCGCCAACATGAACTGCCGCTACTCGAAGACCTCGGCAGCGGCAGCCTGCTCGACCTTACCCGCTGGGGCTTGCCCGCCGAACCTACGGTGCGTCAGGCCCTGGCTGATGGCGCCGATATCGTCACCTTCAGCGGCGACAAACTGCTGGGCGGGCCTCAGGCAGGGGTCATCGTTGGCCGCAAGGACCTGATCGCCAGGATCAAGAAAAACCCGCTCAAGCGAGCCTTGCGCGTCGACAAGATCACCCTCGCAGCCCTTGAAGCGGTGCTGGCACTGTACCGCAACCCCGACCGCCTGGCCGAACGCCTGCCCAGCCTGCGCCTGCTGACCCGCAGCCAGGCCGAGATCCAGGCTCAGGCCGAGCGCCTGTCGCCTGAACTCAAGGCGCGCCTCGGCGAGCAATGGGCCGTCAGCGTCGAACCTGCCCTGGGCATGATTGGCAGTGGCAGCCAGCCGGTGGCGCGCCTGCCCAGTGCCGCGCTGTGCCTGCGCCCGCAAGTGTCGAAGAAGCTGCGCGGGCGCAGCTTGCATGTACTGGAGCGGGCCCTGCGTGATCTGCCTGTGCCGGTGCTGGGCCGCATCGATGACGATGCCCTGTGGCTGGACCTGCGCCAACTGGATGACGAAGCCCAGTGGCTGGCCCAGTTGCCCGCCCTGCAACTGGGGGCTGTGCAGTGATCGTTGGTACCGCCGGGCACATCGACCACGGCAAGACCGCACTGCTGCAAGCGCTGACTGGCCAGGCCGGCGACCAGCGGCAGGAAGAGCGCGCCCGCGGCATGACCATCGACCTTGGCTACCGCTATGCGGCACTGAGCGAAGGCGCGCCGCTGACGGGCTTCATCGATGTGCCGGGCCACGAGCGATTTATCCACAACATGCTGGCCGGTGCCCATGGCATCGACCTGGTGCTATTGGTGGTGGCTGCTGACGACGGGGTCATGCCGCAGACGCGCGAGCACCTGGCGATCATCGAGCTGCTGGGCATTCCCCAGGCCCTGGTGGCGATCAGCAAATGCGACCGGGTCGAGCCGGCCCGGCTGGCCGATGTGCAGGCGCAAGTCAGTGAACTGCTGGCGCCAGGGCCGTATGCCGGTGCGCGGCAGTTCCCATTGTCGAGCATCAGCGGGGAAGGCGTGGACGCGCTGCGTCAAGCCCTGCTGGAGGCTGAGGCCAATGTACGGGCACGCGCTGTGCGCGGTGGTTTTCGTCTGGCCGTCGACCGCGCTTTCGCGGTTAGCGGCGCTGGCGTCGTGGTCACCGGCACGGCGCTGGCCGGGCGGGTCAGTGCCGGCGATACCTTGTTGCTGGGCAAGGCCGGCAAAGCGGTGCGCGTGCGTGGCCTGCATGCACAGAACAAGGCCTCGTTGGTGGCAGAAGCGGGCCAGCGGGTGGCGCTGAACATCGCTGCCGAGCGACTGGCATTGGAGCAGGTACACCGGGGTGACTGGCTGGTGCCTGAGTGGCTGCATGCGCCTGGCGTACGGGTGGATATCGAGCTGAGCCTGTTACCGGGAGAGACACGTACGTTCGAACATTTCAGCGCGGTGCACGTACACCTGGGGACTCAGGATGTGACGGCCCGGGTCGCCTTGCTTGAAGGTGAAAGCCTGGCGGCCGGCCAGCGCATGTTTGCCCAGTTGTTGCTCAATGCGCCGCTGCAGGCGGTGCATGGCGACCGTTTGGTGCTGCGCGACCAGCGTGCCCAGCGCACCTTGGGCGGTGGCAAGGTGCTGGACCCGTTCGCGCCAAGCCGCCAACGCCGCAGCGATGAGCGCCTGCGCCAGTTGCAGGTGCTGCGCGATACCGAAGAACTGGAGCAGGCGCTGCCGGCGCTGCTTGCCAGTGCACCGGGCGGTATCGACCCCCAGCGGCTTGAGCGGCAGTTCAATCGCCTGCGAGAAACCTGGCAGTTGCCGGAAGAAGTTTCGGTGGTGGCCACGCGGCAGGGCCAACTGCTGTTCGCCACTGCCAAGTGGCACGTGCTGAAGCAGCAGGTGATGGAGCAGTTGGCACGGTTCCACGAACAAGAGCCCGACCAGCTCGGCCCGGACCGTGATCGCCTGCGCCGTTTTGCAGCCCTGCCCCTGGAGCGACCGGCCTTCGTCAGCCTGCTGGATGAGTTGCTTGAAGACGGCAGCATCGCCAGCAGCGGGCCTTGGCTGCATTTGCCCGATCATAAGGTGCAATTGAGCGAAGCCGACAGTGAGTTGTGGGCGCGCCTGGAGCCGAGGTTGCTGGCGGGGCAATACGACCCGCCCTGGGTCAGGACGCTGGCAAGTGAAGAGAACTGCGCCGAAGCTGATGTGCGCCTGTTGTTGCGCAAGCTTGCACGGCTGGGCCTGGTGCACCAGGTGGTGCGTGACCTGTTCTACCCTGAGGTGACGCTACAGCGCATGGCAGCGCTGCTGCTGGGGCAGGCCAGTGAGACGCCGATAGTGCAGGTTGCCGCGTTTCGCGATATGTTGGGTATCGGTCGCAAGCGCAGTGTGCAGATTCTGGAATACTTCGACCGCATCGGCCTGACCCGGAGGGTGGCCGACCAGCGTCACATCCGCGCCGACAGCGCCCTGGCCCAGCAGCAGGCCAGGCACTGAGTTCAAGGAAGGCAATCGCGCCCGGTGGCGCGGCCGGGCTTCAAACCCGGTTGGGGACGGCAGCCGTTCCCGGGCAGGTTCGACTCCCGCTGCCTTCCGCCATTTTCTTTCGCCTGTTCAGGCCCGTTCCCCGCACAGGTCCAGAGCAAACCACTGCTCTGCAGCATCCACATCCAAACCCGCCCCCAACAGCGCAACCATCTTGCCCAGCGCTGCCTCACGGGTCATGCCGCCACCACTGACCAATCCGGCACCGCGCAAGCGGTTGCCCGCCGCATAGGTGTCGAACACCACCGAACCTTCAGGACACTGGCTGATAGCCGCCAGCATCACACCGCGCTGGCGCGCCGCGCTCAGTACATTCAGCAATGCCTGGTCATCCGATGGGCCGGTACCGCTGCCGTAGCATTCCAGTAGCAACCCCTGCACACCACTGTCGATCAAGCCTTGCAAGTGCCCGGCCTGCAGCCCCGGGAACACCGGCACGACCGCCAGGTTGACCGGCTTGCGCGGCTGCTTGTAGCCCAGCTCGGCAGGGATCATGTCGGCATGCTCACCATCACGATGGCGCGGCAGCGCCGCAAAGGCATCGAACGCCTCGCTGCGCAGCTTCGAGGCCCGGCAGCCATGCAGCAATTGGCCATGGAAGTAGAGCCGCACGCCATCTTCCAGGCCATGTTCGAACTGGCGCAGCGCACCACACAGGTTGGCCCACGCATCGCTGTCAGCGGCACCCGCCGGCAGCATCGAGCCGGTCAGCAGTACCGGAACCGGCAGCCCCAGCAGCAGGAACGACAATGCCGCAGCGCTGTACGCCATGCTGTCGGTGCCGTGCAGCACCAGCACGCCGTCATGGCCCGCCACATCCACCGCATCGACAATGGCATCGCGCATCGCCAGCCAGTTGTTCTGTTGCATGTTGGCGCTGTCGAGCAGCGGGTTCAGTTCCTGCAGGGTCCATTGCAGCTGGGGCGCATCGGCCATGTGCGCGAAGTGCTCGCGCATCCGTGCTTCAAAACCACCGGCTGGCGCCAGGCCTTCCGGGGTTTCGAGCATACCGATGGTGCCACCGGTATAGAGAACGAGAAGATTCTTTACGGCACGCATGGAGAACATCCGTAGCGGTGAGCGGAGAAAGAAAAGCCGCCCGCAGAAGGGGCGGCTGGGCAGGGCAGCGTATCAGCGCTGAGGCTGCGCTTGGCCGACTGTTTTGTCAGTGGCTGTTTCCGCCTGCGGATTGGCAGGCCAGGCATTGCGGTCCAGGTCCAGGTCGGCGAACTTGGTCGAATCGAACACCGGCTGCTGGATACCCGCCTTGCGCTGCTCGTCGTAGTCGCGCATCACACGCAGGCCGACCTTGAACAGCAGGGCCAGGGCCACCAGGTTGACGAAGGCCAGGCAGGTCATGGTGATGTCGGCGAAGGCGAACACGGTCGACAGGTCTTGCATCGAGCCCCAGACCACCAGTGCCAGCACCAGGCCACGGAACACCATCAGTACCACGCGGTTACGGGTGAGGAACTGCAGGCTATTCTCGCCCAGGTAGTAGTTGTAGAGGATGCAGGTGAACACGAACAGCGACAGTGCCACGCTGACGAACACACGGCCCCAGTCACCGACCACGGCGGCCAGCGAGTTCTGGGTCAGGACAATGCCGTCACCCTCGAAGCCCGGGGTATAGAAGCCCGACAGCAGGATCAGCAGCGCGGTGCAGGTGCAGATCACGAAGGTGTCGAGGAACACGCTGAAGGCCTGGACCACGCCCTGGGCGCCCGGGTGTTTCACCGCAGCCACGGCAGCGACGTTTGGCGCACTGCCAAGGCCCGCTTCGTTGGCGAACACGCCACGCTTCACGCCCATGACGATGGCGCTGCCGAGCAGGCCGCCGAAGGCTGGGTCGAGGCCGAAGGCGCTCTTGAAGATGGTTTCCAGCATGGCTGGCACGTGTTCGATCTGGGTGCCGATCACGTACAGGGTCACCCCGATGTAGGCCAGGGTCTTGACCGGTACCAGCAGGTCCGACACCGCAGCGATGCGCTTGATGCCGCCGATGAAGGTGATTGCCAGCAGCACGGCCAGGACAATACCGGTTTGGCTCGGGGCAAAGTTGAAGGCGTTCTGCAGCGAGTGGGTCACGGTGTACGACTGCAGGCCGATGAAGGCGAAGCCGTAGGTGACCAGCAGCAGGATCGAGAACACGATGGCCATGCCTTTGCGCTTCAGGCCATGCTGGATGTAGTAGGCCGGGCCGCCACGGTACAGGCCGTCACCATCGGCGCGCTTGTACACCTGGGCCAGGGTACATTCGAAGAAGCTGCTGGACATGCCCACCAATGCGGTGACCCACATCCAGAACACGGCACCTGGGCCACCCAGGGTCACGGCAATACCGACACCGGCAATGTTACCGGCGCCGACGCGGCCGGCGAGGCTCAGCATCAGGGCCTGGAAGGAGCTCAGCTGGCCTGCCTGGCCACGCAGCGATTCCTTGAACACGGCGAACATGTGGCCGAAATGGCGGAACTGAACGAATCGGGAGCGGATGGTGAAGTAGCTACCCAGCCCTACGATCAGCACGATGAGGAGTTTCCCCGAGAGGAAATCGTTGAGTACTTCGAGCATTGGAGAATGACCTCGATTCTTATTCTTCGTGTGGAAAGACCAGCGGACGGCAGGCGCACCGCTATTCGTTGGGGCGCATGGTTGGCCATGACAAGAGTGGTTACAATTTCGCGGGTTGGTCTCAGTTGGCGCGACTTGATGCTACAATGGCGTCATTCGCGTCACCTGGGTCCCGCACATGAGCGATCATTTCGCTACCAACCTCAAGCTGGCTTGCAGCCACTACCGCTCTATTTCCGAAGTTTGCCGACAGCTGTCGATCAACCGGGCACAGTTCAACAAGTACCTGAGCGGGCAGAGCCGTCCGACGGCTTACAACCTCAAGCGCATCGGTGACTTCTTCGGCGTCGAGGATTACGAACTGAATTTGCCGGCCGAGCAGTTCGCCAGGCTCATCGGCGCACGGGTGTCGACGCTGGCCGACCAGCCCAGCGACCCGATCAGCGAACTGTTCCGTCCGCTGCACGACCACGCCGGCAACCTGTCGCGTTATTGCGGTTACTACTTCGAGTATTCCAACTGCATGTCGGTGCCGGGCACCATCCTGGTGTCGCTGGTGCACCTGTGGGAGGAGCGCGGCCGCTTCCTGTTCGAGCGCCAGGAACGCCAGGAACGCTCCAGCACCACCGACCAGCACGCCGAGGTACGCTGCCGCTACCTGGGTGCTGCGTTCCAGTTGCAGGACCGGCTGTTCCTGATCGACTACGAGTCGCTCACGTACAACGAAATGAGCCAGACCATCCTCATCCCCAGCTTCAAAAGCCGCATCACCCGCCTGAATGGCCTGAAGGCTGGAGTGTCCAGCGGCGACCGACGCAACCCGGCCTGTACCCGGGTGGTGTGGGAGTATCTGGGGGAAGAGATCAATCGCATCAATGCCTATCGGCAGGTAAAACTGTACCGGCCGGATGATCCACGTATAGATGACGATGTACGTGAACGGTTGAGTGTGGGGCCATTGCGCAACAGTTTGTTTGAGATTGAATAGATGTAGCGCTTGCATTGAACCAATTGCTGGTCCGGCTATGCCGGGGCCACACAGTCGTAAAAGCGCGGGCCCCGCTCAAAATACATTCAACCATCACTCAAAATTGCCGTAACCATTCTCCAACTGCGTGCCCATCATTGAACAACAACCTCAAGGACATCAGGCAGCAGACAGTGATGAGCAATGGTCTGATCAGCCGTGGCCCAAAGTAAAGCGCACACCGTGCGCCGAGTTGGGCGCCAAGAATGGCGCAAAATGCCATTACTAAGGCTAAGGGCCATATAATTGCGCCACTGAAGGCAAAGACTGACAGGGCACCAAGGTTGCAAGATGCGTTAAGCAGTTTGCTATTGCATATTGCCTGCATCAGTTGCTGACCCAGCAGCAAGGAAAAGGCCACCATGAAGAATGAACCGGTGCCTGGACCAAAAATGCCGTCGTAAAAACCAATGATTGGGATAATCACCAGCGTAAAGCTTAAGGACGACATGCGCTGCTTACGATCCCGTGCATCAAGCTTGGGACTGAATGCAAAATAGCTTGCAACTGCAATTAGCAAGATTGGAACGGTTAATTCCAGGATGGCTTTGTCGAGCATACTGATCGACAAGGCACCTGCAACACCACCTGTGAATGACAGAATGGCCATTGGCCGGCCTACCTTCCACTGGATCATTCGCTTACGGGCGAACGCCCACACCGCTGAAACACTGGCGGATGAAGCCTGAAATTTGTTGGTAGCCATAGCAGACAATGGATCAATACCTGCAATGAAAAAGGCCGGTAACGTCAGTAAACCCCCGCCTCCTGCAATTGCATCGAAAAAGCCAGCGAGCAATGCGACTGACGCCAGCACCAAGAGTATTGAGACTTCAATTTCCATTTTGCTCCCACCTTACCCGCGTACGATCAGGGGGTCTTGTTGCAGCATCACAGGTTGGGCATCAGGCGAGTAGCCGAATAGCCGAACCAGCAACCTCCGGTTGTCCGTGGGAACTCATTTCGGCTTGATGATGTTTGGATTCATTGCGTAGCAGCCATTTACCGCCCCCTTTGAAATTACCGACTAGGCGTACTTGCATTCCGCAATTGTCAATATCGAATGCGAATGAGCGGTAGTCTACAAGGCTTAAAAGAATTTGGTTTCGTGAGGCCATGTTGATGATAACGGGGTCGTCGTTCATGGTGTCAATGTTTGCCAGGCTCTCTGGCACAGGATCGAAGAGCGGAGGCAGCATTGCAGCGAACTCCAGTGCTGCTGCTTTTCCGGAGGCAAACATTTTTAATAGGTGGAGTTGCTCAACATTTAGTGACCGTTTTATAACTTGTGCTTGGTAGCTTGACATTGCAGCAGCCCCAGCGGCATCCGGGCCTCCAATAGCGGCAGTTTGCTGAATGTTAGGCGAAGAACCTCAGGTGTTGCCTTGGTGTTTACCCCTGTCATTGTTATTTTCCTTGTCTGTAGGGAAAGGTGAAACTTTTTGTTAGAACGCTGAGCATTTAGCCACATATTTTTTACTGATGATGTAGGGCTGCCCCTCTCTGGCTTGTAGGGAAACTCTATGGTCGTGGTAGGAATCGTCCGTGATGCTGCTGTCAGCCTCAGGGTTGGACTTCCCCGCCCGGAAACCGCAAAATGACCCCTTTCCTTTATCAACCTCTCCGGATCTGCTGACTCTATGCGTATGCGCCTAATGCTGTTGGGTGGTGGCAATGCCCTCGGGCAAGCGCTGATTCGTCTTGGGGCCGAGGAGGACATCGCATTCCTGGCGCCGCGCCCGCCCGAAAACGGCTGGACGCCGGCCAGCCTCACCCAGTTGCTCGACGATCACCGCCCCGACGCCGTGGTCAACCTGGCCTATTACTTCGACTGGTTCCAGGCCGAGTCGGTCAGCGAACAGCGCCTGGCTCAACAGGAGCGGGCAGTAGAGCGGCTCGCAGAGCTGTGCCAGCACCACCAGATCACCCTGGTACAGCCTTCCAGCTACCGCGTGTTCGACGGTTCGCGGGCCACGGCCTACAGCGAAAAGGACGAGCCAGTGCCGCTGGGCCTGCGTGGCCAGGCGTTGTGGCGCATCGAACAGAGCGTGCGTGCGGCCTGCCCGCAGCATGTGCTACTGCGCTTTGGCTGGTTGCTCGACGAAAGCATCGACGGGTCGCTGGGCCGCTTCCTGACCCGTGCCGAGCAACCGCAAGAGCTGCTGCTGGCCGATGACCGGCGTGGTAACCCGACACCTGTCGACGATGCTGCGCGGGTGATCCTGTCGGTGCTCAAGCAGCTCGATTGCAGTGCGCCGCTGTGGGGCACCTACCATTACGCCGGCAACGAGGCGACCACGCCGCTGGCGCTAGGCCAGGCGATCCTTGCCGAAGCGGGCCAGTACCGCCAGCTCGCGGTTCAGGCGCCAACGCCGCAGGCTCATGCCGCACGGCCGGATGCCAGCGAAGAGCCGCAGCACGCGGTACTGGCCTGCAAGAAAATCCTTCATACCTTCGGCATCAAGCCGCGTGCCTGGCGCGCCGGCCTGCCGCCTCTACTGGACCGGTTCTACCGCCATGGCTGACGCCCCCATCCTGATCACCGGCGGTGCCGGCTTCATTGGCTCCCACCTGTGCGATGCGTTGTTGGACAAAGGCTACGCCGTACGCATTCTCGATGACTTTTCCACTGGCCGGCGCAGTAACCTGCAGGTCGACCACCCACGGCTGGAGCTGATCGAAGGCGATGTTGCCGATGCCGGGTTGGTCACCCAGGCCGCAGCCGGCTGCAGTGCCGTGGTGCACCTGGCGGCAGTGGCCTCGGTGCAGGCCTCGGTCGAAGACCCGGTGCGCACACACCAGAGCAATTTCATCGGCACCCTTAACGTGTGCGAAGCGATGCGCGTGCATGGCCTGCGCCGGGTGCTGTTTGCTTCAAGTGCAGCGGTGTACGGCAACAATGGCGAGGGCGAGTCGATTGCCGAAGACACGCCCAAGGCGCCGCTGACCCCCTACGCCGTGGACAAACTGGCCAGTGAGCAATACCTGGACTTCTACCGTCGTCAGCATGGCCTGGAGCCGGTGGTGTTCCGCTTCTTCAATATCTTCGGGCCACGCCAGGACCCGTCTTCGCCGTATTCCGGGGTAATCAGCATCTTCTGCGAGCGCGCGGTGCAGGGCTTGCCGATCACCGTCTTCGGTGATGGCGAACAGACCCGCGACTTTCTTTACGTGGGTGACCTGGTGCAGGTGATGGTGCAGGCGCTGGAACAGCCGCAGGTGGAGGAGGGCGCGGTGAACATCGGCCTCAACCAGGCCACTTCGCTGAACCAGTTGCTGGCGGCGCTGGAGAAGGTGGTGGGGAGCTTGCCGGCGATTAGCTATGTGGCGGCGCGTTCGGGTGACATTCGCCATTCGCGGGCGGATAACCAGCGCTTGCTGGCGCGGTTCGATTTCCCGCAGGCGACGCCAATGGTTGAAGGGCTGGCGCGGCTTCTGGGTAAAAGCTGAAAACGCTGGGGCCGCTAAGCGGCCCCAGAATCATCCATGCCGCACCACTCGGCGCAGGCAATCTTCGGCCTTCAGTACCCGCCCGTCCAAAGCTCGTACCTGCAAGTTCTCGATAGCTTGCCCTTTGACAGCATCGACCAGCTCCGAACGCACCTCACCCGCTTCAAACAAAAACCGCTCCCCCCACTGCCTCAGGCCCACCACCACAGGAAACACCGAGCGCCCTTTCTCGGTCAGCACATATTCCTTGTAGGCACTGCCATCCGAAGCGGGCTGCGTCATCAGCAACCCACTTTCCACCAGCAGCTTGAGCCGTGAGGCGAGGATGTTCTTCGCCAGCCCCAGGTTCTTCTGAAATTCGCTGAAACGCCGCAGGCCATCGAAGGCATCGCGCAGGATCATCAGTGCCCAGCGGTCACCCAGTACCTCCAGGGCACGGGCTACCGGGCATTGCGCATTGTTTTCATCGAGCATGTTGCAGGCCTGTCCTGAATGTCTGGTTGCAGATTAAAACCACTTTTGCTAAATAGCCATAAGTGGTTTCAATTCGAAACTACATTGTTGAGGCCATCCCGATGACACGCTGGATAACCCTGCTGCTTGCCATCACCAGCGCCATGGCGGTGGCGACGGTGTACTTCGCCCAACCTTTGCTCGAATCGATGGCCGCCGAACTGGGTGTGGCACAGCAGCAGATTGGCTGGGTAGTGGGTGCAACCCAGGCGGGCTATGCCCTGGGGCTGTTGCTGATTGTGCCGCTTGGGGACCTGATCGACCGCAAACGCCTGTTGCTCGGCCAGTTGCTATTCTCGGCCTTGGCGCTGGTCGGCGTCGGCATGGCGGCAAACTGGGCTATGCTGCTGCTGGCACTGGCCATCACCGGGCTGATGGCCGTGATGGTGCAGGTGATGGTGGCGCATGCCGCCAGCCTGGCCTCGCCTGGTGAGCAAGGGCAAGCGGTAGGCACCGTCACGAGCGGCGTGGTGCTGGGCATTCTGTTGGCGCGCCTGGTGGCGGGTGGGGTGGCTGACCTGGCCGGCTGGCGCAGTGTTTATCTAGTGGCCGCAGTGCTGTTGCTGATACTGGCGTTGGTGCTGTGGTGCTGTTTGCCAAGCGGGCAGCCGTTGGTGCAGCGTCCCGGTTACCGGGCGCTGATCGTGTCCCAATTCCGCTTGTTTCGGCACGACAGGCTGTTGCGCCAGCGCGGTGTGTTCGGCGTATTGATCTTCGCCGCGTTCAGCGTGCTGTGGAGCGCCATGGTCATGCCTCTCAGCGCTGCGCCATTGGCGTTGAGCCATACCGAGATTGGCCTGTTCGGTCTGGCAGGCGTGGCGGGTACGTTGGCGGCAGCGCGCGCTGGACGCTTGGCCGACCTGGGGCTGGGAGCGCGCACCACCGGGCTGGCGCTGGCGTTGCTGACGCTGTCGTGGTTGCCCACCGCCTTTGTCGGGCAGTCGCTGATGGTCTTCGTGCTAGGTGTGTTGATGCTGGACTTCGCCGTGCAGGCAGTGCATGTCACCAACCAGAGCGTGTTGCTGGCAGGGCGTGGTGCGATGGCTAGCCGATTGATTGGTGCTTATATGTGCTGCTACTCGGTCGGTAGCGGCTTGGGTGCGGTGCTGGCGAGCGGCGTGTATGCCCGATGGGGGTGGCCTGCGGTGTGTGGGCTTGGCATGGCCATCAGTGCGGTCGCGCTGGGGTACTGGCTGTGGCTGCAACGAGAAAGGGCGGCCGAAGCCGCCCTGCCGTGTTCCGGTCAGAACTTGTAGCCAAGGCCGACCATGTACACCCACGGGTCGACGTCTACGTCGACCTTGGTCTTGCTGTAGCCCAGTGCGGTCGGGCCGTTGACGCTGGCCTTGGTGTCGATGTCGACATACCAGACCGAGGCGTTGACCAGCAGGTTGTCGGTGAGCATGTAGTCCATGCCCAGCTGGCCGGCAATACCGACCGAGTCTTGCAGCTTGAGGTTGCTGAAGCCTTGTTGCTTGCGTGCGCTGCTCAAGTCTTCGTCAAAGAACAGGGTGTAGTTGATGCCCACGCCGGCGTACGGCTGGAAGCGCGAGTTCGGCTCCATTGGGTAGTACTGCAGCGACAGGGTCGGTGGCAGTTGCTTGATGTCTGCCAGCTTGCCGTCCAGCCCGCCGCCCAGGCCTTTTACGCCCACGGTGTGCTTGAACGGGGTGGCTGCCAGCAGCTCCAGGCCGATGTGGTCGGTGAGCATGTAGGCAAAGGTCAGGCCCAGCTGGGTATCGCTGTCCAGGGTCGCCTTGGTGCCCGACACCTTGTTGCCGTCGAACTTCAGGTCGCCGCTGCTCTCGTTCGGGGCAGTGGTAATGGCGCCTGCGCGCAAAATCATGTCCCCTGCCTGGTAGGCGTGGGCGGCAGGGGCGGCGAGCGCAAGGGCCACAAGCGAGGCGCCGAGCAAGGACTTGTTCATGGAAGCTCCCAAAGGACGTTATTAATCGAGTAGTCCAATGGTACGGAGCTGGTTAAACAGAAAGTTTGACCCAGCTCAAAGAAGCGTCTTCATGAATTCGAAACAGTTCTCATCTCAGCTCATATGCGTAGATTTTCTCGGCCTCCATCTGGTAACCGGCATCGGCCAGTTCGCTGCTGGAGGCTCTAACCTGCATCTTTCCCTCGATCCAGTAGGGCTGGTAGAGGTCTTCGATGCGCACGCCCATTTCGCTGAAAATATGCACGATCTGGTTAGACGGTGGTGGGGGCACATGGATGCACGCGCCGTAGTAAGGCACCAGCAGGAATTCGGTGGTGCGGCCTTCCTCGCTGACCTCCAGGGGCACGATGTAGCCGGGCAACTTGATCTGCTGGCCATCAAGGCTTTTTACCACCGGCGCGTCGGGGGCCTGCTGGCGCGCGGGTGGGGCGGATTCGGCAGACAGGGCGTTGCTGAGCTGTGACATGTCATGCAACGGCGCCAATTGCGGCGGGATGACCGGGGCGCCTTCGGGGATCAGGGCGGGCCAGTCCAGCTCTTTGGGCTCGGCGGCCCATAGAGGCATCGCTACCAGCAACAACAGGGTCAGCAGCATGTGCATTGCCGGCCTTTTCGCGGGCTTGCCCGCGAAGACGGCAGTGAGGTTTCTGATCATTACAGGCTCTTAAAGATGAATGGACAGGCCGTCGGCCAGCGACTGCCTGTAGGCCCGCCAAGCTGGCACGCTCCCCATCAGCAACGCCGCCCCCAGGATGATAGCCAGCAGCGTCCACTCATGGGCACTCGGTAGGGCCAGCGGCAAATACAACCCATAGTTGGCCTGCACATACCCCTGTGCCACGGCGATACCCGCATACAGCAAGCCCAGTCCGGCCACGATCCCGACCGCCGCCAGTGACAGTGCCTCCAGCACCAGCAGCCCCGCGATATGCCACGGCCTGGCCCCGACCGAACGCAAGATTGCCATTTCTCGCCGGCGCTCGTTGAGGCTGGTGAGAATGGCCGTGAGCATGCCGATCAGGCCGGTCAGCACCACGAACAGCGACACCACGAACAACGCCTGTTCCGCCGTGCCCATCAGGCTCCACAACTCTTGCAGGGCCACCCCAGGCAGGATCGCCAGCAGCGGCTCGCTGCGATATTCGTTGATTTCCCGCTGTAGGCTGAACGTCGCGATCTTGTTGTTCAGGCCCAGCATGAACGCGGTTATGGCGGCAGGTTGCAGGTCCATCGTGCGTGCCTGCTCTGCACTGATGCGCCCGGCGCCACGGGCCGGTACGCCGTTGTGCCAGTCGATATGGATGGCTTCCATGCCGCCCAGGCTGATATGCAGTGTGCGGTCGACCGGTGTGCCGGTGCGCTTGAGCACGCCAACCACGGTGAACGGCTTGTCGTCATGCTTGACCAGGCTGATCGCTGCCACGCCATGGGCCAGCACCAGCTTGTCGCCCAGCTTGTAGTGCAATGCCTCGGCGACTTCGGCACCAAGTACCACCTCGAACGGGTCGCTGGCGAACTCACGCCCCTGGCTCAATTCCAGGTGCTGACGGCGGCCGTATTGGTAATGCTCGAAGTAATCCGTCGTGGTGCCCATCACCCTGTAGCCGCGATGCGAGTCGCCCAGCGAGATAGGGATCGCCCACTTCACCCGCGGGTCCTGCGCATAGTGCTGGAAGCTGTCCCAGCGGATGTTGTTGGTCGCGTTGCCAATGCGGAATACCGAATACAGCAGCAGGTTCACCGAGCCGGAGCGGGCGCCGACAATCAGGTCGGTACCGCTGATGGTGCTGGCGAAGCTGGCGCGGGCCTCGGTGCGAACGCGCTCCACGGCCAGCAGCAGGCACACCGACAGGGCGATGGCAAACGCGGTGAGGAAGGCGGTGAAACGGCGGTTGGCCAGGCTGGCCAAGGCAAGGCGGAGCAGGTACATCAGGCCTCCCGGGGCTTGGCGGCGCGGTTGAGGTCGGCCAGGGAAAGGTGGCGGTCGAACAGTGGCGCCAGGCTCTGGTCGTGGCTGACGAACAGCAGGCTGGCACCGGCGGCGCGGCATTCTTCGAACAGCAGGCGGATGAACGCTTCACGGGTATCGGCGTCCAGCGCCGAGGTCGGTTCGTCGGCGATCACCAACTCGGGCTGGCCGATCAGTGCGCGGGCGGCGGCCACCCGTTGCTGCTGGCCGATCGACAGGCTGTCGGCGCGGCGGGCGAGCAGGCCGGAGTCATCCAGCCCCAGGTGGGCCAGCAGCGTGCTGGCTGCCTGGTCGACACTGCCATGGCGCTGCTCGGCGCGGGCCTTGCGGCTGCTTGAGAAGCGGCAGGGCAGTTCGACGTTTTCGCGTACCGACAGGAACGGCAGCAGGTTGAACTGCTGGAAGATATAACCCGTGTGGTCGACGCGGAAGCGGTCACGCGCCCCTTGGCCCAGGCTGCCAAGGTCCTGGCCAAGCAACTGGATGCGGCCCTGAGCCGGTACGTTCACGCCGCCCAGCAGGCCCAGCAAGGTGGTCTTGCCACTGCCGCTGGGGCCCTTGAGGAACAGGGCTTCACCCGTGTCCAGGTGGAAGGCCGGAATATCCAGCAGCGGCGGCTGACCTGGCCAGGCGTATACCAGGTCGTGCAGTTCGATCAGCGACTGGCTCATTCAGAAAGCGACCGCTGCCTTGGCCGGCGTGGCTTCCACACCTTTCTGGCCATTCGGGCCGATCAGTTGCACGTTGATCTTCTGGGTGGCCGGGAAGGCCTTGAACAGCGGCGCGAGGTCCACTTGCGCCAGTTTGTCGGGGTTGGCGCAGGTCAGCTGGTAGTGGGCGCCGATGTCGCTGTGCTGGTGGCCGTGCTCATGTTCGTCGCCATCTTCGTCGGCTTTCGGGGCGTCACCGAACAGCGGGCTTTCCAGTTCTCGCTGATCCTCTTTGCAGCCAGCGGCAGCAGAAAGGCCGAACAGCTTCAGGGGTTGTTCGAGCTGCTGGCGCACGGCGGCGACCTTGGCCTTGTCGGCGTCGCTGTTGGCGGCATGTTCGAAGCCGACCAGGTTCATTGCCGGGCTGTCCAGTTCCAGCTCCAGGGTATTGCCATCGAGCACGGCGTTGAGCTTGGCGACGCCATGCTCGTGGGCGCCGAGGGTGCCATGGGCGTGGTCGTGATCATGGTCATCGTGGGCATGGGCCACGGCCAGTGGCAGCAAGGCGAAGGGCAGGGCAAGCAGCAGGCGACGCATGGACGGCTCCGGGGCGGGCTGAAGGAATGAGTTATGTTATAACAACTTTTCTGCGCGCCGCCAGCCTGCGTGGCACAGGTTTCATGTTGCGGTAGCATGGGTGCATTGACCTGGGTTCAAGGAATGCATCATGAGAATTCGTGGACAGATTGGTAACTGGCCGGTGGACCTGACCATCGAGTTGGCGCCTGAGGAGTGGGCGCAGTTGGGGCGGCAGGTTGAGGTGCCAGTGGTGGCGCAGGCCGCAGCAACGCAAACCGTGGCGGCATCGAGACAGGATGATGGGCAATGGACTGCCGCACGTGAGGTGTTGCGCCTGGCGGGGCAGATGAGCGGGCCGGAATTGTTGGACAGGCTGGAGGGACTGGCGGGGAGTGCGGCGGCGGGCAAGCGGCTGCTGGTGCGCTTGCGGCACAGCAGTGAAGTGAAAGTGGAAAGTGGCGTGGATGCGCCGGTTTATCACTGGGTGGGGTAAAAGGGTCAGAATTTTGGGGCCGCAAAGCGGCCCCCGGCATTCTCAGAACATCGCCGCCGACAGCTTGCGGCGATACACGCCAACCAGCGGGTGATCGCCGCCGAGCAACTCGAACACCTGCAGCAACGCCTTCTGCGGCAGCCCGTTCTCATAGCCACGGTTACGCTGGAACAGCTTCAGCAACCCCTCCAGTGCCGCCTCATACTGCTGACGCGCCAGCTGCTGAATGCTCAGCTGGTAAGCCGCTTCGTCATCCTGTGGGTTCTGTGCCAGGCGGCTTTTCAGGTCCGCCACTTCTGGCAGGCTGGCTGCCTGGCGCAGGAAGGTCAGCTGGGCCTTGGCACCGGCCAGTGCAGCCTTGTGCTCATCAGTCTTGACCGCATCCAGCACCACTTGGGCCTCGCCCAGTTCACCACGCTCGGCCAGGCAGCGGGCGTACAGGATCAGCGCCTCGGCATTGCTGTTGTCCTCACCCAGCAGCGCCTGCAACAGCGCTTCGGCTTCGGTAAAGCGGCTTTCGGCGAACAGCGCCTTGGCCTGTTCCAGTGGCGAAGCTGCAGGTGCGGCAGGCATCTGCACATGCGGTTCGAGCATGGCGCGAATCGCCGATTCCGGCTGGGCACCGGCAAAGCCGTCAACCGGCTGGCCGTCCTTGAACAGCACCACGGTCGGCAGGCTGCGGATGCCGAACTGGGCAACCACCTGTTGCTCCACGTCGCAGTTGATCTTGGCCAGCAGCAACTCGCCCTGGTAACCCTCGGCGATCTTGGCCAGCAATGGCATCAGCGCCTTGCACGGCGCACACCACTCGGCCCAGAAGTCCACCAGCACCGGCTTGTGGAAGGAGTTCTCGATCACCAGTTGCTGGAAGGTGGCATCTGTAGCGTCGAAAATGTAAGGCGTGTCTTGGGTCATCGCGACTCTCGCAAACTCGTGTATGGCACCACTATAAGGTGTCGCGGCTGGCGTGGTACAGGCTGACCCTGCGGAATTCGTGTGGCTCGGCCAGGTCTGGCAGGGTCAGCGCTTCGAGCACGCCCAACTGCTGGTACAGCGGGTGGCTGAAGTCGCGTACCCGCGAGTCGGCCACCAACGCCTGGCGGCCGCGACAGAGGAAGGCATCCAGCAGCGGCAGGTTGGCGCGGTCGTACAACACATCGGCAACCAGAATCAGGTCGAAACGGTCGTCTTCGGCAAAGAAGTCGCTGCTGTAGTTCAGCTCAACCCCGTTCAGCGCGGCATTGGCGCGGCAGGCATCGAGGGCCAGCGGGTCGAGGTCGCAGGCCACCACTTCCCGCGCACCCGCGCGTGCGGCGGCAATGCCGGCGATTCCGGAGCCGGCGCCAAAGTCCAGCACGCGCTTGCCTGCCACCCATTCAGGGCGTTCGGCCAGGTAGCGGGCCATGGCCAGGCCGCTGGCCCAGCAAAAGCTCCAGTAGGGCGGCTCTTCAAGAATGCGCCGGGTTTCTTCGCTGCTGAAGGCGCGGTCCATGTTCTGGTGGTCGATCAGCCACAGATTCAGGTCGCAGCCGGGCAGCTCGCTGACCACCAGGCGCGCTTCGCCGATCAGGCCACTGAGGGCCTGTTGCAGGGCCAGCGGAGCCACTTACGGCGCCTTCTCGAAACGTAGCGGGCCGGTGGCCTGGGTCTGGGCTTGGGTAATGCGCACCGGTGGCAGGTGCATGATCAGCTGGCCGGAGCTGCTGGCCCGGCCACGCAGCTCGACCCGCGCACCGGCCGGGAAGGCCTCGGGGTTGAAGCGCAGGTGGTAGGGCAGGGCCTGGCCGGTACCGGTCAGGTTGCTGCTGGCCAGCAGGCGTTGCGGGCGGTCGCGTTCGTCGATGACCAGCAAGGCAAGCTCCACGTCGGCACCGGCCGGGATTTCCAGCAAGGTGCCACTCAGTTCGCGCTGGTAGGCCGGCAACGGGCCGAGTACTTCGGCCTGTTTGGCCGCGCGGGCTGGCGTGGGCGCCGCAGGTGTATCGGTTTTGGGCCTGTCGCTGCCGCAAGCGGCGAGCAGGGCGGCGCAGCACAGCACGACGAGCGCTCGGTAGTGCATGGGGTAGTCCTTCGCGGGCAGAATTCCCATGGATGTTAACCCCTTTGGCTTGTCTTGCCAGTGCAATGCGCTACCATGGCCCTCCCTTTTTTTGTTGCCTGCCACCATGCACTGTCCCTTTTGCGGTGCCAACGACACCAAGGTCATCGACTCTCGCCTCGTCGCCGAGGGCGAGCAGGTGCGCCGCCGCCGCGAATGCGTGGCCTGTGGCGAGCGTTTCACCACCTTCGAAACCGCCGAGCTGGTGCTGCCCCGGCTGATCAAGCAGGACGGCACACGCCAGCCCTTCGACGAAGACAAGCTGCGTGCCGGCATGCAACGGGCCCTGGAGAAGCGCCCGGTCAGCGTCGAGCGCCTGGAAGCAGCCCTGGCGCACATCAAGAGCCGGCTGCGCGCCACTGGCGAGCGCGAAGTTAAATCGCTGGTGGTGGGTGAAATGGTCATGGCCGAGCTGCGCAAGCTCGACGAAGTGGCCTATATCCGCTTTGCCTCGGTGTACCGGCGCTTCCAGGACCTGGACGAGTTCCGCGAAGAAATCGACCGCCTGGCCCGTGAGCCAGCTAAAGAGTGAACATGCCCAGCCAAGCCGCCATCCTTGACGCCCACTATATGGCCCGCGCGCTGGAGCTGGCGCGCAAAGGCCTGTACACCACCCACCCGAACCCGCGTGTAGGCTGCGTGATCGTGCGCGACGGCGAAGTGGTCGGCGAAGGCTGGCACGTGCGCGCCGGCGAGCCGCATGCCGAAGTGCATGCCCTGCGCCAGGCGGGTGAGCGTGCCCGCGGTGCCTGCGCCTACGTCACCCTGGAGCCGTGCAGCCACCATGGCCGCACGCCGCCCTGTGCCGAAGCGCTGGTCAAGGCCGGTGTGGCGCGGGTGGTGGCCGCCATGCAGGACCCTAACCCGCAAGTGGCGGGGCAAGGCCTGCGGCGTTTGGCGGAGGCGGGAATCGAAGTGGCCAGCGGCGTGCTCGAAGCCGATGCCCGCGCACTCAACCCGGGCTTTCTCAAACGCATGGAACATGGCCTGCCGTTCGTGCGCGCCAAACTGGCCATGAGCCTGGATGGCCGCACCGCCATGGCCAGTGGCGAAAGCCAGTGGATCACCGGCTCGGCTGCCCGCTCTGCGGTGCAGCGCCTGCGCGCCCGTTCCAGCGTGGTGCTGACCAGCGCTGCCAGTGTGCTGGCCGACAACGCCCGCATGACCGTGCGCGGTGACGAGCTGGGCCTCGACCCCGAAACCACCGCCCTGGCGCTCAGCCGCCCACCGCTGCGCGTGCTGGTCGATGGCCGCCTGCGCTTGCCACTGGATGCACCGTTCTTCCAGGCCGGCCCGGTGCTGGTGGTGACGGCTGTCGCAGATGACCCGCGCTATGCCGCTGCCGGCCACGAGTTGCTCAGCCTGCCGGGTGACAATGGCCAGGTCGATCTGCCTGCGCTGCTGCAAGCCCTGGCGGCCCGTGGCGTCAACGAAATCCTGCTGGAAGCCGGTGCGGGCCTGGTGGGTGCTTTTGCCCGGCAAGGCCTGGTCGACGAGTTCCAGCTGTTCGTCGCCGGCACTTTCCTCGGCTCCAACGCCCGCCCGTTGCTGGACTGGCCGCTGGACAAGATGAGCGAAGCACCGCGGCTGAAAATTACCGAAATGCGCGCAGTGGGCGATGACTGGCGGGTCACGGCCATCCCCCTGCCGGCGCCCGGCGTATAATGCCGGGCTTGCCCCGTGCAAACCGTTTTTGAGGAAGACCCCATGTTCACCGGCATCATCGAATCCATCGGCACCATTCGCAGCCTCACCCCCAAGGGTGGCGACGTGCGCGTCTACGTCGAAACCGGCAAGCTCGACCTGGGTGACGTCAAGCTCGGCGACAGCATCGCCGTCAACGGTGTGTGCCTGACCGCTGTCGAACTGCCGGGTGACGGCTTCTGGGCCGACGTCAGCGTCGAAACCCTCAAGCGCACCGCGTTCATCGACCTCAAGAGTGGCAGCAAGGTCAACCTGGAAAAGGCCCTGACCCCCACCACCCGCCTGGGCGGGCACCTGGTCAGCGGCCACGTCGACGGGGTTGGTGAAATCATCTCGCGCAGCGATAACGCCCGCGCCATCCAGTTCCGCGTGCGTGCACCCAAGGAACTGGCCAAGTACATCGCCCACAAGGGTTCGATCACCGTCGACGGCACCAGCCTGACGGTCAATGAGGTCAATGGCGCCGAGTTCGAGCTGACCATTGTCCCGCACACCCTGTCCGAAACCATCATGGCCGACTACCGCGCAGGGCGTCGGGTAAACCTTGAGGTCGACCTGCTGGCCCGTTACCTGGAGCGCTTGCTGCTGGGTGACAAGGCCGCTGAACCGAGCAAGGGCAGTGGCATTACCGAAAGCTTCCTGGCCGCCAACGGCTTCTTGAAATCCTGATTGAGAAGGGGGTGCCGCGTGGCGCTCAACAGCATCGAAGAACTGGTCGAAGACATCCGCCAGGGCAAAATGGTCATCCTCATGGATGACGAAGACCGCGAAAACGAAGGCGACATCATCATGGCAGCCGAGTGCTGCCTGCCCGAGCACATCAACTTCATGGCCAAGCACGCCCGTGGCCTGATCTGCATGCCGATGACCCGCGAGCGTTGCGAAACGCTGAAGCTGCCGCTGATGGCGCCGCGCAACGGCTCGGGCTTCGGCACCAAGTTCACCGTGTCGATCGAAGCCGCCGAAGGCGTCACCACCGGCATTTCCGCCGCTGACCGCGCCCGCACCGTGCAGGCTGCCGCCGCCAAGGATGCCAAGGCCGAAGACATTGTCAGCCCAGGCCACATCTTCCCGTTGATGGCCCAGCCTGGCGGTACCCTGGCCCGCGCCGGCCACACCGAAGCCGCCTGCGACCTGGCGCGCATGGCCGGTTTCGAGCCAAGCGGCGTCATCTGCGAAGTGATGAACGACGACGGCACCATGTCGCGCCGCGCGGAACTGGAAGTTTTCGCCGCCGAGCACGGCCTGAAGATCGGCACCATCGCCGACCTCATTCACTACCGCATGATCCACGAACGCACTGTGCAGCGCGTCTCCGAGCAGCCGGTGGAAAGCGAGCTGGGTGAGTTCAACCTGGTCACCTACCGCGACGCGGTGGAAGGCGACGTGCACATGGCCCTGACCCTGGGCAAGATCTGCGCTGAAGAGCCGACCCTGGTGCGCGTGCACAACATGGACCCGCTGCGCGACCTGCTGCTGGTCAAGCAACCGGGCCGCTGGAGCCTGCGTGCGGCCATGGCTGCCGTGGCCGAGGCCGGCAGCGGCGTGGTGCTGCTGCTGGGCCACCCGCTGGACGGCGACGTGCTGCTGGCGCACATCCGCGAAAGCGCGGGCGATGCGCCGGCCAAGGCACCGACCACCTACAGCACCGTGGGTGCCGGTTCGCAGATCCTGCGGGACCTCGGTGTGCGCAAGATGCGCCTGATGAGTTCGCCGATGAAGTTCAATGCGATATCCGGATTCGATCTGGAAGTTGTAGAATACGTGCCCTCCGAGTGACTTGAGGCGGCAGTGACGCCCTCCAGCTCGAGTCCATACCCCTGTCGAGGCCGCCAGCATGCGGCCTCGCTCTTGAAGATGAGAATATCGGAATGACCCTGAAGACCATCGAAGGTACCTTCATCGCCCCCAAAGGTCGCTATGCTTTGGTGGTTGGCCGCTTCAACAGCTTCGTCGTCGAAAGCCTGGTAAGCGGTGCCGTTGATGCCCTGGTACGCCACGGTGTCAGCGAAAGCGACATCACCATCATCCGTGCCCCGGGTGCATTCGAAATCCCGCTAGTGGCACAGAAGGTCGCCCAGCAAGGCGCCTACGACGCGATCATTGCCCTGGGCGCCGTGATCCGTGGTGGTACCCCGCACTTCGAATACGTGGCGGGCGAATGCACCAAGGGCCTGGCCCAGGTGTCCATGGAGTTCGGTGTTCCGGTGGCCTTCGGCGTACTGACCGTCGACTCCATCGAGCAAGCCATCGAGCGTTCCGGCACCAAGGCCGGCAACAAAGGTGCTGAAGCTGCCCTGTCCGCTCTGGAAATGGTCAGCCTGCTGGCGCAGTTGGAGGCCAAGTGATTAGCGACGAAAGCGATCGTTTCAACCCGCGCGATCCAAAACCTGCGGATGCCGGCAAGCCCTCGAAGAGCGCCAAGCGCCGCGAAGCCCGCAAGCTCGCGACCCAGGCCCTCTACCAGTGGCACATGGCCCAGCATTCGCTGAACGAGATCGAAGCGCAGTTCCGGGTGGATAACGATTTCACCGATGTCGACGGTGCCTATTTCCGCGAGATCCTGCATGGGGTCCCGGCAATCAAGGGCGAAATCGACAAGGCGCTGGTGCCTTGCATGACCATCGCACTGGAAGAGCTCGACCCGGTCGAACTGGCCGTGCTGCGTCTGTCCACCTGGGAACTGATCAAGCGCGTCGATGTGCCTTATCGCGTTGTGATCAACGAAGGTGTCGAGCTGGCCAAGGTTTTCGGTGCCACCGATGGCCACAAGTTCGTCAACGGCGTGCTGGACAAGCTCGCTCCGGCCCTGCGTGAAGCAGAAGTCAAGGCGAACAAGCGCTGATTCCGGCGCTGCCTGCCCATGGGTGAGTTCGAGCTGATCAACCATTACTTCGCCGCCGCGCCCTGTGCGCAGGGCGGCGAGGGCGTGGCACTGGGGATCGGTGACGACTGCGCCCTGCTGCAGCTTCCCCCAGGCGAGCAACTGGCGGTGTCGACCGATACCCTGGTCGCCGGGGTGCACTTTCCTGCGGTCTGCGATCCGCTTCTGCTGGGCCAGCGCTCGTTGGCCGTGGCGGCCAGTGACCTGGCGGCCATGGGCGCGACCGCAATCGGCTTCACCCTCGCCCTGACCCTGCCGGATGTTGGCCCAGACTGGCTGGCCGCCTATGCGGACGGCCTAAGCCGCATGGCCCATCGCTGCCGCATGAGCCTGATCGGAGGGGATACCACCCGGGGGCCGCTGAGCATCACCGTTACCGTGTTCGGCCGCGTGCCGGCTGGCCAGGCGTTGCGCCGCAGCGGTGCACGGCCAGGCGACTTGCTGTGCGTCGGCGGTGTGCTGGGCAAGGCCGCCGGTGCATTGCCGCTGGTGCTGGGTGAGCGCGAGGCACCCGCCGAGCTGGCTGAGCCGCTGCTTGCCCATTACTGGTCGCCGATGCCGCAGCTCACCCTGGGCACGCTCCTGCGCGGCCAGGCTACCGCTGCCCTGGACATCTCCGATGGCCTGCTCGCAGATTGTGGGCATATCGCCAAGGCGTCCGGCGTGGCGCTGGAGGTGAACCTGGCCCAGGTGCCAGTGTCTCCTGCTGTAGAGGCGTTCCTCGGCCGCGAGGCGGCAGTGCAGGCTGCGCTTGCGGGTGGCGACGATTACGTGCTGGCCTTCACGCTGCCACCTGAGGCGCTGCCGCCCTTGGCCAACCTCGGTTTCGTCGAGGTGCACACCATTGGCCGCGTGCTCGAAGGGCAGGGCGTAACCTTGCGCGACGCGCAGGGCCGGGACATTACCCCCGTTCAGCGGGGCTATCAACACTTTAGGGAGACACCGTGACCGATCACCCCAACCAGGTGCCTGCGGAGTTCGTTCCGCCTTCGGTCTGGCGCAACCCGTGGCACTTCATCGCTTTCGGCTTCGGGTCCGGCACCTTGCCCAAGGCCCCGGGCACCTGGGGTTCGCTGGTGGCCATACCGTTCATCCCGTTGTGGCAGATGCTACCCGACTGGGGGTACTGGCTGCTGCTCGGCGTGAGCATGCTGTTTGGCTTCTGGTTGTGCGGCAAAGTCGCCAATGACTTGCGCGTACACGACCATGAAGGCATTGTCTGGGATGAGATTGTCGGCATGTGGATCACCCTCTGGCTGGTGCCGGAAGGTTGGCAGTGGCTGCTGGCAGGGTTCCTGATGTTCCGCTTCTTCGACATCCTCAAGCCGTGGCCGATCCGCTGGATCGACCGTCATGTGCACGGGGGCGTCGGCATCATGCTCGACGATATCCTGGCCGGCGTGTTCGCGTGGCTGGGCATGCAGGTTCTGGTGTGGGCGGTTGCCTGAAACAGGGAGCGCATGAATGGCCATAAGGACTGTGCTGCTGGCAATGCTGCTGAGTGTTGCCCCGTGGGTGAACGCTGCTGACGGTGTGCCGAAGCAGATCCACCTGGTCAGCGAGGAGTGGCTTGATTACACCAACGCCGACGGTAGCGGGGTCGCCTGGGACGTGCTACGCAAGGTGTTCGAGCCGGCCGGGGTCAAGGTGGTGACCCAGACCGCGCCCTACAGCCGGGCAATCGGGCTGGTCAAACGCGGCGAAGCCGATGCCTGGGTCGGCTCGTACAAGGACGAGAACGACGACAATCTGTACCCGCGCTGGCACTTCGACATGGACCATATCTACGCCCTGGGGCTAGCCAGCAAGCCTGTGCCGACTCCAGAGAACGTTGGCAAATACCGCCTGGCCTGGGTACGAGGCTATGACTACGGCAGCTACCTGCCGGATGTGCATGAGTTTCGTGAGATTCAGCGCCGCGAAGGCATCTTGCCGATGCTCGAGCATGACCGTGTGGACTTCTACATCGATGCACAGACCGAAGTCGATTATGTGCTGAGCCAGTCTTCGCAGCCCGAGCGCTTCCGTCGTACCCATGTGGCCGAACTTCCGCTGTACCTGGCTTTTGCCCGAAGCGACCAGGCCAAGGCCCTGCGCAACCTGTTCGACAAGCGCATGGCCGAATTGGTGCGCAGTGGCGAGCTGAAGCCGATTTTCGAACATTGGAAGCAGCCCTATCCGTTCACTGCGGACAGTCGCCCCCATTGAGAGAGGGGCGCTTTTGGCCCCATCATCGCTGCTAAGCATCGAACTTTTCGATCTTAACCCACCGTATTCAGCCCGCCCACAGCCTGCAACTGGCTGATACAATCGGCCCACGAGAAATTTTCAACTTATTCCAGGAGCACAACGTGCCCGTCGTCTTTGTTGCCGCCTCTAAACTCCCGACTCCCTTCGCGACCTTCACCATGCATGGCTTTCTCGACGAAGCCACTGGCCGTGAGCACGTGGTGCTCAGCCTGGGTGACATCGCGGACGGCCAGCCGGTGCTGGGGCGCCTGCACTCCGAGTGCCTGACCGGCGATGCCCTGTTCAGCCAGCGTTGCGACTGTGGTTCGCAGCTGGAAGCCGCACTGCAGGCCATCGCCCGTGAAGGCCGTGGCGTGCTGCTGTACCTGCGCCAGGAAGGCCGTGGCATTGGCTTGCTGAACAAGATCCGCGCCTACGAGCTGCAAGATGGCGGCGCCGACACCGTCGAAGCCAACGAGCGCCTGGGCTTTGCCGCCGACCAGCGTGACTACGCCATGTGCCTGCCGATGCTGGAACACCTGGGCGTGAAGTCGCTGCGCCTGATGACCAATAACCCGCGCAAGGTCAAAGCCCTGACCGACATGAACATCGTGGTTGCCGAGCGTGTGCCGCTGCACACCGGCCACAACCCACACAACCGCTACTACCTGGCGACCAAGGCCGGCAAACTGGGCCACATGCTGGGCAACGAACACCAGGGCGAGGCGCCCCAGGCGTGACCCGCGCCGAGGTCAAGCAGCGCCTGGCGCTGGCCTGGTGGCAGTACCTGGCAGTGGGCCTGGTGCCGCTGCCGGTGATGGCCTGGGCCTTTGGTGGCGGTGACGCACTGATCCCGGTGCTGGCCATGCCACTGTTCATTGCCGGCGCGGCGACCATGTTCCTCAGCCTGCCGCGTTTCGGGGCTTACAAGCGTGCGCTGATCGCCACTTCCAAGGTACTTGGCACGGGCGAAGAGCCCGCCGCCTGGATCGAACTGGCGCGGGTTCGGCGCATGGCCATGCTGTACGCCTGCTTTCCGGCCTGGGTTGCCGCGCTGTCGGTGCTGGTCGGCCTCGAAGCGGTGCCGCAGATCCTGCTGGCGCTGTCCACCGTGGTGGTGCTGTACCTCTATCGCATTCCGCGTCAGCTCGGTTAATGCGTCTGCTGGCTGGCCTTCTGGTGCTGGTAGCCTGCACCGCACTGGCCGCTGAACCCATGCGGGTCGTCAGTCTGGCACCGTCGATGACCGAAATCATGCTCGAGCTGCAGGCCGACGACCTGCTGGTGGGTGTGCTCGACGGTGGCGAACGGCCGGCGGCGCTGCGCGACCTGCCCTCGGTCGGGCGCCAAGGGCAACTGGACATGGAGCGCCTGCTCAGCCTGCGCCCCGACCTGTTGCTGCTGTGGCCTGGCAGCGTGCCGCCCGCCCAGCGCGACCAGCTCAAGCGCCTGGGCATTGCCACTTTCAGTGCCGAACCCCATGACATCGAGCAACTGATTGAACAGATCGAGGCCATTGCCGGGCGCATCGGGCGTGCCGAGCAAGGCCATGCGTACGCTCAAACCCTGCGCAATCGGCTGCAGCAGTTGCGCCAGCAATACCGGCGAGACGAGCCCTTGCAGGTGTTCTATCAAGTGTGGGATCGGCCGTTGTACACCTTGGGTGGCCGGCAGGTGGTCAGCGACGCCTTGGCCGTGTGCGGGGCGCGCAATGTGTTCGCCGACCTCAGTCAGCCAGCGCCGCAGGTGAACGTGGAGTCTGTACTGCTGCGTAATCCGCAGGTCATCCTGGCGGGCGATCAAGTACAGCTGGCGAGCTGGAAGGCCTGGCCGCAACTGCGTGCGGTTGCCGATGGCCGCCTGCTGGTGGTGCCCGACAAGGGGCTAGAGCGGCCCAGCGGGCAGATGATCGAAGCCACCGCCCGCTTGTGCGCGTTGCTCGCGGCTAAAGCGCCGGCGTCCAGGTAACGCTGAACAGCAGTGTGCGGCCCTCTTCGCGGTACGGGTGGTAGGCGCCTTCATAGCTATAAAGGGCACGGTTGTAGGCGCGGTCCAGCAGGTTATCCAGCTTTGCTTCCAGTTTCACTTCATCCGTGGCTGCCCAGCTACCGCGCAAACCGAGCAGGCCATAGCCGCCGATGCGGTTGCGGTTGGCTTCATCGTCATAGCTGCTGCTGACCGCTTGCCAGCTTGCCCCCACGCTGAAACGGCCCAGTTCACGGTCCAGGTCCAGGCTCAGTGTGCGGCGGGCACGGCGGGCGAGGGTGTGGCCGCTGTCGCGGTCACGTGGGTCGATCAGTGCCAGGCCCAACTGGCTGCGCCACGCCCCCCATTGTTGCGCCAAGGCCATTTCGAAGCCGTTGATGCGCGCCGAGGCGACATTGCGCGGTATCGAGTCCTGGCCGAACACGATCGCATCGCGCAAATCTGTGCGGTACAGCGAGGCTTCCAGGCGGCTGTCTGTTGTCAGCTGGCTGCGCCATTGCAGCTCGTAGCTTCTGGAATGTTCGGGATCCAGGTCCGGGTTGCTGAACTGGGGGTAATACAGGTCATTGAAGGTTGGCGCCCGAAAGCCTTCGCTGTAGGACAGCAGCACGTCGTTCTGCGCATTCAACGGTACGGTCAGGCTGCCGCTCCAGGTGGTCTGGCCGCCGAACTGCTGGTTACGGTCATGGCGCACGCCCACTTCGGTGGAAAACTGCTCGCCCCGGTAGCGGTGTTGGAGGAAGGCGGCACGGTTCCAGCGGCTGTCCTCGGTGAAATCGGTGCTGGCGTGCACGCGGTCTTCGTACCAGTCGCCGCCGAGCAGCAGGCTGTGTTGCTCGCCCAGCGCAAGGTCGTTCTGCCAGGTGACCTGGTCCCGGTAGGTGTTGAACACAAAGCGTTCGGCGCTGAGCTTGTCGCGTTTGTCGTCACGGTTTTCGCTGTGGGCCAGTTCCAGCCGTGAATGCCAGGTGTCGGTAAGCTGGGCATCGAAGTAACTGCCCAGGCTGCTGACGCTGAAATCGGTGTAGGGCTTTTGCCCGAAGCTTTCAAAGGTGACCGGGTCGAAACCGCCGAACGGGTTGTCGTACTCGCTACGGCCGCGGCTATCGAGCAGGTTCAGGCCGGCCTCGAAACGCTCGTCAAAAGTGTGGCTCAGGCTCAGGTTCAGCGACTTGTTGCGGTAGGCATCGTGGTCACCATCGCTGGTGAAAGACGGTCCGGTCGAGTCGATACCGGCGGTTTCATCCAGGCTAGCGCCAAGGTTGAACCGGGTCGCCCCGTTACCACCAGCAAGGCCCACGCTGCGTTGGAATGTCTGGTTGCTGCCAGCGGCCATGCGCAGGCGCGGCTGTAGGCCGGGGCCATTGCTACGGCGGGTAAAGATCTGGATCACCCCGCCAATGGCATCGCTGCCATACACCGCCGAGCGCGAGCCGCGCAGCACTTCGACACGCTCGATCTGGTCGACGTCTAGAAACTGCAGGCCGCTGTCGCCGGAGGTGGCGTTGGCGATGCGCATACCATCGACCAGCACCAGGCTTTGGGCGGCCTTGGTGCCGCGGATGAAGATGCCCGGCAGGCTGCCGCGTCCACCGGTCGGGGCCACTTGTACGCCGGGCGCGCGGGCGAGCAGGTCGGTGACGCTGGTGGGTTGCAGGCGGTCGATGTCGGTGCGGGTGAAGACGGTGTTGGCGGCGCTGGTGGCTGTGCGTGATTCGACTTGGCGGCTGGCGCTAATGAGTACGTCGGGGAGCTTGAGGGCGTCGTCGCGTTCGGCGGCCAGCAGCGTGAGAGGGAGGCAAAGCAGGGGGGCAAAGGTTGGGTTTCTCATTTTCTGCACCATAGCATTCGCGGGCACGCCCGCTCCCACAGGTAATCCACTGCTCTTAAGGGCGGTGATATACCTGTGGGAGCGGGCGTGCCCGCGAATAGGCCCTAGAGGCCGAGCTTGGCCATGCGGGCTTTCACTGAAGCCTCGATCCCGGTTGCATCCAGCCCACATTCAGCCAGCATTTGCGCAGGCTTGGCATGCTCGACATAGATGTCCGGCAGCCCAAGGTGCAGTAATGGCTTGACCACGCCTTCGTTGGCAAGGAACTCACCCACCGCAGCCCCAGCGCCGCCCATGATGGCGTTTTCTTCGATGGTCACCAGCAATTCATGGCTGCCAGCCAGTTCCAGCACCAAGGCTTCGTCCAGCGGCTTGACGAAACGCATGTCGACCACAGTCGCGTTGATCTGCCCGGCCACTTGCATGGCCTCGGCCAGCTGAACGCCGAACACCAGCAGGGCGACGTTCTCACCTTGGCGACGAACCACGCCCTTGCCGATTTCCAGCGGTTCGAGGTCGCCGCTGATCGGCGCATTCGGGCCGGTACCACGCGGGTAGCGAACAGCCGCCGGGCCGTTGTACAGGTGGCCGGTGCTGAGCATCTTGCGCAGCTCGTTCTCGTCGCTCGGGGTCATCACCAGCATGCCCGGGATGCAGCGCAGGTACGACAAGTCGTAGCTGCCCGCGTGAGTCGGGCCGTCTTCGCCAACCAGGCCGGCGCGATCGATGGCGAACAGTACGTCGAGGTTTTGCACCGCCACGTCGTGGATCAGCTGGTCGTAGGCGCGCTGCAGGAAGGTGGAGTAGATCGCCACCACCGGCTTGCCGCCCTCGCAGGCCATGCCGGCTGCCAGGGTGACGGCGTGCTGCTCGGCAATCGCTACGTCGAAGTAACGTTCCGGGTAGCGCTCGCTGAAGGCTACAAGATCCGAGCCTTCCTTCATCGCCGGGGTAATACCCACCAGGCGGTTGTCGGCGGCGGCCATGTCGCACAGCCACTGGCCGAACACGGCGGAATATTTCGGCCCGCTGGCTTTTTTCGGCGCGGCAGGCTTGTCGGCCGGCTCCAGTTTGGTGATTGCGTGGTAGCCGATCGGGTCGACCTCGGCCGGGGCGAAGCCTTTACCCTTCTTGGTCACCACATGCAGGAACTGCGGGCCTTTCAGGTCTCGCATGTTGCGCAGGGTGGCGATCATTGTCGGCAGGTCGTGGCCGTCGATCGGGCCGATGTAGTTCCAGCCCAGCTCTTCGAACAGGGTGCCGGGGGCCAGCATGCCCTTGGCATATTCCTCGGTGCGCCGGGCGATTTCCCAGGCGCCGGGCAGGCGCGACAGCACTTTCTTGCTGCCTTCACGCATGCTCGAGTAGGTGCGGCTGGAGAGAATCTTGGCCAGGTAGTTGGACAGGCCACCGACATTGCGCGAAATCGACATGTCGTTGTCGTTGAGGATCACCAGCATGTCGGCGTTGACTTCCTGGGCGTGGTTCAACGCCTCGAAGGCCATACCGGCTGTCAGCGCGCCATCACCGATCACCGCAATCGACTTGCGTGCACTGTTTTGCAGGCGGGCGGCAATGGCCATGCCCAGTGCGGCGCTGATCGAGGTGCTGGAGTGGCCGACGCCAAAGGTGTCGTACTCGCTTTCGCTGCGGCGCGGGAAGGCGGCAATACCGTCCTTCTGGCGCAGGCTGAGCATGCGGTTACGGCGCCCGGTGAGGATCTTGTGCGGGTAGGCCTGGTGGCCCACGTCCCACACCAGTCGGTCGTCCGGGGTGTCGAATACGTAGTGCAGGGCGATGGTCAGCTCGATCACGCCCAGACCGGCACCAAAATGCCCACCGGTCTGACCCACGGTGTAGAGCAGTTCCTGGCGCAGTTCGTCGGCCAGGGTCTCCAGGTCGGCTTCGGCCAGCCGGCGCAGGCCGGCAGGCGTGTCAGCGCGGTCGAGCAACGGCGTGACCGGGCGTTCGCGGGGGATCTCTTGAAACGTCGTGGGCATCAGGCGAGTCGTTATAGGTGTGTGAAGACGCGGCAGTTTACCCCATTGTAGGAAAAGCTGCCCATTCAGACGGGTGTTGCATGGGCCGCACAGCGGCCCCGAAAATCAGTTGCGGCGTTCGACGATGTAACGCGCCAACGCCCGCAGTGGCTCGGCCTTGTCGCCGAACCCATCCAGTGCGACCAGCGCTTGGTCGCGCAGTTCGATCGCATAGGCCTTGGCCGCTTCCAGCCCCAGCAGGGCCGGGTAGGTCGGTTTGTCACGGGCTATGTCAGCGCCCTGGCGTTTGCCCAGGGTGGCGGTGTCGCTTTCCACGTCGAGGATGTCATCCTGTACCTGGAACGCCAGGCCGATGGCCTGTGCATAAGTCTGCAGGGCCTCTAGCTGCGCCTGTTCGGCACGGGCACTGGCCAATGCGCCAAGGCGCACGCTGGCTTCGATCAGTGCGCCGGTCTTGTGCCGGTGCATGAACTCCAGCGCTTGCTGGTCCAGCTTCAGGCCCACCGAACCGAGGTCGATGGCCTGGCCGCCGACCATGCCGGCTGGCCCGGCGGCCTTGGCCAGGGCCTGCACCATGGCCAGGCGAATGCTGTCGGCCTGCGGGCTCAGGCCTGGGTCGAGCAGGGCGCTGAACGCCAGGCTCTGCAAGCCGTCGCCAGCCAGGATGGCGCAGGCTTCATCGAAGGCTTTGTGAGTGGTTGGCTGGCCGCGACGCAGGTCGTCGTCGTCCATGGCCGGCAGGTCGTCATGCACCAGCGAATAAGCGTGAATCAGTTCGACCGCGCAGGCTGCGCCGTTGGCTTGCTCGGCCGGGGCACCCAGGGCTTCGCAGGCTGCATAGGCCAGCAATGGCCGTACACGCTTGCCGCCGTTCATCACGCTGTAGCGCATGGCGGCATAAAGGCGTTCCAGCTCTTTGGTCGGGGCGACGAACAGGGGTTCGAGGGCTGCGTCGACGCGTGCCTGGCAACTGGCCTGGTAGGTGCCGATCATGCTTCTGGCTCCGCGTCGAAGGGCTGTGCAGCCAGCTCGCCATCGCGCTCCAGCAGAATTTGCACCTTCTGTTCGGCCTGGGCCAGGGCACCCTGGCAGTCACGGGTCAGGGCGATGCCTTGCTCGAAGGCGGCCAGCGACTCTTCCAGCGACAACTCGCCGTTCTCCAGGCGCTCGACCAGTGCTTGCAGGTCTGCGAGGGATTGCTCGAAATCGAGGGAGGCTTTTTTGCGGGCCATGGCGACTGTCTCGGTGGCATATCAGAACGGCGCGACACTAGCAGAGCGGGGCGGGGGGAGCAAACTTCCGGGGCAATGAGGCAAGTTCAAGGGCCCTTTCGCGGGCGTGCCCGCGAATCGCCCCAAGGTGGCCTATCAGGCAGGCTCGGCTTCGCGCTCCAGCATCGCCTCCCGGTACCGCGCCAGCTCCTCGATGGTCAGCACCGGCAAGTTGTACTGCCGCGCGTACACCGCCACCTGCTCGCCACGGGCCATGCTGCCATCGGGGTTCATCAGCTCGCACAGCACGGCTGCCGGGCGCAGGCCGGCCAGGCGTGCCAGGTCCACCGAGCCTTCGGTGTGCCCACGGCGGGTCAACACCCCGCCATTGCGGGCGCGCAGCGGGAACACATGCCCTGGGCTGACGATATGGCGTTGTTCGGCGCTGGAACGCAACGCCGCGCCAATGGTGGTGATGCGGTCCTGGGCAGAAACCCCGGTGGTGATGCCTTCTGCCGCTTCGATGGTGACGGTGAAACCGGTGCCGTGGCGGGCCTGGTTGTTCTGCACCATCGGCGCCAGTTGCAGTTCGTCAACGGTGGCTTCGTCCAGGCACAGGCAGACGATGCCGCTGCAGTCGCGGATCATCATGGCCATGGTTTGCAGCGTGATGTTTTCGGCAGCCGCAATAATGTCCGCTTCGTCTTCGCGGTCGTCGTCATCGAGCAGCAATACAGGGCGCCCGGCCTGGAAGGCGGCGATGGCGGCGCAAACGTTGGGGAATTGCGGGTGTTGAAGGGTGGACATGAAACGCTCCTCGTGAATGATCGATGAACGTCTCGGGGCGAACAAAATGCGCGCGCAAGGGCGCCCGGATGGCCCCTGCCTGACGCCTTCTTTCATCCGGACTATGACCGTCGGCTCTGGAGTCGCACCAGATCTGCTGACCCCCGGCATGGCCGGGGCGCTCGCGGGCTCATCTTTCGATTTACCGCCGGTGGGGACTTTCACCCCGCCCTGAAGACCGGCCAAGCATAACGCACATGGCCACCCCACTGGCAACCCACGCGTCTACGACCTTCGGCGGGCTGGCCAGAGATGCCATAGCCATCTACCACACGGTACGCCATCGCAACTTCTAGAGTGCCGGGCAGCCCGCTTGGGGCAGATACTTGAGGATTGCAGATATGGCCACGCTTTACCCGTTCACTGCCAACGACGTGACTGATGCCTTTGCCCTGCTCGACAACACGCTGTTCGACAAGGCACGCGAGGCGGATGGGCCTGAAAGTGACCCCGCCCCGAACATGCTAATCGTTGCGGGGGCGCAAGGGTCGGGCAAGACTTACTTGCTGGAGAAGCAGTTGCTGCCCAGCGAGCGCTACGAGAACCATGTGCGGCTTTATTTGCCTGAGTTCCGCAAACTGCACCCGCACTACGCACAGATGAGCGACCACGGTGTGTTGCATGTTTACGAACACACCGAAGCCTTCGTCAGAGAGCTGAGCGGCAAGGTTTTCGAGTATGCCTTCGCCAACCGCTACAACATCATCATGGAATCGGCACTGGACGACGAAGCGTTCGCCGGTTTCCCGCCTGCTGCCGTCGAGGCAGGTTACCGCTTCGAGATTCACATGATTGCCTGCAAAGAAGAATTCAGCCACTGGGCAACCCTTGACCGGGGCGTAAAAAGCGTCGCCAAGGGTGAAATCGAGCGGTTCGTGGCGTTGTCGCAGATCCAGGCTTCCCAGGCGAATGCCCGGAAGATCCTGAACGCATTCGAAAGTGCCTGCCTACAGGCCCCCGGGTCGCAAGTCACGCTTTATGAACGAGGCTTCGAGACGGATCAGCAGAGCAAAGTGCTGTGTCACAGCCGGTGTGATGCCCCGGGTGTGCTGACCCCACAGCCGGACTACGAGGGTCAGCCGTTCTTCCGGGCGCCTTACCACGACACACCTGTTGAAATCCGGCGCAGCCCTGAAGGCAGTGGTTCTGGCGTTTACCTTCAGTTCTTCCAGGTTGTGCATGCCAGCATGCTCGATGAGCCGGTGCGCCAGCAGATGGTCGCGGCATGCTGCAAGACGCTTGGCCGGACACCAGACCTTGTAGCCCGGATTTCCGGGGATGCCTTCCGTGAACTGAGCCAGTACGTGCTCAAGTACACCTATCCTTGACGATGCGACGGAGCAGCAGGCCGGAACGGGATTACCTGTTATCTGGCCAGCTGCTCGATCACCGCGTTCAAGGAAGCCTCCAGCATTTGCCCATGATCCAGCCCATCGAACCGTTCAAAGCGCACCTGAAGGCCTTTTACCTTGGCCAGGTCCGCCGCCAGCTCGCGCGCGGGCTTCTCGGCATCGCCTTTAAGCTGTGCCCGGGGGTTCGAGGGTTCTGCGCTGCCCCGCATCAGTAGCAGCCGCGCAGAGTTGTTGCCCAAGCGCTGCTCAAGCCCCTGCGCCTCCTGCACGATCGCCCCGTCATGCCACCACAACGAAGGGCTGGCCGCCGCATAGTCACTGAACGCCCCGGGCCGGGTGAACAGCGTATGCAGCACGGCCAGGCCGCCATAGGAATGGCCCCATAACGTCTGCTGTTGCGCGTCGATCGGGGCCAGCCCGGCCACCATCGGCCGCATGCGTTCGGTCAGCAGATCAAGAAACGCATCCACACCGCCACTGGGCTCGCCGGTCAGCGGGTCACGCTGCTCAGCCTGGCCAGGCAGCGCCGGGGTGTAGTCATATGTACGCCCGGTCCGCTCGATACGTTGTTCGGTCTGGTAACCCACGGCCACCAGTAAAGGCGCCTGGCCGGCGGCGAGCTTGTCCAGTTGCTGGCTTTGCAGCGCCCCGATCGCGGCATTGCCATCGAGCATCCACAGTACCGGGTACCCTGAGGCGGGCGCCGGTCGGTTTGGTTTGCCGACCCACAAGCGGTAATGGCGTTGGCCATCGGCCGAGTCCAGGTCGAGCTGGGTGAAGCGATAGGCCAGGTCCTGGCGCTGCAGCAGCGAGGTGTCCATCTTCTGGTTACGCTCGGGCTGTGCCAGGGCAACAGGCGCCGCAAGGGCCAGTGCCAAAGCCAGTGTCAGGGTCATCTTGCTCATCAGGCGTCTCGTCAGGGCCTGGCGAGGAACGCGAGGCTGGAGCGCCCAGATGATAATCAGTCCTGATTGAGCGTAAAGCGCATTAACTTTCTAAACAGTCGCTGGCGGCCGGCAAGGTCAAATGCAGGCACAGGCCCGGGTGGCCATTGCTGGCCCACAATCGGCCGCCTTGCAGCTCGATGGCGCGTCGGGCAATGGCCAGGCCCAGGCCGAACCCGGCACCGCTGTCGGCAAGGCGTTGGTAAGGTTTGAAGATGCGTTCGAGCTCCGCGTGCGGCACGCCGGGGCCCTGATCGCTCAGGCGCAGGTGCCAAACCTCGCCTTCGCGCCAGCCATCCAGGCTGACCCGGCCTTCGGGTGGCGAATGGCGAATGGCATTGCGCAGCAGGTTTTCCAAGGCTTGTGCAAGGCTGTCCAGGTGGGCTTGTACCTGGCAGTCGATACCAAGCGAACAGGGCAGGCGCGCAGGGGCCCAGCCGCTTTCGAAGCAGACGTCCTGGCACAGGGCTTCCCACACTGAAACCATCAATACCGGTTCGGTCGGCAAGCTGGGTTGCTCGGTGTCCATCCAGGCCAGGTCCAGGGTGTCTTCCAGCAACTTCTGCATGTCGGCGACTTCGCGGTCCAGACGCTCGCGCAACTGATGCGACGGCAAGTCGCTGTCATGGGCGATACGCAGTCGTGCCAGCGGCGTGCGCAGTTCGTGCGACAACGTGCGCAACAGCAGGCGCTGTTGCTCCAGACTCTGGCGCAAGCGCCCGGCCATGTGCTCGAAGGCCTGTGCCAGTTCACCCAACTCATCCCGACGCTCTTGCAGGGGGAGGGCGGGGCTGTCCAGGTCATCGGCACGCAGGGCGTCGGCGCGGTCGCGCAGGCGGTTCAGCGGCACTACCAAATGCCGGTACAACGCCAGGCCCAGCAGCAGGGCGAGCAGTGCGGGGGCTACGCCGTGGGTGACCACGTGGGTCCACGGCGTAAGGCCGGTGGGTAGCAGTCGCTCAGGCAGTTGTAGCACCAAGCGGCCGTGCTCGGGGTGTCGTGGAAATTCGATGCTGACGTAGGGCAGTTCATCTTGCAGGCGACGGCTCATCGGCCAATCGAGTTTGCGCATGAAGGTCAGGTGGCTGGCCTGCTCGGCACTTAGCGGGGTGGTACCGAGGCTTTGCAGGTGCGGGCCGATCACTGCCACCCAGGTGTTCTCGGCGTGTTCCAGTTGCTTGCGCCAGCTCTCGACGCCCACCGCACCGCCTTGGTCCCAGGCGTCTTCGGCTTGTTGCGCATAGCGCGCCAGGTAGTCCTGGTCGGCCGGGGACAGGAAATAGGTGCTGCGCTCCACCGACAGGCCCCAGGTCCAGATCAGCCAGACCAGCAACAGGCAGAAGCCGACTTGCAGCACGGCCAGTTTCCACAGCAACGGGTGGCGGCGCATCAGGGCTGTTCCGTGTCGACCAGGATGTAACCCTGGCCGCGCACGGCCTGGATCTGCAGGTGCTGGGCATTGATGTCGGCCAGTTTGCGGCGCAGGTTACACACATGCACATCCAGGCCCCGGTCCAGGCGGGTATAGGCCCGGTGAAGCACGGTCTGGTACAGGAACGGCTTGCTCAAGGCTTCGCCGGGGTGGGCACGCAGCGTCACCAGCAAGCGGAATTCGGAAGCCGTGAGGCCTGCGGCGTTACCGTTGTGGATAACGTCCTGGCGGTGGTGGTCCAGCATTACCTCGCCCACGTCGGCCCGCAGCGCCGTGCCGCGATCGAACGCCACGCGCCGCAACAGGGCATCGACCCGTGCGTCCAGCTCCGCCAGGCTGAAGGGCTTGGGCAGGTAGTCGTCCGCACCTCGGGTGAAGCCACTGATGCGGTCCTGTTCCGCCCCCAGCGCCGACATCAGCATGACCGGCACCGCCTGCTGGCGGCGCAATGCGTCGAGCAGGCTGAGGCCGTCGATGCCCGGCAGCATGATGTCCAGCAACACCAGTTCGAACTGCGCGCGTGCTATGGCATTCAGGGCCTGAGTGCCGCTGGCGCAGGCATGCACCTGGAAACCACGGTTGAGGAAATGGCGTTCCAGGTCCTGACGCAGGCGTGGATCGTCTTCGACGAGGAGAAGTGAGGTGGGCACGTTGAGCCTTGAATGAGAACTTCTATCAGTTACGAATCATCCCATTGCTGGCAGGGGGAGGGCAACGCCCGGTTGTGTTAAGAAGGTTAATCCTGCTGCACCCCTGTTTTCGCTCCGGTATCGTTCGCAAAAAGCAACTTGTTTCGTTTGCGAATTACTGTCATTTGGGCGAAAGGTGTGTCATGAACAGTTTCAAACGTGTGGGGAACTCGCGACAGGTGCGGGGCTTGTTGGTGCTGGGCTTGCTGGCGCCATTTTCGGTGTCCGCACTGGCTGACACGGTCGCGACCCAGGCGGCGGTAGAGGACAACGCGCTTGACCTGCCGGCACTGACCATCGAAGGCAACCGCCTGTACGACATGCTGCCCTCGGAAGCAACCGGCGGCTACAGCGTCGATGCCGCGACTGTGGGCACCAAGACCCCTGCGGCGCTCAAGGACATTCCGCAATCGATCACCGTCTACACCCAGGATTACGTCAAGGACCGCCAATTCGTACACCTGGATGACCTGGCCAAGTACACCGCCGGCCTGCGCACCCTGACCAACGACAGCGGCCGGTCTTCGATCTACGCCCGTGGTTACGAATACAGCGAGTTCAACATCGACGGCCTGCCGGCCCCCATGGCCAGCATCTTCGGCACCGTGCCGTCGCTGGCGGCGTTCGACCGTGTCGAAATCATGCGTGGCCCGGCCGGGCTGTTCAGCAGCACCAGCGAGCTGGGCGGCATCGTCAACATGGTGCGCAAGCGCCCGACCGCCGAATTCCAGGGCCATATTGAAGGCAGCTACGGCACCTGGGACACCAACCACGAAGAAATCGACCTGAGCGGGCCGCTGGATGATGCCGGCCGCGTGCGCGGGCGTTTCATTGCATCCCGTGACGATACCAATGGCGAAGTCGATTACAACGCCAACACCAGCAACAGTTACTACGGCGCGCTGGATGTCGACCTGGACGATGCCACCACGCTGTCGTTCGGCCTGATGCACGAAGTGAAGAACATCACCCCGCACAACGGCTATCCGGCAACCTTGTCTGGCGACGTGCCGGACTTCAGCCACTCCCGTTTCCTGGGTGCCGACTGGAACTACTTCGACGGCAAGACCACCGACCTGGTCGCCGAGCTGACCCACCGCTTCGACAACGGCGGCTATGGCCGTGTCGCCGCCCGTGGCTCGCACCGCGACACCAATTACCTGTACGCCTTCACCGCGACCAACGCCACCACCGGTGCCAACTCCGAGCGCGCCAGCGCCCGTGACTTCACTCAGGACACCTACTCGCTGGACGCCAGCTACAGCCAGCCGTTCGAAACCCTCGGCCAGGTCAGCGAATTCGTGGTCGGTACCGACTACAAGAACTACGACACCGAATACCTCAACGGCACCACCAACCTGGGCGTCATCAACGTCAACACCTACTCGCCGAAGCAGTTCGCCAAACCGTCGCCCAACTACAGCACCGAGACCGGCATGCAGGAAGAGGAATACGGCCTGTACTCCAAGGTCACCTTCCGCCCGATCGAGCGCCTGGCGTTGATCGCCGGTGGCCGCTTCAGCTGGTATCGCGGTGATTTCTACACCACCACCCTGAGCACCGGTGCCACCACCAACGACAGCAAGCGCGTGGATGGCCACTTCACCCCGTATGGCGGCCTGGTCTATGACCTGACCGAAAACCACGCCCTGTACGCCAGCTACTCGCAGGTGTTCAAGCCGCAGTCCGACACCGACAGCAACGGTCGGGTGCTGAAACCGCGTGAAGGCGAGCAATACGAATTCGGCCTCAAGAGCAGCTACTTCGGCGGCGACCTGAACACCCGCTTCTCGGTGTTCCGCCTGACCGACAAGAACCGCGCCACTACCGAATACGACGAAGATGGCGTAGACACCAACTTCTCGGTTGCCTCCGGCAAAACCCGCGTCAAAGGTGCCGAAGTGGAAGTAAGCGGCAAGCTGACGCCAAACTGGGAGCTGCTGGCCGGCTACACCTGGATGGAAACCGAAACCCTCAAGGGTGATGCAGAAACGACCTTCTTCATCATGCCGCGCAACCAGGCTTCGCTGTGGAGCAAGTACACCATCAGCCAAGGCCCGCTGAACGGCCTGGCCATTGGTGGCGGCATTTCGGCGATGAGCAACTTCTATTCCGAGAATGGCGGCGTGCGCATCGATGCACCGGGCTATGCCACGGTGGATGCGATGCTGTCGTACCCGGTGACCTCGAAGCTGACCGCCACCTTCAACGTCAACAACCTGTTCGACCGGGATTACCTGTCGCGGGTGGGGTCGACCTCCACGTTCAACTTCTACGGGCCGTCGCGCAGCATGATGGTTGGGGCGCGGTATGACTTCTGATTGGTGTTGTGGCGTGTAGGTCTACGTCGACGATTTTGCATCGTTTATGAAATCGAGCGCCGCCCGCGCGGCCCTCGATCTACCAGGCGCTGCAACCCTGTCGGCATGCACCTGTCTGCCCAGTGCAGCATTCAAGGTGAACATTTCAAGGGCCGATTTTTCCTGACCCATCACGATGAGCATGCGTCTTCGACGCCGGCTTCGAGTGGTGATCACTGCCGGCTTGGTCTTGCCCATGCTGGCCTTCATGGTTGTGCATGTCACTCTCACCGCCCCCATGCTGGTGGCCGCCACTGCTTGCGACCATCGCCTGGTACTGCTGAGCATTCATCTGCGGTAGTTGGTCGAGAAAAGCCACTATGCCCCAGATATACGAATCATCCATGCTCTTGCCCCAAGCTGGCATTCCCGTAGCCTTGATGCCGTGCTTGATGGTCCAGAACGCAACAGCGGGATCACCGCTGGCGCCGAGCTTGCTCAGATCAGGAGGCGACGGGTACAGCGCTTGGCTCAGCTCGGTCTTTTCGACGCCAGGGGCCAGATGGCAACCAATGCACATGGCGTTGTAGTTACCGGCGCCGATGCGAATCAGGTTTTCATTCTTGAGGTCCGGTACCTCGATATCCCTGGCCCGTACCTCGATGGACCGATCCCGGGCCATGGCCAGAAAGGCATGCACGGCCGGGAAATGGGGATCATCAGCCCCGACGTTCACCAGGCCAAAGTAAGCTGCGCCCAATACGCCCGCACCGGCGACGGCGCCTGCTGCAACAAGCGTTGTAATTGTTTTTTTCATGTCGGGCTCTCAAAACCACATGCGAATGCCGGCAACGAAACGCGCTTCATCCACATCACCACCCTCGTCGCGGACGAAATCAGCCGTTTTGCCGTAGGAGCGGCTCCAGGTGATGCCTATGTAAGGTGCGAACTGGCGAACGATTTCATACCGTAGCCGCAGCCCGACCTCGGTATTCGCCAGGCCAGAACCCACGCCTCGCTCAGGGTCGTTCTTGCCATAGAAATTGGCTTCGGCGGTGGGCTGAAGGATCAGGCGATTGGTCAGCAGAATGTCGTAGTCGCCTTCCAGGCGCGCGGCGGTTTGACCGTTCTCACCCAGGAACGCGGTGGCTTCGGCCTCGAAGCCGTAAAGCGCCATGCCCTGGATGCCGAACGCCGCCCAGGTTTGCGGTGATTGCGGTTTGAAATCCTGGCGCACTCCGGCAACCACATCCCACCAGGGGCTGATAGCGCGGCCATAGAGCAGCTGCAACTCGGCATCTTCGGTGACGCCGTTGGTGCGTTCGCCTTCGGAGCGAATCCACAACCGGTTGATATCGCCGCCGACCCACCCGGTAGCATCCCAGGCCAGGGTGCTGCCTTCGTCTGCATCCTGATACTCAAGCTGGTCCAGCAAGAAGAAGCTATTGAGCGCGCTGTCGTGTACCTGATGCCCGCCCAATGGGGGGAATGCCGCCTGCCGGTCTGCATCCGTCAATTCGGGAATCGGCGTTCGGCTGGTCGTCGCAGGGCTGGCAGTACCATGGTTCATCTTCGAGTGATCCATGCCCCCATGATCCATGCCCTGCATGCTGCCATGATTCATCTGGCTAGGGTCCATGCCCGACATGGAGCCGTGCCCCATCGCCGAATGGTCCATTTCGCCAGCGGCGAAGCTGGGTGCAGCACCCAGCATACCGAGTGAAACGGCCAGGGCCAGCAGCGAGGGTCGCGCCGGGCTATTGGCCATCTTTCCCTGCCTTGGCGTTGTCGCTGCCCTGCGATTCCATCATCTTGCTGTGATCCATACCTTCCATCGAGCCATGGTCCATGCCCTTCATGGCGCTGTGATCCATGCCCTTCATGGAACCGTGGTCCATGCCTTGAGCGCCCTTGGCTTTTGCTGCATCTGCGGCTTTCTGGGTGTGTTGCTCATGGTTGTCACCGGCCCACGACGACGGGGCATAAACAGCCAGCAGGCCAGCCATCGCAGCAGAGAGGAAAAACGCGCTTCGTTTCATAGGTTTGTTCATCTCGGATCTCCAGTTCATTCGTCCACGCGGACTTCTCGGAACATGCCCATTTCCATGTGGAACAGCAGGTGGCAGTGATAGGCCCAGCGCCCCAAAGCATCCGCAGTCACGCGGTAACTTCGTTTCGAGCCAGGCGGCATGTCGATGGTGTGCTTGCGCACCATGAAGTTGCCGTTCTCATCCTCCAGGTCGCTCCACATGCCATGCAGGTGGATGGGGTGAGTCATCATGGTGTCGTTGACCAAGGTGATACGAAGGCGCTCCCCGTATTTGAGGCGCAGCGGCTCGGCATCGGAAAACTTGACCCCGTCGAACGACCAGGCGAACTTTTCCATGTGGCCTGTGAGGTGCAACTCGATGGTGCGGCCAGGTTCTCGGCCGTCGGGATCAATGAAGGTGCTGCGCAGGTCCGCATACGTCAGCACACGTCGGCCGTTGTTACGCAGCCCGATGCCCGGGTCGCTCAGTTTTGGCGTGGGGCTCATCGTCTGCATGTCGACCAAGGGGTTGTTGGTCTCTGAGTCAGGATGGACCTGCATGGCTCCACTCATGCCAGCCATGCTGCCGTGATCCATGCCGGCCATCTGGCTGTGGTCCATGCCAGCCATCTGGCTGTGGTCCATGCCAGCCATGCTGCCATGGTCCATCCCCGACATGCCGCTGTGATCCATACCCATGTCACTCATGGAAATCAGCGGGCGTGGATCAACAGCTGGAACAGCCGCTTGCAGGCCTTCGCGGATGGCCAAGGTGCCCCTGGCATAACCGGTGCGGTCCATGGATTGAGCAAAGAGGGTGTATGCCTGCTCATCCTCGGGCTCGACAATCACATCGTAGGTTTCCGCAACCGCGATACGGAACTCGTCGACCGCTACCGGCTTCACATACTGCCCATCCGCCGCAACCACGGTCATCTTCAGGCCGGGAATACGCACGTCGAAATACGTCATGGCGGAGCCGTTGATGAAGCGCAGGCGGATTTTTTCGCCAGGCTTGAATACCCCCGTCCAGTTGGCGCCCGGTGCCTGGCCATTCATGAGGTAGGTGTAGGTGTATCCGCTCACGTCCGCGAGATCGGTGGGGCTCATGTTCATTTCGGCCCACATCGTGCGATCCGCCACCGCAGCGGACCAGCCCATTTCGCTCACGTCGTTGACGAAATCACCCACCGTCCGTTTGTGGAAGTTGTAGTAGTCAGACTGTTTCTTGAGCTTGGACAGCACCCGGGCAGGGTCTTCATCCGTCCAGTCGCTGAGCATCACCACGTAATCCCGGTCATAGGTGAACGGCTCGGGTTCTTTCGCATCGATGACCAGCGCGCCGTACACCCCAACCTGTTCCTGGAAGCCTGAGTGGCTGTGGTACCAGTAGGTGCCGTTCTGATGGACTCTGAACCTGTACTCATACAGGCCATCCGGGGCGATGCCATGGAAGCTCAGGCCAGGCACACCATCCATGTTGGCCGGCAGGATGATGCCGTGCCAGTGGATGGAGGTGTCCTGCTTCAAACGGTTGCGCACGCGAAGCGTAACGGTATCGCCTTCGCGCCAGCGAAGCGTTGGGCCAGGTATGGATCCGTTGATGGCCATCGCTGTGCGCCTTGTGCCGGTGATATTGACCGGCAGTTCACCGATGTACAGGTCGAAGTCGCTGCCTGTCAGCACGTTTGGCTGGCCAGGGCTGGTCAAGGCCCACACCGGCGTGCGCCACATGCCCAGCCCGCCGAGCAGTCCGGTAGCGGCCAGGCCTTTGACGAAGGTGCGTCTTGTGGTTTTGCTTTGCATGCCGTTGCGTCCAGTCGTGTGGGGTGCGGATATCCCGGCTGCTGGGTGTCGCAGCCCACGACCAAACTAGCGAGTTGCCGCTGTCAGAAAACTGAGTCCGACATTACTTTTTCGTCAGCTTCTTGAAGGAGGGAGGTAGGCCGCAGAGGGCTTGGGATGGCTTTCGGCGAGGCATTAAAAAGCCGGCTTGTGGCCGGCTTCTCGGGGACGCTTCCGACTAATTTATGGTAAGCCGCAATCGCCTTAACTGAGTGGCCATCAAGGGCCTGAAAGAAATGGCAGATGCCCGTGTGGGATATCGCCAGAGCCCTCTGGACCGCGGCTTGCGCCGGTCGGGGCTGAATGTGCCGCGTAGCATACAAGGGCACGCGCAGGATGCCCAGCAAAAAATGGCACAGGGTGTTTCAGCCAGGCCGCTGTTGGCGGAAATGCGACCAGTGAAACACCCAGCCAAGAATTTCCAGGCCCTGCGCCTGGCACTGTGCGGGGGTGTAGCGTTCGACTGCGTAGTTGCGCCGGTCATGGCTGTGCAGGTACAGCGTACCGTGCTGGCCAAGGCTGAGGTTGTTCACCCTGAGCATGCCGTTGTGCAGCAGGGCATAGGTTTCACCCTCGACCACTCGGGTCATGCCCAGGTCGATGGCCAGGCTGGCATTCAGCGGAATCAGGGGCAGCATGTTGCTGGCCGGCATTGCCAGGCAGATCGCATTGGCAGCATGCACACCCAGCCCCCTCAAGGCTTTTGCCGGCAAGCGCAGGTGTTTGCTGGCCACCGGCGACAGCTGGCCTTGTTGCAACTGGTAGTAAGGCACCTTCACTGCCCGGCCATGTTCCACCGACAGCGGAGAGGGCGGGTTGACGGGCGTCGGCCGGGGCGCGCCGCTGCGCAGGATCGGGTTGGGATGTTTGGGCCCTTCTCCGGTGCGTAGCCAACGGCGGTGCACACAGAACAAGTCGGCCAGTTCGTCCAGCCGGGCCAAAGGCACACCACGTTTGAACCAGTTGTTGACGTGCTGCGGTGTGACGCTGCGTTGGGCGGCAAAATCGGAAGGGGTCAGGCCACATTCGTGGAGCAGGGCTTTGAGGCGGTCGCCGGAAGTGTTCATGGTAGCGAGTGTAGCGGCGGGGGTGTCAGCAAGGATATGAACCGGGTGTTGACAGGGGTTGTACGAAAAGAGGTGGTTTGTAGGGAGTTGATGTAGGACTGCGTAGGATTTATTACCAGCACCCTGAGCATCGCCCATTCAGGCATAAAAAAACCCCGCCATGGCGGGGTTCTTCCTGCAACCGGTATCAGCCCTTGTAGGCAGCAACCGATTTGGTGATCGCGGCACGGGCGGCGTCGGCGCCTTCCCAACCTTCGATCTTGACCCACTTGCCCTTCTCGAGATCTTTGTAGTTTGCAAAGAAGTGCTCGATCTGCTGGATCAGCAGGGCTGGCAGGTCGGTGTATTCCTTCACGTCAACGTACAGCTGCGACAGCTTGTCGTGAGGAACAGCGATGACCTTGGCGTCGCCGCCGCCGTCGTCGGTCATGTTCAGCACGCCAACCGGACGGGCGCGGATAACCGAGCCTGGCGCTACCGGGTAAGGGGTAACAACCAGCACGTCCAGCGGATCACCGTCGTCAGCCAGGGTGTTCGGAATGAAGCCGTAGTTGGCTGGGTAGAACATTGGGGTAGCCATGAAACGGTCGACGAACAGGGTGTCGCTGTCCTTGTCGATTTCGTATTTGATCGGCGCGTGGTTGGCCGGGATCTCGATGGCGACGTAGATGTCGTTCGGCAGGTCTTTGCCCGCCGGAATCTTGCTGTAGCTCATTGGGCAGTGCCCCCGTGTTTGACCAAAAAAGTGGCGGCGATTATAGGCACATTCTGCCGGGGCATGCCACGCCTGGCCTGATGTGCGGCCCCGTCAGGCGTGGCTTTCGCGGTATTCGGGGTGTTCGGCCTGTAGCTGGCGCAGGCGCGCCAGCGGGTCTTGCCGGTAGAACAGCGACAACTGGCGGTAGACCAATGGATAAGCCTGCTGCAGCAGGTCGGGGGCACTAAAGAAGTATTCGCTGGTGACCGCAAAGAACTCCGCCGGGTTTTCCGCGGCATAGGGGTCGATGGCGGTTTCGGCGTCGGGGTTGGCGTCCAGCTGGCGGTTGAGGTCGTCGTAGGCTTGTTGCATGGCCGTTGCCCACTCATCCACCGGCATGCCGCTGTGCAGCGGGGGCAGGCCGTTGGCATCGCCATTGAGCATGTCGAGCTTGTGCGCCAGCTCATGGATGACGAGGTTGTAGGCCTCCCAGCCGCCACTGGCCAGCACGCCGTTCCAGGCCAGGATGATCGGCCCCTGCTGCCAGGCTTCGCCGCTGTGCTCGCCGTCCCAGACGTGCTCCACGCCACTGGCATCGCGGTGGCGCTGGGGGCTTTTGAAGTCGTCGGGGTACAGGATGATTTCGTGGAAACCCTGGTACCAGTTCAGCTCGCCCAGGTGCAGCAGTGGCAGTTGCGCCTGGGCGGCCAGCAGCAGGCGCTGCTCGTCGTCCAGTTCGACGCCGGGCAGGCAGGTGAGGTGCTTGTCGAGCAGGAACAGGATGCAGGCTTCGCGCAGCCAGTGGTCTTCGGCGTCACTGATGCCGTCCAGCATCGGCAGGCGCTCGCGTACGGCCTGCCATTGCTGGGGGGAGATAGGGTAGCGCGCCAGGGTGCGCTTGCGCCGCCAGGCGCTGAACGACCACATGAGCGGCGGTCAGTGAGCCTTGGCGGCCCGGCCCAGGCGGCCGCGCAGCAGGCCGAGGATCATCGGCACCAGCGAGAGGATGATGATGCCCACCACCATCAGCGACAGGTGTTGCTTGATGAACGGCACGTTACCGAAGAAGTAACCCAGGGTAACCAGGCCTCCCACCCACAGCAGCGAACCGGCGATGCTGAAACCGAGGAAGCGTGGGTAATGCATGTGCGCGATGCCGGCGACGAACGGTGCAAAGGTACGCAGGATGGGCAGGAAGCGCGCCATGGTCACGGTCTTGCCGCCGTGGCGTTCGTAGAAGTCGTGGGTACGCTGCAGGTAATCGCGGCGGAAGATCTTCGAGTTGGGGTTGTTGAACAACCGCTCGCCGGCCGTTCGCCCTATCACGTAGTTGGTACTGTCCCCCAGGATGGCGGCAGCCATCAGCAGGCCGGCCAGCAGCACCGGGTCCATGCCACCACCAGCGGCCACGGCGCCAGCGATGAACAGCAGCGAATCGCCTGGCAGGAAAGGCATTACCACCAGCCCTGTTTCACAGAAAATGACGGTAAACAGGATGGCGTAGATCCAGGGACCGTAATTGGTGACCAGCAGATCGAGGTAGGCATCGAGATGCAGGATAAGGTCCAGCGGGTTGAAATCCATGTACAGCACCTGTGTTCTGGGGCGTAGGCTCGGTTACCTGGGGATGGGTAAATTTTCACACATGACAGGTGGGGCATTATACGGCTAAGTCAGGATCATGCCCGGGGAGTTTGTAGCGGGGGGTTACGGCAGGTGCTTCCTGTGCTGGCCTTTTCGCGGGCACGCCCGCGAAAGGGCCGGGACTGTCAATCCTGGCTGATTGGCAGGATGTAGCTCTTGAACTCGGTGTCTTCACGAAAACCGATGGATTCGTAGGTCTTGTGCGCAACTTCGTTGTCCGCGCTGGTCGAAACCCGCATGCGCACGGCGTTGGTCTCTTTCGCCATTTTCTTCGCCTCACGCATCAGGTGGTCAGCCACCAGCATGCGCCGCGAGTCTTCGGCCACGTAGATGTCGTTGAGTATCCATACCCGCTTCAGCGATAGCGACGAATAGCTGGGGTACAACTGGCAGAAGCCCATCAGCTTGCTGTCGTCATCATCCGGTAGCGCCAGGTAGATCACCGATTCATCCCGTTTCAGGCGCTTTTCCAGAAAGCTGCGCGAGCTGTCGGGATAGGGCAGCTGCCCATAGAACTCACGGTATCTGACGAACAGTGGCGTGAGCAGGTCGAGGTGTTCCAGGGTTGCCTTGATGATGCGCATGTGCGGCCCTCAGAGTCCATTTAGGGAAACAGCGGAATGCCTGCAGCGTTCAAGGGCATGCTGCCCAATGCGCGTCACAAGTGCAATCCGCCTTCCGTGACATGTTTTTTACCCTTTGCCGAGCAGGAAGTTGCCTTTCTGGTTGGCGCTGTCTTCACTTTCCAGGCTATGGACCTCGGCTTCGTCCTTCAGATTCACCCCGGAAAGCTGGCGTTTGCAGGCTTCGCGCATCAAGTACAGCAAGCGGTGCGCCGCCATGCCATAGCTCAGGCCCTCCAGGCGGATGTTGGAAATGCAGTTGCGGTAGGCATCGGTCAGGCCGACCTTCGGCGCGTAGGTGAAATACAGGCCCAGGCTGTCGGGCGAGCTGAGCCCTGGGCGTTCGCCGATCAGCATCACGGTCATCCGTGCGCCCAGCAATTCGCCGACCTCGTCTGCCACTGCCACGCGGCCCTGCTGTACCAGCACCACAGGGGCGCTGGTCCAGCCATCAGCGGCCGCTTGCTCCTCGAAACGGCTCAGGAACGGTAGGGTGTGGCGATGAACAGCCAGCGCCGACAGGCCATCGGCAACCACGATGGCCAGGTCGACGCCGCCGGGGTTCGCCTGTGCGTGCTGGCGCAGGGTGGCAATCGAGTCTTCGTTGAGCCGCCGGCCCAGGTCCGGGCGCTGCAGGTACTGGTGGCGGTCGCTGGCGGCACTGTGCAGCACCAGGCTGTCACGGCCACGGTCACTCAGTTGGGTCGCCAGGCCGGCGTGGTCGAAGGCCAGGTGCACGGCATCGCGGGCCTGGGCATGGGCGAACTGGAAGTCCAGCTGCGCCCCGGTCGGCAGGCTGGTGCCGGTGCGGCCCAGGGCGATGCGTGCCGGGGTCAGGTTGCGCAGGGCCAGCCAAGGGTTGTCGGGGGTAGGTGTGCGAGGGTCCATGGTCATCCCTATGCAAGCTGTGCCAAGGCCTGGCGGAAGGCCGGCGGCAGGTTGTCACCAAAGCGCACCCGGCCATCGGCCTGGGTGAAGATGCCGGTGCGGGCCAGCCACGCTTCGAACTCCGGCCCGGGCTTCAGGCCCAGGGTCTGGCGCGCGTACAGCGCGTCGTGGAACGAGGTGGTCTGGTAGTTGAGCATGATGTCGTCGGAACCGGGGATACCCATGATGAAGTTGATCCCGGCCACCCCCAGCAGGGTCAGCAGGGTGTCCATGTCGTCCTGGTCGGCTTCGGCGTGGTTGGTGTAGCAGATATCGCAGCCCATCGGCACGCCCAGCAGCTTGCCGCAGAAGTGGTCTTCCAGGCCGGCGCGGATGATCTGCTTGCCGTTGTACAGGTACTCCGGGCCGATGAAACCGACCACGGTGTTGACCAGAAACGGCTTGAAGTGGCGGGCCACGGCATAGGCGCGGGTTTCGCAGGTTTGCTGGTCGACGCCGTGGTGGGCGTTGGCCGACAGCGCGCTGCCCTGGCCGGTTTCGAAGTACATCAGGTTTTGCCCAAGGGTGCCGCGCTTCAGCGACAGGCCCGCTTCGTAGCCTTCCTGCAGTACGTTCAGGTTGATGCCAAACCCGGCGTTGGCCGCCTCGGTACCGGCGATGGACTGGAACACCAGGTCCAGCGGCACGCCACGGTTGATCGCCTCGATCGAGGTGGTGACGTGGGTCAGCACACAGGCCTGGGTAGGGATGTCGTAGCGCTGGATGATGGCGTCGAGCATTTCCAGCAGGGCGCAGATCGAGGCGATGCTGTCGGTGGCCGGGTTGATGCCGATCATGGCATCGCCGTTGCCGTACAGCAGGCCATCGAGGATGCTGGCGGCGATACCGGCCGGCTCGTCGGTCGGGTGGTTGGGCTGCAGCCGGGTCGACAGGCGCCCGCGCAGGCCCATGGTGCCGCGAAAACGGGTAACAACGCGGATCTTCTGCGCCACCAGCACCAGGTCCTGGACACGCATGATCTTCGAGACCGCTGCTGCCATTTCCGGTGTCAGCCCGGGCGCCAGGGCGCGCAGGCTGTCTTCATCGGCCTCTTCGCTCAGCAGCCAGTCACGCAGGCCGCCCACGGTCAGGTGGCTGACCGGTGCGAACGCCTGGGCATCGTGGGTATCGACGATAAGGCGGGTAACCTCGTCATCTTCGTAAGGGATCAGCGCTTCATTGAGAAAGTGCGTCAGCGGGATATTGGCCAGCGCCATCTGCGCGGCAACGCGTTCGCCGTCGTTGCTGGCTGCAACGCCTGCCAGGTAGTCCCCGGAGCGTGCCGGGCTGGCCTTGGCCATCACTTCCTTGAGGCTGTCGAAGCGGTAGACCAGGTGGCCGACCGTGTGTACGAAACTTGCCATACAGAATCTCCAGAGCCGCAGGTTGCCCTGCGGCGGGTGGCGGCAATCAGTGCAGGGCCTCTTCGGCCTTCTGGATCGCGGCGAATTCCTCTTCCGGTGTGCCCGCAACCAGGTGGTGGCGGCTGTAGAAAGCAAAGTAGGCAATTAATACCGCATAGATCACTGCGGCGCCAATCACCACCCGTGGGTCGACCAGGAAGCCGGCAACCACAGCGATGCAGGCCAGCACCAGCGCGACGCCCGAGGTAAAGATGCCACCGGGGGTGCGGTATGGGCGCTCCATCTTCGGCCGGCGGATGCGCAGGGTGATGTGTGCGGCCATCATCAGCACGTAAGAAAGGGTAGCGCCGAATACGGCTACCAGAATCAGCAGGTCACCCTGGCCGGTCAGCGACAGGGCAAAGCCGATGATGCCGGGGATGATCAAGGCCAGCACCGGCGCCTTGCTTTTGTTGGTTTCCGACAGCTTGCGCGGCAGGTAGCCGGCGCGGGACAGGGCGAAGATCTGCCGGGAATAGGCGTAGATGATCGAGAAGAAGCTGGCGATCAGCCCGGCCAGGCCGACCAGGTTGACGAAACCGCCCATCCAGGTACTGCCGCCATAGGCTTTGGACAGTGCCTCGACCAGCGGGTTACCGGACGCTTTCAGTGCTTCGGAGCCTGCACCGCCGGGGCCGACTACCAGAATCAGCAGGGCGAAGGCCAACAGTACCAGCATGGCACCGATCAGGCCGCGTGGCAGGTCACGCTTGGGGTTCTTGGTTTCTTCGGCGGCCAGCGGCACACCTTCGACAGCCAGGAAGAACCAGATGGCATAAGGAATGGCCGCCCACACGCCCACATAACCGAACGGCAGGAAGCTGCTGGCGCCCACCGCGTCCGTTTTGGCGATGTCGAACAGGTTGGCTGCATCAAAATGGGGCACCATGCTCACCAGGAACACCGCCAGGGCGATGGCGGCGATGGCGGTGATGATGAACATCAGCTTCAGCGCTTCCCCCACACCGAAGATGTGGATGCCGATGAACACGATGTAGAACGCCAGGTAGATCATCCAGCCGCCGATGCCGAACAGTGACTGGCAATAAGCGCCGATGAACACGGCAATGGCGGCAGGGGCGATGGCGTATTCGATCAGGATCGCCGTACCGGTCAGAAAGCCGCCCCACGGGCCGAACGCACTGCGGGCAAAGCCGTAGCCGCCGCCTGCGGTGGGGATCATCGACGACAGTTCGGCCAGCGAAAAGCACATGCACAGGTACATGGTGGCCATCAGCAAGGTGGCGAGGAACATGCCGCCCCAGCCGCCCTGGGCCAGGCCGAAGTTCCAGCCGGCATAGTCGCCGGAAATGACGTAGGCCACGCCCAGGCCGACCAGCAGTACCCAGCCGGCGGCGCCTTTTTTCAGTTCACGTTGCTGGAAATAGTCCGAGCCGACTTTTTCGAAGTCGACAGAAGAGCCTGCCGGCGAGCCGGCGGAATGATCGCTTGGCATAGTTTCACCTGTTCTTTTTCTTGGTGGCCGGAAGGGTTCCGGGCCGATGGTGATGGGTACTGCAGGAAGCGAGCCAGAGCGGTTCGTGAACGCGAACCGCTCTGGCTGACGGGCTTAGAAGAAGCCCAGCGGGTTAATGTCGTAGCTCACCAGCAAGTTCTTGGTTTGCTGATAGTGGTCCAGCATCATCTTGTGGGTCTCACGGCCAACACCGGACTTCTTGTAGCCGCCGAACGCCGCATGCGCCGGGTACAGGTGGTAGCAGTTGGTCCATACGCGGCCAGCCTTGATCCCGCGGCCCATGCGGTAGGCACGGTTGATATCGCGGGTCCACACGCCGGCACCCAGGCCGAACTCGGTGTCGTTGGCAATCGCCAGGGCTTCGGCTTCGTCCTTGAAGGTGGTGACGCTGACCACCGGACCGAAGATTTCCTCCTGGAACACGCGCATCTTGTTGTTGCCCTTGAGCAGGGTCGGCTGGATGTAGTAACCGGTGGCCAGCGAGCCTTCCAGTTTTTCCACCTTGCCGCCGGTCAGCAGCTCGGCACCTTCGTCCTGGGCGATCTGCAGGTACGAGAGGATCTTCTCGAACTGCTGTTGCGAAGCCTGGGCGCCGACCATGGTGTCGGTGTCCAGCGGGTCGCCGCGTTTGATCTGCAGCACCTTCTTCATCACCACTTCCATGAACTGCGGGTAGATCGACTCCTGTACCAGTGCCCGGGATGGGCAGGTGCACACTTCGCCCTGGTTGAAGAACGCCAGCACCATGCCTTCGGCCGCCTTCTCGATGAAGCTCGGCTCGGCTTGCATGATGTCTTCGAAGTACACGTTCGGCGACTTGCCGCCCAGTTCCACGGTGGATGGAATGATGTTTTCGGCTGCGCACTTCATGATGTGCGAGCCCACCGGGGTGGACCCGGTGAAGGCGATCTTGGCGATGCGCTTGCTGGTGGCCAGGGCTTCACCGGCTTCGCGGCCAAAGCCTTGCACCACGTTGAGCACGCCTTTTGGCAGCAGGTCGCCAATTAGTTCGACCAGCACGGTGATGCCCAGCGGGGTCTGCTCGGCAGGTTTGAGCACCACGCAGTTGCCGGCGGCCAGGGCCGGGGCAAGTTTCCAGGCGGCCATCAGGATCGGGAAGTTCCACGGGATGATCTGCCCGACCACGCCCAGCGGTTCGTGAATGTGGTAGGCCACGGTGCCTTCGTTGATTTCTGCAGCACCGCCCTCTTGGGCGCGGATGCAGCCGGCGAAGTAGCGGAAGTGGTCGACCGCCAGCGGGATGTCGGCGTTGAGGGTTTCGCGGACTGGCTTGCCGTTGTCCCAGGTTTCGGTAATCGCCAGCAGTTCGAGGTTTTGCTCGATGCGGTCGGCGATCTTCAACAGCACGTTTGAGCGGTCCTGCACTGACGTGCGGCCCCAGGCGTCGGCAGCGGCGTGGGCGGCGTCGAGCGCTTTATCGATGTCTTCGGCAGTGGAACGGGGGAATTCGGCGATCAGTTTGCCATTCACCGGGGACGTGTTTTCAAAGTACTGCCCCTTGACCGGAGCTACGAACTCGCCACCGATGTAGTTGCCGTAGCGGCTCTTGAAGGAAACCTTCGCGCCCTCGGTACCGGGATGTGCGTAACGCATGGTGTGTCTCCTGGCTGTTATGTTTGTTGAGGAGTTGGAAAGCGTAGAGCAAAGGTTGGGCCAGCGTTTCGCACGCCAGTCAAATCAATGACTTGGGTCAGCTACCAAGGCCTGCTGATAAGCCCTTGTACCAGCGCCGATACGCGCAGGGGTGACACTTTGTGCCATTTACGACACGTCCCAGGCGGGTGCATTGCAAAGGCTTCCCGGGTGGAGGATGCTGGCAGGACTCTCTATCTGCGGAGAACTACAACAAATGCAGAGCAATCCTTTCATTCGCCATGCCCAGCAAGTGCATACCGTTGCCCATGGTGGGGCCGGGGAGGGGGGCAGTGACCCGTCCATCGCCCGTTCCTGGCTGCGCTGCCTGGAGGACTACCACCTCGACCCTTCGGTAATCGAGGCGCCCGTGGTGCTAGAGCATGGGCGTTTGCTGGAAAGCCGCGAGCGCCTGCGCCAGGTGCTGCAAATTGCCGATCATGAAATGAACAGCCTGCACCAGCAGCTTTCCGGCGCCGGCCATGCGGTACTGCTGACCGACGCCCGCGGGGTGATCCTCAACTGCGTCAGCGCGGCCACCGAGCGGCGCAGCTTCGAGCGTGCCGGGCTGTGGTTGGGCGCCGACTGGAGCGAGGCGCGCGAGGGCACCAACGGCATCGGCACCTGCCTGGTCGAGCGCCAGGCATTGACCATTCACCAGAACGAGCACTTTCGCGGCCGCCACACTGGCCTGACCTGCTCGGCCAGCCCGGTGTTCGACCCGCATGGCGAGTTGCTGGCGGTGCTGGATGTGTCATCCGCGCGGCCTGACGTTTCGCGCCAGAGCCAGTTCCACACCATGGCGCTGGTGAACCTGTCGGCGAAGATGATTGAAAGCTGCTATTTCCTGCGCCACTTCGAGCAGCAGTGGCTGTTGCGTTTTCACCTGCAGGCCGAGTCGGTCGGCCTGTTCAGCGAAGGCCTGCTGGCGTTCGACGGCGATGGGCGGATTTGTGCTGCCAACCAGAGCGCGTTGAACCTGCTGGGCAGCGTGCGCGGTGGCGTGCTGGGCAAACCCGTGGAGCGTTTTTTTGCCTGTAGCCACGACGAACTGTTCAGCCGCGCCACCCCCGCTGGCAGCACGGTCTGGCCGCTGCATACGCTGGACGGTCGCCAAGTGTTTGCCAGCCTGCGCGGCAAGGCCCGTGCGCCCGTGTGGTCGGTGCCTGTTGCGCAACCCTTGCCCATGCACCCGATGGAACCGGCCATCTGCCTGCTCGACCCGGCTCTGCAGAACGAATTCCGCCGCAGCGTACGGGTGTTCGAGCGTGACGTGCCGCTGTTGCTACGTGGTGAAACCGGTTGTGGCAAAGAAGCGTTTGCCCAGGCCGTGCACCAGGCCAGCGGGCGACGCGGCAAGCCGTTCATCGCCATCAACTGTGCCTCGATCCCGGAAAGCCTGATCGAGAGCGAGTTGTTCGGTTACCGAGGCGGCAGTTTTACCGGAGCACGCAAAGAAGGCATGCGCGGCAAGCTGCTGCAGGCCGATGGCGGCACCTTGCTGCTGGACGAGATCGGCGACATGCCGCTGGCCTTGCAAACCCGCCTGCTGCGGGTACTGGAAGAGCGCCAGGTGGTGCCCATCGGTGGCGAGCCGCAAGCGGTGGATGTCCGTATTGTCAGCGCCACCCACCGCGACTTGCTGGAGCGGGTGGAGCAGGGCAGTTTCCGCGAGGACCTGTATTACCGCCTGAATGGCCTGGAGGTGGCGTTGCCGGCGGTGCGTGAGCGCAGTGACAAAACACAGCTGCTGGACTTTTTGCTGCATCAGGAGGCGCAGGGGCAACGTGTCGAACTGGAGCCCAGGGCGCGTCAGGCGCTGCTGGACTTTGCCTGGCCGGGTAATGTGCGGCAGATGCGCAACGTGCTGCGTACCTTGGTGGCGCTTTGCGAGAAAGCCCGAATCGAGTTCTCGGATCTCCCCGCTATTGTTCGCGAGGGCTTCGCCCTCGATCGCCGGCAAGCCAGCTCCCACAGGTACTGCACCAAGCCTGAGGCGCGTGCAAACCCTGTGGGATCTGGCTTGCCGGCGATAGGGCCAGTTGTGTTGGAGGATGCCGAGCGCCAAGCGCTGATGGCGACCCTGGAGGCAAAACACTGGCACTTGACCCGTGTCGCCGAGCATTTGGGCATCAGCCGTAATACCTTGTATCGAAAACTGCGCAAACACGGCATTGCGAGGGCCGACTGAGCGAAACAGCGGGTGCGATTTGTCGCGCCCTGGGCTACCCTGCCTCGATGTTTTGCGAGGTCGACCATGCATATTCACATTCTCGGTATTTGCGGCACTTTCATGGGCTCGCTGGCGGTGCTGGCCAAGGAACTTGGCCATCGCGTCACCGGCTCGGACGCCAACGTCTATCCCCCGATGAGCACTCAGCTCGAAGCCCAGGGCATCGAACTGACCCAAGGCTATGACCCGGCCCAGCTGGACCCGGCACCCGACCTGGTGGTCATCGGCAACGCCATGTCACGCGGCAACCCGGCAGTGGAATACGTGCTGAACAAGGGCCTGCCCTATGTTTCCGGCCCGCAGTGGCTGGCCGACCATGTGCTGCAAGGCCGCTGGGTGCTGGCCGTTGCCGGTACCCACGGCAAGACCACCACCAGCAGCATGCTGGCCTGGGTGCTGGAGCACGCCGGCATGAGCCCGGGCTTCCTGATTGGCGGTGTGCCGCAGAATTTCTCGGTATCGGCCCGCCTGGGCGACACGCCGTTCTTCGTCGTCGAAGCCGACGAGTACGACAGCGCCTTCTTCGACAAGCGCTCGAAGTTCGTGCATTACCACCCGCGTACCGCGATCCTCAACAACCTTGAGTTCGACCACGCGGACATCTTCCCGGACCTGGCCTCGATCGAGCGGCAGTTCCACCACCTGGTACGCACCATCCCGAGCGAAGGCCTGGTGATTCACCCTACCACCGAGCAAGCGCTGGAGCGGGTGATCGGCATGGGCTGCTGGACCCCGGTGCAGACCACAGGCGTGGGTGGCCAGTGGCAGGCGCGCCTGCTCAGCCCCGACGGCTCGCGTTTCGAAGTCTTGTTCGAAGGCGAAGCGCAAGGCGTGGTGGACTGGGCACTGACGGGCCAGCACAACGTTGCCAACGCGCTGGCCACCCTGGCCGCCGCCCGCCATGTCGGCGTGGCCCCGGCCATGGGCATCGAAGGCCTCAGCGCGTTCAAGAGCGTAAAACGGCGCATGGAAAAGGTGGCCGAAGTGCAGGGCGTGACCATCTACGATGATTTCGCCCACCACCCGACTGCCATCGCCACCACCCTCGATGGCCTGCGCAAGCGTGTTGGCGAGGCCCCGGTGATTGCCGTGATCGAACCACGCTCCAATTCGATGAAGCTGGGCGCCCACCGTGACGGTTTGCCAGAGAGCGTCAACGACGCCGACCAGGTCATCTGGTACGCCCCGGCCAACCTCGGCTGGGACCTGGCGGCCACCGCCGCGCAGTGCAAGGTCCCGAGTGTGGTAGCCGACAGCCTTGACGCGATCATCGAGCGGGTCAAGGGCCAGGCCCGCCCGGGCACTCATGTGGTGATCATGAGCAACGGCGGCTTTGGCGGCCTGCACGGCAAACTGGCCGAGGCGCTGAAGTGAGCGGGCCGGAACGCATCACCCTGGCCATGACGGGCGCCTCGGGCGCCCAGTATGGCCTGCGCCTGCTCGATTGCCTGGTGCGCGAAGACCGCGAAGTGCACTTCCTGATCTCCAAGGCCGCGCAACTGGTAATGGCCACCGAGACCGACGTGCTGTTGCCGGCCAAGCCCCAGGCGATGCAGGCCTTCCTTACCGAATACACCGGCGCCGCCGACGGGCAGATCCGCGTGTATGGCAAGGAAGACTGGATGTCGCCGGTGGCCTCCGGCTCCGGTGCCCCGGCGGCGATGGTGGTAGTGCCTTGTTCCACCGGCACCTTGTCGGCCATTGCCACCGGTGCCTGCAACAACCTGATCGAACGCGCTGCCGACGTTACCCTCAAGGAGCGTCGGCAACTGATCCTGGTGCCACGCGAAGCGCCGTTTTCCACCATCCACCTGGAAAACATGCTCAAGCTGTCGCAGATGGGCGCGGTGATCCTGCCGGCGGCACCGGGCTTCTACCATCAGCCGCAGACCATCGACGACCTGGTCGACTTTGTCGTGGCGCGTATTCTCAACCTGCTGAACATTCCCCAGGACATGTTGCCGCGCTGGGGTGAACACCACTTTGGGGTGGATGATTGAAGCGAGCGTTGGTGGGGGGGCTGGCGCTGGTGATGCTGGGGGGCTGCGCCACGGTACGCACGCTGGATGCCGCCAAGCCCGGGGCGCCGGTGGTGTATGCCGGCACCCGGCTGGATTTGTACGTGATCAATGGTGGGTGCTGCCCGCGAGACCACTACGGGGCTGATGCACCAGCCTATCCTGGGCTGGACCTGCCGGGGAGCATGTTGCTCGATACCCTGTTGTTGCCGTTGTCGTTGCTGACAGCAGCCGGTGTAGGCTTCCAGGCCACCGGTGGCCTGTAACGGCCCTTTCGCGGGCTACCCGCGAAGAGGCCGTCATAGGTAACGCCTATTTCTTGCCCAACCTGCGCAACTCATCCGACTCCACAACCCGTATCCCGTCCTCTTCCTCCAGCGCCAGGCGCCACAGCGCTCGTGCCAGGGTGCAAGCCTCGATCCCTCGGTATTTACCCGGTATCAGCTTGGAAAACGGCGAAACCAACTGCTCACTGAGGCGTGGCTGAATGCGTTCGCCCAGCAGCAACGACGGCCGCACGATGGTCAACTGCGGCCAGTCCTGAGCCTTCAGCGCCTCTTCCATCTCACCTTTGACCCGGTTGTAGAAAATCGACGATTTCGGGTCGGCCCCCAGCGCGCTGACCACTAACAGATGCCGCGCGCCCATTTCCCGGGCACGTTTGCTGAACGCCACCACCATGTCCAGGTCCACCGCACGGAACGCCGATTCGGAGCCGGCCTGCTTCAGCGTGGTGCCCAGGCAGCAATAGGCGATATCGACCCGCCCGGCCAACTGAGGAAGGAATACCGCTGGGTCGCCCACCGGGTTTTCCAGGTGCGGATGCTCGGCCAGCGGCCGGCGAGTGGGCGCCAGTACGCGGGTGATGGTGGGCTCGTTGAGCAGGCGGTCGAGCAGGTGTTCACCCGTCAGACCTGTGGCACCGGCAAGCAGGACATGCTGAGGCGTCAAATACATGATGTCTCTCCCTTGTTACACACAATTCTAGTGGTTGCCGGGCGTTTCCGCTCGTCGCTCCGCGCTGGCTTGTGTGGCGTTACGCAACGCTTCTTCGGCCTGTTGCCGGCGCAGCTGCTGCCAGTGCTCAAGCACGGCGGGCGGCGCCCACAGCTGCGGCTCGGAGGCCTCGAAGCCTTCCCTTTGTTCTCTTTCGGCAACGCTGGTACGTGCCAGTTCAAATGCCTGTTTGAGGTCGTCGGTCTGGTTCAGCGCTTCGGCGAACAGGGCATCGCCAAAGTAGGTGAAGTCGGCTTCTTCCGAGCAACCGAAAGACACGCGGTCGGCCCGGGCCGCCGTCATGATCAGCGTGCGCTCATCCTTGAGCGGGGCGATGTAGCCCCCTGAATAGCAGGCCGAGATGACGATTACCTTGTCTCGATTCTTGAGCGGCGCCAGGGCAGTGGCCAGTTCGTCGGCGGAAAGGTCAGCCAATTGCAGGCGCGGCTGGTCGAGCACCAGTTGATGGTCCTGGCTGCCATGGCTGGTAAGGTAGATGAACACCAGGTCTTCAGGGCCGCTGCGCTCGGCCAGGGTGCGGGCGGCACGGGTAAGGTTTTCGCGAGTGGCCATGGGGCGGGTGGCCATGTGGTCGCGGTGGTTGACCAAGGTCATCTGGCCACGGGCACCAAAGCGCACCTTGAGCATGTTGCTGACGTAGTCGGCTTCGCGCAGGAACACGCTCTGCTGGCCATCCCCGGCCACCACCAGGCTGTACAGCTGGATCGATGGGGCTGAGCGCGGGACACGGGCCAGCGCCTCGTCCAGCAGGCGGCCCTGATTGAGCAGGGCCAGGTCCAGCGGATCGGGTAGCAACTGGCCGTTCTGGTCGCGTACCCGCACGCCATTGACCCAGACGCCGCTTTCGACCTTGCCGCTGGCCAGGATCAATCGCCCATGCCCGTGGTAGGCATCGTTCAGGAAGCCGCCGATGTACTTGCTGCCATCGGCCAGCTGCAGGCTGCCCTGGCCCGACAGGCGCCAGTCGGCGAACTCGCCTTTGTAATGGCTGCCATCGCTGCCCAGCAGTTCGCCTTCGCCGATCAATGAGCCATCCTTGAATTCGCCAATCCACACATCGCCATCGGCGTTTTCGTAACGGCCGCGACCTTCCAGGCGGTTGTCCTTGAACTCGCCGATGTACTGCTCACCGTCAACGCTGTCGTAGGTGCCGCTGCCTTGCAGCTCGCCGTTGACGAAGCGGCCACTGAACTGGTTACCGCTGGCATCGCTGCGTACGCCGGCGCCGTTGGGTTTGCCCTTGGCGAACAGGCCCTGGTAGCGGCTACCGTCGGCCAGTTCCAGTTCGCCCGCGCCGTCGTAGAGGTCGTCCTTGAACTGGCCACGGTAGGTCTGGTCGGCTTGCTTGAGCGTGCCTTCGCCATCGCGGCGGCCATGCTTGAAGGTGCCGGCATAGTGGCTGCCCGGCGTGGTCAGGTCGCCCAGTCCCTGGAACAGCCCCCCGGCGAACTGGCCACGGTACACCTCGCCGTTCTGGCCGTGCCATTCTCCCTGGCCGTGCCACTGGCCGTCCTTGAAGCCGCCGGCGTACCAGCTGCCGTTGGGGTAGTCGATACGGCCCTCGCCCTGCAGCAGGCCATCGACCACCTGCCCCCGGTAACGCCCGCCGTCAGGCAAGCGTGCGTCCGGCGGAAGCAGCGATTCGCCATCGCCACAGGCGGCGAGCAGCAAGACCAAGGTGATGGGGAGCAGTGGACGCATGGCGAAGACCGGGCAATAGGTCTGCCGAGTATGACGCAGAATGGGATCCTGAGACAGCGAGGGCAGATGCTGGCGCATCACCTGGTGTAGGAGCGGCCTTTTGTCGCGAAAGGGCCGCAACGCGGCCCCGGCAATATTACCTGTGATGCACAGATCCTGGGGGCGCTGCGCACCCCTTTCGCGACACAAGGCCGCTCCTACAGGATCTGCGCAGCCTTTGAGGGTTTAATCAGCGCACACCCGGGGAAACGATGATCTTCACGTTCTCCTCTTTGTTGTTCACCAGTTCCTCGAAGCCCAGTTCGACAATCTGCTCCAACCCGATCCGGCCGGTCACCAGCGGGCGAATATCCAGCCTGCCGTCAGCGATGAAGGCAATCACATCGGCAAACTCGCCGTTGTACGCCAACGCTCCCAGTACCTGCTTCTCGGTGGATACCAATTCGAAGAAGTTGAACTCGCTAGGCTCTTCAAAAATACCTACCAGCACGCACTTACCCGCCTTGCGGATGGTGTCGATGGCCAGCTGGGCCGTGTGCTTGTTGCCGATGCACTCAAAGCTCACATCGGCCCCCAACCCAAAGGTCAGTGCGCGGATTTGCGCCAGCGCGTCGCACTGGCTGGGGTCCAGCACCACGGTGGCGCCTACCTCTTTGGCCTTGGCCTTGCGCGCCGAGGACATTTCCAGCGCAATCACTTGCGCCGCGCCCGCAGCCTTGGCGCACATGATGGTGCACAGACCGATGGTGCCGGCACCCACCACCACAACGGTCTGCCCAAGCAGGCTGCCGGCCTTTTTCACCGCGTGCATACCCACCGCCAGCGGTTCGATCAGTGCCCCGGCCTCTGGCGGGAAACCTTGCGGCAAGCGGTACAGCAGGTTGGCGGGTACGTTGACCAACTCGGCAAAGGCGCCATTGTTCATCAGGCCGGTGAACGCCAGGCGCTCGCAGATGTTGTACAGGCCGTGGGTGCAGTAATAGCAAGTACCACAATGCTGGCAGGCGTCCGCCGCCACCGGGTCACCTACCGCAAAGCCCTCCACGCCTTCGCCAAGCTTGGCGATCTGGCCGCAAAATTCGTGGCCGAGGATGCACTGGCCCTGGATGCCGGTCAGCGGGTGTGGTGCCTCCACCGGGATGAACACCGGGCCGGCGACGTATTCGTGCAGGTCGGAGCCGCAGATGCCGCACCAGTCCACCTTGATCTGCACCCAGCCGGGTGCCGGGTCGGCTGGCAGGGGGACCTGTTCGACGCGAATATCATTACGGCCATGCCAGACGGCGGCGCGCATGTGGGTGTGGCTCAGGTCATTCATTGTTGTTCTCCAGGCTCACGGGAAAGGGCTTAGTGCTTGCGCAGGAATGCGAGCATTTGCTGGTTGACCTGTTCGGCCGCCTCCATCTGCACCATATGCCCAGCCTCTGGCAGCACCAGCACTTCGGCCTCCAGGCCCTCTGCGTGGCTGGCCGGGATAATCGCGTCCTTGCCACCCCACACCACCAGTGCCGGATGCTGCCCCAGCACACTGCGCAGGTCGTGGCGCTGCCTGTCACCGTCGGCAATGGCTAATGCCAGCTGGCGCAAGGCCTCATCGACACCTTCCAGGCGCTTGAACTTGAGCATGTCTTCCAGCATCTGCCGGGTGACCAGTGCCGGGTCGGCGAACAGCTGCACCATCTGCGGTTTGAGGGCGTTGCGGTTCGCGGCGGCAACAAAGCCTTGCAGGTACTGCCCATTGATTGCCTCACCCAGACCGGCACTGGCGATCAGGCTCAGGCTGGCCACCCGCTGCGGCGCCAGGCGCGCCACGTTCAGGCTGACCGCGCCCCCCATGGAGTGTCCGGCCAGGTGGGCCTTGGCGATGTCCAGGTGGTCGAGCAGGGCCAGCACGGTTTCGCTCAGTTCATCCAGGTCGCCCCGTTGCAGGGCCTTGGCCGACTCGCCGTGCCCCGGCAGGTCGAGGGCGATCACCCGGCGCTCGGCCGCCAGCGCCGGGTGGTTGAACAGCCAGTTGTTGAGGTCGCCGCCAAAGCCGTGTACCAGTACCAGCGGCGTACCGCCTTCGCCCAGTTCGAACCAGCGCAACAGGCGGCCGCCCACTTCAGCCTTCTGCGGGGCCGGCCCTTGTGCCTGGTCGGCGCCCCCTTCGGCGACGAACTCGGCCTGGAAGCGCTGTACCACTGCATCGATCTCGGATTCCTCGGCTTCGCCTTCCACCACCACCGCCAGCAGCGCGCCAACCGGCAGGGTTTCATCCGGTTTGGCCACCTGGCGGCGCAATACACCACTGAACGGGGCTTCGACGCTGCTGCTGATCTTGTCGGTCTCGACGTCCAGCACCTCGTCGCCTTTGTTGATTTCGTCGCCTTCCTGCTTGAGCCAGGCGTCCACCCGGCCCTCGGTCATCGAAAGGCCCCACTTGGGCATGGTCAGGGTATGGATCTGGCTCATGCGGCACTCCTTGCAGCTTCGATCACCTTGCGCACGGCAGCCTCGATCTTCGCCGCGTCAGGGATGTACAGGTCTTCCAGGGCGTCGGAGAACGGCACCGGAGTGTGCGGTGCGGTGACCATTTCGATCGGGCCCTTGAGCGCGCCGAATGCCTTCTGCGCCACCAGCGCGCTGATGTCGGTGGCCATGGAGCAACGCGGGTTGGCTTCGTCGATCACCACCAGGCGGCCGGTTTTTTCCACGCTTTCGAGAATGCTGTCTTCGTCCAGCGGGCTGGTGGTGCGCAGGTCCAGCACTTCGCAGTCGATGCCCTGGCGGGCCAGGTTGTTGGCAGCCTCCAGCGCCACATGCACCATGCGCCCGTAAGTGACCAGGGTCACATCGTCACCATCGCGCAGGAAGTTGGCCTCGCCGAACGGTACGGTGTACACCTCTTCCGGCACCTCGCCCTGCATGCTGTACAGCAGCTTGTGCTCGCAGAAGATCACCGGGTCGTTGTCGCGGATCGCCTGGATCAACAGGCCTTTGGCATCGTAAGGCGAGGACGGGCACACCACTTTCAGGCCGGGGATGTGCGTCCACAGCGAGGTGAGCATCTGCGAGTGCTGGGCCGCCGCACGCAGGCCGGCGCCATACATGGTGCGCATCACCAGCGGCGTGACTGCCTTGCCGCCAAACATGTAGCGGAACTTGGCGGCCTGGTTGAGGATCTGGTCCAGGCAGCAGCCGGCGAAGTCGACGAACATCAGCTCGCACACCGGGCGCAGGCCCTGGGTGGCGGCCCCGACGGCGGCCCCGACGTAGCCGATTTCCGACAGCGGCGCGTCCAGCACGCGGCCGGGAAACTGGTGGTACAGGCCTTTGGTCACGCCCAGCACGCCACCCCAGGCGTCATCCTCGCCGGGGGCGCCGGCACCGCCGGCCACGTCTTCGCCAATGATGAACACGGTGTTGTCGCGGCGCATTTCCTGCGCCAGGGCTTCGTTGATGGCCTGCTGGTAGCTGATCTTTCTTGCCATGGTGGTTCTCCTGTTGTTCTTGTAATCCGCAGCTCAGGGGTAGGCGACGTAGACGTCGGTGAGCAGGTCGGCGGGCTGTGGCTTGGGATCGGACTTGGCGCGGCGCACGGCGTCCTCGATCAGGTCTTCGATGCGGGCGTCGATGGCGTCCAGTTGCTCGGCAGTGAGCAGGCCGGCACGGGTGGTCTTGTTGCGGAACTGCATCAGGCAATCGCGGGATTCGCGCAGGTTCTTCACTTCATCCGGGGCGCGGTAGGTTTGTGCATCGCCTTCGAAGTGGCCGTAGTAGCGGCTGAGCTTGACCTCGATCAGCGACGGGCCTTGCCCGGAGCGAGCGCGCTCGATGGCTGCGCCGGCGGCCTCGTACACCGCAAAGAAGTCGAAGCCGTCGATGGTGACACCCGGCATGCCGAACCCGGCGGCGCGGTCGGCAATATGGTCGCAGGCAACGGACCAATTGGAGGCGGTGGCTTCGGCGTAGCCGTTGTTCTCGGCCACGAAGATGCAGGGCAGGTTCATGATTGACGCCATGTTCATGGCCTCGAACACCGCACCTTCGTTGGAGGCGCCATCGCCGAAGAAGGCCACTGACACATCGTCCTTGCCTTTGATCTTGGCCGCCAGCGCTGCCCCGGCTACCAGCGGGGCGCCAGCGCCGACGATGCCGTTGGCGCCGAGCATGCCTTTCTCCAGGTCGGCAATGTGCATCGAGCCGCCCTTGCCGCCACATACGCCGGTCTTCTTGCCGTAGATCTCGGCCATCATGCCGTACACGTCCACGCCCTTGGCGATGCAGTGGCCATGACCCCGGTGGGTTGACGCGATGCAGTCGCTGTCGCGCAAGTGGGCCATGACCCCGGCGGCCGAGGCCTCTTCGCCAGCGTACAGGTGGACGAAACCGGGGATCTCGCCCGTGGCGAATTCCACATGCAGGCGTTCTTCGAACGCACGGATGGTGCGCATCACTTCATAGGCATGCAGCAGTTGTTCGGTACTCAGTTGATTGGACATCTTGTTGTTCTCCAGGGTTGTCTCAACGCGGGGATGCAGGGTGCAGCCGGTGGCCGCGCGGGACGGCCAGCAGGTGGTGGCGGGCGGCGTGCGCCAGTACGGCCTCGACATCCACGCTTAGCGGGCCTTGGTGGTCGAGGGTGATGGTGGGCGTGTCGTGCTCGGCGAATTCGATTTCGCGTTCGCCGTCCAGGGCCAGGGTGCCGCTGGTCAGGCTCAGGCGATGGGCAACGCCAGGTGTCAGCGGGCCGCTGGCGGTGATGCCGCAGGCTTGCAGCAGGCCGGGCGCCAGCGGCGCGAGCAATGCTTGTTCGGCGCCGGGGTTCAGGCGTACCCAGGCACCGTGCAGCTCTTGGCGTGACACTGGGCACCAGAGGCCGCAGAGGGCCGACAGCCCGATGGCATGGGGTTCGGCAAAGCAGGCGAAGACTTCGCACAGGTCCTCGCTGCGGCTGAGCGCACGGGCGCCGATGAAGCGCTGTGGCGACACGGCCACTTCGACCAAGGCCCATTCGGCCAGCTGTTGCTCGGGCACTCTTACCAGCAGACGCTTGTTACGGCGCAGGCCGATGCTGGCGGGCACCAGGCCGCTGGCGAACAGGCCACCGGCAAGGCCAGCGCTGGTGGCTTCGCGCAGTTCGGGGAACGCATTGTTGGTGCCGGTGGACAACGTCAGCAGCGGTACGTCACCGGCCTCGGCAGCGACTGCCTTGTGGGTGCCATCGCCACCGAGCACGGCGATCATCGCCACGCCGCGCTCGACCATGCACCGGGTGGCCAGGCGGGTGTCGGCAACGGTCTGGGTCAGCGGCAGGTCGAGTATTTCGAGGGCCGGCCAGTGCTGGTCACGGGCGCCCGGGCCCTGGCTGGCCTTGAGCACGGCCGCGGCGATGCCGGTCATGTCGCTGGGCAACAGCACCTGGCCGATGCCGGTGGCACCGAAGGCCGCCAGCAGGCGCTGGATGGCCGAGGCCTTGTCGGTGCTGGAATAGAGCCCGGCGTTGGCGGTCAGGCGGCGCAGGTCGCGGCCAGAGGCAGGGTTGGCAATGATCCCGACAATCGGGGCGGGTTGCGGCATGGCGCACCTCGTATTTTTGTTTGCCAAGGCAGGAGCAAGCGCGGTGCCAGCTTTCTTTGATTTGGCTGAAATGGCCGGGCTAGAGGGCTTTGATTGCGTTCTGGCATGCCTTTGCCACGGTGCTGGCGAGACGCCGGGTGCCAGCGCCAGGCCGGCATTGCCGAGACGCTGAGACGCGGCGTCTCAAGCCAGCCGGTAATCACACAGTGCTTGTCGGGGCATGCCCAGAGGCGCTTAATGGCCAGACAACGATAAAAACAGCAACGAGAACCGGAGGGCCTGAATGCTTGCCGCGAACTCCCGAGCCCATGTCGACTGCGTCAGCAGGGTGTTGAAGAATGCCGACCGCCTGCCACAGGCGCCGGTGCCACCGCTGATCCTCGACTCCTGGCGCCGTTCCATGGAGCTGTACCGCCTCGACCCCGGGTCCCAGCAGGGGCCGCGTATCCTTTCTCAAAGCCTGCTCAACGAGTGCCGCGAACGCGCCGAACTGTTCCTGCGCATCGCCAGCGATGCTGTGGCACGCCTGCACGAGCGGGTACGCGGTGCCGACTACTGCGTACTGCTGACCGATGCCCAGGGGCGTACCATCGATTACCGGGTCGAGTCGGCCATCCGCAACGACTGCCGCAAGGCCGGGTTGTACCTGGGCACCTGCTGGTCGGAAGGCGAGGAGGGTACCTGCGGCGTGGCGGCGGTGTTGACCGCCAAGGCCCCGGTCACCGTGCACAAGCGAGACCACTTTCGCGCTGCGTTCATCGGCCTGACCTGCACGGCGGCACCGGTGTTCGACCCGCTTGGCGAGTTGTTGGGCGTGGTGGATGTGTCAGCCTTGCAGTCGCCAGATGACCGCCGTAGCCAGCATCTGATCCGCCAACTGGTGGAGCAGACCGCCCGCGAGATCGAAAACGCCTTTTTCATGCACAGTGCCCAAGGCCACTGGGTGATGCGCGCCCACGGCACGCCGGGTTATGTGGAAAGCCAGCCGGACTACCTGCTGGCCTGGGATGCCGATGGCCGCCTGCAGGCGATCAACAGCCTGGCCCGGCAACGGCTGGTGGAGCGCCTGGGGCGCTTGCCCGAGCATATTGGTGAGCTGTTCGACATTGACCAGCTACGCCGGGTGAGCGCGTCGTCGGCCCAGCGCCTGCCGGGTCTGGGGGGGCTGTATGGTCGGGTCAGCGCCCCACGGCAACGCCAGCGCGCGCAGCCGTTGCGCCAGGCCCAGGACGCACGCATCGAACAGCACCTGCGCCTGGCCACGCGGGTCAAGGACTGCAATCTGGCGGTACTGGTGCAAGGTGAGACCGGGGCTGGCAAAGAAGTGTTCGCCCGCCAACTGCACCAGCAAAGCCAGCGCCGGGATGGCCCGTTCGTCACGCTGAACTGTGCGGCCATTCCGGAAAGCCTGATCGAGAGCGAGCTGTTTGGCTACGTGGCTGGAGCCTTTACCGGGGCCTCCAGCAAAGGCATGCAAGGGCTGTTGCAGCAGGCCGATGGCGGCACGCTGTTCCTCGATGAAATCGGCGACATGCCGCTGAACCTGCAAACGCGCCTGCTGCGGGTGCTGGCCGAGGGTGAAGTGGCGCCGTTGGGCGCCGCGCGGCGTGAGCGTGTGGACATCCAGGTGATCTGCGCCACTCATCGCGACCTGGCCGCGATGGTTGAGGACGGGCGTTTTCGTGAAGACCTGTACTTCCGCCTGGCCAATGCCCGCTTCGAGTTGCCGCCGCTGCGGGAACGTGAGGATCGGTTGGGGTTGATTCATCAGCTGCTGGCCGAGGAGGCCGATGCGTGTGCTGTCGAGGTGGTGTTGGCCGATGATGCGCTGCAAGCATTGCTGGTTTACCGTTGGCCGGGAAACTTGCGCCAGCTGCGGCAGGTGTTGCGCTGTGCCTGCGCGGTGAGTGAAGGCGGGCAGGTGCAATTGCAGGACTTGCCGCAAGAGGTGCGCGGTGAAGCGGTTGCTTCGCCTGAAAGCAGCGTGTCTTGCCCGGCCCGGCAGTTGTTGCTGGATGCACTGATCCGCCATCGCTGGAAACCGGCCGATGCGGCGCGGGCGTTGGGGATATCGCGGGCGACGCTGTATCGGCGGGTGCATGAGCACCGCATCGAAATGCCGCGCATGAAGGGATAGGCCCTCAGGCCCTGGCAGGCAATAAAAAACCCCGGCACAAGGCCGGGGTTTTTGGTGCATCACACTACTCGATCAATGCTCGTTGGCCAGCTTGTGTTCGAGGTAATGAATGTTGACGCCGCCTTTGCAGAAACCTTCATCACGCACCAGGTCGCGGTGCAGTGGGATGTTGGTCTTGATGCCGTCGACGACGATCTCGTCCAGTGCATTGCGCATGCGTGCCATGGCTTCGTCGCGGTCCTTGCCGTAGGTGATCAGCTTGCCGATCAGCGAGTCGTAGTTCGGCGGAACCGAATAACCGCTGTACAGGTGCGAATCGACGCGTACGCCGTTGCCGCCTGGTGCGTGGAAGTGCTTCACCTTGCCTGGGCTCGGGATGAACTTCTTCGGGTCTTCGGCGTTGATACGGCATTCCAGCGAGTGGCCACGAATCACCACGTCTTCCTGGCGGTACGACAGCTTGTTGCCAGCGGCGATGCTCAGCATCTCCTTGACGATGTCGATACCGGTCACCATCTCGGACACCGGGTGCTCAACCTGCACACGGGTGTTCATCTCGATGAAGTAGAAGCGGCCGTTTTCGTACAGGAACTCGAACGTACCCGCACCACGGTAGCCGATCTCGATGCACGCATCGACGCAACGCTTGAACACTTCCTGGCGGGCTTTCTCGTCGATGCCCGGGGCTGGTGCTTCTTCCAGCACCTTCTGGTGACGGCGCTGCAGCGAGCAGTCACGGTCGCCCAGGTGAATGGCGTTGCCCTGGCCGTCGGACAGTACCTGCACTTCCACGTGGCGTGGGTTGGTCAGGAACTTCTCCAGGTACACCATCGGGTTGCCGAAGGCTGCACCGGCTTCGGTACGGGTGAGCTTGGCCGAGGCAATCAGGTCCTCTTCCTTGTGCACCACGCGCATGCCGCGACCACCACCACCACCGGCGGCCTTGATGATCACCGGGTAACCGACGTCACGGGCAATCGCCAGGGCGACTTCTTCGTCTTCCGGCAGCGGGCCATCGGAGCCCGGTACGGTCGGTACGCCCGACTTGATCATCGCGTCCTTGGCCGAAACCTTGTCGCCCATCAGGCGAATGGTGTCGGCTTTCGGGCCGATGAAGGCGAAACCGGATTTTTCAACCTGCTCGGCGAAGTCGGCGTTTTCTGCCAGGAAGCCGTAGCCCGGGTGAATCGCGGTGGCGCCGGTGACTTCGGCGGCAGCGATGATTGCCGGGATATGCAGGTAGGAATCCTTGGACGATGCAGGGCCGATGCAGACCGACTCGTCTGCCAGGCCCAGGTGCATCAGTTCACGGTCGGCGGTGGAGTGCACAGCGACGGTTTTGATGCCCAGCTCTTTGCAGGCACGCAGGATCCGCAGGGCAATTTCCCCACGGTTGGCGATCAGGACTTTTTCGAGCTTCCCAGACATCGTTGGCTCTCCGCGACTCAAACGACGGTGAACAGCGGCTGGTCGAACTCAACCGGCTGGCCGTCTTCTACCAGGATGGCGTCGATGACACCGCCAACATCGGCTTCGATGTGGTTCATCATCTTCATGGCTTCGACGATGCACAGGGTGTCGCCTTTCTTCACGGTCTGGCCCACTTCAGCGAAGTTCGGCGAGGTCGGCGAAGGCTTGCGGTAGAAGGTACCTACCATTGGCGAGCGGATCACGGTGCCTTTCAGGGCCGGGGCGGCGGCGGCGGCTTCGGCGGCTGGAGCGGCAGCGGCAACCGGGGCGGCAACAGGTGCAGCAGCGGCTACCGGAGCCGGTGCGAAGTACTGTTGGGCAGCCGGGGTTTTGCTGTGACGGCTGATACGGACCGACTCTTCGCCTTCCTTGATCTCCAGTTCGTCGATGCCAGACTCTTCCAGCAGCTCGATCAGTTTCTTGACTTTACGGATATCCATTAATCATCAACTCCCAAAGGTTCGGTCAGGGGGCGAAATACAAAAAAACGTAACTGAACGTTTCTCTAGAACCCTGGCCCTCTGAGGCCAGGGTTTTCATCATTTGGGCTGTGCGTTGGCAGCCAGTTGTTCCAGCGCGGACTCCAGGGCCAGGCGATAACCGCTGGCGCCCAGGCCGCAGATCACCCCTACGGCAACATCGGAAAAGTAGGAGTGGTGACGGAACGGTTCGCGTTTGTGCACGTTGGACAGGTGCACTTCGATGAATGGGATGCTCACCGCAAGCAATGCGTCACGTAATGCGACGCTTGTGTGGGTGAAAGCAGCCGGATTGATCAGGATGAAGTCCACACCCTCGTTGCGTGCGGCGTGAATACGATCGATCAGTTCGTACTCGGCATTGCTCTGCAGGTATTGCAAATGGTGGCCTGCGGCGCGGGCACGTTGCTCCAGGTCCTGGTTGATCTGGGCCAGGGTCACGGCGCCGTAGTGGCCTGGCTCGCGGGTACCGAGCAGGTTGAGGTTGGGGCCGTGGAGCACCAGTAGCGTTGCCATCTGCGGATTCCTTGGATTTGTAGGGCAATTCGACACAGCGCGGCGAGTGTGCCGCAAAGCGACGGCAGGTGTCCAGTTCCCGGCAGTAGCCAGCACGATGTCCGAGATTCGCGCGAAGTATGTGACCAAATACTTAAATCTGGTCACCTATTTCAGGATTTTTCCCGGCACGGGGGAAGTTATAGACCGACTTTCCCGCGCACGCGTGTCAGAATTTGCGCAAATTCACCGGCGTTTATCTCGCCAATCACCCGATCGGCGGTCATTTCGCTGCCGTTCGCGGCAAAGAAGAGCAAGGCGGGGGGGCCGAACAGCTGATAGCGGTCGAGCAGCGTGCGTTGCTCGGCATTGCTCTCGGTGATGTCGAAACGCAGCAACTTGAAGCCGGTCAGCTGCGTTTGCACCTGTGGCGCGTTCAGCACTTCATGCTCGATCACTTTGCAGCTGATGCACCAGTCGGCGTACCAGTCCAGCAGCACGGGCTGGCCTGCCGCCTTGGCCTGGGCCAGCGCCGCGTCCAGTGCGGCGGGAGTGGTGATGGTTTGCCAGGCATCCACCTTTGCCGCCGGGCTGTCGCCACTGACCGCCAGTGTTGCAACCGGCAGCGGGCGCAGCGGGTCGCCTTGGCCACTCAGCGCGCCATACCAGCAAGCCAGGGCGTAGACCAGCAAGCCCAGGCCCAGCAGTTGGGCCAGGCGCTGGCGTGCGCTTTTTACAACGAACTCCAGGGCGCCGAGGAACAGCGCCACGCCAGCGGCGAGGAAACCGACCAGCAGCAAGGTAAGCGGGCCCGGCAGCACGCGGCTGAGCAAGCCGATGGCCAGCCCCAGCAGCAGGACACCGATGGCGTTTTTCACGGTATTCATCCAAGGGCCGCTTTTGGGCAGCCAGGCTGCGCCACCGGTGGCTACCAACAGCAATGGCGCGCCCATGCCGAGGCCCAGGGCAAACAGCTTGAGCGCGCCGCCCACGGCATCGCCGCTGGCGCTGATGTACAGCAGGGCACCGGCCAAGGGGGCGGATACGCACGGCGAAACCAGCAGGCTGGAAAGCACGCCGAGCACGGCCGCGCCGAGCAGCGAGCCACCCTTGGTGTGGTTGGCGACGTTGTTCAGGCGGTTGCTCAGGGCCTGCGGCAGCTTGATTTCGAACAGGCCGAACATGGCCAGGGCGAACACCACGAAGAACAGCGCGAACGGCACCAGCACCCAGGCCGATTGCAGACGGGCCTGCAGGTTAAGGCCGGCACCGAACAGGCCCATCAGCGCGCCGAGTACGGCGAAGCTGGCCGCCATCGGCAGCACGTAGGCCAGCGATAGAGCGAGCCCGCGCAGGCCGCCGACCTGGCCACGCAGCACCACGCCAGACAGGATCGGCAGCATCGGCAGCACGCACGGGGTGAAGGTCAGGCCAACCCCGGCAAGGAAGAACAGCAGCAGTGATTTCCAGTTCCAGGCGTGTTCGGCAGCGCCCGGCGTATTTGCGCCGCTTTCGCCATCGATGCTCAGGCGTTCGGTTTCCGGTGGGTAGCACAGGCCCTTGTCGGCGCAGCCCTGGTAGCCCACCAGCAGGGTGAAGGCACGCGGGTCGGTGCGCGGCAGTTCGATGTCGACCACGCCGTGATAAACCTCGACGTCGCCGAAAAACTCATCGTGCTTGGCCTCGCCTTTGGGGATGTTTGGCGTGCCCAGGGCAATGTCGGCCGGCTCGGTGCGGAACTGGAAGCGGTGGCGGTAAAGGTAGTAGCCCTCGGTGGCGACGAAGCGCAGCTTGAGGGTGTGTGCGTCGGCCTGGATCAGGCTGAGCTTGAAGGCCTCGTGCACCGGCAGGAAGTCGGCATTATTGGACAGCGAAGCGGCCCCTAGGGTGGCGCTGGGGCGGTTGTCGAGCAGGCCCGTGGCGAAGGCAGGGCTGGCCAGCAGCAGGAACAGCAGGAAAAACAGGCGGCGCATGGCGGACTCGCGAGGTGGAACGTGCCGGCATGATAGCGGAGTTGGTGGAGGATGGGGCCAGCTGGGCTTGCCATGACATTTTTAGCGCCTGGGAGATCGAGCGCCGCGCGGGCGGCGCTCGATCTCCCAGGCACTGCACATGTCAGGGCGAGCACCCGCCAGCTCAGACTCTGAACGCCCGCACCGCCCGGTTCAGCTCGCCGCCCAGGCTCAGCAACTGCTCCCCTTGCTCACGCCCCTCGCCAATGCGCTGCAGGTTGTCCTCACCCAACTCATGAATGCGTTCACTGTGGTCACGAATCTCACTCACCGCGCCGCTCTGCTGCGCCGTGACATCGGCAATCCGCACGGCGGTATCCGAGATGGTGCGAATGGCGCAGACAATCTCGTCCAGCGCGCCATCTGCCGCTTGGGCCTGGTTGGCTGTGGCCTCGGCATGCGCAAGCTGCGCACGCATCCCTGCTACCGAACTTCTCGCGGCTTGCTGCAGGCGGTCGATCAGTGCCTGAATCTCGCCGGTAGCCCCCGTGGTGCGTTGCGCCAGCGAGCGCACTTCATCGGCTACCACGGCAAAGCCACGGCCCATCTCACCCGCACGCGCCGCTTCGATGGCGGCGTTCAGCGCCAGCAGGTTGGTTTGCTCGGCAATCGAGCGGATCACCGTCAGCACCCCGCCGATGGTGGCCGACTCTTCCGCCAGTTGCTCGATCATGCGAGCGTTGCCTTGCACTTCATCAACCAGTTCACGCAAACCTGACAGGCTCTGGCCGATCACCGCCTGGCCTTGCTCCACCGCACGCCCGGCATCGCGGCTGGCGTCGGCGGCGGCGCTGGCATCACCTGCCACTTGCTGGATGGTCGCTTCCAGTTCGCCCAGTGCGTCGCGGATCTGCCCGGTATCGCCCGCCTGGCGTTCGGCGCCGTCGTGCAGGGCGGCGCTCATGCCGGCCAGCGCGTGGCTGCTGCCCGCCACTTGCTCGGCGTTGTGGCGGATGGTGCCTACCAGTTCCACCAGGTACTGGCGCAGGCGGTTGAGCGATTCCTGGATGTCGCGCAGTTCGCGGTTGGTCTTGCCCAGGGCGATACCTTGGGCGAAGTCGCCTTCGGCCCACCGTGACAAGGCGGGTGCCAGGCCGGTGAGGGTACGCGTCAGGCGGCGCTGCAGGGTGTCGATCAACAAGGCGATCAGCAGGATCAAGCCAATCATCAAACCCTGGATGATGCGCACCTCGGCGGCAATTTTCGCATGCTGGCCACGCACTTCGGGTTCCAATGCTGCAATGGCTAGCTGCACGGCCTCAAGGCGTTGATTAGTGCTGGCGGCCAGGGCGCCGCGGCGTTCGATCTGTTCGCGGGTACGCTGCAATTCAGCCGGGTAGCGGCTCAGCAGGCTTTGCAGTTCACGCTTTAGGCCAACCGCGATGTCTTCCTGCTGGGCATTGGCCTGGGTCTCAAGGCCCATCATCGCGGCGAAGTCGTCGGCACCGGACTCGGCGGCGCGGGTTACGCCAAGCAAGGGCAAGGCATCGATGGCTTGAGCCTGGGCGCGGATCAGTTGCAACTCGCGCTCCACCTCGTCGGCAAGCTCCGGGCGGCCGCTATTGACCAGTTTGTCCCGGGCCAGCGAAAGGCGGCTCAGGTGCACAGTGGCATCGAGCAATGGCAACAGGTAGCGGTTGGCATCGGCGTTGCCGCTGTCGCGAGCGTAGCCGGCCAGTTGTTCGACGTTGGCTCCCAGCTCCCGCTCGGCCTGCAGCAGCAGGGCTTGTGGGTCACCGGCCAGCTTGCCAGCGGCCAGCAACTCATTGGCGGTGAAGGCCTGCAGGCTGTCCAGGCTTGGGCGTAATGTGTCGGCCAGCTCAACGGGCCATTCGGCCAGGGCGGCCTGCAGCTGCTGGTTGGCCTCCATGGCGGCGGCATGGCGCAGGGCGTCGCCGCTGGCCAGGTACGCCTGGATGTTGCGTGCCGCCAGGTTCTGAAACTGCTGGGACAGGCCCAGGTAACGCTCCATCATCTGGTAGGGGCGCTCGAGGGCGCGCTGCGACCACCACAAGGTGGCGCCCAAGGCGAGGCACACGGTCACCAGCAACAGGGTGTTGAAATTGGTCAGCCACTTCAGGCGCATAGCCGCGAACTTCCTGCGCAGGGGAGTAGAGGTAGGCGCCTGAAGTTATTGCGATTTTGTGACCGGGTGATGACGACAAGGGGCTGGCCTCAGAAAAAAAGTGGCACAGTGCCTGTACTGGTGAAACTGGTCAGGGTTCTACACGCACTACACAGTTGCGCCCGGCATGCTTGGCCCGGTACAACGCCTCGTCCGCCGCACTGGCCATGGTCAGCGCATCGAGCCCGTCATCCAGCTGCACCACACCTGCACTGAACGTGCACTGCAAATCCCGGGGTTGTGCCGGGTAGAGAATTTCGGCAAAGCGCCGGCGGATTTCGTCCAGCACCCTGTGTGCTGCGTCCAGCGCGGTGTTGGGCATGACAATGGCGAACTCCTCGCCGCCGTAGCGGCCGATGAAGTCAGTCTTGCGCAAACGCTGCTTGAGAAACAGGGCCAGGCTCTTGATCACCCGGTCGCCCATGGGGTGGCCATGGCGGTCGTTGATCTTCTTGAAATGGTCGATGTCGAGCATGGCAAAGCTCAACGGTTGCTGCTCACGGCGGGCGCGGAAGCTGCAGTCTTCAAGCAGTTGCAGGATGTGGGTGTGGTTGTACAGCCCGGTCAGGCTGTCGCGCACCATTCGCGCCTTCAGGTGCCGGGCACGGGCGGCGCGGTTGCGCACGGTGGTGATCAGGTGGCGTGAGCGAAACGGTTTGGTCAGGAAGTCATCCCCGCCTTCGCTCATGGCGTCCAGCTGTTTGTCCAGGTCGTCTTCGGCTGACAGGTAGATAATCGGCACGCTCACGTAGCGGTCGCTGTGGCGAATCACCTTGGCCAGCTCCGGGCCGGTACAGGCTGGCATGTACAGGTCGAGAATGATCAGGTCGGGCTGGAAGTCGGCAAGCTCCGCCATGGTAAGGATCGGATCGGTCAGGCTGCGGGTTACCATACCGGCACCGGCCAGCACGCGCTCGGTGTACAGGGCCTGGGTGCGTGAGTCGTCGATGATCAGCACGCGCAGCGGGTCTTGCTGGGTGATGTGGGTCAGCAGTTCGACTTTTTCCAGCAGGCTGGAAGCCTCCAGGCTGCCGGTGAGAAAGTCCTGGCCACCCGCGCGCACGGCGGCCAGGCGGGTCGGGGTATCGGCTTCGTGGTGGCTGAAGAACAGCAGCGGAACAGGTTGCGCCAGCGCCTGCTGCACCTGGGCGGCCAGCAGCAAGCCTTGGCCAGCGCCGGTGAAGTCGACGTCCATGATGATGGCCGAGGGTGGGTACTCGCTGATCGAAGCGCAGAGCGCCGCAGCGCTGGGCAGCGCTTGCACCACCAGGCCGAAGAATTCCAACTGCTGGGCCAGGCGCTGGGCACGCTCGTGGTCCTGCAGCAGGATGTACACCGGTTTTCGCAGGGGCGGCAGCAGCACCTGGTCGAGCGGGTCATCCTTGCGCAGGCCGCTACGCGTCGCCTGTTGGGCGGGGCACTGCGGGCTCGGCTCGACTGCTTTGCTCATGTCCTGGCTACTTATAGGTTGGGATGTGCAGGGGCAATGATGGCTCTATGCTAGCAGCTCTTTCCGAATACGTGAGTGCCCTGCATCAACAAAGCGGCCAGAACGAATATTCAGTTGCTGACCGATTGGTCGCTTATGCGTACGGTGGTGTCTGCTTTATAGTGCTGCCACACGGGCTTGCCGTGGCACCCTGGCGCAGGCCTGTGGTCCAAGCCCCTGAACCGTCGTGACTGATTAAGGACAAAGCCATGCTGGACTGGAAAAACCGCGAGGCCAAAGCCGAGCCCCGCGAGCGTGTCGATGGCCGCGGCGCTGCTGCCCGTAGCTACCTTGGCGGCCTTTGGAGCCGTGCCCTGGGGACCCTGATCGGGTTGTACCTGCTGGTGTGTATCGGCCTGGGCTGGTACTGGAGCCAGGAGCCTGCGCTGTTCCCGGTGCAGCAGAATGCCCAAGCCGCTGCCGAGCGCACCGGCCAGCAGATGGTGGTGGGTTATACCACCCTCGAAACCCTCAAGACCGTGGCCGGCACCTTGCTGAACAAGCCGGGCGGCTACATTTCCAACGACCGCTTCCCGCCCGGGCTGTGGATGGACAACATGCCGAGCTGGGAATACGGCGTGCTGGTCCAGGTACGCGACCTGTCCCGCGCCCTGCGCAAGGACTTTGCCCGTTCGCAGTCGCAGTCCACCGAGGACGCCGACCTGGCCAAGGCCGAGCCGCGCTTCAACTTCGACAACAAGAGCTGGATCTTGCCATCGAGCGAGTCGGAGTTCGAAGAGGGCATCAAGTCGCTGACCCGCTACCAGACCCGTCTGGCTGCCGGCGACAAGGGCGCGATCTTCTACACCCGTGCCGACAACCTGAACAACTGGCTGGGTGACGTGGCTACCCGTCTGGGGTCGCTGTCGCAGCGCCTGTCGGCCAGCGTTGGCCGGGTGAAGCTGAACACCACGCTGAAGACCGAGTCGGTGGTTGCCGGCCAGGCGCCGCAGGTGGACGAAGAGCTGGTGGAAACCCCATGGCTGCAGATCGACAACGTGTTCTACGAAGCCCGTGGCCAGGCCTGGGCGCTGTCGCACCTGCTGCGCGCCATCGAGGTGGACTTTGCCGACGTGCTGGCGAAGAAGAACGCCACGGTCAGCGTGCGTCAGATCATTCGTGAGCTGGAAGCCTCGCAAGAGCCGCTGTGGAGCCCGATGGTGCTCAATGGCAGTGGTTTCGGCATGTGGGCCAACCACTCGCTGGTCATGGCCAACTACATTTCCCGGGCTAACGCTGCGGTCATCGACCTGCGTCAGCTGCTGTCGCAGGGTTGATAATGGCCATCAGCCCAAACGAGGCCGCCCACCGGGCGGCTTCCGACCGCGAACAGGTCACCTGGGTGGACGAAGCCGACCAGGTGCTTGGAGCGTTGCCCCGCGCCGAACTGCGCGAGCGGGGTTTGATCGGGCGTTGCACGTTCATTCTGCTGTTCAATAGCGCCGGTGAGTTGTGCGTGCACCGGCGGACCTTGAGCAAAGCGCTGTACCCGGGGTACTGGGATGTGGCGGCGGGCGGCATGGTGACAGCCGGTGAGGGTTATGCCGAATCGGCGGCGCGTGAGCTGGCCGAGGAGTTGGGAATTGAAGGGGTGGAGCTGCGGTTTCACGAGCGGTTCTATTTTGACCAGCCCGACAACCGGTTGTGGTGTGCGGTGTATTCGGCGGTGTCGGATGCGCCGTTGCGCTTGCAGCCGGAGGAAGTGATCGAGGCGCGCTTTGTCAGCCTTGAGCTGGCTGAAGAGGAAAGCCTGACCAAGCTATATTGCCCGGACTCTTTGGCGGCGTTGCAGCGCTATAAGGCCAGCCTGGGATAGCTGATTTGGTTGTGCCGGCCCTTTCGCGGGCACGCCCGCTCCCACAGGATTGTGCAGTGTTCAGAGCGGTGCCGAACCTCTAGGAGCGGGCGTGCCCGCGAATAGTCGCAAAACATTCGTAAAATGCCGCAATCCAGTACTTAGCAATCGCCTTTTTTATCGTTACACTGCGCGCCCTTTTCGGGCTGTCGCAGGATCTTGCGGCAGTAGCGCCGCCCCTGCCAGAGTGGGGCTTCGCGGTCGGCCTCTACCCCAAGGCACGACCAGTTTTTGTCCTCAGCACAGAGGAACAAAAGTGGCCAAGAAAGCTTCTTCCTTTTCCGCCCTTGGCGGTCTCGTGTACTCCACCGATGCCGGTCGACACTGCCCCGACTGTGGCCAGCCGGTGGACGCCTGCATCTGCAAGCAACAAGTCATCCCCGAAGGCGACGGCATTGCCCGTGTGCGCCGTGAGAGCAAAGGCCGTGGCGGCAAGACCGTGACCACCGTCACCGGCGTGCCGCTGCCGCTCGACCAGCTCAAGGAGCTGGCGACCACGCTCAAGCGTCGCTGTGGTACCGGTGGTGCCCTGAAGGATGGGGTGATCGAGATCCAGGGCGACCATGTCGAGCTGTTGATCGGCGAGCTGACCAAACAGGGTTTCAAGGCGAAAAAGTCCGGCGGCTGAGGCCATCGCGCGATTTTTTGCCCAGCGCTTTCTAAACTCGTTCCCGTGGTCAAGGTCTATGCCTGAGCACGGATGAATCGTCATTTTCAGCTTTTACACTCGCTCCGCTGCCTGCGGGGCAGTGTCTTCGACTTATCTATAGGGGACTTGAATGTCCGTACGACGCACACGCAAAGACGATGGTAGCCAATGGACCGTGGCCGACAGCCGCAGTGTTTATGGCATCCGCCATTGGGGCGCTGGTTATTTCGCCATCAATGAAGCCGGGCGCGTCGAAGTGCGCCCCAACGGCCCCAAGAGCGCGCCGATCGACCTGTTCGAGCAGGTCGACGAACTGCGCCAGAGCGGCCTGTCGCTGCCCCTGTTGGTACGCTTCCCCGACATTCTGCAGGACCGCGTTCGCCAGCTGACCGGCGCGTTCGACGCCAACATCGCGCGCCTGGAATACCAGAGCAAGTACACCGCGCTGTACCCGATCAAGGTCAACCAGCAAGAAGCGGTGGTGGAAAACATCATCGCCACGCAGAACGTTTCGATTGGCCTGGAAGCCGGCTCCAAGCCCGAGCTGCTGGCCGTGCTGGCACTGGCGCCAAAGGGCGGCACCATCGTCTGCAACGGCTACAAGGACCGCGAGTTCATCCGCCTGGCCCTGATGGGCCAGAAGCTGGGCCACAACGTGTTCATCGTCATCGAGAAAGAGTCGGAAGTGGCTCTGGTAATCGAAGAAGCCGCCGAGCTCAAGGTGAAACCCCAGGTCGGCCTGCGCGTGCGCCTGTCGTCGCTGGCTTCGAGCAAGTGGGCCGACACCGGTGGTGAAAAGTCCAAGTTCGGTTTGTCTGCCGCGCAGTTGCTCTCCGTGGTACAGCGCTTCCGCGATGCTGGCCTGGACCAGGGCATCCGCCTGCTGCACTTCCACATGGGCTCGCAGATCGCCAACCTGGCTGACTACCAGCACGGCTTCAAGGAAGCCATCCGTTACTACGGCGAGCTGCGTGCGCTGGGCCTGCCGGTGGACCACATCGACGTTGGCGGTGGCCTGGGCGTGGACTACGACGGTACCCACTCGCGCAATGCCAGTTCCATCAACTACGACATGGACGACTATGCCGGCGTGGTAGTGGGCATGCTCAAGGAGTTCTGCGACGCGCAGGGCCTGCCGCACCCGCACATCTTCTCCGAGAGTGGCCGTTCGTTGACCGCGCACCACGCCATGTTGGTGATTCAGGTCACCGACGTCGAGAAACACAACGACGACGTGCCGACCATCGAGAACAAGGAAGCCCTGCCCGAGACCGTGCAGTGGCTGGTCGACCTGCTGGGCCCGACCGACATCGAGATGGTGACCGAGACTTACTGGCGCGCCACCCACTACATGGGTGACGTGGCGGCGCAGTATGCCGATGGCAAGATCACCCTGAGCGAGAAAGCCCTGGCCGAGCAGTGCTACTTTGCCGTGTGCCGCCGCCTGCACAACTCGCTCAAGGCCCGCCAGCGCTCGCACCGCCAGGTACTGGACGAGCTGAACGACAAGCTCGCCGACAAGTACATCTGCAACTTCTCGGTGTTCCAGAGCCTGCCGGACACCTGGGCCATCGGCCAGGTGCTGCCGATCATCCCGCTGCACCGCCTGGACGAAGAGCCGATGCGCCGCGCGGTGCTGCAGGACCTGACCTGCGACTCTGACGGCAAGATCAACCAGTACGTCGACGAGCAGAGCATCGAGACCAGCATGCCGGTGCATGCGGTGAAAGAGGGCGAGGACTACTTGCTGGGCGTGTTCCTGGTGGGTGCCTACCAGGAAATCCTGGGGGACATGCACAACCTGTTCGGTGATACCGACTCGGTGAACATCTACCAGAATGCCGATGGCAGCGTGTATCACGCCGGTATTGAAACCCACGACACCATCGAAGACATGCTGCGCTATGTGCACTTGTCGCCGGAGGAGTTGATGACCCACTACCGCGACAAGGTGGCCAGTGCCAAGATCACTGCGCGGGAGCGGACCCAGTTCCTGGATGCGTTGCGTCTTGGGTTGACCCGGTCTTCGTACCTGTCGTCTTGAGTGTTGTAGCGCCTAGTCAATCGAGCGCCGCCCGGGCGGCGCTCGATCTCAAAGGCGCCGCAACTCCCACGACATACCCTTCCCGCATCACTCAAACCACTTACCTTTCTGCTCTAACCGCCACCCCACCCACCCCAACGTCACCGCCCGCAACGCCATGAACCCGAGAAACGCCAACCACAACCCGTGGTTGCCAAACCCGCTCATGCCCACCGCCACCGGCAGTGCAATCAGCACCGACACCAACATCGCATTGCGCATCTCCCGCGCCCGGGTCGCACCGATGAACAAACCGTCCAGCAAATAACTCCACACCGCAATCAACGGCAGCAATGCCAGGTACGGCAGGTACGGGTAAGCCGCCGCCCGCACGCTCTCGATATCGGTCTGTAAGTCAATAAACAGGTGCCCACCCAGCAAGAACAACCCGGCAAACCCAAGACTGGTAATCAGCGACCAGCCACAGGCCACCACCAGCGAGCGGCGCAGGGTATCCCGGTCGCGGGCGCCGATGGCGTGGCCGCACAGGGCTTCGACCGCATGCGCCAGGCCGTCGAGCGCGTAGGCGGTCAACAGCAGGCCGTTAAGCAGCAGGGCGTTGGCCGCCACGGTGGCCTCGCCCAGGCGTGCGCCTTGTACGGTAATCAGCAGGAACACCAGTTGCAGCGCCAGGCTGCGCAGGAAGATGTCGCGGTTGACCGACAGCAGCGGTCGCCAGGCCTGCCAGCGTTTGAGCGCTGCCCACACGATCTGCCCTGGGTAAGCCCGCAGCGCCGGGCGGGTCAGGGACAGGCCGAGCAGGGCAGCACTCCATTCTGCAATCACCGAGGCCCGCGCCGAACCCAGCACCCCCCAGTCCAGCCCCAGGACGAACCACAGGTTCAGGATGATGTTCAGCAGGTTGGTGGTCAGCAGGATGGCCAGCGGTGCCCGGGCGTTCTGGGTGCCCAGGAACCAGCCGACCAGCGCGTAGCTGGCCAGTGCTGCGGGCAGGCCAAGCAGGCGGGTATGAAAGAAGCCTTCAGTGGATTGCTGAAGGGCGGCGCTGGGTTGCATCGCCTGCAGTGCCAGCTGGCTGAACGGCAGGGCCAGCAGGCCAATCAGCAGGGCGAAGCCGACCGCCAGCAGCAACCCTTGCACCAGTACCTGGCGCAGCGCTGCACCGTCACCTCGACCAGCGGCCTGTGCGGCGAAACCGGTGGAGCCCATGCGCAGGAAGCCCATCAGGCCGACCATGAAGGTGAACAGCGTGGCGCCCACGGCCACGGCGCCCAGCTGGTGGGCGTGGGGGAGGTGGCCGATGACCGTGCTGTCGACCAGGGCTACCAGCGGCACGGAGATGTTGGACAGGATCATCGGCGCGGCCAATGCCCAGACCTTTCGGTGAGTGAGGCGGTGGCGCCAGTCGGTGGTCAGTTGCGACATTGCAGTCCTTGGTAAGTCGGGGGCGCGAAGCGGCCCTACTTCAACGAGTGTCACAGTGTAACGACCAGGCAACCATTTAGCGCGACCATGGTCTCACCTCGCGCGCAACGCCGGGTGTTGCACCCGACCTTGCGCTATAGTTGTTGCCCTCACGTACACGCTGCCAAAGAGTTCCTACTCCATGTTCAACAAAGGATTGTTGCTGGCCTGCGCGCTGGCCTTGCTCAGTGCCTGTGACTCTTCCACGCCAGACAAACCTGCGCCGGCGCAGAAGCCTGTCGCTACAACGCCCGCCGAAGCCGCTGCCCCCAAACGCGAAGACCCCGCTGTGCTCGCCAAGCGCTACGAGGGCCGCGAACTCACGGTGCTGGACGTATCCGAAGTGCAGCTCGATGGTGCGGCCACACTGTCGATCAGCTTCTCCGCACCGCTGGATGCCAAGCAGGACTTCGCCACCAAGGTACACCTGGTCGACACCGTCAAAGGCAAGCTGGACGGCGCCTGGGAACTTTCTGACAATCAGATGGAACTGCGCCTGCGCCACCTGGAACCACAGCGCAAGCTGGTGCTGACCGTGGACAAGGGCCTGCTCGCGGTCAACGGCAAGCAACTGGACAGCGAGTCGGTCACCCGGCTGGAAACCCGCGACATGCAGCCGACCATCGGCTTTGCCAGCCGTGGATCGCTGCTGCCCACACGCCTGGCCGAAGGGCTGCCGGTGATTGCCCTCAACGTCGACAAGGTCGATGTCGAGTTCTTCCGGGTGAAGCCGGAAATGCTCTCGACCTTCCTGGCCAGCTGGGGGCGCAACAGCAGCCTGTACTACTACCAGTCCAAGGAAACCCTGGACATGGCCGAGCTGGTCTACAGCGGCCGCTTCGACCTCAACCCTGCCCGTAACACCCGCGAAACCGTGCTACTGCCCATCGCCGGCATCAAGCCACTGCAGGATCCGGGCGTGTACCTGGCAGTGATGCGCGCCTCGGGCACCTACGACTACTCGCAGCCGGCGACCCTGTTCACCCTCAGTGACATCGGCGTGTCGGCACACCGTTACCGCGACCGCCTGGACGTGTTCGCGCAGGCGCTGGAAGGCGGCAAGGCGTTGAGCGGCGTCAACCTCGAAATCCATGACGAGAAGGGCAAGTTGCTGGCCCAGGCCAGCACCGATGGCAAAGGCCACGCCCAACTGCCGATCACCCCGAAGGCCGATACCCTGATCGCCACCCAAGGTGTGCACACCACCCTGCTGCGCCTGAACACCGCCGCGCTGGACCTGGCCGAATTCGACATCACCGGCCCCCAGGCCAACCCGCTGCAGTTTTTCATCTTCGGCCCGCGTGACCTGTATCGCCCAGGCGAAACCGTGCTGCTCAACGGCCTGCTGCGCGACCAGGACGGCAAACCCGTCAAAGCCCAACCCGTCAGCGTGGAAGTGCGCCGCCCGGATGAGCAGGTCAGCCGCAAGTTCGTCTGGGAAGCCGACAGCAATGGCTTGTACCAATACCAGCTGCAACTGGCCACCGAAGCCCCGACCGGGCGCTGGCAGTTGCTGCTCGACCTGGGCGGCGGGCGCAAGCAGGTGTATGAGTTCCTCGTCGAAGACTTCCTGCCTGAGCGCCTGGCGCTGGAGCTGAAGGGCAGCAGCACGCCACTGTCGCCGGATAAGGATGCGCGCATCCAGGTCAATGGCCGTTACCTCTATGGCGCCCCGGCTGCCGGTAATCGCCTGAGTGGCCAGGCCTATGTGCGCCCCCTGCGCGAGGCGGTGCCCGCTCTGCCGGGCTACCAGTTCGGCTCGGTCACCGAAACCGAGCTGAACCAGGATCTGGAGCTGGACGAAGTCACCCTCGACCAGGCGGGCAAGGCGGTTGTCGATATCGAAAGCCGCTGGGCCGAAGCCCGCTCGCCGCTGCAACTGACCGTGCAAGCCAGCTTGCAGGAGTCGGGTGGCCGTCCGATCACCCGGCGCCTGGAGCAGCCGATCTGGCCAGCCGAGCGCTTGCCGGGCCTGCGTGGCCTGTTCGATGGCGAGGAAACCGACAGTGACGGGCCAGTGGAATTCGAGTTCCTGGTGGCCGATCGCGATGGCAACAAGCTGGCGGCCGATGACCTCAAGGTGCGGTTGATTCGTGAGCGCCGCGACTACTACTGGAACTACTCGCAGAGCGACGGCTGGAGCTACGCCTACAACGAAAAATTCCTCACTCAGAGCGAAGAGACGGTCAGCGTCAAGGCCGGCTCCACTGCCAAGCTGAGCTTCCAGGTTGAATGGGGCCCTTACCGCGTCGAGGTGGAAGACCCGCTAACTGGCTTGGTTTCCAGCGAACGCTTCTGGGCCGGCTACCGCGCCCAGGACAACGCTGAAGGCGGTGCCGTGCGCCCCGACCAGGTCAAGCTGGCGTTGGACAAACCTTCCTACGCCGACGGTGCCACGGCCAAGGTCACCGTCACCCCGCCTGCCGCAGGTAGCGGCTACCTGATGATCGAGTCCAGCGATGGCCCGCTGTGGTGGCAGGAAATCGACGTGCCCGCCGAGGGCAAGACCTTCGATGTGCAACTGGACAAGGCCTGGGCCCGCCACGACCTGTACATCAGCGCGCTGGTGATCCGCCCGGGTGAGCGCAAGGCCAACGCCACGCCCAAGCGTTCGGTGGGTGTGCTGCACCTGCCGCTGGACCGCGCTGAGCGCAAGTTGGCGGTGAGCCTGCAGGCACCAGACAAGATGCGCCCGAAACAGCCGCTGACCGTGAAGGTGAAGGCCGCCAATGCGGATGGCAGCGTGCCCAAGCAAGTGCATGTGCTGCTGTCGGCGGTTGACGTGGGCATCCTCAACATCACCGACTTCAAAACCCCCGACCCGTTCGCCAGCCTGTTCGGGCGCAAGGCCTATGGCGCCGACCAACTGGACATCTACGGCCAGCTGATCGAAGCCGGGCAGGGCCGCCTGGCCAGCCTGGCGTTCGGTGGTGACGCGGCCATGGCCAAAGGGGGCAAGCGCCCTAATACCACGGTGACTATCGTCGCCCAGCAGAGCCTGCCGGTGACTCTGGATGACAAGGGTGAGGGCGAAGCTACGGTCGACATCCCGGAGTTCAACGGCGAGCTGCGGCTGATGGCCCAGGCCTGGACCGAAGAACACTTCGGCATGGCCGAAGGCAAGACCGTGGTGGCCGCGCCACTGATTGCCGAGCTTTCGGCCCCGCGCTTCCTGGCCGGAGGCGACCGCACCAGTCTGGCGCTGGATTTGGCCAACCTGTCGGGCCGCGCTCAACAACTGAATGTTGAAATCACCACCGAGGGGCAGCTTAGCCTCGTGGCCAGTGCCGTACAGAACGTAGCCCTGACTGAAGGCCAGCGTTCGACACTGATGATCCCGGTGCAGGCCCAGGGCGGCCTGGGGCAAGGCAAGGTGCATGTGCGGGTCACAGGCCTGCAACTACCAAACGAGCCGACCACCGCGTTCGAACGGGAGTGGACGTTGGGCGTGCGCCCGGCCTACCCGGCGATGCTCAAACACTACCGCGTGGCCTTGAAAGACCAGCCCTGGACCTTGCCTGAAGCAGACCTGGCGGCCTTCGAGCCTGCCGGCCTGGAAGCCAGCCTGGCCTTGTCGAGCCGGCCACCGCTGAACCTGGCCGAGCAGATTCGCGCCCTGGAAGCCTACCCCTACGGTTGCCTTGAGCAGACCACCAGTGGCCTTTACCCGTCGTTGTACGCCGATGCCGACAGCCTCAAGCGCCTGGGCATCAAGGGCGAGCCGGCGGACGTGCGCAAGCGCAAGATCGAGATGGGCATCGAGCACCTGTTGGGCATGCAGCGCTACAACGGCAGCTTTGGCCTGTGGAGTTCGGACAGCGAAGAAGAGTACTGGCTGACTGCCTATGTCACCGACTTCCTGCTGCGTGCCCGTGACCAGGGTTACGGCGTGCCGGCCGAGGCGCTGAAGAAGGCCAGCGAGCGCCTGCTGCGCTACCTGCAAGAGCGCAACCTGATCGAAGTGGACTACAGCGAAAACGCCGACCACACCCGCTTCGCCGTGCAGGCCTATGCAGCGCTGGTGCTGTCGCGCAGTCAGCAGGCGCCGTTGGGTGCCTTGCGTGGCCTGTTCGAGCGCCGTGCCGATGCGCGTTCCGGCTTGCCGCTGGTACAACTGGCAGTGGCACTGGACAAGATGGGCGACAAGCCGCGAGCCGAGCAGGCTTTGCAGGCGGGCCTGGGCATCAGCCGTGGCAAAGGCTGGATGGCGGACTACGGCAGCGCACTGCGTGATCAGGCGTTGATCCTGGCCTTGTTGCAGGAGAGCAACCTTGCCAGCAGTCAGGTCGACCAGCGGCTGTTCGCCTTGTCGGACGAACTGGGGGCCAACCGCTGGTTGTCGACCCAGGAGCGCAATGCACTGTTCCTTGCCGGCCGTGGCCTGTTGGGCAAGCCGGAAGGCAAGTGGCAGGCACGCCTGGACAGTGCTGGCGAGGTGCGCGAGTTCAACAATGCCGAAGCCGGCATGAAGCTGGAAGGCCCGTTGCTGGCTTCGCCGCTGAGCGTGCAGAACGAAGGCAGCGAGACGCTGTACCAGCAACTCACTTTGTCTGGTTACCCCCGTCAGGCGCCTGCGGCCGGCGGCAATGGTATGCAGATTCGCCGTGAGTACCTGGGCATGAATGGCCAGCCATTGGACCTGCATAACCTGCGCAGCGGCGACCTGGTGCTGGTGCACCTTGCGCTCAAGGCTGAAGACCGCGTGCCGGATGCCTTGGTGGTGGACTTGCTGCCCGCAGGCCTGGAGCTGGAAAACCAGAACCTGGCGCAGAGTGCCGCCAGCCTGGACAACGCCAGCACCGCGGTGAAGGAATGGCGCGAGTCGATGCAGAACGCCAGCGTGGTGCACCAGGAGTACCGTGATGACCGTTATGTTGCCGCGCTCAAGCTCGACGGCTACGGCACCACCCACCTGTTGTACCTGGCGCGGGCGGTGACCCCGGGCACCTACCGTGTGCCGCCGCCGCAGGTTGAGTCGATGTACCGGCCGAACCTGCAGGCCGTGGGGGATGGGCAAGGGGAGATGACCGTAAAAGCCCGGTAAGAATCTGCCCTGCGCATCCACTGGGTCGCGCAGGGCAGCTCTACCATCAGTGAATCACCCAGCTCATCACCCACAGCCCCAGCGCCAGCCAGATGATCCCGAGGATGATCGAGGCGCGCATAAACGCGCGGATGGCCGAGTACAGCAGCATCAGGCCGACGATCAGGGCCAGGATGCTGAGCAGCGAGGTGTCCATGCCCAGTGTGCGCGCCAGGCCGTCGATGAAATTGCCGCCAGCATTGGCCAGCAGGTTGAACAGCCCGCTCAATGCGTCGACGATGAAGCGGATCAACGACCCCAGTGCCTGGCCCAGCCACTCGAAAAAACCTTCTACATGCATAGTTGTTTCCTGATGAACGATTCGGCGAGGTTGCCGTTCCCAAGCCTTTGGCCATCACCTGGCCAGGTCGGTTCCCGATGCCAAGCTTAGCGCGGCCATGCACGCGTGCGGGCAAGTGGTTGCGTGCCACGGTAATCGGCTTGCTAGTGCTGTGTGGCCTGGTGTGGCTGGCTGACCGGATCTGGCCGCTGCCCATGCCGGGCGACGACCTGGCCCGGGTGGTGGTGGCCGAAGACGGCGCGCCGTTGTGGCGCTTTGCCGATGCCGAGGGTGTCTGGCGCTACCCGGTCAGCCCTGACGAAGTTTCGCCGTTGTACCTGCAGGCCTTGCTGACTTACGAGGACCGCTGGTTCTACCGCCATCCCGGGGTCAACCCGCTGGCCTTGGCCCGAGCCGCCTGGCTGAACCTGCGCGGCGGACGCGTGGTGTCGGGCGGCAGCACGCTGTCGATGCAGGTGGCACGGCTGCTCGACCCGCATGAACGTACCCTGGCCGGTAAACTGCGCCAACTGTGGCGTACGGCGCAGCTGGAGTGGCATCTGTCCAAGCGCGAAATCCTGCAGATCTACCTTGACCGCGCACCCTTTGGCGGCACCTTGCAGGGGGTTGCCGCAGCCAGCTGGGCGTACCTGGGCAAATCACCCTTGCACCTGACCCCGGCCGAAGCAGCGCTGCTGGCGGTACTGCCACAGGCGCCCAGCCGGCTAAGGCCGGACCGCCATCCTGCGCGTGCCCAGCGTGCCCGCGACAAGGTGCTGCAGCGCCTGGCCGAATACCAGGTATGGCCTGCGCAGCAAATCCGCGAGGCAGCCGAGGAGCCGCTGGTGCTGGCGCCACGTCAGGAGCCCGCCTTGGCGCCCTTGCTCGCCAGACGGCTGAACAGCGCCGACAGCCCACCGCTGATCCGCACCACCCTCGATGCGGCACTGCAGCGGCGCCTGGAAGACCTGCTGTTGGGCTGGCGTGCGCGCCTGCCGGAGCGTACCTCGGCAGCCATCCTGGTAGTCGAGGCGCAGACCATGGCGGTGCGTGCCTACCTGGGCTCGATTGATCTGGCCGATGAGCGCCGCTTCGGGCATGTCGACATGGTGCGTTCGCTACGTTCACCCGGTTCTACGCTCAAGCCGTTCCTGTACGGCATGGCGCTGGATGATGGCCTGATCCATTCCGAATCGCTACTGCAGGACGTGCCACGCCGCTATGGCGACTACCGGCCCGGTAACTTCTCCATGGGCTTCAGCGGGCCGGTGTCGGCCAGTTCGGCGCTGGCCCTGTCACTCAACTTGCCGGCGGTGCAATTGCTGGAGGCCTACGGCCCGAAACGCTTTGCCGCGCAACTGCGCATGGCGGGTATGCCGCTGATACTACCGCCGCTGGCCGAGCCCAACCTGTCGTTGATCCTCGGTGGCGCCGGTAGCCGTCTGGAAGACTTGGTGGGTGGTTATGCAGCCTTCGCGCGCGGTGGCAACAGCGCGAGGGTGCGCTTGCAACCTCAGGAGCCGCTGGTAGAGCGGCGCTTGCTGTCACCGGGGGCGGCGTGGATCATCCGGCGCATTCTCAGTGGCCAGGCGCGCCCCGACCGCGACCCGCACGCCGAGCTGGTGCAGCGCCCGCAACTGGCCTGGAAAACAGGAACCAGTTATGGCTTTCGCGATGCCTGGTCGATTGGTGTGGGCCCGCGCTACCTGATCGGCGTGTGGATCGGCCGCCCCGATGGCACGCCGGTACCCGGCCAGTTTGGCCTGGCCTCGGCGGCGCCACTGATGCTGCAGGTGCATGACCTGCTGAGCAACCGCGACAGCCAGCGCGGCATCAGCGTGCCGGTGGAGCGGGTGCCGGCGAATATCGGGGTGGCGGCGATCTGTTGGCCGCTGGGCCAGCCGATGAGCAAGCAGGACCCCAACTGCCGGCGTCAGCGTTTTGCCTGGACCCTGGATGGCACCACGCCGCCAACCCTGCAAGCTGCCGATCAGCCGCTGGGCCTGGGCCTGCGTGAGCGCGTGTGGGTCAACGAGCAGGGGCTGCGCGTGGATGGTAGCTGCCCAAGCGCCAAGGCCCGTGACATTGCGTTGTGGCCGGCCCCGCTGGAGCCCTGGCTACCCCGTGTCGAGCGGCGCGCGGCGCGCCTGCCGGCCATCGACCCGGCCTGCCCGCCGCAGGTGCCGGCCAGCGCACCGCCGCTGTCGATCGTCGGCGTGCGCCCCGGCGACAACCTGCGCCGCCCGGCCACCAGCAGCGAGCCGTTGCAACTCTATGTATCGGCCTTGGGCGGGGGCGGGCGGCGCTGGTGGTTCCTCAATGGCCAGCCCTTGGGCGAAACCCAGGGGCAGGACAGCCTGCTGGTTCGCTTGCCGCAGGTCGGACAGGCCGAGCTCAGCGCGCTGGATGAAAGCGGCGAGACGGCGCGGGTGGCGTTCCAGGTCAGCGAGTAGGCGTTCGACGGCATTCGGGCCAGCACCTACGCTTGCAGATAACGGGTGTGACCGGCTGGCGCCCCGCAAACCAAGGGAACATGGAGCGCCCTATGCGTCCTCTGGCCGTGCCCCTGCTGTTGTTGCCTTGGGCGCTTGCTGCCCACGCAGAGCCGTTGCCGGGTTTTCTCGACAGCCATGAATACGAACGGCGCCTGCCTGCTGCCAACCTGCCGATAGAGGCCTACCGCCCCATCAGCCCGAACCTGAGGTTGGCCGGGCCGGTTGGCGAAAGACTTGACTGGGCACCTGCGGACACGCCCGTCGTTGTGCATAAAGTGCGTTTCGAGGGGGGCACGGTGTTCCCCTTGAGTGATCTGCGCGAGCACTACCAGCCGCTGGTCGGGCGCCAGACCACGTTGGGCGAGTTGCAGCAGTACACCCGGCAGCTAACCCAGCGCTATCGGCAGGAGGGCTACCTGCTTTCCTATGCCTACCTGCCACCGCAGGATGTGGCCGAGGGTCGGGTGAATGTGGTGCTGGTCGAGGGTTACATCCGCGATTACCACATCGACGGTGATATCGGCCCGGCCAGCGACTATCTCCGGCAGCTATTGGCACGCCTTGAGGCTGAGCGCCCGCTGACCCGCGAAACGCTCGAACGCTACCTGGGGCTGGCAGGGCGCTTGCCCGGCGTGTCGATAGAGGCTGAGCTGGCGATGGCACGAACCGGTGACGGTGCGGCCCTTTTGACCGTGCATGCGCGGCACAAACCGTTCAGCGCCGCTGTTACTTTGGCAGACTCCAGTCGCGATGATGCACAGGCGCTGCTGACGGCCACCAGCAATGCCCAGACCCGCTTTGCCGAACAGTTCCAGGCCAGCCTGCTACTGCCCCCGGGCGATGACCAGGTGCATTACCAACGGCTGGATTACAGCCAGCACCTGGACGAGGCCGGCAGCCAACTGTTGTTGTCGGCTTCGCGCTACCGCAGTGAGCCGGACACGCGAATCCGCCTGGACGATGGCCGCGACATCACCCGTGAGCGTGACAGCCAACGCTATGCGATAGGCCTGCGCCAACCCGTGATTGTCAGGCCGAATGAATGGCTGGCCGTGCAGGGACACGTGTATGCGGTCAGCGAACATGTCGAAGAGCGGCAGTCTTCGTCACGGGACTACGACACTTCTGTGCGCGCGCTGTCATTCGAGGGCGACTGGCGCAAAGTGGAAGGTAGTCGCCTGCGCATGGTCAGTGCCGGGGTCTACCAAGGCCTGGATTACCTGGGCGCCCGCAGCGATGCCGACTACGACATGGACTTTTTGCGGTTCAGGTTGTCGGCCCTGCAAAGTGACCCGCTGTCAGCGAGTTGGCAGGGTGTAGTGTCTGGCGCGTTGTACTGGAGTGATGACCGGCTACCTGATAGCGAACGGGTGGGGTTTGGTGGGCAGAGCTTCGGGCGTGGCTATCCCCGTGATCAGGCCGACGGAGACAAGGGGTGGGGTGTGGCTTACGAGGTGAGCTACAGCATGCGGGGTAGCAGGTTGGCGCTGGTTCAGCCCTATTTGGCAGTGGATGCGGCGCAGACCTGGCATAACCGGGGATCGGTGGAGGATGCCCACCTGGCTTCGGCGGCACTGGGTGTACGGTTGGGGGATGGGCGGCTTTTCAATGTTGCGTTGGAGGTGGCAAAACCGCTGGCGGATGTGGCGTTGGACAGTCTGGACCGTGCCCCCCGCTTGACCTTGAGTATTGGCCTTCAACTGTAGGGGGGCGCTTTGCGCGCCTTGTGTCGCGATGGGCTGCAAAGCAGCCCCGGCAATTTTGAAGCAGTCACTTAGTGGGTAGTAAACCGCTGGTGAACCGGTGACGAACTGGGCGTCAGTGCCAGTGCCAACTGGGTGCGGTTGTGCATGTGGGTCAGGCGCAGTACCTGCGACACATACAACTTCACCGTGTTTTCGGTAATGCCCAGCTCACAGGCAATCTGGTAGTTGGTCTTGCCCTTGCTCACCAGCCGTGCCACTTCAAGTTGGCGCGGCGATAGCTTCTCGAACGCTGCCGGTAGCTCGCTCTCACTGTCTTCCACATCGCTGGCGCGTCGGTGGGTGCCTTGGCCGCGGGCCTTTTCCAGGTCCTGGTACAATTCGTCCACCGAGTCGGCCAGATTCTGCAACCGCTGGTTCAACCCGCCCAAGGCGCGGAAGTTGCGCTGGCGCTCCAGTAGGGCCTCTTCCTGGCGGCGCACGCCCTCGAGCAGTTCATCGAGGTCCGTGGGCTTCTGGTAGTAATCGGCAAAGCCTTCACGCAGGGCACGGATCACATCCTGTTTTTCCGCGCGCCCGGTCAGCATGATGGCTTCGAACATGCGCTGCCCGGTGATTTGCTTGAGCGCGCGAACCAGTTCGATACCATCACGGTCGGGCATGTGCAGGTCGCAGATGATCAGGCCAATGGCCTCGTCGGCCAGGTAGCGCTCGAGGGCTTCGTCGGTGGAATGGGCCGGCAGGCAGTGGTAACCCCGGGTTTCAAGAAACTCACATAGCTGTTCGACGATGACTGGCTGGTCATCGACCACCAAAATCTTCACATCACTGAAAGGTCTGGACACGATCAACTCCCTGTTCGTATGCGGCCCTGCTCCCGGGCCAGACGCTCTGGCAGCTTAAAAATAGCCCTACGTTGCGATTTTGTACAAGGCATGTACAAGGTATCGGACCATAGGTTGCTTTATTGGATCCATACCGCCGTTAGAAGAAAACCTGCTAACACATAGGGTACGAAGGCCTGTTTGTCGCCCATTTCTTCAGTCAGGGTTTGCAACCGCTTCTTCACTTTGGGGTTGAGCAGGGTCCACAGGCGCCGGCGGGTGAGCAGCCACACCAGCACACTGACGCCGGCGCCGATGAAGGTGCCGAGCACGTATTGCGGGCTGGTGGCGAGGGCCAGTGCGCCCATCAGCTTGACGTCGTCGGCACCGAAGCGGCCGAGCATGTACCCCGGCAAGGTCAGCAGCATGACGATGGCCAGCGCCCAGCCGGCATCGGCGGCCTCGGCGCCTATCCAGCTGCGACCGGTGGCGAACAGCCAGACCAGAGCGCCCGTTGCCACGCCCAGGGTCAGCAGGTTGGAGATCTGGCGTTGACGCACATCCTGTTCGGAGCACAAGGCAAGCCACAGCAGGAGAACAATGCTTTGCATTGGCAGGTCGCCTTTCCCAAAAGTTGAACACTTCTACCCGGTCAGTCAGGTTTCCTTAAGTGAAGATAGACGGGAACCTGCGAGGGAGTGGGCGGGAACGGGAAAAAGGCGTGGTCGAAATGGATTTTGTCGTTCTTGACACCGTTTAAGTGGGGGAGCGACCTTGGGGCGCGAAAAGGTGCTCCCACTATTAAGGGCTGAGGCTTATTTCTTGCTACCCGGCGGGTAGTTGGCCAATACCTTGTTCACAGTATTGCGGATGGCGCTGTTGCGTTCTTCCGGGCTTGGCGGGTAGTTGTTCATGATTTGCTCGGCACTGCCGCGCCACACCAGCTTGCCGTCACGCCCATCGAACATGTCCACCTGAATGGTCGCGACCTTGTAGTCGACACTGCGGGTTTCGTTGTACATCGGGCCACCCCAGTAACCGCCCCAATAGCCACCCCAGCCACCGCCATAGTTGGTGGTGATCTGCTGCTGGCGCTGCTCGACGATCAGGTAGGTGCGGACCGTCAGGTCAGGCCGTGCGCCACCCTGGACCGGGCGCAGCCCACGTTGGTCGAGCTGGTCGGCTACCGCCTGGCGGATGCGCTGCTCGGTAAGGTCGCTCTTGATGCGGGGGTCGTCCGGGCGGTACTGCAGGCCCGGTTCCTGCCACGCCCAGCTGCGGTAAGCGGCAAAGTCACGGCTGGCATCGAAATCCTGCTGGACGTTGTTGCTGGAGCAGGCTGCAAGCAGTAACACGAATGACAGTAAAACGAGACGGCGCAACATGATGGTTCTCCGTTAGCGATTAACTGGGAGGATAGCCGCTGAGCGCCTTGTGCACAGAGTCTCGCAGGGCGCTTTCGCGTTCACGCGGCGAGTCCTTGTCGCTGCCGCTTTCGGCGCTGGCACTCCATACCGGCTGACCGCTGCGAGCGTCGTACAGGTCGATGCGCACTACCATCACGTCCACTTCGTAGGTGCGTACGATGGGCACGCTGGCATAACCCCCGTAGCCATGGCGATAGCCACCATAGCCCACGCCACCGTAGGGGTAGGGGCCGTAGTACGGGTCGTAGGTGTCGTAGTCACGCACCTGGCGCAAGCGTTTTTCCAGGCGCATGTCTGCGCTCACCAGCAGGTCGCCGGTGGCACCTCGGGCGGGGCGCAGGCCATGCTGGTCGAGTGCCCCGCTGACAGCATCGGCCAGTTGCGCAGGATCGGCATTGGCCGAGCCACTGGGCAGTTCGCCGTTGCGCCAGCTCCAACTGCGGTAGTGCCCATAATCGCGGGCGGGTGCCGGGTAGGCACTGGCGTCGAAGGTGGTGGCCGCCTGGGCGGGGGCCGGAGGCAGCGGGCGGCTGCTGGCCACATACGGGTTGCTGCCCTGGCAGCCAGCCAGGGCGAATGGCAGCAGGGCCAGGCACAACAGACGGTACGGCATGAACTCCTCCGGCAGGGTGGGTTAGCGGGGGCGGCACACCCAGTGCAGGTAGCGGCCAAGCCCGGCGAAGGCGGGGTGGCGGCGGTGGGCCAGTTCCATTTCCAGCAGGTCGAGCAGCTCGGCCTTGCCCTGGAACTCCTTGGGCATGTAGTCGTGGAACACCCGCACACCGCTTTCGCTTTCAACTTGCCACATAGGATCAAGTTGCGCCTTGAGCGCGCGTGGATCAAGCGGTTTCTGTGGGGTCAGGCTCTGCTTTTCACCTTCCAGCCGGTTGCTGCGCAACTTGCGGAAATGGCCTTTGAGCAGGTTGCGGTAGACCAGGGCGTCGCGGTTGTAGAAGGCCAGTGACAGCCACCCGGAAGGGGCTGTGAGCTGGTGCAGCACGGGCAGGATGCTCTCAGGCTCTGCCAGCCATTCGAGTACGGCATGGCACAGCACCAGGTCGTAAGGTTCGGTGAGCTGGCCAAGCAGGTCTTGCCAGGGGGCCTGGATGAACGTGGCAGTCTGGCCAGCCTCGGCAAAGCGCGCGCGGGCGCCATCGAGCATGGGGGCGGCGGGCTCGGCCAAGGTCAGATGATGACCACGCTGGGCCAGCCACAAGGCCATGTGGCCCAGCCCGGCACCGATATCGAGAATGCGCAGCGGACGATCGGGCAGTGCCTCGGCCAGGTCAGCCTGCAGCACGGCCAGGCGGATTGCGCCCTTGGCACCGCCGTAGATCTTCTCGGCAAAGCGAGTGGCCAGCTCATCGAAGTGACGGTCATTCATCGGGCGAAGCGCCTTTCGCTGTCGGCCAGCTTGGCCCGCACCACCTGGTCCATGTCCAGGCCCAGCTCGCTGCACAGCAGCAACAGATAGAGCACCACATCACCGACCTCCTGGCCGGCGTGGGCCAGTTTGTCGGCAGGCAGCTGGCGCGATTCGTCTTCGCTCAGCCACTGGAAAATTTCTACCAGCTCGGCCATTTCGACGCTGGCGGCCATCGCCAGGTTCTTCGGGCTGTGGAAGCCGCGCCAGTCGTTGTTGTCGCGGATCTGGTGCAGGCGTTGGGTGAGTTCTTGCAGATTCATCGGGGTCTCCTAATGCTGCATAGCTTCTGCCCAGGCCCGATGCAAAGCAAGTAGCCTACAGTCGATCCCACCGCCCGACCATATGCAATACCCCCCCATGCCCATCCAGCCGTAGTTGACCTGCAGTGCCCGCCTCACTGGCACTGAGCACCACCTCCGACGGCAACCGTACCGGTTTGCGGAAGTCCACTTCAAAGGCATACCCACTGTGCGGCAGGTGCCCACGCAATGCCGCCAGGGCCATGGCCATGCTCCACATGCCATGGGCAATGGCTGTAGGAAAGCCGAACAACCGGGCACTGACAGCACTGAGGTGGATAGGGTTGTAGTCCCCGCAGACCTTGGCATACCGCCGGCCGATGTCACTGTCGGCGTACCAGCGGCTGGCCTCGGGTAATGCATCTGGCTCAGCTTCGGGTCGTTCACTTGCCTCGCCTTCCAGCTTCAACCCACGTACCAGCATGCGGCTGGTCTCGCGCCAGAGTAGGCCTATGCCGTCTTCGGCCTCGGTGATCAAATCGAAGGTGCCGCCCTTTGCATGCGGTTGCAGGTTGTGCGCATACACCGCAAAGCGCAGCCCCTCGATACCGCCAAGCGAGCGCAGCACTTCGATGCGGTTGTACAGATGCACCAGGCCGAGCAGTGGGAAGGGGAAGTCTGGAGCGGTCATCAACTGCAACTGCAGGTTGAATGCCATTGCATGTGGATATGTCGCCGGCAGGCGGCCATCGTCGGGAAAGTGGCAGAGCTTGCGGTAGGTGCTCAGGTTGCCCGGCTGAACCGGGATGAAGCAGCGTAGGCCATCGTCCGGCAGGTGGTCGCCGCTGATGGTGCGTTTGCTGGCTGCGCGCAGGTACAGGCTGGCGCGCGAAGCCGGGCTGTGCAGGTCATGCCAGTGTCGGCTCATGCTCAGGCTCCCATCAATGCCTGGCCGCACACCCGCAGCACCTGGCCGTTGACTGCCCCGGAGCCCGGTTGGCTGAGCCAGGCAATGGCTTCGGCGACGTCCTGCGGGCGCCCGCCCTGGCCCAACGAGCTCAGGCGCCGGCCGGCCTCGCGCAGGCCCATGGGCATGGCTGCGGTCATGTGGGTTTCGATAAAGCCGGGCGCCACGGCATTGATGCTGCCGCCATGTTCGGCGAGCCGGGGCGCCCAGGCCTGGGCCAGACCGATCAGCCCGGCCTTGCTGGCGGCGTAGTTGGCCTGCCCACGGTTGCCGGCAATGCCGCTGACCGAGGCCAGCAGGGTGATACGTGCGTTTTCCCCCAGTGCGCCACTGTCATACAGCGCCTGGGTCAGTACCTGTGGGGCCTTGAGGTTGACAGCCAGCACCGCGTCCCAGTAATCCGGGGTCATGTTGACCAGGGTCTTGTCACGCGTGATACCCGCGTTGTGCACCACGATGTCGATGCCGTCGGGCAAGGCCGCCAGCAGTTGCGTTGCCGCGTCGCTGGCGCAGATGTCCAGCGGCAGCGCCTTGCCACCCAGGCGTGCAGCCAGGGCGTCGAGGTCCTGACTGGCCTGCGGCACATCCAGCAGCAGCACGTCGGCGCCGTCCCGTGCCAGGGTTTCGGCGATAGCGGCGCCGATGCCGCGCGCTGCGCCAGTGACCAGGGCACGACGGCCGGCCAGTGGGCGGGTCCAGTCCTCCACCTGGCTGATACAGGCTTCCAGGCGCAGCACCTGGCCAGAAATGAAGGCACTCTTGGGCGAGAGGAAAAAGCGCAGGGCGCCTTCCAGCTGGTCATCGGCACCGGAAGCGACATACAGCAGCTGGGCAGTCGCGCCGTTGCGCAGTTCCTTGGCCAGCGAACGGCTGAAGCCTTCCAGTGCCCGTTGGGCAACGCTGGCCAACAGGTTGTCGAGGCTTTCCGGTGCGCGCCCCAGCACCACGATATGCGCGCAAGGCGCCAGGCTACGCAGCAGGGGCTGGAAAAATTCGCGCAACTGCTTCAAGGCATCGCTGTCGGACAGATGACGGGCATCGAATACCACGGCCTTGATTTTCGGCCCCAGGCCGGCCACCCAGGCTTCAGCCTGCAGGTCGTCGGCATTGAAGCTGTAAACCTCGTCAGTCAGGCGTGGGGCGATGGCTTCGATCTGTTTCGCCATTGGCCCGCCGCCCAGCACCAGCGCCCCTTCCACCGGGCGTAGTCGGCCGGCCTGCCAGCGCTCCAGCGGGGCCGGGCGTGGCAGGCCAAGGGCATCCACGAGGCGGCGGCCGAGGTTGGAGTTGGCAAAGCCGAGGTAGCGATCGCTCATGGGTGGGTCTCCGCAAAGGCAAGCTTGAAAGTGTGGACCAACTTTGTGGCAAGGTCGTTCGCCCACGGTAAAAACACCTAGGCTGTACGGATCAAATTATTTCAGGAGGAAAAAGCGCATGCGTTCACTTCGCCGGGTCGCGATCCTGGGCGGCAACCGAATTCCCTTCGCCCGCTCCAACGGCGCTTACGCCACGGCCAGCAACCAGGCGATGCTCACTGTTGCCCTTGAAGGATTGATCGAACGCTATCGCCTGCATGGGCTGCGGCTGGGGGAGGTAGTGGCTGGCGCGGTGCTCAAGCACTCGCGCGACATGAACCTCACCCGCGAATGTGTGCTGGGTTCGCGCCTTTCACCGCAGACCCCGGCCTATGACCTCCAGCAAGCCTGCGGTACCGGGCTCGAAGCGGCGTTGCTGGTGGCCAACAAGATCGCCCTGGGGCAGATCGACAGTGGTATTGCCGGTGGCGTGGATACCACCTCCGACGCACCGATTGCCGTCAACGAAAGCCTGCGCCACATCCTCCTGCAAGCCAACCGTGGCAAAAGCCTGAGCGAGCGGCTCAAGCCCTTTCTCAAGCTCAGGCCTCACCACCTGAAACCCGAACTACCACGCAATGGCGAACCACGCACCGGGCTGTCGATGGGCGAGCATTGCGAGCGTATGGCCCAGGCCTGGCGCATTGGCCGTGCCGAACAGGACGCGTTGGCGCTGCTCAGCCACCAGAAACTGGCTGCCGCGTATGCCGAGGGTTGGCAGGATGATTTGCTGACGCCGTTTCTTACGTTGACCCGCGACAATAACCTGCGCCCCGACCTGACCCTTGAGCGGTTGGCCAAGCTGCAACCCGCCTTTGACCGCAGCGGGCAGGGCACGCTGACGGCCGGTAACGCCACACCGCTGACGGACGGCGCCTCTATGGTGTTGCTGGGCAGCGAGGAATGGGCCGCGCAGCAGGGGCTGGAGGTGCTGGCTTACCTGGTCGATGGCGAAACCGCTGCGGTGGACTTTGTGACCGGTCGCGAAGGGCTCTTGATGGCGCCGGTGTATGCCGTGCCACGCTTGCTGGCGCGCAATGGCCTGACCTTGCAAGACTTTGACTACTACGAAATTCACGAAGCCTTCGCTGCCCAGGTGCTGTGTACGCTCAAGGCCTGGGAAGATGCCGATTATTGCCGTGAACGGTTGGGGCTGGAGGCGCCGCTTGGGGCGATTGACCGCAGCAAGCTCAATGTAAAAGGCAGCTCGCTGGCGGCGGGGCACCCGTTTGCGGCCACCGGAGGGCGCATATTGGCCAACCTGGCCAAGCTGTTGGCCACGGCGGGGAAGGGGCGGGGGTTGATATCGATTTGTGCGGCAGGTGGGCAGGGGGTGACGGTGATTGTCGAGCGCACCTGACGTGCGCCTGCGTCAGCTGTTAGGCTTGTCCCATCAGAACTACAAGAAGCCGCCATGCCGATCATCGGACATCCCCGCGCCATCCCGGCGCTGGACCACCTGCCCAGGCCTCTTTACGCCCGTGCCGAAAGCCTCGGCGCCGGCTCCTGGACCACCCGCCACCAGCACGACTGGGTGCAGTTTTCCTACGCCATCAGCGGCGTACTTGGTGTGTACACCCGCGACGGCAGTTACTTCGCGCCGCCCCAGTGGGGGGTGTGGATTCCTGCTGATGCCGAGCACGAAGTGGTGACCTCGATGCAGGCCGAAATGCGCAGCCTGTATGTACGGCGTGATGCCTGCCCGTGGGCGCCAGAGCAATGCCGGGTGCTGGAAGTAACCCCGCTGGCACGCGAGCTGATCAAGCAGTTTTGCCTGTTCCCGGCGGATTACCCCGAAGATGACAGCGCCGAAGCACGCTTGGTGGCGGTGCTGCTCGACCAGTTGCGCACGTTGCCCGAGGTCGGGTTTTCGCTGCCGTTGCCACGGCACCCTGGGTTGCTGGCGCTGTGCAACGGTTTGATTGCTGCACCGGACCAGCCGCAGACATTGCAGCAATGGGCGCGGGAGCTGGGTTGCTCGGAGAAGACGCTGATGCGGCTGTTCCAGCGGGAGACAGGGTTGAGCTTTCGAAACTGGCGGCAGCGCATGCGGCTGTTGTCGTCGCTGGCGTTGCTGGAGGCGGGGGAGAATGTGACCGAGGCGGCGCTGGGATGTGGGTATGACTCGACTTCGGCTTACATTGCGGCGTTCAAGCAGTTGTTCGGGGCGACGCCTGGGGAGTTGAAGCTTTAGTTCTCGGTTGCCTGTACCGGCCTCTTCGCGGCGTTAGTCGCGAAGAGGCCGGTACAGGCAACGCATCAGGTGCGGAACCTGCGCACCAGCGCATCCAGCTCATTGGACAGCCCTGCCAGGCTCTCCGAGTCCACCCGCGCCGCCTGGGCCAGTTCGGCCACCAGCTGGGCATCACCGTGAATCTGGCTGATGTGACGGTTGATGTCCTCGGCCACCTGATGCTGTTCCTCGGCGGCTGTGGCGATCTGCGTATTCATGTCGCGGATCACATCCACCGATTCCCGGATTTGCCCGAAGCTGTCGCGTGCCAGGCCAATGCGGCTCACCGATTGCTGCGATACCTCCAGGCTGGCATGCATCTGCGCGGCCACTTCGGCAGTGCGGTTGGCCAGGTTGCCCAGCAGGCCATCGATTTCGGCAGTGGAGTCGGCAGTGCGTTTGGCCAGGGCCCGTACTTCATCGGCCACCACGGCAAAGCCACGGCCTTGCTCACCCGCGCGGGCGGCTTCGATGGCAGCGTTGAGGGCCAGCAGGTTGGTCTGCTCGGCGATCGAGCGGATGGTGCCGAGGATCGACTGGATGGCATTGCTGTCCCGCTCCAGCTGCTGGATCGACTGCGCCGACTGCTCGATTTCCTGGCTCAGGCGGTCAACGCTGTGTACCGCCGCATCGATCTGCTGCTGGCCTTCGCGGGCCTGCTGCTGACCGCTGTCGGCCGACTGCGCTGCCTGGCTGCAGGAGCGCGCCACTTCGTTGGCGGTGGCGACCATTTCGTGGAACGCAGTGGAAACCATGTCCACGGCTTCGCGCTGGCGGCCTGCGGCCTCGGCCATGTCGCTGGAGACGCGGGTCGAGCTGCTGGAGGTGCTGAGGATTTTGCCGGCGGCAGCGCCAATGTGCTGGATCAGGCTGCGGATGGCACTCAGGAACTGGTTGAACCAGCTGGCCAGTTGCGCGGTTTCGTCGCGGCCGCGGATTTCCAGGTTACGGGTCAGGTCACCTTCACCTTGGGCAATGTCTTCCAGGCCGTTGGTAACGCTGTTGATCGGGCGCACGATCAGCTTGGCGAACGCTGCACCCACCACGGCGAACAACGCCGCCAGCACCACGGCGATGACCCCGATCAGCCAGGTTAGCCGGGTGGTGGTCTGCATCACTTCGCTGTGTTCGATCAGGCCGATGAAGGTCCAGCCTAGTTGCTCGTCGGGGTAGACGTTGGCCATGTAGTGCACGCCATTGAGCTCGACTTCGACCAGGCCTTTGCCCGCCTTGGCCAACTCGGCATAACCACCGCCAACGCTCGCCAGTTGCTTGAAGTTGTGCCCGGCGTCGCGTGGGTCGACCATTACGTTACCGTTGCTTTCCACCAGCATCAGGTAGCCGCTTTCGCCCAGCTTGATCTGCTTGATGATCTCGGTCAGGCCCTTGAGCGACACGTCAATGTTGACCACGCCACCGGGGTTGCCCAGCTGGTTGGCCACGGCGCGCACGGTGCTGACCAGTACCGCATCGTCTGCCGCCCAGTAGTAGGCGCCGGTACGAACGGTTTTCCCCGGGTTGGCCATGGCCAGTTGGTACCAGGGGCGAGTGCGTGGGTCGTAATTGACGAACTTCTGCCCTGCCGGCCAGCCTGTGTAGCCACCGTCGTTCACCCCGTAGGACAAGTAGGCATACGCAGGGTGTGAGTTGGCCAGGCGGGTCATGAAGTCAAGGAGCTTGCTGGCCTGCTCGCCCAGTTCGTAGGACGGCGAGGCACTCATGTACTTGTTCAGCTCGCTGCCCGTGGCGGCGACCATTGGCTGCGAAGCCATGTACTCGACGTTCTGGTTGATGCCTTGGAAGAAGATGTTCATCGCGTTGCTGACCTGACGGATTTCCCGGCTGCTGCTGTCGAGGAATCCGTCGCGGGCTTCGCCACGCAGGTTGAGGACCACCAAGGTGGCCACGAGGACGATGGGCAAGCCGGCGATGACCGCGAATGCCCAGGTCAGTTTCTGTTTGATGCTCATCGACGCTCCCGGAATTTTTATTGTCGACACACGAGGCAGGTAGCCAGTGCATCGGCAGCATCCGGGTTTTATGTAGCGATAACGCCCGTATTTATTGGATAAAGTCGTAGTTGGTGACTATTCGGTCGCGTTTGGACGCTTTTGGCATACCAAACGCGTGTGACCGTTCAGTGGCAGCAGTTGCCGGCGGCGCCGTTGGCCAGGTCTTTGAGGATCGGGCAGTCCGGGCGGTCGTCCCCTTGGCAGTGCGAAACCAGCTCGCCAAGGGTGTCGCGCAGGCTCACCAGCTCCTCGATGCGCCGGTTCAGCTCGTCGATGTGCTGCATGGCCAGCGCTTTCACATCGGCGCTGGCACGTTGGCGGTCCTGCCACAAGGTCAGCAGCTTGCCGACCTCCTCCAGGGAAAACCCCAGGTCGCGGGAGCGCTTGATGAAGGCCAGGCTGTGCAAGTCTTCCGCCTGGTACAGGCGGTAGCCGCTGTCGCTGCGTGTGGCCGGTTTGAGCAGGCCGATGGATTCGTAATAACGGATCATCTTGGTGCTAAGCCCGCTGCGGCGGGCGGCTTGGCCGATATTCATGGCGCCTCCTGGGTGGTGCTGGTGGGTTTCCACGCCTTGAGCCACAGCGCGTTGCTGACCACGCTCACGCTGGACAGGGCCATGGCGGCGCCGGCCAGTACCGGGTTGAGATAACCCAGCGCGGCCAGCGGGATGCCGATCAGGTTGTAGATGAATGCCCAGAACAGGTTCTGGCGAATCTTCGCATAGGTCTTGCGGCTGATCTCCAGGGCCGCAGGCACCAGGCGAGGGTCACCGCGCATCAGGGTGATGCCCGCGGCCTGCATGGCCACGTCGGTACCGCCACCCATGGCAATGCCGATGTCGGCGGCGGCCAGTGCCGGGGCATCGTTGATGCCATCGCCCACCATGGCGACCACCCCGTCCTGCTTGAGCGCGGCCACGGTCGCAGCCTTGTCGGCTGGCAATACTTCAGCATGCACATCGTCGATGCCCAGGGCGTCTGCAACCACTTTGGCGCTGCCGCGGTTGTCGCCGGTCAGCAGGTGGCTGCTGATGTGTTGGGCATGCAGGGTGTCGATGGCCTGCGCGGCGCCGGGCTTGAGGCTGTCACCAAAGGCGAACAGGCCCAGCACGCGGGGTTGCGCGCCACGTTCGATCAGCCACGATAAGGTGCGCCCCTCGGCTTCCCAGGCCTGGGCCTTCGCAGCCAGGTCGCCGGGCTGCAGCCCGCTTTCGTCCAGCAGGCGGCGGTTACCCAGGGCCAGCTCACGGCCTTCCACACTTCCTGCGATACCGCGCCCGGTCAGCGACTGACTGTCGGTAACCACCGGCACGTCCAGCCCCTGTTCGGCACAGGCATCCAGCACTGCTTTGGCCAGTGGGTGTTCGCTGCCACGTTGCAGGGCGCCGGCCAGGCGGTGGAGGTCGGCACTGCTGCCAGCCTGCGCCTGGCTGTGGACCACCCGAGGGCTGCCGGAGGTGAGGGTGCCGGTTTTGTCGAAGACCACGCGGTTGACCGCATGGGCACGCTCCAAGGCTTCGGCGTCCTTGATCAGGATACCGTGGCGGGCAGCGACCCCGGTGCCGGCCATGATTGCCGCAGGGGTGGCCAGGCCGAGGGCGCAGGGGCAGGCGATGACCAGCACGGCGACGGCGTTGATCAGCGCGGTTTCCAGCGGTGCGCCGGCCAGCCACCAGCCGACCAGGGTGATCAGGGCCAGCACCAGCACGGCGGGGACGAACACCTGGCTGACCCGATCGACCAGCTTCTGGATCGGCGCCTTGGCGGCCTGGGCGTCTTCGACCAGGCGGATGATACGTGCCAGCACGGTTTCGGTCCCCAGCGCCTGGGTGCGCACCAGCAACCGGCCTTCGCCATTGATGGCACCGCCCGTGACGCTGTCGCCCGGCTGCTTGGGTACTGGCAGGCTTTCGCCGCTGATCAGGGCTTCGTCGGCATGGCTGCTGCCGTCCTCGACTACACCATCGACCGGGAAGCGCTCGCCGGGCTTGACCAGTACCAGGTCGCCCAGGCGCAGCTGGGCAATGGGCACGTCTTCTTCCTGGCCCTCGACGACACGCACGGCACGTTCCGGACGCAGTGCCTCAAGGGCGCGGATGGCGCTGGCGGTCTGGCGCTTGGCACGGCTTTCCAGGTACTTGCCCAGCAATACCAGGGCAATGACCACGGCCGAGGCTTCGAAGTACAAGTGCGGGGCCATGCCGGCGGGGGCATGTGCCCACTGGTAAAGGCTCAGGCCATAGCCGGCGCTGGTGCCCAGGGCCACCAGCAGGTCCATGTTGCCGGCACCGGCGCGTACGGCCTTCCAGGCGGCTACGTAGAAGCGTGCGCCGAGAATGAATTGCACCGGCGTGGCCAGCAGGAACTGTGCCCATGCTGGCAGCATCCAGTGCAGGCCGAAGGGCTGCACCAGCATTGGCAGTACCAGCGGCAGGGCCAACAGCAAGGCTGCGCCGACCGCCAGACGCTCATTGCGCAGGCGGCGCTGGGCAGCGCTTTGGTCGTCCTTGGCCGATTGCGGCAGGCTGGCGCTGTAGCCGGCCTTGTGCACGGCGTCGATCAGCAGGTTGTCATCGAGGGCTGCGAGCACTTCGAGGTGCGCGCGTTCGCTGGCCAGGTTGACGCTGACGTGCTCGACCCCAGGCAGCTTGCCAAGGGCACGCTCAACGCGGCCGGCGCAACTGGCGCAGGTCATGCCGCCAATCTGCAGTTCGACAGTGCGGGTGGGCACGCCGTAGCCGGCTTCGCGCACGGCGTCGACCAGGGCGGGCAGGCTGTTGGCCGGGGCCTGGACCCGAGCCTGTTCGGTGGCGAGGTTGACGCTGACCTGTTCAGCGCCGGTGACCTTGCGCAGGGCGCGCTCGACCCTGCCGGCACAGCTGGCGCAGGTCATGCCGGAGATCGGCAGGTCGTAAGTGGTGGATGCGGGCATGGCTCTCCTCCTTGGACAGGCCTCCAGCATCAACCTTGCCATGCAGGTAAGGTCAATAGCCCAGGCCGGCTCGCTTCAACTCCAGGCCATATTGCCCCATGGCGATGCGGTATTTGTTGATCTGGCCCGCCTGCAAGTTCAAGCGTGTACTGCGCTGGTCCTCGATGCCCGGCGCGCAGCCTTGCACCTGCCCTGGCAGCAGGCGCAGGCGTACGTCTACCGGACCGGGTGGAAGGTTGAACGAGGTGGATTGTTCCTGGAACACGCGCCCGGAGAGCTGGTCGTTGAGGTAAACGCCAATTTCGCAACCGGTGGCCACTTCCAGGCGTTCCCGGGAGATGATCAGTACGCTGTAGTCCGAGTTGCCCTCGGCGCTGGCCGGTGGCACCGCAGCCAGCGCGCTCAATAGCCCGACGACGCCCAATGCTGCCCTGAACATGAATAATCTCCTGCTTGCCTGATCGTCAAAGGCGCAGCTTGGCCGACACGGGCGTAGATTTCCACCCCGGCTGTTGACCTTGCCCCGATGGCAAGCTTGAGACTCGTTGAAAACCTGAAGGAGAGACCCCCATGCAAGTGTTCAATGTACAAGGCATGACCTGTGGCCATTGTGTGAAAGCGGTGACCCGGGCAGTGCAGGAGCAGGATGCAGCGGCCAAAATCGAGATCGACCTGGCGGCCAGACAGGTGCGGGTGCAGAGTGAGCTGGCGCCGGAACAGATTCTTACTGCGATCAGGGATGAAGGGTATCAGGCTGAACTCGCCTGATTACCAACCTGTGGAAGCGGGCGTGCCCGCGAAGCCCGTGGGTTTGTTGCAAATGTTTTCACATTCATAGGGTCCACAGCAGGTAGAATCATCCACTTGCTTAGCCTGCTATGGATTCCTGATGAACCTGCGAATGGTGCTCATCCTGGGCGCACTCAGTGCGTTCGGGCCCTTGGCGATCGACTTTTACCTGCCCGCCTTCCCGGCCATGGCGCAGGCGTTCGCCACCGACGAAAAACACGTCCAGGCCACCTTGGCCGCTTACTTCCTTGGCCTGTCCATCGGCCAGCTGGCTTACGGGCCGGTTGCCGACCGCTTTGGCCGTCGCAAACCGCTGATGTTCGGCGTGACCCTGTTCACCCTGGCGTCACTGGCCTGTGCCTATGCCCCCAACCTCGACACCCTGGTGGTAGCGCGCTTTGTCCAGGCGCTGGGCGGTTGCGCAGGCATGGTGCTGTCGCGGGCCATCGTCAGCGACAAGTGCGACCCGGTGGCCTCGGCCAAGGTGTTCTCGCAACTGATGCTGGTCATGGGCCTGGCGCCAATCCTGGCACCGATGCTGGGCGGGGTGTTGGTGAACCTGGCGGGCTGGCAGTCGATCTTCCTGGCGTTGAGCCTGTTCAGCGCCGGTTGCCTGCTGGCGGTCAGCCTGGGCCTGCCGGAAAGCCTGCCTGCGCATATTCCGCGACAGCCGCTGTCTGGCGCATTGCGCCAGTATTTGCGCCTGCTCGCTGACCGGGTGTTCCTTGGCCATGCCTTGACGGGTGGTATCGCCATTGCCGGCATGTTTGCCTACATCGCCGGTTCGCCATTCGTGTTCATCAAGCTCTATGGCGTACCGGCCGAACATTACGGCTGGCTATTCGGCACCAATGCTGCCGGCTTCATACTCGTGGCGCAGGTGAATGCCCGATTGCTGGCCAAGCGCGGGCCTGCTTTCCTGCTGGCGCGCGCCGTGTGGCTGTACCTGGTCGCGGGCCTGGTGCTGTTGGGCGTGGCGGCTTTGCGACCCGCGCAGCTGTGGCCGCTGCTGGTGCCGTTGTTCATCTGCATTGCCAGCCTGGGCTGCATCATCCCCAATGCATCGGCGTGTGCCATGAGCGGGCAGGGCGCGCGTGCCGGCAGTGCTTCGGCATTGATGGGGTGCGTGCAGTTCAGCGTTGCTGCGGGTGCCGCTGCGCTGGTCGGGCTACTGCACGATGGCAGCGCGGTACCTATGGCGCTGGTGATCAGCTTGTGCGGGGCATTGGCGGTCAGTGTCGCGCTGCTGACCCGGCGCTTGCAGGCCAAGGCTCCCGCATGAGCGGGTGAGGTGCATGAAGGCGGGTTTCCAGCGTGGCGACGAAGGCTCGCGCCTCGGCCTCGCTGCGGAAACTGACCACGTGTTGATCGAGCTGGACCTGCCAAGGACAGGCGGGGTTTCGGCTCGATGCACTGACGATAATTTTCATCGCGGCATACCTCCAGAATGGGAAGAGCCGCTCAAGTGTAGCGCTGGCCCTCCTGCCTGCCATGCGTTGCGTCAGTGTTCTGACTGACGGTCGAAGGGCGCAATGCCTGCAAACCTGCGAAACCTTCGCTAGCTCGCGCGCTATTTGTGGAAGGTCGCTGTGGGCCGTATCTGAAATTGCTGCAAGTCTTTTTCTATCCAGATATTTCGGGGCCTCTGTCTGTGGGTATCGGCGCTTTGGCTGACCGGCTTGCGGGTCGCTTTCTGGCGCCGGTTCACTGGTTGCCATGGGTAGGCATACCCAGTGGTTTTTCGTCGCCGATGTGTCTGCGCAAGGCCGTCTGAATGCGATTTTCTGCGGCTTATACTGGCGAGCCAGGCCAGTGCCAGCGAGAGGTGCTTCCCTGCCAGGGTTGGCCATCGCATCCACTCAGTGAACTTGCAGGGAGTTACAGGGACATGAACGCAGCCAGCAGCATCAGCCAGATCGCCAGCTTGATGGCCGACCCCAAACGCAGTGCCATGTTGTGGGCATTGATCGACGGTACGCCACGGCTAGCCAATGAACTTGCGATAATGACCGGCCTGACGTCCTCGTCGGCTTGCGCGCACCTTTCGTTGCTGTCATCGGCCGGTTTGCTCCGGCATGAAGCCAGGGGGCGAAAACGCTACTTCCGCCTGGCAACCCCACAGGTCGGGGCGGCGGTCGAGGCCTTGGCCAGCGTACAGCTGGAAAGCACCAGGGGAGAGCAGGCCAAGGCACCGGTATCACCGCTGCCCATGTCGATGCGCCGGGCACGCCGTTGTGGCGATCACCTGGGCGGGGAGTTAGCCAGTGAGCTGTATCACCGCCTGGTGGTGGCCGGCTGGCTGGAAGGCAGCGGAAGGCAGTTGATGGTCAGTGACGAGGGGAGGGCGCAGTTGGCCTCGGTCGGGGTGTACATCGATGCCCTGGCACCCCACGAGCAACGCGGTTGCGTGATTTGCCGCTGCACCGAGTGGAATGACCAGGCCCCGCATCTGGGCGGCGTGCTGGGCCAGGCTTTGTTCAGGCTATTCCTGCAATCTGGCTGGATGCGTGAGGCCGAAGACACGCGGGCGTTGCATATCTCTGCGCTGGGTATCCAGCAGATCAATCGCATCGCCCGCGTGGAGACATTGCAGGTCGGTTGAACGCAACGTCGTCGTTCAATCAGACCAGCCGGGCATCCAGGCTGTTCTGTGCCAGGCGACGGGCCTGGTCTTCGGTCATGCCCAGGTGGGTGTGCAGGGCGTGGAAGTTTTCCGTGACGTAGCCGCCGAAGTAGGCCGGGTCGTCCGAGTTGACCGTCACTTTCACGCCACGCTCGAGCATGTCGAGGATGTTGTGCTGGCTCATGTGGTCGAACACGCACAGTTTGGTGTTGGACAGCGGGCACACCGTGAGCGGGATCTGCTCATCGATGATGCGCTGCATCAGGCGCTCGTCCTCGATGGCGCGCACGCCATGGTCGATACGCTTGATTTGCAGCAGGTCCAGCGCTTCCCAGATGTACTCGGGCGGGCCTTCTTCGCCGGCATGGGCGACGGCAACGAAGCCTTCGCTGCGGGCGCGGTCGAACACACGCTGGAACTTGCTCGGCGGGTGGCCCATTTCCGAGCTGTCCAGGCCAACGGCGATGAATGCATCGCGGAACGGCAGGGCCTGGTCGAGGGTTTTTTGCGCTTCATCTTCGCTCAGGTGGCGCAGGAAGCTGAGGATCAGGCCACTGCTGATGCCCAGTTGCTGACGGCCGTCCTTCAGTGCCTGGTTGATACCATTTAGCACCACTTCAAAGGGGATGCCACGGTCGGTGTGGGTTTGCGGGTCGAAGAACGGTTCGGTGTGTATCACGTTCTGCGCCTTGCAGCGTTGCAGGTAGGCCCAGGTCAGGTCGTAGAAGTCCTGCTCGGTACGCAGCACATCGGCGCCCTGGTAATACAGGTCGAGGAACTCCTGCAGGTTGTTGAAGGCGTAGGCGCCCCGCAAGGTCTCTACATCGGCCCAGGGCAAGGCGATCTTGTTGCGCTCGGCCAGGGCGAACAGCAGCTCGGGCTCCAGCGAGCCTTCCAGGTGCAAGTGCAGCTCGGCCTTGGGCAGGGCGTTCAACCAGTCATACATATAGGGGGGTCTCAATCAGGTACGGTTGCCGCCATTCTACAGGGGCTGGCCGGGCATTGCGCCCGGCCAGGCTGCGACCCGGTGAATCACCAGACCAAGGGTTCGCCCTTGTAGTTGATGAAACGCAGGCCACCCTTGCCGCTTTGCGCCTTGATCTGGTCGAGCATGCCGCGGGTGCTGGTGAGTACGTCGATCTCGGCGTTTTCGCCACCCATGTCGGTTTTTACCCAGCCTGGGTGCATGGCCAGCACGCACAGGTCGGGGCGCTGCTGCTCGACGACAAAGCTGTTGATCATCGAGTTCAACGCCGCCTTGCTGGCCTTGTACAGGCAAATTTCACCGCCGTCGGGGATGGTCACGCTCCCCAGGATCGAGCTCATGAAGGCCAGTACGCCGCTGCCCTCGCGTACCTGGCCGACGAGGCGCCGGGCCACGCGGATCGGTGCGACGGCGTTGGTCATGAACAGGTCGCCGACGTCTTTGTTTTGTACGGTCTCCAGGTCTTGTGGCAGGGGGCCCATGACACCGGCGTTGACGAATACCAGGTCGAACACCTGGCCCTGCAGGCGTTGCTTCAGGCCGTCGAGCTGGGCGGTGTCGTTCATCTCCAGCTGCTCGATGTGCACGCCGGGCACGTCCGCCAGGGCGCCGGGCTGCTGTGGGTTGCGGACAGTAGCAGTGATGTTCCAGCCATCTTCGTGCAGGCGTTGCACCAGGCCCAGGCCAAGCCCGCGCGAGGCGCCGATGATGAGGGCAGTTCTTGAATTAGCCATAGGAACATTCCTTTATCGGTGTAGGAAAAAGGAATTGAGCATACGTTACGGAAGGCGTGTGCGCTCACCGGATAAACGGCTAAAAATTGATCAAGGTTGCCAGAGTGCTTGTAGCCGGGCGCTTCGCCTGTTGGCGCACGGGTTATCCACAGGCTGGTCCACAGTTATTGTGTGCAAGCTCTGGAGGTGGGTAGGCTCGCCGAGCCCTGTACTGGGGATAACTTTCACGCTTTCAGCCATTTGCGGCTGTCATCAAGCAGTGATCAAAATATGATCAAAGCTATGCAGGCCCTGACTGTATTGGGCTGCAAGCGAATGCCCCAAGCTTATCCACAGGCCGGCCCACAGTTGCTGTGGGCAATGTTCAGCGGGCTTCGAGCAAGATGCGACCGCGGCTCAAGTCGGCCAGTTGCTGCTGCAGGGGGGGCAGGTGGGCGTCACCCAGCGCAATTAGCAGGTCCACGCCGTTGGCGGTGAATTGCTCATCCAGGACGAGGCCATCAACCTCTGCCAGACGCAGTTTCACCAGCGCCAGTTCGCTGAAACTGCAGCTGCAAGTGAATTCGCTGCGCTGCACCAGCAGCCGTTTGGGCGCCTGTTGCAGGCATTTGTTGGCGCCGCCGCCATAGGCCCTGGCCAGGCCGCCGGTACCCAGTTGTATGCCGCCATACCAGCGGATCACCAGTACCACGACCTGGTCGCAGTCTTGTGCTTCGATGGCTGCCAAAATCGGCCGCCCGGCAGTGCCGCCGGGTTCACCGTCATCGCTGCTGCGGTACTGGGCACCAAGCTTCCAGGCCCAGCAGTTGTGGGTGGCGGCCAGGTCGCTGTGGCGTTCGATGAAACTCATCGCGTCCGCAGCACTGCTGATCGGCCCGGCCAGGGTGATGAAGCGGCTTTTGCGGATTTCCTCGCGGTACTCGCAGAGGTCGAGCAGGGTAGAAGGCATAATGACGTTCAGGCAGCCGGCTTGATGCCGCAGCCCTTCAGAATGATGTGGATAAGGTTGTTGCTCGCGTCTTCCATGTCCTGCTTGGTCAGGCGGCTGCGGCCGGTCACCTGGCAGATCTGGGTGGCGAAGTCGGCATAATGCTGGGTGCTGCCCCACAGCAGGAAGATCAAGTGCACCGGGTCGACCGGGTCCATCTTGCCGGCTGCGATCCAGGCCTGGAACACGGCGGCTCGGCCGCGGAACCACTCACGGTAGTCGGCACTGAAATACTCGGTCAGGCAGGTGCCGCCGCTGATCACTTCCATGGCGAAAATCCGCGAAGCTTGCGGGTTGCGCCTGGAAAACTCCATCTTGGTACGGATGTACTGGCTCAAGGCCTCGCCGGGGTCGTCATCGACGCTCAAGGCGTTGAAGGTGCTGTCCCACAACTCGATGATGTTGCTGAGCACGGCAATGTACAGGCCCAGCTTGTTGGTGAAGTAGTAATGCAGGTTGGCCTTGGGCAAGCCCGCCTTGAGGGCGATGGTGTTCATGCTGGTGCCCTTGAAACCATGGCGGGCGAACTCGTCTTCGGCGGCTTGGATAATGGCCTGTTCGTTCTTCTGGCGGATGCGGCCCGCGGGCTTGCCCGAGGCAGAGAGGCGATGCGCAGGGACTTCTAGGGTCATGGACGATTCCGTACGGGTCAGGGGCTGCGGCTGTCGGACAAGATTACCTGCCTGTGCCGAAGTGACAAGCGTTTGCGGCAGAGACTGGCATCAACGTGTCGCAGCCAGGCTGTCGAGAAAGCTTTCCAGCACCAGGTTCGGCCGCCGGCCCTTGCGCGTTACCCAGCTCAGGCTCAGGTCATAGAAGCGCTGTTGAGGCTTGAGGGCACGCAAGCGGCCCTGCTGCACCCAGAAGGTGGCGTAATGATCGGGCAGGTAGCCGATGTAGCGCCCGGTGAGGATAAGGAACGCCATCCCTTCGCGGTCCGAAGCACTGGCCGTGCAGTTCAGCGCCTGGTAGTGCGCCTGGATGTCGGCCGGCAGACGGAACGTCGGGGTAATGGCTTCCTGGCTGTTCAGGCGTGCGTCGTCGATCTGCTGGTCATCGGCATAGAACAGCGGGTGGCCAACGGCGCAGTAAAGCAGCGAACGTTCGCTGTACAACGGCTGGTACTCAAGGCCCGACAGCGGGCTGGTCTGGGGGACTACGCCCACATGCAGGCTGCCGTCGAGCACACCGTGTTCAACCTGGCTGGGGGCAATCATGCGGATCTGGATGCGCACATCGGGGCCTCGGTCCTTGAGTTCGGCCAGGGCGTGGGTGATGCGCATGTGCGGCAGGGTGACCAGGTTGTCGGTCAGGCCAATGTTCAGCTCGCCACGCAAATGCTGGTGCAGGCCATTGACCTCGGTGCGAAAGCTCTCCAGTGCGCTGAGCAGTTGCAGGGCCGAATGGTAGACCTCACGGCCTTCCTCGGTCAGCGAAAAACCGGCGCGGCCACGTTGGCACAGGCGCAGGCCAAGGCGTTGCTCCAGGTCGTTCATCTGCTGGCTGATGGCCGAGCGGCCAATGCCCAGCACGTTCTCGGCGGCCGAGAAGCCGCCGCACTCGACTACGCTGCGGTAGATCTTCAGCAAGCGGATGTCGAAGTCGCTGACCTGGGCGAGTGGATCGGGGCGTCGGCTCATTAGTTTAGTCTTGGCCTGTCTGAAGATTAGAAATGTAGGCTTTTTCAGACTTTATCCGCGTGCCAACTTAGCTGCAACAACATCCATCGTTGCCTAATCGTCTTCCGAGGAACCGCCGATGAACATGCCCGAAACCGCTCCTGCCGGTATCGCCAGCCAGCTCAAGCTGGATGCCCACTGGATGCCCTACACCGCCAACCGTAACTTCCAGCGCGACCCACGGCTGATCGTGGCGGCCGAAGGCAACTACCTGGTCGATGACCAAGGGCGCAAGATTTTCGATGCCTTGTCTGGCCTGTGGACTTGCGGTGCCGGGCACACCCGCAAGGAAATCACCGAGGCAGTGGCCCGCCAGATCGGCACCCTCGATTACTCACCGGCCTTCCAGTTCGGCCACCCGCTGTCGTTCCAGCTGGCCGAGAAGATCACCGCGCTGACCCCGGGAGACCTGAATCACGTCTTCTATACCAACTCCGGTTCCGAGTGCGCCGACACCGCGCTGAAAATGGTGCGTGCCTACTGGCGCCTGAAAGGCCAGGCCACCAAGACCAAGATCATCGGCCGTGCCCGTGGCTACCACGGCGTGAACATTGCCGGTACCAGCCTGGGTGGCGTCAACGGCAACCGCAAGCTGTTCGGTCAGCTGCTGGATGTCGACCACCTGCCTCACACCGTGCTGCCAGTGAACGCCTTCTCCAAGGGCATGCCGGAAGAGGGCGGTATTGCCCTGGCTGACGAAATGCTCAAGCTGATCGAGCTGCACGATGCTTCCAACATCGCCGCGGTGATCGTCGAGCCGCTGGCCGGTTCGGCCGGCGTACTGCCGCCGCCGAAGGGTTACCTGAAGCGCCTGCGTGAAATCTGCACCCAGCACAACATCCTGCTGATCTTCGACGAAGTGATCACCGGCTTCGGCCGCATGGGGGCGATGACCGGCGCTGAAGCCTTCGGCGTGACCCCGGACCTGATGTGCATCGCCAAGCAGGTCACCAACGGCGCCATCCCGATGGGTGCGGTGATTGCCAGCAGCGAGATCTACCAGACGTTCATGAACCAGCCGACCCCGGAGTACGCCGTGGAATTCCCGCACGGCTACACCTATTCGGCCCACCCGGTAGCCTGTGCCGCCGGTATCGCTGCGCTGGACCTGCTGCAGAAGGAAAGCCTGGTGCAGTCCGCCGCCGAGCTGTCGCCGCACTTCGAGAAGCTGCTGCACGGCGTGAAGGGCACCAAGAACATCGTCGATATCCGTAACTACGGCCTGGCCGGTGCCATCCAGATCGCCGCTCGCGACGGTGATGCCATCGTCCGCCCGTACGAAGCGGCGATGAAACTGTGGAAGGCGGGCTTCTACGTGCGCTTCGGTGGCGACACCCTGCAGTTCGGCCCAACCTTCAACACCACGCCGCAGGAACTGGACCGCCTGTTCGACGCAGTCGGCGAAACCCTGAACCTGATCGACTGATCTATCCGATTTTGATGCCCGGCGCGTGAACGCATCACGCGCCTGCTTCTACCTTCTTTATCTGGAGTTTTGCATGAGCATTGTTCAGCACCTGATCCACGGCGAGCTGGTTACCAAGGGTGAGCGCACCGCCGATGTCTTCAACCCGTCCACCGGCCAGGCTGTACGCAAGGTCGAGCTGGCCAGCCGCGCGACCGTGCAGGAAGCGATCGACTCCGCCAAGGCAGCCTTCCCGGCCTGGCGCAACACCCCGCCGGCCAAACGGGCCCAGGTGATGTTCCGCTTCAAGCAACTGCTGGAGCAGAACGAAGCCAAAATCTCGCAGATGATCAGCGAAGAGCACGGCAAGACCCTGGAAGACGCAGCCGGTGAGCTGAAGCGCGGCATCGAGAACGTCGAGTTCGCCTGCGCGGCGCCAGAAGTGCTGAAAGGCGAGTACAGCCGCAACGTCGGCCCGAACATCGACGCCTGGTCCGACTTCCAGCCACTGGGCGTGGTTGCGGGCATTACCCCGTTCAACTTCCCGGCCATGGTGCCGCTGTGGATGTACCCGCTGGCCATCGCCTGCGGTAACGCCTTCATCCTCAAACCTTCCGAGCGTGACCCGAGCTCCACGCTGTTCATTGCCCAACTGCTGCTGGAAGCCGGCCTGCCAAAGGGCATCCTGAACGTGGTGCACGGTGACAAGGAAGCAGTGGATGCGCTGATCGAAGCGCCAGAAGTGAAAGCACTGAGCTTTGTGGGTTCGACCCCGATCGCCGAATACATCTATGCAGAAGGTACCAAGCGCGGCAAGCGTGTACAGGCCCTGGGTGGTGCCAAGAACCACGCGGTGCTGATGCCGGATGCCGACCTGGATAACGCCGTCAGCGCACTGATGGGCGCGGCTTACGGTTCGTGCGGCGAGCGTTGCATGGCCATTTCGGTGGCTGTGTGCGTGGGCGACCAAGTGGCTGATGCGCTGATTGCCAAGCTGGAACCACAGATCAAAGCGCTGAAGATTGGTGCAGGCACCTCGTGCGGTCTGGACATGGGCCCTCTGGTGACTGCGGCTGCACGTGACAAGGTGGTGGGTTACATCGATGACGGTGTTGCTGCCGGCGCCAAGCTGGTGGTGGACGGGCGCGGCTTCCGTGTGACCGGTAATGAAGATGGTTACTTCGTGGGCGGCACCCTGTTCGACAAGGTGACCCCAGAGATGCGCATCTATAAAGAAGAGATCTTCGGCCCGGTGCTGTGCGTGGTGCGCGTGAACAGCCTGGAGCAGGCCATGCAGCTGATCAACGATCACGAGTATGGCAACGGTACCTGCATCTTTACCCGTGACGGTGAAGCGGCGCGCCTGTTCTGCGACGAGATTGAAGTGGGCATGGTGGGGGTAAACGTACCGCTGCCGGTGCCGGTGGCTTACCACAGCTTTGGTGGCTGGAAGCGTTCGCTGTTCGGTGACCTGCATGCCTATGGCCCGGACGGTGTTCGCTTCTATACCCGTCGCAAGGCAATTACCCAGCGTTGGCCGCAGCGTGCCAGCCATGAGGCATCGCAATTCGCATTCCCTAGCCTTTAAGGCAGGTAATTGAAGCGGGGAGGCCGGCAGGCCTCCCCGCTTTGTTTTTCCGCAATATTAAGGTTTCTTGAAATTAAGGGTTGACGCGGTTTCGAATCCCCTTATAATGCGCCCCACTTCCAGCGACATCGGAACGAAAAACTCCTTGAGATTCAATGAGTTAAATAGTTAAGGTGGCGTTGAAAGGGCTACGATCGAATGATCGCAAGCGGTTGAAATGGTGGTTGACAGCGGTTTTAAACGCT
>NZ_JACHYK010000012.1:0-160443 GCF_014192825.1 Pseudomonas sp. OG7 | reverse complement strand
GCCCCCCCCCCCCCCCCCCCCCCCCCCCCCCCCCCCCCCCCCCGCCCCCCCCCCCCCCCCCCCCCCCCCCCCCCCCCCCCCCCCCCCGCCCCCCCCCCCCCCCCCCCCCCCCCCCCCCCCCCCCCCCCCCCCCCCCCCCCCATTACGACATGCTCAAAGCAAAACTTGAGCACCTTGGTATTGCCTACAATACTACTGAGATCCCAAGCCTTAACGAGCAGTGTATATTGACCTACTCCAGGTGGGCAGTGGATGGAAACCGTTTTCCCTGACCCAGCGTTGAAACGTAACTAACCGACAACCATACCGCGACTCTGCCCCCCGTAAACACCACAACCCAGATGCTTTTGCAAGTATAAGTTCACACACCAGACTAACTCTCCAACCGGAAACTTGCTATAAAGCTCGGGATTTTAGGAGTCAGATCCTGCGCGATAGCACAATTAAAAATGGCACAACACGGTCAGAAATCAGTATACTTCCGCTGAGCTACGGCCCAGAAATATTCCAATACGACTATGGCTTTTCGTTCGTGGAAGTACTGAATCCACCTCACTTAGCCAACTGGCTATGTGGCTGGACATTCTCGCACGCCTGACCAAAAAGCAGCCTTGCTGCGAATCAAATGCAAATACATCGCCATCCTTGCTCCCTCAAGGTCACGACGCACGATAGCAGCGTAAATTGCTTCATGCTCATACTGCAAACGCAACGTATAACTTGCTTGATCTTGACGAGCTATACGTGCGGAATCTATCCGTGAGCGCGGGATAATGCCAGCTCCCAGATGGTGGACAAGATCGGCGAAATAGCGATTACCGCTGGCCTGGGCAATGCACAAATGAAATCGAAAGTCCGCCGACGCCGCGCCGACGGCATGGGTAGATTTATCGTTAAGCTCATCCAGTGCGCTGCGCATGTCCGCGAGCTGCGCATCGCTGCGCCGATGCGCAGCCAAACCGGCCGATTCAACTTCAAGGGCTATACGCAACTCCAGCACATCCAGCACTTCCCGAATGGTTTTAATGGCAAAGACGTCGATCTGAAAGGCGTCCGTCGACGGCCCCAGTACAAAGGTGCCGATCCCGTGCCGTGTCTCCACAAGTCCCGCCGCATTCAGCCGAGATATTGCCTCACGAACAACGGTGCGGCTAAGGCCTTGCTCGGCCATAAGCTGGGACTCCGTCGGGAGTTTGTCCCCATGACTGAGTTGCCCGGTACGTATCCGCTCACTCAGCACATTCATCAGTTGCTGCGCCAAACTGCGCAATCTGATCTTTAAATCTCCCGGCACTTGATGCTGCGTCATTGTGATTCCTACCGGCCAGAAATGGACACTGAGTGTGGAGAAGATCGGCGGCGACTCATAGCTTAGAGAATTGCCAAGAGCGCGCCACCACATATACACTGGGCAGCACGAGGATCAAGCAAAAACTTGAAGAAGCGAGCGAGAAAGCCGAAGGTTCCGATTATTTGGATCAGCTCACTGCGGAGCGGCTCTACGGCGGGGTTACGACTACCCGCATAAGGTTAGTAATCTTATGATCTTGGGTAATGTTTCAGCTGGATCAGGCTTTGCAGAGACTATGAGCGACCGGCTCGCAAGTCTAGTGCAAAGGTTGGAAACCTGCAACATCGAGCAATGTTGCATCGGAGAAACGAAGGCTCGTTCCAGAATCCGCTAGGCCAGGAGTAAGCCTGGCTCCCTCCCGTTCAAACGCCCAGCCATCCGGGCTGGGCGTATGAGAGCATCAGTACTTCAGAAACGCATTAAGCATGATAGTGTCACCTCCCGAAGTATTGCGGGCATAGACGTCGTTCTGGTACGCGGCGACTAAACCCCACTCACGAGTGCCATAGCCAATCTGCGGTCCGATCTTGGTGCTGCGGCTACGGTTACCAATATCATGGCCGTTAGACTGGTCGTCGGTCAGCTGAGTAGAAATGTATCCACCGACACCTGCTAACCAGTTTTGGGACACTCGATAGTTTAGGCCATAGTCTGCCACCAACTGAACACCCGACTGGTAGTTTGTATCATTATTCTCCCAGCTGTAGTTCAGGCTGATCTTCGAGCTCAGCTCGACGCGATCCACTGGCAACCAAGTAAAAGCATAACCCATGTACAAGGCGCGGGTATTGTTACCTGCATTGATGAGGGCGTGCTCGTCGTACTTACCCCACGGCTCAATCAGCTCAATATCAATGTTATGCAGGTAAGTTGCAGACATCCAGCTGACCAAGAATCCAAACATCGGATCGCCCATACCGCTGACAGAGTCTCGCTCAAATGGCCCCAGCGCCGGGATATTGATATGGCCTTTTACGTAAGGCAGTGCGGCCTGTACAGAGACATCACCACCCAGAAACTTTGGGCCGTCCAGTGTGTGAATAACACGAATGGCGTGGGCGTGAATACGACCCTTAGCCTTCGGAAAGACCTTATCACCTTCATTATTTCGAATCGAATTAATATCGATCAGCTTGTTATAGGTGTAGAAGTGTGTTTCACCGGGCGCTCCCACTGCACCACTCATTACAGTTACCGTACCTGCTGGGTAGCTAGAAGTGCCCCCCTCCAGCGCATAACCATGCGAAGACAACAAAAAACCGAAGCAGCAGGTGGCCGCTCGCAAAGCACAGGTATTATTCATGGCGAGACTCCGTCTTTTTTTGTTTTAATTAGAAATGAGTCACCCGGAAAATAGAGCCCCACCCCGCCATTTATTTGAATAGGGCAGCAGGGACGGAAACTACTCTAGGCGTTTACTATAAAAATATTACCATCCTTATCTACGGCCACTGACAGGGCGGTGAGTTTGCTTCCCAGGCAGGGGCCGTGAATACAAACACCGGTATCAATCTCGAACAACGCACCGTGGCCGTGACAGACGATATACTTCGACGCTCCATCCAGGTATTGGTCCTTCCTTAAGGGCAGCGTTGCCCCCGGCCAGTGCGGGCAAGAGTTCCGATATCCATATATCTTCCCGGACTTGTTAACCAGGAAAATATCGTCATTGCCAAACGGCGAATATCGGAACCCTACAGAAGCTCCAGGCAAAACATCATCGATATGGCAGATCCTTTCCATAGCGACTTTTCCCAATCAACGCCAGTTAATGGGGTGCGCCGCCCGGGGCCCACTGCTCGCGCCAATGGAACAGGAAGACCTGGGAGTTATCCATGATCCCTGGAGCTATGCGAGGCTCCCAGTTGTCATCATGCTGATCCATATCCGCGTCGTATTCGATATGGCAGCCCATCGGGGTATTGAAGTACCAGAACCAGTTAGAGCCGAAACGGTGGCGGCCAGGACCCCAGAAGGTTTCGTACCCCTTGTTGACCAGCGCAGTACCAGCACTGAGAACCTCAGTCGGGCCACCCAGGTGGAAGGTGAAATGTTCACATCCTTGCAGATGCGGCGGGGTCTGGATGAAGAACAGGGTGTGGTGTTCGAAGGTGCCTGCAGGACGCAGGAATGGGCCCATACCGACAAACTTGTCAGTCAGCTTGAAGCCGAGACGATTGGTATAGAACGCCTCAGCCTTGTCGATATCGGGCACGAAGAACACAACGTGAGAGAGCGAACGCGGGCGTGCGCCGATGGGGGTGGCAACATCGGACGGAACGCCGGTGACGTTTGCGGGGCGGCGGACATCGCCAGGGGCGTTGACAACTTCTGCGGGTAGATCGAGAGGTTTACGCACAGTGACCTGGAAGCCAAGCGCGAAGCCAAGATCGTCGACGAGCTCAAGCGAGCCATCACCCAAGATTTTAACCTCGCGCTCACCTTCGAATTCTTGCTTGATTTGCTGCAGCACCGAGGCGTCTTTAACGCCATAGACGGTCTTGCGCAGCATGTTGGCAGTCGGGAGGTCCCAGGCCGGCAAAGAAGGATCGTTACGCTGCTTTAGCTCAACGCCAGTGCCATCAAGGGCCTCGAAACGGCCGTTGCCCACAGGCGTCAGGCCGTAGTCAGTCAGAAACTGCTCACAGAGAGCAACATCATCCACACCAAAGACGAGCGTATCCGGGCCAATAATGTTCATTCGTTTACCTTCTTATTATTCATCGTGCTGTCGGTTTGACCAGCAGGCCTGACAAAGCCAGCCAGCTCTTGATACATGACAGGCATGCGCTCTTGCGACCACCTGCCATCCTATTCTGCCAGCGCTTATCGCCGCCGGGCGCCCCTGGCCAGATCACTAGACCGACCGGTGAATCAAGCTGAGTAAACCTGATTTGATTCTCGGGCTCGAAAACCAATCTATACGGCACGTATCGTTTTGTAAAGCCATTTGCTAGACTGCACATCAAGAGAGGGTCTCCACCCAGGCCTTCGCTTTCGTCCAGCAGATTCACGGCACCGCGGTAGCAATACCAAAGCGCAGACAATATACTGTCCGAATCGTATCGTAAGCATCTCCAAAGCGGATTGCACGAGCGTTTTAGCTAATTAACAGGATGCATGCATGCAGGTTAACAAGACCGCATCGAACGAAAAAACATCGGTCGGCCGCCCCCGCAGCGAGGCAACTCGACGTCAAATTCTTAGCGCGACCATCGGCCTTCTCCAAGACAAATCCATTCAGGGCATCTCCATCGAGGCGATTGCCCGCGAAGCTGGAGTAAGCAAGGCGACGATCTACCGCTGGTGGGACTCCAAGGCGCTTGTAGTTATCGACGCCTTTATGGAAAACCACCTGATTAAGACAACGATTCCACGTGATCTTAAACCGCGCGATGCGCTGGCCTATCACTTCAAATCGCTGGTCGAGCAATATTCGGGTTGGCCCGGCCGCCTGGTCGCTCAGATTATTGCCGAAGGTCAATCAGACCCATCGATCTTGCGGGCATTCCGCGAACGCTTCCACTACGGCCGTCGAGCTGTTGTGCGTGAAGTACTCGAAGAGTGGAAGGTAAGTGAGGAGATACCCGCAGATACCAACATCGAGATCCTCATGGATGTGATCTATGGTGCAGTCTACATGCGCCTTATGCTCGGCCACGCACCGCTTGATGAGGCTTTTGCCGAATCTCACATCGCTTACGTGTACCACCTACTCGGCATCGACTGAACCTCCAAAAAACCGGCCATAGGGCCGGTTAGGAAGCAGATAACTATCGGGCTTAGAACGCAGTGTTGTCTTTACCTTTGAGTGCCAGGATTTCACGCGCCTCCGCTGGGGTCGCGATTTCAATCCCAAGACCCTCGAGGATCTCGCGGATTTTTCTCACCTGCGCTGCATTCGATACTGCGAGCTCTCCACGGCCGATGTACAGGCTGTCCTCCAGACCTACGCGCACGTTGCCACCCAGAATAGCGCTGATGGTCGACAACGGAATCTGATCCTTCCCCGCCCCCAGCACAGACCAGTGATACTGATCGCCAAACAGGCGATCAGCGGTGCGCTTCTGGTGCAGGACATCCTCGATGTGGGAGCCAATGGCCCCACGCAAACCAAAGATGGTTTGAATAAACAGCGGCGGCTTCACCAAGCCTTGATCAAGGAAGTACTTCAGGGTGTAGAGATGGCTGACGTCATAGCATTCGAACTCGAAACGGGTGCCTGCACCACCGATCGTCTTCAGGATCCACTCGATATCGGCATAGGTGTTCTTGAACACCAGGTCCTTGGTCGCCTCGAGATGCTGAACCTCCCAATCGTACTTCCACTCCCTATCTTTCTTGGCCATTTCGGAAAGATTGAGGTTGATAGACCCCATGTTCAGCGAGCACATCTCGGGCTGCAGGTCGATACCGGCGGCGGCGCGCTCATTGATCGGCATGCCCGGACCACCACCTCCGGTGGAGATATTCACGATCGCATCGGTTTCACGCTTGATGCGGCCGACAAACTCACGAAACACCTGCGGACTGCCAGTAGGACGACCATCCTCAGGGTTACGCGCATGAAGATGGACAATGGCAGCACCGGCCTTAACCGCTTCAATCGCCTGCTCGGCAATCTCATCAGGAGTTACAGGCAGGTAAGGTGACATCGAGGGGGTATGTGCACCACCGGTGATAGCAGCGGTAATGATCGCCTTTTTCACAGTTCCTCTCCTTCGTTGAGAGCCAAAAGCACAAATAGCATTCGGCAGTTTTTTCCCGACCTGTTCGACCAGCTATGATTGGTGGCGCGCTGGATTAGAACGTCGCCAGCCTTCATCAATGACTCACCTTGATCGAGCATTGCGTAGATCTCGCCCTCAAGCACTACGGCGTAATCCAACGATTCGGTTTTGTGGAACCAGAAGTGCCGCGGCTGCGCGTTATCACGCACGCCTTCCTTGTCGAGAAACTCGAGAAGCTTCTCTTTGTCGTACGACTCGTCTGGCGGGAAGTCCACGATCCGCAAAAGCGAACCGCCTTCAGAATGGAAGCCGAATTTGTGTCCCGCCGGCGCCGGCTCTGCGCCGACCGCACGGCCTTCTCCGGTAGCCCAGAGCACCTGAGCGACAGGTTTTCCGTGCTCGGCAACAACATTTAGCGAATGGCCATCGCTGACGATGATCGACTCACCTTTTTCGTTGTGACCAGTGACAATTCGTCGAACTGCTGCGTAACCCAGGTTTGCCGGCTTAGTCATGTTCCCTCCACAGAAACGGTACGTTTCGTATAATTATTAGTTAAATTTTTCCGCCTGGATTTACATCCATGACCAAGAACGTTGCCGAGGCATTTGCTATTAATTTGTTTCTCTCAACGTCATGCACCTCGCTTCTGGCGAATGCCACCTGTCGACCGACACGGTCGACATTACCGGTAACCTTCAGCCGCTTAGGTGTTGCCGCAGACTGCATGTTCACAGCGATGCTAGTGGTCGCGCAGGTCTTTCCGAAAGGCAGCTTACTGAGGACTGCATAGGCCATTGCATAATCCAGCATGGTCATCAAAGTCCCACCGGAAACAACACCATTACCCTGAATTGTTTTAGGCGATACCATAAAACTGAATTCCAGTTCACCTGGCGATCCGCTTACCAGCCGAGCACCGAGCTCCTTCAGTCCTTCCGTTGTTTCGATAGCAAAATCAAACGTTTGCTCAGCGATAATTTCTTCAAGTAGTGCACGATCGGGATTATCATTTAGCGTTTGCATGGTCTGCCTCAGTTCGCCCCCGCCACACACTTCTGGCGTTGATGCCCCAGACCCGAAATTTCACCCACCATAACGTCACCTTCAGTGAGATAACGATTGTAATGGGTGCCATTACCGGCAGGAGAACCCGTACAGATGATGTCGCCGGGTAAGAGTTTTGCATACTTGGAGATGTATGCAATTTGCTTTTCAATATTAAAAAGCATATCTGCGCTCGTCTCGTCCTGCATAACCGCACCGGAAACCGTGAGCTTCATAAGCAGATCATACGGATTGTCGATGAAACACTTAGGCACAACGTAGGGTCCCAGGGGCAGGAAACCAGGCTGCCCTTTCGAGCGGAACCAATCGGTGCCAAGCATTTTATAATCGGTTCGCGGGATCAGGTCGCGGGCAGAGATATCGTTTACGATGGTATACCCAGCCACGTAATCCATTGCATCTGCCTCGCGGATGTTGTATCCCTCTTTGCCGATTACGACCGCCAATTCCAACTCCCAGTCCGGTTTTTCAGTAGTTGGCGGCAAAACCAGATCGTCATAGGGACCAGAAATTGCGGACACCGGTTTGGTGAATACATACGGCTCGCCGTTCGCGACCCGATTGTCCATCATCTCCTCAGCCCACTGCTTCAGCTCTTTTTTGCTGAGCCCTTCTGGTCCGACATTGGCATCTACGGTCATATCGACCACGTGCTTTCGGTAGTTTGCGCCCGTGCAGAATATTTGCCTGGGGAGGTCTACAGCCGGGTGAAATGCAAGATCGCTCTCATCGTACCACTCGGTAATATCAATTTTTTCTACCAGTACGTTAAGTGCCAGGAAAGCAGTGGGCCACGAGTCTAGAAGAGCGAGTACACTTTTACCGGCAAGCTCAGGCTTACCGTACACTTCAGCCAACTTTGAAATCGGAGCAATCTTACCATCCACTACGAGGCCAGCAAACTTCTCAGCACCTGCACCTCGAATGGAGAACGTACCTAGTGCGAACTTTTTCATGCCCACTCCAAACTTAATTTATCAGCCTAGGGATACAACTTGATCGTAGCTAGCATCCGAGCCGATCAATCCAAGCAGCCGCCGATGTTCAATCAGCAGATTTACACCACGCTCGTCGGGTGTAAGCGATACCGGGATCGCGAGTATCATTGCATTAACAGCTTCATCAGGGAGCCCTTGGCCCGAAAGACTTTCCTGGAGCCTTTCCAGATTCTCGGGAAGCTGAGCGAGGGTCTCGGAAAGGTTGTTCAACCAAAGCCGTATGCCTGGATTCAAGGACAGCGATGACTTTCTGACGACCAGCCCCTGACCAGGGAACTCAGGGTAATACCCCTGCACCTCAGCAATTTTATGCATTCCTTCCTTGATTGCGAGTGTGTCAAACGGCGGACCAAGGAGAGTGGCATCACCCTCCCCATTCACCAATGACACATAGCGTTCTTTCACACCCCCCACCGGAGCAAGCGTGTAATCACGTAGATCCAGGCCTGCTTGATTCAGCATGGCTCTGAGGGCAATGACGAACCCATTTTCAGGAGCATCAACCAGAATTTTTGCGCCACCGAGATCGTTGACGCTTTTGATGCGAGGGGAGGCAACGATGGACAGTGGCGTTGTGGTCTCGAGCTGAGCAACTATGACAAAGTCTTTTGGGCCAGGCCGATGATTCCAGTGGAAGACGTTGTCCATTGAAGTCACAACGGCATCTACGCTGCCGTCCGAGAGCGCGTCAAACTGCTCATCGGAAGACTGGGTACGGCTTGTCTCAACTGACAGTCCCGCGCACTCTTTCCAAGAGGCGGCAACTGCGATCGCGGGGGGCACGAACCACATCACACTGAGCCTGCTATTGGTCATTTTTTCTTCTCGTTTTTGGCCTTGGCTAAATATAATACTGTACGTATCGTATTGTCAAACGAGTCAAATATGACCTTCCAGCATCGGAAAGGCTATAAAATTCAAGGGGTAATTACTGAAACTGCTCACTGCCTGAAGCCGCAGATTTGGCATTCCTGGCGGACTTTCGTCGGATCGAGTAGGAGGCGGGTTCACACCCGCCGTCCTCTCACACCACCGTGCGTACGGTTCCGTACACGGCGGTTCAAGCTATGCGGCTAAGCCGGTTGATCGTATCCAGTATCGAGACGAGCCCGAGTCGATCCCATATTTTCTTCGGCAGCGCCTGATTCATATGTGACGCTCCGGAGTTCCACCATGGCCCCCGGCCGTTGGAGGCTGATTTGCAGGCTCGCTCCTCGCTAAGACCCAAACGCATCAGGTTGTGAGCCCTCGTGGAGGGCTGCTTCCATTGGCGCCAGATGGCACAGCGAAGTTTATGCCTGAGCCAGCTATCCAGCTCTTCGAGCGGCCGCTTGCTTTGGCTGAGTTGAAAGTAGCCTGCCCAACCTCGCAGCACAGGGTTTATCCACTCGATGACGTTGGCCATCTTGCGACCCCGCGCACCGCGCAGCAATTCTCTCAGCCGGTCACGTATGCGACCTAAACTCGTCGTCGCCACACGCAGCCTCGGCTGCAGGTGACGGCTCATGCCATAGCCCAAGTAGTCACACTTCCAAGCCCTTGCGACGCGGCTCTTCTTTCGATTCACCGTCAATCTCAAGCGCAGGGTCAAGAAGCGCTCCACACTGTCCATCACTCGTTCGCCAGCACGAGGACTGCGCACATAGATGTTCGCATCATCGGCATAACGTACGAAGCGATGGCCCCGTCGCTCCAACTCGCGGTCCAGTTCGTCGAGCAGAACATTCGACAGCAGCGGCGAAAGTGGGCCGCCTTGCGGCGTCCCCTCCTGCCGCTGGCTGACGACTCCGCCCGACATGATCCCAGCCTCAAGGTAGCGGCGGACTAGCCTGAGCACTCTCTTGTCTTCGACCCGGCGCTGCAAGCAGGCCATCAAGATGTCGTGGCTGACCCGATCAAAGAACTTCTCAAGATCAAGCTCCACGCACCAGCGATGCCCCGCCGCCACATGGGAGCGGGCCATTTCAACAGCTTGGTGAGCGCTTTTGCCCGGACGAAAGCCGTAGCTGTAGTCCGAAAACAGCGGATCGAAGAGTGGCGTGAGCTGTTGCTGCAAAGCTTGCTGGATCAGACGATCCACGACGCTGGGGATTCCCAGTTGCCGTGTGCCGCCCTGCGGCTTGGGGATTTCAACCGCCCGCACTGTTTGGGGATGGTATTCACCGGCCAGCAACCTGGCGTTGAGCGTTGGCCAATACTGTTTCACATAGCCAGCCAAGTCAGCGACCGTCATGCCATCGGCACCCGGCGCCCCCTTGTTGCTGACTACGCGCTTATACGCACGCCTGAGGTTGGCCGGTGCAAGCACCCGCTCCATCAGCGTGTCCGGCTCCGCGTTCGTCCACGCCACTGACGCCGTCGATACCTTTGCACTGCCAGGCATCACCCTCGGCTTCTGGCCGGGACTCGGGATGACAGTTTCCGCTGTGGGAAATTTCTGCATTACGGCTACCAACGAGACAGTGACGCCTACTGGCGGCATAACCTGTTCGGCCCTTGGTGACGCGGTTAACCGCCACTTACTACGACCTCGGCTGACTTCTGCACGCTCATCCCGTCGCCTCTCGACGCTCGGTAGCACAGTGGCAAATGTGCAGATCTCCCAGGGTAATTCGCGTGACCTTCCTGCTTATGCCTGTCGGATCTACGTCACAGCGTTCCGTGCAAGTATTGGGCTTTGGCGATTGTTGCCGCCTAACCCCGCTGCGCCGCCTCATCCGCTTCCTGTTCGTCAGGCCAGCATTTTGCCTCGGGCTTCCTTCAGATTCGCAGTCGCCCGCGACACCCTTGCCTCTGGCTAACACTTCCCCTTGCCGGGTGTGTAGAGGACTTTCACCTCCAAGTCACCCGCTCGGCCACCACAACCAAACGGGTTGCGCTAACGCGCAACGCGCCATGCCTGGCGCACAACGAAAAAAGGGAGGCGGCCGCTGGCCCCTCCCTTCTGGCACTTTTACCAGTACCCGGATTAGCCGCTGGCGATCAGGCTGCACAGCACGGATTTAAAGCCTTCAATCTGCTCAGGGGCAAATCGGGCGAATATCTGCTCTTGCTGCGCTTCGGCAATACTCCACAGTGTTTCTGCCTGGTCGTGACCTGCGGCGGTCAAAGAGCAGTCGTCTTCATTCCTACGTACCAACCCCTTGCGCTCCAGAATAGCTCGAGCCTCCTCAATCTCCCGCAAAGGCATCGCCACCATGCGCTGCGCAAATAGCGGCAGATCAATGCGCAATGCGCGACGGCCCGGAGGTTGCTGCGGGTTGGTTTCAGTAGAGCAGCATACATGTACGGATTATATTGGCATAAATGCCGTGACTGATGGCAACGCTGGGAGACGGTTGCGCCAGGTTGCAGGCATTATCGAACGAGTTGGGCTAAGGGTGATCGCGTCTGCGTCAAAATTACGCGGACACCACCACCCTTACAGCCGGATTTGGAAGGTGACTAGATCGGACGCTTACGCATCAATCTGCTCAAACACGGAACTAAAGGTCCAGCACAAGCCGGGGCGACTTGCTCCCGGAGCAGCAGACGAACATTGTCTTGTTGCTCGAGCGCTCAGACTCACTAAGGATCGAGTCACGATGGTCTGGCTGCCCCTCAAGCACTTGGACCTCACACGCGCCGCAGATCCCTTCGCGGCACGAGTTCATCACCTCCACCCCAGCCTGACCCAGAGCATCCAGGACGCTCTGCCCCTCGACAACACTGACAGTCTTGCCGGAGCGAGCAAGATGAACCTCGAAGCCGCCTCCAGTGCTGGCTTCCTGCAGCGGCACAAAACTCTCGTAATGGACCCGCTCGGAAGGAACTGCCTTCGATGCCTCTAGATACGAGTTCAGCATCCCGGAAGGACCGCAACAGTAGAAGTGAGTATCGTCGTCACCAGCGCTCAAGAGCGAGCTGATCGTGCTGACAGTCTCGTCCACGGACTGAGCGAAATGCAGGTGCACCTCACCGTACTTGAAAGAGCTCTCGAGCCGATCCAACAGCGCTGCGTTTTTACGCCCCCGCGCAAAGTAGTGCAGCTCCCAATTGATGGCTAAGTTTTCCAGGCGCTGAGCCATCGACCAGATCGGTGTAATACCGATGCCGCCAGCCAATAGAATCGCCTTGCCACCCCCTTCGTAGAGCTCAAAGCAATTTTTGGGCGCACTGACTTTGATCTGATCACCGCAGTGCAGCTTCTCGTGAATCAGCCTGGAACCACCTCGACTCTTCGGATCCTTGGCAACGGCGATCACGTAGCGATTGTTGTCGCCTTGGGAGTTCAGAAGCGAATAGCTTCTGAGTGGCGCACCTTCAATGATCAGGTCGATGTGCGCCCCTGCTGAAAACGGCGGTAGTTCGGCGCCTGCCTCGGGTAAAGGCAAAAACTCATAGGACAGAATATCGTGAGCTTCATGGACGACAGATTTAACGTAAACAGAGAAGGAATTCTGGGAACTCATGACAGCAATCACCACGCTTCTGGAGCAAAACCGAGCGCCAGCAATCTCTGGCGCTTATGTGGGCAAGCGTTATTCAAAGCGCTCGCAGCGCTCCTGCTGCTTCTGATTAGTGAAGTTCTGGATGTTCGTACCGACCGGGATCATCTCAGCTAAAGCACGCAGAGCGCGGTAGTCACTAGCATCTGCCTGTACACAATCCTCACCAGCATCAGACTGGCGGATTCGTTCCATCAGCTCGCGGCGCAACCGAACGATCGCAAGGTCGCCGCTACCCAGGAACTCACGCGTGCGGTCAACAATCGGAATGCTCTCTGCCACCGCATAGTCTTCAAATATCACGCCGGGCACACCGCTCCAGGTTTTCCCTGCACGCATGGCTTCGCGGTCTTGGCCGTAGTTCGGCAGCCCCTGACGCGAACCAGCGAAGTTGTCGTCCGACTCATCAGTGCCGAGCAAAGCGAAGTCGGGCAGGTTGCTGTCGATGTCCTGGCGTGCATCCCAGTAGACGTACCACTGGAGACTGCGAGTGTTGTTGACCGGGACCACAATGATGAGGAACCCAGCTTCGGCATCGGTCGTGCCAATGAACGCCGAGGCAGGTGCTACGTATTCGGTGACGCGCAGGTAGTCTTCCTCACCACCAGTGGTCCGCAGCGAATACGAGCGAAGTCCGTAGGGACGCTGTTCGAGCGTGTACTTGGGAGTGTCGTTTCCGGTGACAAGCTGCAGGCCGGCCTGCGGCACGTTCGCATCGGCGGTCGTATCGTGGTGCAGAAGCCCGATGTGTGCGGAATCCATCAGCGTTTCCAGGTTCTGCAGCCAATTGGCCTCGTTATAGGAGGCTCGCGGACGGGCATTCTGGCGAGTCAAGTGGGTGAACGCGAAGTCAGAGAATTTCGGCGGTTCATCGTCCCCCAGGTATACCCAAACGATCCCGCCGCCTTCGCGTACCGCGAACCCCTGCCCCTTCACCTTCTGGCAGAAGCTCTGATCCTTCTCGGTTGGCATGCGGGTGCAGTTACCGTCCGCGTCGAAACTCCAGCCATGGAAGATGCAGGTGAGCCGATTGTTCTCGTTTCGACCAAGCGCGAGGGACACGCCACGGTGCGGGCAAGCTTCATAGAGAAAGCCCACTTTTCCATCGTGCCCACGAAAGGCGACATACTTTTCGCACAACAACTCTACGCGCTGCGGATCGCCGCCCGCAGCCAGTGCTTCGCTGCGCAGGGCTGGAATCCAGTGTCGTTTCCAGTACCGGTTTAGCGACGTCCCCGGGGTCACGTCGGTCAGAAGGCGGTTCTGTTCTGCAGTAAGCATAGGAATTTTCCTTGTTTTTATGGCGGGGCACGGCTCGATCAGGCTCAGTTAATCTTAACGATTAGTTTTCTTAGCGATTAAGACAATATAAAGCTATTCATCGTTAATCCTGCCGTCAAGTTTTTTTGTTAGCATGTTAACCACAAAGGCAGTTCTGCAATGCCTTAGCAGTGCTTGTATCTGCCAGCCGTGAGGTATGATCGGCTGATCCATAGTCCTGGAATCGACCATGAACGAGCTGTTCTCACCAACCGCAAGCCCCGAAGCTATCGCTCAAGCATGGATGAGGGAAAGGCCGGACCTGGACCACACCGGCCTCTCCGTCGCGCTGCGCGTCAGGAGTCTGGCCATGCTCATCGATCAGAGTCTGTCCGAAATTGCAGCGAGCCTTGGGCTAGATCACAAGGAACTGATCCTGCTCTTCGCTCTTAGACGTAGCGGCAAGCCTTACTGCATGAGGCCTACTGACGTGTTCCGGCTGCTGAAGGTGACCTCTGGCGCCGCAACCTATCGCGTCGACAAGATGGTTGAGAAAGGTGTTGTTGATCGAGTGGCCGACCATCTCGATCGTCGGAGCCAGTTGATCCGGCTCACGAAGAAGGGGAAAACAGCCATCGACTCCGCAGCAACTCAGCTGGCAGCAACCAGTACTGCAGGCCTCGGGGAGTTGCTGGGCGATACCGCGCGGCTTGAGCAACTGCACGAGTTGCTACGATCTTTGGAAGACGGTTGGCTTAAGCTAACGCCACCGGGACAGAACCCCTTGGTGCATCAGAAGATCTCGGCGGACGACGCAGCAGACTGAAGGTTCGCGTCAGAGGCACGCCCGAATTCATGAGCCATCCGCTTGGCTAGCTCATGAACCGATCAAACACCTGCTTCATCAATTGACGCAGCCAGATGTTCCCTGACTCATGATGGTACCTCGGGTGCCAATACTGTCTGAGATGGAGAGCCGGCGACGGCACAGGGGTGTTGATCACCTTCACTGCACTATATCGCTCGAAGGTTTTGCCAAGCTCTGTTGGAACTGTGGCAATCAACCCGGGATTTTTCTCCAGAATCATCGGGATGGTGATGAAGTGTGGCGTCGTCAGGTATATGTCCCTACGTAGACCAAGATCTTCAATGAATTGGTCGTAACGAGTGCTCTTGTCCGACAGGACCACCGATATGTGTTTCATCGAGAGGAAGGTCTCAACATCCATCTGGTCCTGCTCGAAGCACCGACTGACGATGCTGGAAAACGAGTGCCTGAACAGCTCTTGCTGGAAGAGACTGGACTCCTGAATGTAATGAGAGCCGATAGCAAGATCGATCTCCCCTCTCTCCAAGGCGTTGAGGATGTTTTCAGCCGGCAACTGGGAGGTTCGGAGCCGACAGTTGGGGGCAACTTGCTGCAGTTCCTCTATCAGCCGCGGCAGGAATACCAACTCGCCCATATCCGTCATGCACAGGCTGAAGACACGCGTCGAAGTCAGTGGGTTGAAGTTCGATTGCGCCATCAGATTGCGCTGTACAGCCGACATGATTTCCAGCACTGAGGACGCCATTTCCTCAGCAAAGGGCGTGGGCTTCATAGAATCCCCAATGCGCACGAACAGCGGATCTTCATAGAACTCTCGCAGCCTTCGCAGGGCGTGGCTCATAGCGCTTTGGGTCAGCCCCAAATGCTCAGCCGCCCTGGATACATTTCTCTCCCGCAGCAATGCGTCGAAAGCAACCAGCAGGTTCATGTCGAATTTCTTACCATGAATGGTATGCATGGTCTGAATTAACCTCATGATCTATGCACATAAATCATCACGCTTTAGGCTGAAAAGGTGCAAGTACCTATAACAAAAAACTGAGGAAAACCCGATGCTGATTCGAAACACGTGGTATGTCGCTGCCTGGTCCAGTGAAGTAGCTCAGGACGAGCTTTTTGCACGGACACTCCTTAATGTCCCGGTGGTGCTCTGGCGCGACACCAACGGCTCGATCACTGCATTCGAGGATCGTTGCTGCCACCGTGGTGCACCGTTGTCGAAGGGCCGGCTTGAAGGCGATCGACTTCGTTGTATGTACCACGGCCTCCTGTTCGATACCGCTGGGCGTTGTGTCGAGATTCCTGGCCAGGATCGCATTCCTCCCCAAGCACAAGTCCGCAACTTCCCGATTGTCGAGAAGCACAAGTGGATTTGGATTTGGATGGGTGAGGCGCACTTGGCAGATCCAGCACTGATTCCTGACACTCACTGGCAGGATGACCCTCAGTGGCGCAGCCTCGAGGGCTACACCTACTACACGACGAACTATCTGCTCATCGCCGACAACCTCCTCGATCTTGCACACCTGCCATATATCCACCCGACTACCCTGGGTGGCGACGAAGCTTATGCCGCATGCATTCCTCAGGTAGAGAAGCTGGCCAACGGAGTCCGAGTTACCCGCTGGGGTGAAGGGATCAACCCGGCGCCCTTCGTGCAGAAAGTCAAGAACTACTCAGGCCTGGTCGATCGCTGGAATATTTATGATTTTCTGCTACCCAGTATCTTCCTTATGGACTCTGGCATGCAGCCTACCGGCCATGACGCCAAGCTGGGTAATCGCTTCGATGCAGCTGAGTTCCGCAGCACGCAGGCACTCACCCCCGAGACTGATGAGTCGACTCATTACTTCTTCTCGCAGCCCCACAACTTCGCCATCGACGATCCGAACGTGACGAAGGCGATTCACGACCAGGTTATCAAAGCGTTTGAAGAAGACAGCGACATGATTCATGCACAAGACAAAATGCTAAAGCTGACGTCGGACTTCAAAATGATCCCGATCGGCGCTGACGCCGCGTTGTCTTACTTCCGGTGGCTGGTAGCGAAGACGTACAAGGCAGAGCAGGAATCAAAAGTGCCTGTCAAGGTTCAGGAGGTCTGAGATGAACGACTGGACGCGTGTTCGCGTGGTGTCAATTTCGAAGGCGGCTGAGTCGATTCTCGACATCCGCCTGCAGGCGGAGGCCGGACAAAGACTCCCAGCTACCGAGCCTGGTGCTCACATCGATCTTCGTTTGCCGAACGGGCTGATCAGGCAGTACTCCGTTCACCAGTACGACGCTGCAAGCGGGATTTATTCATTGGGCGTCGGGCTTGCCGAAGAGTCACGCGGGGGGTCTGCATTTGTGCACCTCCAGCTTCGCAAGGATGATTCTCTGGAGATCAGCGCCCCACGTAACAACTTTTCCTTGGACCCGAATGCCAGGGCGTATCTTTTTATCGCGGGGGGAATCGGCATCACGCCGATCCTCAGCATGATTCGCTGGTGCGACTCGGTCGGCAAGCCTTGGAAGCTTCAATACTGTGTTCGCTCTCGTGCTCGGGCAGCCTACCTCGAGCATTTGCCCCGAGGCGGCGAGCTGGTTTTCCACGCCGACGACGAGATGCTGGGCTACCCCGACCTGGAGTCGTTCATCAGCCGGGCCGACCAGTCCGACCACGTGTACTGCTGCGGCCCATCCCCTCTGATGGATGCTGTGCGCAGCGTGAGCCTGCGCCATTTGCCAGGCAGCCAGGTGCACTTCGAACTATTCAGCGTGCCCACCTGTGCCGACACAGACAGGGGGACCGACCGAAGCTTCGTGGTCGAACTGGCCCAGAGTCAGATGGAGCTGACCGTGCCCGCCCACAAGAGCATTCTCGAGGTGCTGGAGGCTGCGGGGGTCCTGGCGCCTTTTTCCTGCCGTGAGGGCCTCTGCCGTACCTGCGAGTGCAGCGTTCTTGAAGGCGAAATCGAGCATCGCGATTACGTACTCAGCGACGAGGAACGCGCCTCGAACAAAGTCATCCTCCAGTGCGTCTCGCGCGCCAGATCGGCAAAGCTTGTGCTCGATATCTGACTATCTGCCAAGAGACTACGATGAGCCAACACGAATTAGATAACGTACATGCGCAGCTGCTTGCTCGAAGAGCTACACCGCCTGCTTCATTGGCGGAGGCAAGGGACGGGTACGATCAACTCTGCAAACGGTTCCCACCGCCTGCCGGCTGCACCTCGACACCTTCCGCGCTGGGGGGTGTTCCAGTGCGGGTGGTTGGGCCGCCCAGTGCAACTCGCGCTTTGCTCTATGCGCACGGTGGCGGCTTCATGGTCGGCAGTGCCGAAGGCTTCGCAGGGGTGGCCGGCACACTTGCGGCAGCAGCATCAGCAACGGCTTACGTCGTCGATTATCGACGTGCGCCTGAACATCCTTCACCAGCGGCAGAGGATGATGTACTCACAGCGTATGAAGCCTTGCTCGATAACCATAATGCAGCCGAGGTTGTTCTGGTTGGCGACTCGGCCGGCGCATATCTCCTTGTCAGAAGTCTGATCAAGGTCAAAGCGAAAGGCATCCCGCTTCCTGGGTGCGTTGTTCTGTTTTCCCCCTGGATTGATCTCGAACTTACAGGAACAAGCGTTCAGGCCAAGGCTTGTGTTGATCCGTTTCTCTCTGCCGACAAGCTCAAAGCCAGTGCCTCTGCCTATCTGGCAGCTACGCACCAAGAACCATACACAATTTGTGAGAGCGACCTGAGGGGCTTCCCTGCCCTGCTGATTCAAGTTGGGGAGAATGAAATTCTCCTGGACGACGCATGCACGCTGGCCAGAATTGCCGGGGCTGCGGGAGTGCATGTCAGGCTGGAAATATGGCCACAGATGTTCCATGTCTGGCATCTGTTTGCTCCGCAGCTCTCTGCTGCACGTAAGGCACTCACCGACGCTGCGGACTTCATCGCCAAGAGTATGTGACGCTGCGATCAGTTGCGGTGGGAGCCGTAAATTTATTCAGGGCGGGATAGCGAATGCCTTCCGAGAACCGTGCGTTTGAAGTCGGCCGAGCGCCCGAAGCTTAAACTGCAAGGACGGCCAGTGGGCACACCAACGATGATGGTGTGCTCACCCAACTCAGGGCCTGAGTCACTCTGCCCTACGCTGAGAACAAGGCAAACAACTGGCTGCGGAAATTGATCCCGAGCCGCTCGAATGCCCGGTTACGGTAAGTCTTCACTGTGCTTTCCTTGATGTTCAGGTCGGCGGCAATCCCGGCATGGGTCATCCCTCTCAGCAACCGACTGCAGATATTCACCTCTTGGATGGTGAGGTCCGGACAGCGCTGCAACAGCTGCTGCTCGTGAGCATCACCACGGTTCAAGGTGCTCAGCGCCAGGTGCCCGCGTAGAAGTTTCAGCAATCCAGGGGTCAGCGCCTCGCACATCTGCAATTCATGGTCGTTGAAAAGCCCTTGGTCACGATGCCGGTAAAGGTTGAACAGCACCGGACGCTGCTGCTCGTCGAGGTACAGGGTCGACACACGCTCGATCATGTTATGGCGCTGATAGATCGCCTCTCGGTAGGGCAGAGCTACAAACTATCATTTTCTCTGAGAATTCCTCGCCCCGGATAGTTCTTAATAACGGTTATTGCAGGCGCCACTAACCCATATTTTTCGGCGTCAAAACCTGTCGCGCTTCCGCCTCGTTTCCCGAACAAACACAACAAATGGCGGTCTTCAACTTTGGACCCGAAAAAGGTCTTTCGGAGCCCGGCTCGCTCGACTGGGGCTAAATAGCAGCCCCCGCCAGCGATTCTTGGATGAACGCAGCTGGAGGCTGTGTGCCATGATCTCAATCAGAAGCTCTTACCATCCCATTGACGCCGCGATTCTGTGGTGTGATCTCTCCGACCACGCAGACGAAATTCTTCAGATAGATATCTCCCATCCCGGCAGCCTGCGAAAGCACTTTCCGCAGTGGCCCCGTCTACACGACCACGTCGAATGCATCTACGACGCCATTCTCAGCGGTGAACTTCCCGCCACCTACCTTGGAAAGCCGATCACGTCGGATAGCCATATCCACCGGGTATACTACTCCGTTCGACGCGCCGACCTCCTGGTCTGGTTCGTGCGCAGCCTCCCCGATCAGAAACCTGGCTTTCTGTTTTCCCAGAACGTTGATCACTCAGAATGCGTCAGCCTGGATGCGCATTTGGCGAAACAAGCCAAGCTAGACTTTGCCCTGAGTACGCTTGAGCAATTGCAACAAACCTATGCTGCCGCCGCTGAAGAAATGACAGTGCTCTCAACGCTCAACGACAAGCTGAAAGCGCGACTGGAGTCGCTTGGTATGCCCTCAGTGACCTCTGAAGCCGTGCACAACAGGCTGATCGGCGCGATGCTCGAGACCACGCTCGGGAAAAACCAAAACGGCAAGCAGCAGTCGATCTATTCCAGCCAGGCAGCGTTGGTTCAAGCTATTCTGCTGCGCTTTCCCGGTGTGGATGGTCTGAGTAAAAGTACCATTGATCGGCGATTTGCCGACGCGCGCCGTATTATGGCCCAGTTAAAACGGGGCTGACGCCGCATTGTCAGGCAATGCCCGGCATCGCCTGACAATGTTTTTTACTTTCTTCCGACCTTCACTGACTGTCACTTCCCACCACGCGCCACCCGGCGCTAAGGAGTGACATCATGCAACCGACCAGCCCTACCCCTCTTGCAACCGACCGCCACATCATGCGCCGCGATGAAGTGGAGCAGAAAACCGGCTTCAAACGCTCGCACATCTACAACCTGATGAAGGCTGGCGAGTTCCCGCAATGCCGGCGCATCGGCACCCGTGCGGTTGGTTGGGATTCTCTGGAAATCGAACAGTGGGTTCAGGACCGACTGTCTACGGGGGACTGATCATGGACGTCCTCTCGCTGATATCGACCAAGGGCGGCGCGGGCAAGACTACCGTCGCCGCCAACCTGGGCGGCGTGCTCGCCGATGCCGGCCTTCGCGTGCTGCTGCTGGACCTGGACAGCCAACCGACGCTGTCCAGCTACTACACCATGAGCGAGGCACGTGAGGCCGGTAGCTACGAACTGATCGCGCAGCGGCTCACGGCGCCTAATCAGGTGATCTCCGCCACTGTCATCCAGCACCTGGATTTGATCGTCTCCAACGACCGCGCCGGGCACATCAGCACCCTGCTGCTGCACGCGGCCGATGGCCGTCTGCGCCTGCGCAACCTGCTGCCTGCCTTCGAGGAGCATTACGATGTACTGATCATCGACACCCAAGGTGCACGCAGCGTCGTCGTGGAGATGGTCATCCTTGCCTCCTCTTGCGCGCTGTGTCCGGTCCCGCCGGAAATGCTCGCCGCACGAGAGCTGCGCCGGGGTACGCTGGGTCTGTTCGAAGAATTGGAACCCTACCGCTACCTGGGCGTTGACTTGCCATCGGTAAAGCTGCTGCTCAACCAGGTCAATGCCAACCGCCGCGATACGCGCTTGATCATGCAGAGCCTACACGCCTCTTTTCAGGCCGATCCGCATGTCAGCGTCTGCAGCACGGTGATCCCCGACCGTGTGGCCTATCCCAATGCCGCCTCGCTCGGCCTCCCCGTGCACCGAGTGGAAATGACTCCACCGTCCGGGAGCCGCAGCCCTTGCGCAGCAGAGGTCATGTGCGGCCTGGCCATCGAGCTATTCCCCCAATGGGCCCAGCAGGTCGATGCGCTCGCCGCCCGTGCGCCCGCCATTGTGACTGACGCTGGGCAGCAACTGCTCCGTCGCGTCTGATCGGAGGATGAGTGATGAAGCCACCAACCTCCGAAGACATCACGCGTCAGTTGCAACAGGCGCACTTTCCGCAGAAACACGACCGCGACCTCGCCGTGGCCCCCGTTGGCGATACTCCGATTGTGGTATCTCTCGAGCAACTGCGCCCCTACGAGCTCAACCCGCGTGTTGTGCGCAACCCGCTGTATGACGACATCAAGGCCTCAATCCGCGAGCGTGGCCTGGATCAGCCACCTACGATCACCCGCCGTCCCGATGAGCCGTACTTCATCATCCGCAACGGCGGTAACACGCGTCTTAGCATCCTCGGTGAACTGTGGCAGGAAACGCGCGACGAACGGTTCTTCCGTATCCATTGCCTGTTCCGCCCTTGGCAATCGGAGTCACATGCCTTGCTCGGGCACCTGGCCGAGAGCGACTTGCACGGCCAGTTGACGTTTATCGAACGGGCTCTGGCCGTGGCGAAGCTTCAGGACATGTTTGAGCCCGGCGATACCTGCCTCACCCAGCGCGAGCTCGCCGCGCGCTTGAGTGAGGGTGGCTATCCCATCTCGCAGTCACACATCAGCCGTATGTTCGACGCGCTCGAGCACTTGCTCCCTGCCATCCCGCAGATGCTGTACGCGGGCCTGGGCAAATCTGCCATCGTGCGCCTCATCAGTTTGCGACGGCGAGCGGAGTCGATTTGGAATCGGTACTTCGGTGCTCCCGAGCAGTTCCCGCTGTTGTGGTTCGAGGTTCTGTCAGCGTTCGACGGCGAAAAACCGGGGCTGGATTCGAGTGAGCTGCAGGATGAATTGATTGCCAGGATGTCCGTGTCCTTGGAGCAGACACCTCGTCTGTTGGCTCTGGAGCTGCACCAGGAACAACGCCCTTCGCTGCCCCTAGCCGACAGCACTCATCCCCCCCCGGCCCCTTCAGCGGGAGAGCTTGCAAAGCCCTCGTCTGCATCTGTGCATCCGCCAAAAGCGCCGACTGCGGTGCCCAATCCCGAGCCGACGAAAGCTGATGCAGGCCTCTCGGCGCAGCAAGCACCACGCCTGCCCGATATACGCCAGGCGTTGGGGGACGAGCCATTACCGGAGAAGCTACTGGAAGAGGTCGAGGAGGTTCCGACGTCGATCGTCACGGCGCCATCAGGCGCAGCGTCACTGGAAAAGATCAGCGCCTTGCGCGCGAGCTGCGCCGCCCTGGCCGCCGACCTTGCCGCTTACGCAGACGCCAGCGACATGGTCAGCCCCCTCGTGGACGGCCTGGGCTTCACGCTTTCACCGGGGCATGGCGAGCGACTCAGCTCGCGGCACACCGGTATCCAGCTGCTGCTCTCGGCCCTGCTGCGCCTGCAGGACGACGTGACCTGGAAGGAACGTCAGCAGTTGCCGGCTGCACTGTTTGGTCAGCTGATGATCGGCGTCTACGACCTGCCCTTCACCGACCGTCCAGCCCTGACGGTGGGCCTTGAACGACTTCCTGATGCCCAGCTGGAGCAGCTGTTCTCGCTGATCCGCCACGCCCGCCAGTTGATCGAACTGACGCTGTCGTCCACTCGATAACGTGAGGAGCCACCTCATGAGCACGATTTTCAATCTGTTGAACCATGCCATGTTGAACCAGGTGCTGCATGAGTTGCGCCATGGCCGTCTACAGCGCTGCAAGGCCCTTGGCCTGACCGATGAAGACATTGAGGTGCTGCAGGCGCTACCGCCGACCACCTTGTCCCACCTAGCGCACTCATCGATCGCCTGGGTGGAGGTGAAGGTTGACATCACTGTTCTACGACGCCTGATCATCCAGGCCGAACGCGACGAACAGAACGAGCGGTTGATCAATCGCGCACTCAAGTTGGGCGCAAGCTCCAACATCATGTACCGCTGCTTTGGCCTGGACCATTCGGAAACCGCGTTGCGGCGCCGCGTGCTGAAGATCGAGACGCACCGCGGTCGGCCGGTCCAGCTCAGTGAAGCGCAGGAGCATGCCGTGTGGAATCGCTGGAGCCAGCTCCGCACAGAGGATCCGGACAACGATCCGCTGGACACCATGATGATGCTGGCCGAGGAACAACAGATCAGCTTGACCCTTGTCTGGCAACAGGTCGACCTGTACGGAGGCACTCCATGCTGAGCTTTTACGAAGTCGACTGGCAGGATGTGGTGCGTCAGTGCTACGACGCCCTTCGGCGCCGAAATGAGTGGTACGTGGCGAACGGCAAACTGGCTGTTTCCACCGAGGAGCCGGCGGTGCGGACGATCTACTACGGCGACAACAATCCGCTGCCGCAGACCTTGCTGCTGGATCGCCGGCTAACGCCACTGGAGCGCAACACCTGGCAGGTACTGCGCTGGCTGATCACCGAACGTAAGGTCAAGACGCCACGCTACCAGGACCTGCAGCCCTACCTGGCGACCAGTCCCTGCGGCGCCCAGGCTTCGCGCGAAACCATCGCCCGGGCCCTCAATGTCCTGCGCAGCACCCGCTGGCTTAGTTTGGTGGAACGCTCACGCGATGCCAACGGCTGCCTGCGTGGTTGCGTTTATGTGCTGCACGGCGATCCGTTGACCGCGGCCGAGCAGCTGGAACTGGACAGCGGCTACGTGGCACTGCTGCTGCAGAATCTTTCTCATGCCACCAAAGGGGTCCGGGACGTGGCGCAGCATGTGATCGCCGAGATCCAGGCCGACCCGCAGGTGGCCCAGCTCGACAAGGACAGGCTCGGCTCGCTGCCGCCAGCCCAACAGCAAACGCTGCCGCTGATGGGCGCAGAAGCAGCCCCAAAGAACTCCGAACCTGGCGCACTCGACCTCGTTCGGAATTCTCCGGCTGGCGCAACAGATCCCGAACCCCGGGGCAATACACCGGATATGACTGTGGTTCGGAATGCCGACGCTGGCCGTACAGTACAGAAAGAGCAAAGCAAAAAAAGTACGGTACTGGGGCAGGTGGAGTTTGGTCGAGCACGGTGGCCTGAGGATTTACCGCTGAACCCGAACGAGCGGCGTATGGCCTCCCAGGCGATGCGTCAGCTCGAGCCGGAACAGCAACAAGCGGTGATCAATGAAGCGGCGGTGCGCTGCGCCCGCGGTGAGATTCGAAAACCGGTCGCCTATCTGATGGGCTTGATCAAGCGCGCCTGCCAGGGCGAATTTACTCTGTGGGCCGCGCGTACCGAGCAAGAGAAATCCGCAAACCCTCCTTCACGCCCAGCGAAGCCTGTGCCGGAGGAACCACCCCGCGAGCGATCCAAGCGCAGCGGCCAGCGCACCGCCTCGCCACTTGCCCTCTCCTGCTTGGAGGAACTGAAACAACGTTGCCGAGGGATCACTGCGGCATAGGGCTGGAGCTCGGTGGACATAATGCCGATGCCATAGATTCCAACAACGTCCACCCTTCTGGAAATGTGACCACACCATCTTCGCGATGATTCGCGTCCCCGGCCAGGGTTAGGCCCATCGTCGGCGTCATTCCGACGGCGAGGTACTGGCGATGGTCGATCACTACCAACTCAACCTGGGCTCCCTGCGCAGCAGCATCACCCTGACTCTGCACACCCACCATGCGGCACGGCTGTGGCAGGGGCGCAGCGGTCGCGACGGGGTACATCCGATCCTGGGTATGCCCGGTTACATCAGCGTCACCAACCTGCTCAAACACGCCAGCAGCCAAGGTGATCCCTATGCAGACTGGTTCATGCTGCAACTGGAGGAAAAGCTGCTGCAGGCCAGGCTCGACATGGCCACGCTGACGCAGCAAATGAGCCGAGTGGAACGGGCCCTGCCCACGCAGGTCGATGTCGGCGACAACCTCAACATTCATCCCGTCACCCTGCCGCTGTTCATTGGCAGCCAGCTGGGCTTTCTCGCGATCTACCTGCTCACCGACTACGACACCTTGGTCCGGCGGGTGCTGCTCGCCCACCATACGGCGCTGATCGGTCGAGGCGACATGGAGTCCTGGATCGATGGCGGAGCGCATCTGCTGCGCAGCCTGTTTGGCCTGGCGCAGCGTTACCGCTTGGCCGGAGTGAGCCGCGACGACATGGCCGCCAACAACGCCCGTGCCCGCGAAGCCATCGATAAGTTCGGCACCCTGCCGCAGGACATACTCGAAGGGACGCGCCGCTCCCAGTTCGCCCCGCCAATCGCCCGCACCAAAGCGCCGTCCGAGATCGAAGACCCTAATCCGGCCGAAGCCGAGGAACAGCCCACCGCCGACACCCCGAACGACGGGGGTGAGGCATGACCTTGGCCGAAGCCATTGCCCGGCGTTTGTCAGCCGATGCTTATCGCGAGTTTGCACAAGGTGCCTCCCTAAAAGGCCTTTTAAAGCCTTTTAAGGGTAAGGGGGAGCTGCAGCAGTTCGCCGAGACGATCCTGCGCCTGCGCACCCAAGTCGCTGAGTTGATGGCGGTGATGCTGGCGATCATGGCCCAGCCGCCCTTCTCGTTGCTGGAGCTGCGCCTGGTCGTCCAGCACAGCGCGACGGGCACTGATTTTCTGCGCTGGCGCAGCCCGGATTTTCTGCGCATGGGCGTGCAGGTATGGCATGAAACGGTGGTTCAGCCGCGCCTGCACCCGGAACTGCGGCAGGCGCTGCATCAGCTGGAGACCAACCGCGTGGTGCTGAACCTGCAGATGAGCAGCCTGCAGTCGTTGTATCGCCAGGCCATCACTGGTGCCAGCAAGCTCGAGGCCGCCGAGCTCGCCCTAACCCGTTCCCCCACCGAGGAGTAACCCGCATGAGTACTTTGTTTGTTGGTGAAGGCAACATCGGCAGCGTGCCGGAGTATCAGGAGTTCAACACCAACCCGGATGAGCCGCGGCGCCTGTTGCGGTTGAATGTCTACTTCGACAACCCGGTACCGCGCGAAGGCGGCTACGAGGATCGCGGCGGCTATTGGGCGCCCGTCGAGCTCTGGAACCGTGACGCCGAACACTGGGCCACGCTGTACCAGAAAGGCATGCGCGTCCTGGTCGAAGGGCGCACCGTCAAGGAGGAGTGGGAGGACAGCGAGGACAACGCGCGCGTGACGTTCAAGGTGGAGGCCCGGCGCATCGGTATCCTGCCGCACCGCCTGGCCTCGGTGACCATGCGCGAGAAAGCCAGCGATAACGCCAGTAGTTCGCGCAAGGGGGGTGGTAAGAAAGCGCCGCGCAAGTCCGGGTAAGTGCGTGGTACTCAGTGGAATTACCGCCCGCAGCGCGATATCACTGGAGCCATAGAGTCAGCTCAGCGGGCAACACCGGCTGCTGCCGATGTTTCATTCTCGCCGGGCACTCCTATGCCGCTCATGTTCCAGCATTTGCTTCACTTCCGCCAAGTACTGGTCCAGGGCAAGGAATGCCCGCCAGTGCAGCGGACTCTCCTGAACCCAGGCGACTAGCCGGGCGCGAGCCTGCTCCTTGTCCGGTTCCAGATGGGTGGCCATGAACAGCTCATAGGCCTTGATCGCTAACGCATCTGCCTCACTCTGGTGGGATCCGTGCAAGTTTGTTGCCTCCGTGGTCACGGTCGAGTCATCCATCTAATTACCGGTGATACGCCTCGTAAAGTTGTTAGTCAACCTTTTGAGTCGTTCATATCTTTGGGGTGCTGTTCGACCATATAGGTCGAATTGGAGAGCCCCCATTGCCCGTCAAAGAGCCTAGCCCACATCACATTGGCCGCCAGCTGGCGAAGTATCGTCGTGCCCGGCATTTGACCCAGGCGCAGGTCGGTGAGCACCTGCAGATCTCCGGCGAAGCGGTGTCGCGCCTGGAGCGAGGCTTCGTTGAGCTCTCGGTATCCAAGCTGCTGCAATTGGCCGACTTGTACGGCTGCCCGGCCGATGAACTGCTGCTCGCGATCAGCCCTCGGCCGCAGGACCTGGGCGTGCAGATCAACTCGATCATCAAGGAACTCGATGAGGCGGATAAGCAGTTCGCCCTGGAGTCTCTGAAAACGCTGGCAAGCCACCTCGCGCAACGCAAGTAACACCCGCCCGCCGATATGAACGCGGCACCTTCGGATTTACCCTGGCGCTTCGTGACCACACCCCCACCCTGTCGGTACCCACCGAGAGGGCACGTGTATGCGCCTGTTCATCTGCGAGAAACCTTCCCAAGCCCGCGACATCGCCCGGGTGCTGCAGGCCGGCAATCGCGGAGATGGCTGCCTGAGGGGTCAAAACCTCACCGTCACCTGGTGCGTCGGTCATCTGCTGGAAACCGCGCCGCCTGAAGCCTATGGCGATTACAAACGCTGGTCGCTGGACGATCTGCCAATCATTCCCAGCCGCTGGCAACTGGTGGTCAAGCCCAAGGTCGCCAGTCAGCTCAAGGTGATCAGCCAACTGCTGCGCACTTGCAGCGAGGTGGTGATCGCCACCGACGCCGACCGCGAAGGCGAGATGATCGCCCGGGAAATCCTCGAGCGCTGCCGGTACCAGGGGCCGATTCTGCGCCTGTGGCTGTCCGCGCTGGATGAGGCGTCGATCCGCCGAGCCTTGGATGCCTTGCGTCCGGGGGGGCAGACCTTGCCGCTGTACCACTGTGCGTTGGCCCGCTCCCGTGCCGATTGGCTGGTCGGCATCAACCTGAGTCGGCTGTTCACCCTGCTCGGCCGCCGCGCCGGTTTCGATGGGCTGCTGCCGGTGGGACGCGTACAGACGCCCACCCTGCGCCTGGTGGTCGAACGCGACCGAGCGATCGCCAGCTTTGTGCCGCAGCCTTTCTGGACCGTCGATGCGCACCTGGAGCAGGACGGCATCCGTTTTCAAGCGCGCTGGCAGCCCACCGCAGCGGCCAGTGATGCGGTTGGACGCTGTATCGACGAATCCGCCGCGCAGCAGGCGCTCAGGCGCCTCACTCAAGCTGGCGCCGCGCAGATCGACAGCGTCGACGTCGAGCGGGTGCGCGAAGGCCCGCCGCTGCCGTTCGACCTGGGCACGTTGCAGGAGATCTGCTCGGCCAAGCTCGGACTGGGTGCACAGGAGACCTTGGCCACCGCCCAGGCCCTGTATGAGACCCACAAGGCAACGACCTATCCGCGCAGCGACTGCGGATACTTGCCGGAGAGTATGCTCGATGAGGTGCCGCGCGTCCTCCACGCCCTGGCCGCCGCCGCGCCCTCGCTGGGGGCAGTGCTCAAGGAAGTCGACCCCAGCCGCCGCTCCCGTGCCTGGAACAGCAGCAAGATCACCGCGCACCACGGCATTATTCCCACCGCCGTCACGCTGGATCTGGCGCAGCTCTCCGAGCGCGAGCGGGCGGTGTACACGCTGATTTGCGCACGCTACCTCGCACAGTTCATGTCCGAACACGAGTACCTGAAAACCCAGGCGCTGCTGCACAGCCAGGCAGACCAACTGGTGGCGCGCGGCAAGCATATCCTGGCACGCGGGTGGAAGGCAGTGATCAACGAGGCCGACGGCACCGAGCCGGCCGAACAGGCGCAGCGCTTGCCGACGCTACATGAATCCGCGAAGGTGGCGCTGATCGACGCCACGCTCAACGCAAAGCGCACACAACCGCCCAAGGCGTATACCGAAGGAACGCTGGTCAAAGCGATGAAGACCATCGCCAACCAGGTGGCCGATCCGCGCCTGAAGCAGAAGCTCAAGGACAGCTGCGGACTCGGTACCGAGGCCACCCGCGCGGCGATCATCCAAGGCCTGATCGACCACGGTTACCTGACCAAGAAGAAACGCAGCCTGGCCGCCTCAGCGGCGGCGCATACCTTGATCGAAGCGGTGCCGCCAGAAGTAGCCGACCCGGTCATGACCGCGCTGTGGGAGCAGGCGCTGGACCGCATCGAATCGGGCCAGCTGAGCGTCGAGACCTTTCTTGCCAAACAGGCAGAATGGTTGACTCGACTGGTGCGCAGTAACGCCACGCTCACCTTGCGCCCGCCCCCCAGCAAGGGACCGTTCTGCCCGGTGTGCCGCAGCGCCATGCGCCAGCGCAAAGGTCGCACCGGCAATTTCTGGTCGTGCATCCGCTACCCCGACTGCAAGGGCACCAAACCGGTAGCCAAGACCAAGCGTTCGAAGAGCACATGACTTGACGGCACACCACAGCGCTGGTGTAGTGATCTGGCCATTCGCCGTTTGGCGACCAAGACCGATTCGCTCCGGGCAGCTCGGTCAGACTCGTAGAGTTCGGAGCCACACTTCAGCACATTTGCGGATGACTTCTCAGCGTTCCAAGTCTCCCAGGTGGATGACCCGTGCGGCTTGCATCAGGCCTCAGGGGTCATCCGCTTCGGCGACGATGCTCAGCTCCGGTGCCCGCCGGCGAAACACTGGGCACCTTTTGTGCGCGGATGCGTGCCAGTTGATTCCGATCCAGGCCACGACAAGGGTCGGTTGATCCAGGTGGATCGGCAGTGGAGCTCTGCGACGGACTCCGGTGCTACATCGCCGGGTCAAGGGTGGTCCAACTCCTCCTAGCCTGATGACCATCGGGCTATTTTTTCGCCGCCGACAATCCACCGAAAGCCACCCGATTCCGCCCGTTCAGACCGCCTGCAGATCACGGTTGACGGGCCTTTTGCGGCGTTTTATAGATGAGCTGCACACCGCTGTCGTTGACAGCACCCAGGTAGCCAGAACCTTCAAGGCTACGCCCACTTCGGGTGGTTCTCCCCCAAAGTGCGACTCGCGCTCGGCAGCTCGCACGGTCACCGCCCCATCGGTGATGAGCGCCTTCTCGACCGATCATGTGTTTGCACCTCCCTTGCGGAACTCACCAGCCGCCAGGGCCGGTGGATGTCCGCGTTCTGCTGAACAGGAGCTCCACCATGACTACTGCAAGCAATAACGCCCCAACCACCTACTTCAACCTGCACACCCAAGGCATCGGTTACCTCAACCGTGTTCGCGAAGTCCCGGTTCGCCGCGGCCAAGCGTTCATGGCCTGTGACATCGCTGCCTTGCACGGTGCCTCGGACGACGTCGAGTACACCCGCTTCGACTGCAAGGTCGCCAGCGGTGAAACCGACCGACTGATCCGTGAACACCTGGAAGACGTCCGCGCTGAACGCAAGGTCCTTATCGCGTTTCGCATCGGCGACATCTGGGTCGATCCGTTCATGTACGAGAAAGGCGAACGCAAGGGGCAACCCGGCGCCAGCCTCAAAGGCCGACTGATCTTCATCGAGTGGATCAAAGTCGATGGCCAATTCAGCTACCGGGCGCCGGCTCGGACCGACGCTGCCGCCGCCCCTGAGGCTGCTGAATCAGCAGACTCGGAACAGGTGGACGGTGACGCTGACCAAGGCCAACCAACCCCACCCGCTGCCCGTAAATCCACCGCCGCTCGCCAGTCTGCCTAGGGCAGGTTGGCCGCCCGCAGCAGGCGCTCTCATGAGCGCCTGTTGTTCCTTTATGTCGGAGGTCACCATGGAAAGCTTCTGGCTCTGCGAGGACTGCCTGCAGGCGGTCGCCTACGACGACTTCAGCGGGCTGTCGCTGTACTACAGCGAGGCTGAAGTCGAGCAACGCATCACCCACATGCGCACCCAACTGCAAGCCCTGCTACCCCTGAGCGCCGATTTCGATCCGCAGACCGGCGCCGGTATCGAGGCCTTCTCCATGCAACCGTGCGAGGGCTGCCTAAGCCCGCTGCACGGCACTCGACATCGCTTCACGCGCCTTTGATCACACACCTAAACCAGCCCGGGGCACGCCCTCAGGGGGCGCTCCATCTCTCACGAGGAATTGCCCATGAACACTGCCTTGAACCTGGTCGACCCGCTCGATCCCGCACTGGCCCAGCGCGCCCGTGAGGATGCGCTGATCACCGAGGCCCTGCAGCTGCTGGACCAGCGTCACTTCCAGCGCGGCGAGGTGCTGATAACCCCCGCCGATGCCGCAGCCTACTTGAAACTGCAGCTCGCACCCTACCACCACGAGGTGTTTGCCCTGCTCTGTCTCGACTCGCGCCACCGTGTGCTGAGCTTCGACATCCTGTTCACCGGCAGCATTGACGCTGCCTCGGTGTATCCCCGCCCGGTGGTCATCAAGGCCCTCGAACACAATGCCGCCGCCGTGATTTTCAGCCACAACCACCCCTCCGGCTGCTCGGAACCGAGCGGCGCCGATCGGGTGCTCACTACTCGCCTGACCGAGGCTTTGGCCATGGTCGAGGTACGCGTCCTGGACCACATCATCATCGGCGAAGGCATCCCGCTTTCGTTGGCCGAGTACGGCTGGATGTGACAGCCCACCTTGCCTTTGAGGTCACCGCCCGTTCGGGGTGACCTCGGCGCTTTCGGAGAATCACCATGCACCCTTCCCTGCCCAATCCGTTTCTTCGCAGTTTCCAAGACCTGCGCTATGAGCGTGTCCTGCAGATCAGCTATGCCGACGATTGCCCACCGTGCTACCGCGCGCTGCACCCGGCTCAGAACAAGCTGCCCGATGAGGCCATCAGCCTGCAGCCGTGCCTGTTCGATGACGACGTCGCGGTGATCACCGACGGCGTGTGCGTACCCGAGTTTCTGCGCATGCGCTGCCCGGCCGACGGTCTGGTGAACACGGTGCTCTACCAGATCATGGGCAATCAGCTCGGACGCCCGATGCATGTCGGCGACCTCGGCAATGTCGAGGCGGCGCAACACCTGGTCGAACAACTGTCCTTCAGCACCGGGCACTACAGTCGCAGTTGGGAAATCAGCAGCGCCCACCTGCCCGCAGACGACTTCGAGTACCTGCAGGTGCGCGCTTGGTGCAATTCACCGGCGGGCTTCTTCGAGTGCTTCGAGCTCAACAGCAACCATGCCGTGGGGTGCAAGCTGTACTCGACACCCTGGGTAGCGGCACATCAAGCCAGCAGGATCGGCTGGAGCTCCAGCGAAGTCTGTTCGCGCATGCGCGATGACCATGTCCCGCCGGTGCTGCTCCAGCTGCTAATGCTGGCAGGCCAGGCAGACACCCGCCTGCTGATCTTTGACCCTGACGCCGCACCACTGGCGGAGCTACCGCTATTCACCGAAGACTGACCAAGGCGCCCTTCCGGGCGCCTTTTTTGTGGTAGCCGACTGAAAAGCTGGCTGGCCAGATTCGGTTTTCCAGTGGGGACTCGACTCACGCTTTCGCCATCGTATCGGCAACATTTGTCGAGACACGGTCATGCACACACCCACACTCTCCACCCTCGGACTGATGATTGCCCTGGCGGGCTGCAGCACGCCGCCACCGCCTCCGGCCCCGGCTCCCGCAGCACCACCCGCGTTGCCGGCGGCATTGCCAAAGCCGAAAGCCCAGCTGCCTGCCTGGGTGCGCCAGGACCGTTACACCCTGCTCACCACCCGGCCAACGCTGGAGCAGCGCCAGCCGCTGTATCAATTGGTCAACGTGCAGATCGCGCCAGCCCTGAATGCCACCGTCGGTGAAGCCCTGCGTCACGTGCTGCATCGCTCGGGCTACGCGCTGTGTGCCGACAGCGCTGCGGTGGATCGCTTGTTCCGTCGCCCTCTGCCCGCGGTACAGCATCAGCTCGGACCGATCTCGCTGCTGGACGCCCTGACCATCATCGGCGGCCCGGCCTGGCGACTCGAGATCAATCCGGTCGAGCGGAGCGTGTGCTACGCCCTGCGCGTGCCGTCGCCTGCACCTCCATGCTCTACACTGGAGATTGCGCCATGAAGGTCCTCCATTTTCAGGCGCTGGTGGTCGGTGCCCTGTGCCTGGGCGCCGCCGTGCTCGCCGCCGAAACCTACAACCATCATCAGCAACTGGCCGAGCTTCAGGCTGATGCCCGCAATGCTCCAGCCGATCCAGCGCCGACCCTGCGCCGCGATATCGATGCGTTGGCCGACCGGCTCACGACGCTGCAGCCGCAGGTCGTGGCGTTGGGCGAGGCGCAAGGTCGACACACTGCAGCGCAGGCCGCGCTCGGCCAGCAGCAGGATGAGCTGGCCGTCTCGCTCAAGGCGCTCGAGGCGGCACCGCCAGGTCCGAGCAGCAGCGATCTGACGGCACTGGAACGACGGTTGGCTGCGGTAGAGGCCACGCTCGAGAAACTGTCGGCCCGCCCTGCTGTGCCTGCGGCCGCCAACACCCAACCAAGGGCCACCACGGGTGAAAAAGCCAAGGCCAAGGCGCTGACACCGCCCTTCACCCTGCTGGGTATCGAGAACCGAGGTGACATCAGGTTCGTGGCTGCCCTGCCCGCCGGCGCCCATTCGCTCACGACCGTACACCTGCTACAGCCTGGCGACAGCTTGAACAGCTGGCAGCTGCGCGCAATCCGCGCGGACCAGGTGGTGTTCCATGTCCCGGGGCATGGCGATCACACACTGTCCCTGCCGTGAAGAGGTGATTATGGCTCGGTACTCCCATCTTTCGCTCATCCTGCTCCCTGCCTGCCTATTCGCAGGAATGGCGTGGACCGCGCCAAAACTGGTCGACTCGGCTCCGCAGTTTAGCGAACAGATGCCACTGGGTAGGCAGGCATCCGACACAGCTCGGGCCAAGGCCTGGGGGCTGACGGAGGATGAGTGGGCCAAATTTGAGCACCTGCAGGCCGGGCCCCGCCACTACTGGTCGCCGCAGCTCGATCCGCTCACCACCCTCGGCGTGGAGGCCGACTCGGACCAGGAGCGGCAGCGCTACGCCGAGCTGCAGGTCCGACTCGAAGCCAAGCGCGCTGAGCGTGAACTGGCCTACCAGAAGGCCTACACCGCTGCCTGGGCGCGTTTGTTCCCAGGGATGCAGCCCGTGCAGGGCATGGCCGACGATCCAGCAGCTACCCCTGCTAGCCGTTTTACCGTGTTTGTGGAGGAACGCTGCCCGCCCTGCGTCGCCAACACTCAGCAATGGCTGCGTGGCGGCGTGCACCTCGATGTGTACCTGGTCGGCAGCCAAGGTGACGATACGCGTCTACGCCAGTGGGCGCGGGGCGCGGGCATTACCCCCGCCCAGGTCAGCAGTGGCCAGGTCACTCTCAACCATGACCGTGGCCGCTGGTTTGCCCTGGGTGCCAGTCGCCCCTTACCGGCACGCTACCAGCAGGTGGACGGGAAATGGCAGCGCATCGACTGATCCTCGCGCTGGCCTTGACCAGCGCCACGGCCGTTCACGCTGACGCGCTGCCGCCGCCGGCATATCAACTGGCCGCCGCGCGTGCCGGCATCCCCGCCTCCGTGCTGTTCGCCATCGCCCTGCAGGAAAGCGGTACGCCACTGCGGGGTCACCTCATGCCCTGGCCCTGGACCTTGAATGTTGCGGGCACCCCGCAGCGTTTCGCCCGCCGTGATGAGGCGTGTGCCGCACTCAAACAGGCACTGGCCCGCCACGATCCCAAGCGCATCGATGTTGGACTGGGTCAGACCAACCTCGGCTATCACCCGGACCGCTACCGCAGCGCCTGCGAGGCTCTCGATCCACGCGCCAACCTGGCCGTGACGGCAGAGCTGCTGCGCGCCCACTACGCCGACAGCGGTGACTGGGTCGTGGTGGCGGGCCGTTATCACCGCCCTGCCGGCGGTAAACCTGCAGCGCGCTACCGCCGACAGTTCAGCCAGCACTGGCAGCGTGTACAAGCGGTCGTGGCATCTCCGCGAGGGCCGCAGCCATGAACCGTCGATGCTGGGTAACGCTGTGCACGTGCCTGTGGTGGACGGTTGGCGCCCTCGCGGCCCCCAGCGCGCAGCCCGATCCCCGCGCGCTGACCTGGGTACTGCCCGTGCACAGCGCACGCCTATCACCCGGTACCGTGCCGCCAAGGACATTGAAGTTGCCCGAGTTCACGCCGCTGTTCCTGGTCGGGCAAGACCCCGCGTCCCTGAAATGGTTGGCCCAGCATGCACAGAGGCTGCAGGACTTGGGCGCCAGCGGCCTGGCGGTTGAAGTGGCCGACGCCCAGGCCTTGCGCCGCATCCAGGCGGCAGCCCCGGGGCTCGACATCTGGCCGGTGAGTGGCGACGACATCGCCGAGCGCCTGGAGCTGCAGCACTACCCGGTGCTGATCACGCCCACCGGCTTGGAACAGTGAGGGTGCATCATGGGCGAACATGCGATGGAGTCCCTGCTGCGCCCTGCGGTGGAGCTGTACACCGTGGGCATCTGCGCCGGTGCCGGCGTGCTGTGCCTGCATTCGCCCTGGACAGTAGCCCTGTCGCCCGAGGTAGGGGCAGGCATGGCCCTGGCTTACACCGCATTCGGCCTGAAGCGGCTTAACGAGGCACGGATCGTCCTGCGCTACCGGCGCAACATCCGCCGCCTGCCGCGCTATTCGCTGACCAGCCGGCAGATTCCAGTAAGCGGCAAGCGCCTGTTCATGGGACGCGGCTTTCGCTGGACCCGCCTGCACACCCAGCGTCTGCTCGAGGCGCAGGACCCGGCACTGGCCCGCTACGTCAACCAATCGGCCGCTCACCAGTGGGCGCGACGAATGGAACAATTGCTGGAGAAGGCCCCACCTGGGCTGTCACTGGTGCCTCGCCTGACCGCCTGGGACAGCCCATTCAACCCGGTACGCCCGCTGCCACCGGTGGGTGGCTCGCCACTGCTGCATGGCGTCGAGCCGAAGGAACAGGAAGCCAGCTTGCCGCTGGGCGAGCGCGTCGGGCACACCCTGGTGCTGGGCACCACGCGGGTCGGCAAGACGCGCCTGGCCGAGGTGTACATCACCCAGGACATCCACCGACCCAGCCAGGAGATGGTGATCGTCTTCGACCCCAAGGGCGATGCCGACCTGCTCAAGCGGATGTACGTGGAAGCGCGACGCGCCGGCCGCGAACATGAGTTCTACGTGTTCCACCTGGGCTGGCCGGAGATCTCCGCCCGCTACAACGCCATCGGCCGCTTCGGGCGCATATCCGAAGTCGCCACGCGCATCGCCGGCCAGCTGAGCGGTGAAGGCAACTCGGCAGCGTTTCGCGAGTTCGCCTGGCGCTTCGTCAACATCATCGCCCGAGCGCTGATCGAGCTCGGCCGGCGCCCGGACTACCTACAGATCCAGCGGCACGTGGTGAACATCGATGCGCTATTCATCGAGTACGCTCAACACTTCTTCGCTCGCCATGATCCGCAGGCCTGGGAAGCGATCGTGCAAATCGAAGGCCGGCTGAACGAGAAAAACATCCCGCGGCACATGATCGGCCGGGAAAAGCGCGTGGTCGCCATCGAGCAGTACCTGACCGCCAAGCGCATCTTCGATCCGGTGATGGACGGCCTGCGCTCGGCCGTGCGCTACGACCGCACCTACTTCGACAAGATCGTGGCTTCACTGCTGCCACTCCTGGAAAAACTCACCAGCGGCAAGACCGCACAACTGCTCGCCCCCAACTACACCGACCTCGACGATCCACGACCGATCTTCGACTGGCTGCAGGTCATCCGCAAACGCGGCATCGTCTACGTCGGCCTGGATGCGCTGTCCGATGCCGAGGTGGCCGCTGCCGTCGGCAACTCGATGTTTGCCGACCTGGTCTCCGTCGCGGGCCATATCTACAAACACGGTATCGACCATGGTCTACCAGGCTCCTCCAGCGCCGCGGACAAGGTGCCGATCAACCTGCACGCCGATGAGTTCAACGAGCTGATGGGCGACGAGTTCATTCCGCTGATCAACAAGGGTGGTGGAGCCGGTATCCAGGTCACCGCCTATACCCAGACCTTGAGCGACATCGAGGCGCGGATCGGCAACCGGGCCAAGGCCGGTCAGGTCATCGGCAACTTCAACACCCTGCAGATGCTGCGGGTACGGGAGACCGCCACCGCCGAACTGCTGACCAACCAGTTGCCCAAGGTCAACGTGCAGACACGCACCCTGGTCTCCGGCGCGACGGACACCGCCGATCCTGATGCCCGTACTGACTTCACCTCCTCCTCGCAAGACCGGGTCACCACCACCGCCGTGCCACTGATCGAACCCGCACACATCATCGCCTTGCCCAAGGGGCAGATGTTCTCGTTCCAGGAAGGTGGGCAACTGTGGAAAGTACGCATGCCGCTACCGAAGCCGGCTAGCGACGATGCGATGCCGGCGGATCTCCAGACCCTGGCTGCGCGCATGCGCGAGTCCTACAACGTCAATGCGGGGAGTTGGTGGAGCAGCGCTGGCGGTGCACCGACGATCGATTTCGATCCCGAGATGCCTCCTCCCGGGCGCAGACACACCCCGTAAGCGCGCCGTCAGCAACCGAGTATGCGGAGCCCGTATGCCTACCACCCCAGCCAGCTCACCTCCTCCACAGCGAAGTCCGGGGCTCATTATCGGCATGCTCGAGCTGTGTCTGCGACTGCTCGGCCTGCTGTTCGCTTCGCTGATCTTCTCCATCGTGCTGGAGTTTGTGGGCATGCTGTGGTTCTGGCCCGAGCAGGGCTGGCATCACAGCCATGCCATGTGGCTGAGCGAGCTGGGCTGGCTCAGTGGCCACTTCAAGAGTTCGCTGCTCGTGCAAGAGCCGGCGCAAGCGGCCGCCAAGGTACTCGAACACCTGAACGACTGGGTCGTAGTGCGCACCGGATGGGCGCATTCCGATACCCAGCTGAGATTGCTCAGCCGAGAACCTTCAAAGCAGGGGGAGTTCGCGCAGGTCTACGTTTTGACGCAGGACTACCTACTAGCGGCCCTGTTCACTACTTTCACCTTCGTGGTGCGACTGGCCGTACTCACACTATCTATGCCTCTGTTCCTGCTCGCGGTGATCACCGGCGCGATCGATGGTTTGATGCGTCGCGACCTGCGCAAGTTTGGAGCGGGCCGGGAGAGCAGCTTTGTCTACCATCGAGCGAAGCGGTTGTTGCTGCCGCTGATGGTAAGCCCTTGGGTGATCTACCTCACCCTGCCCTTATCGGTGAATCCCATTTGGGTCCTACTGCCATGCGCTGCAGTGCTTGGATGGATGGTGGCAATTACGGCTGCGACTTTCAAAAAATACCTTTGACCGTCCGCTATCGACCCAAAGCGGTCGGTCACGGTCTATCTTCTAACACTTGAGTCAGATTAATCGAGGCCTTGATGCATGAATTCTCTGTGGATCGCAGTGGCCATTTTTGGGTGCTTGGTTTCCGCCTCGCTTCTCATGATGCAGTGGTACCCAAAGCTGGCATCCCACCATAGAGATGAAGACACAAATACAGTAATTCGCCTGGTAGCTAACATTTTTGTGGTTATGACATCGCTGGTCTTTGGATTGATGATCAACTCTGCCAAAAATACCTTCGAGTCGATTGACGCGAACTTTCATGGGTATGCAACCAGCATGATCATATTTGATCGGACACTGCGGGGCTATGGCGATTCGGCACAAGACACCCGCAACCGACTGGTCACCTATCTTGAGCACGCTATTGAGACCCCGTACCGGGGGGACGAGGCGCTGCAACATCGTAACAGCGAGGCAGCTAAATACTTGGATGACATAGGAAAGTCTTTGGCTGCCATAAAGCCGCAAGACCGCTACCATGAAACTATGCTTCAGGATATTCGTCAGCAATATCATTCGCTTATCGAGCAACGTTGGAGGATCGTCGAGCAGTCAGAGGGGGCAATTCCCGGCCCACTCATTGGGATGCTTGTTACTTGGTTGACGCTCATTTTCGCCAGTTTTGGATACCGAGCGCCACGTAATTCAATGGTGATAGGAATGTTCGTCGTTTCTTCAATGCTTATCGCGGCTTCCGTGTATCTGGTATTGGATATGGACGTGCCATTTCACGGTCCTATCCAAATATCCGACGAACCTCTGCGCAGGGCGCTCGCCGTAATGCAGCTTTAACGAAGCAGGGCGCGCTTGTGTTCTGGATGATGACTTCGTGGCGGACCACATCGAAGTTCGATATTGGCCGATAGCTACCCCAGGAGAATTTCTGCAATGGGTCATAGCGGCGGCTTTCAACGCGCTGTGCAGTGCATTTCCGGCCCCTGATACCCCCACACCACGATGGCCTCGCCATGGTGCTCCCATAAACTCTCATTTTGTCCCTGGTAGCGCGCGCCGCTTGCGGTCTGTTCTAGGTACATCAGCGAACTGCGGTCACCGAACTCGACGATGGCCGTTGGCGGCTCGGTGCGGAAGAAGCTGGCAACCACCTCCTTGGCCGGGTTGCCGTCACACTGGTAGAAAACCGGGCCGGTGGCCTCGACCAGCCCGTAGCGCGCCTGCAGTTCGGCGATGCGCAGGCGGTAGCTGTCGGCGATGCAGGCGTGCTGGTCCGCGCTTTTCCAGCAATCGTTGCGGCCTTTGATCCAGCCCCGCTGCTCGGTCTTGAGCACCGGCGGATGTTCATTGCCGGCCTTCTGCTGCGCGGCTGTGTAGACCTCGGCCATTTTCCGGTCCAGTGCCGAGAGCGGCGCGCTCTGGCAGATCTGTTGTTCGATGCTGCCGGCCTCGACCTGAGTGCAGTTGAAGGCAGGTCCCGCAGCTTGGGTGTGCGGCAGAGGCAGGGTGAGCAGCAGGGGAAGCCAGTGCTTCATGGGAACCACCATTACCGATTCAGAATACTGGGCTCAGTCTAGCTCGGCGCTGAATGACGTGGAGGGTGGCCTAGCTTTTCGGCGGCTAATGACTGCTGTTGGCCGATAGCTGCCGTTCGCGAATGGCCGCTTTCGATAGCGGCCATGGAGAGCCTCCAGTTCTGCGTTCAGGAGTACCTGGAACAGACTAGAAACTGGATGACCCCACTCCCGGCGAGCGATCCCTCGACCGCACCGACCGACCTCGATAGCAACGGAACCCCAGCCACTGGCTGACCTTCCTACTTCAAGAGCGCAGCAGCCTTTCTAAAAATGGATTTCTCCCATTCAAGGCATCGCGCTGCGAGCTTCCAGCTCCTGGATCTTCTGCTGCTCAGGTGTCAGCGTCTTGCTATGGGGAATGATGCCGCTGCGCTCCTGCTGGGGTTGTTTCACCTGGCGCAGCAATTCGAGGAACGACTAACCGCTAATGACTCATTTCAGCTATCTCAATAGCTCAGGTCTTCGCGGCCTTCACCCCGCTCCACTCTCATGACCAGCCGAGGGTTGTCGATCTGAAGGACTCCTTTGGACAATGCTACGCTCCGTATCATCTGTATTACGGTATGCCACACGTTCGCGGTAACACTCGTTGGAAAGCACGTCTGCAAACAGCGGTCTAGAGCGCCATTGATCTTGGCCTAGTAATTGCTTGAGATGTAATGAAGTCCCTAGAGTGTTTTGTCATGACACGCCCCGTCTCCTCCTTTGGCAGCGTCAGCATCAGCCCGTTTGGCTGGGTGCGCGTGTTGCCTTGTGGGCCCATGATGGGGTTCTTGAGACGAGCGGCTGCACCATTACAGATCACGCTGCAACGCCTTCCTGCCGCCGTAGCAGCCAAGCAAAATGGCTTCTGGCAGATAGTTAGCTGATTCCTTCCACGAGAGCACTTCTCGTATTCGCGGGTAACGCCGGTACGGCGTTTTCGTAACCGCTCCCGATATGCCGACCGGCGAGCCTATGCGTATCGCCCGGACTCATGCACCTGGAAGAAATCAGATGACCCAAGACACCGCCATTCTGCTAATCGACCTGCAACAGGAAGATGGCTTCCCCCTGCCGCGCTTCGACAATGTAATCAAAAATGCTGCGGCGCTGATCGATTGTGCCCGCAGCCGAAACTTGCCATTGTTCTACACACGCCACGTCAACGATGCCCTAGGCCGCGACCTGGCATTCGGCGAGCCAGTTGACGCGCAGGGCCGACCAACCACTTACCGGGCCGGCACCCCTGCCATCGAAATCATCGATGCCCTGGCGCCTCAGGCCGGCGACGTCGTGATCGACAAGCAACGCTACAGCGCCTTCCACGGCACGCACCTGGCCCAGACCTTGAAAGATCAGGGCATCAAGCGGCTGGTGGTGGCCGGTGTACTGACCGACGTGTGCGTTATGAGCAGCCTGTTCGATGCCTACCAGCACGACTTCCAATTGGTGCTGCTCGCCGACGCCTGCACGGCGACCACGCTCTCCGCGCACTACTCGGCGCTGTTCATTCTCTCCAACTGGCTCTACGGGCTGGAAATCTTCTCCGTCGAGCAGTTGCTGCGCAGCTGGAACAACCAGCCGGCGACCTCCGTGCTCAGTGCAGAACCCGACCATCTCGCCCATGAGCCAGAAGCATTCGTGCAGACGATTGCGCGCTTCGAACGCGAACTTGCTGCCCAGCGCTGAGCGGAGAACGACATGAAAGTAGAGAAAAGAAGCATCGACTTCATCCCGGAAACCGAACGCCATGGCGAGCCGCGTTCGCTGTTCTTCGTCTGGTTTGGCGCCAATGCCAACATCACCACGGTGGCCGCCGGTGTGCTGCCGATCAGCCTAGGGCTCAACCTGTTCTGGAGTGCACTGTCGATTCTGCTCGGCTCGTTGATCGGCGCGATCTTCATGGCTTCGCATTCCGCCCAAGGTCCACGCCTGGGTATCCCGCAGATGATCCAGAGTCGTGCTCAGTTCGGCGTATTCGGTGCCATCGTGCCGTTGCTGTTCGTGATGCTCATCTACCTGGGCTTTTTCGTCAGCAACACGCTGCTGGCCGCTCAGGCTATTGCCAGCGCGAGCCCGTTCGGCAACGGCGGCAACATCGCTCTGCTCGGTGGCCTGTGCTTCCTGGTGGCGCTGTTCGGCTACCAGCTCATCCACCGCCTGCAGAAGCTGTTGTCGCTGCTGTCGATCGCGGTCTTCGGCATCGCCACGCTGCTGGCTCTGGCTTTGCCGATGGACGCTGGCCAATGGTCTGCGCAAGGCTTCAACCTGGCCAGCTTCTTGGCCTCGGTGAGCATCGCAGTGACCTGGCAGCTGTCCTATGCGCCTTACGTGGCCGACTACTCGCGCTATCTTCCGACCCATACGTCCACGCGGCAGGTGTTCTGGTACAGCTACGCGGGCACGGTCATCGGTGGTAGTTGGATGATGTTGCTGGGTGCGGTGCTGGCCAAGGCCATCGTCGGCTTTTCCGACAACGTTGGCCTGCAGCTGCTTGGCGTGCTCGGCGGCGGCACTCTGCTGGGGGTGGCGTTCGTGCTTTACGGGCAGATCGCGATCAACGTGTTCAACCTGTACGGCGCCTTCATGTCGACGGTGACGGTAATCGAGCCGTTTGCAGCGCTGAAGGTCACCCCTGGGGTGCGCGCGGGCTTCATGTTGGTGATCTGCGCTCTGGCGACGGCGCTATGTACCCTGGCCCAGGATGACTTCATCCAGTTCTTCCTGAACTTCATCTTCTTTATGAGCTATTTCCTGATCCCTTGGACGGCGATCAACCTGGTGGACTACTACGCGTTGCGCAAAGGGGTCTACCAGATTGCCGACATCTTCGACCCGTCGGGTATCTATGGCCGGGTCAACTGGGTCGCAGTGGGCGTTTTTCTCGCCACCATTGCGCTGGAGATCCCGTTCATGAACACCTCTTTCTACGTCGGGCCTGTTGCTGACTCGCTGCAGGGCATCGACCTGGCCTGGGTGGTGGGGCTGCTGTTCCCGGCAGTCTGCTACTACGGCCTGATGCAAAGGCGATCAGCCTTGGCTGCCAGAACGGCTGAGACCTGAATCTGTTCCTTTAGATAGAGCGTCATCGCACGGATGAATATCCGCTTCGCAGGCTCAGCTGGCGGTGACGCAATTTATTACGGCTAGGTTGTTTCAAAGTAGTTGTACTTCTCTGCACTGGGTTAATCGCTACCGCTCACGAGTGGCAGTGATTAACCCAAGGCGGACAGGGAAAGTCGGCTAGTTCCAGGCTGTGCCGACTGGCACTCATCCAACGGGCCCTAACGGTTAGAGCCGGAATTGTGTTTGTTTAAAAACTCAATCAGCTTCTGTACTTTTTCAGGGCTTTCAAATTGAGGGCCTCCGTGCTGAGTCCAGTTATTTGCTCATAGGGCACTGACGCTTCGGCGTTTCAAGCGCCCGTACGAGCAGCTGAGACTGGCCAGACCCTACGTTACAGTCCTTGTCCCCGTTCTGAATGAAAAATGGCGCCGAGGCCTTGCTGGCATACACAGCTGGGTTCGCCTGGCGTACAGAGCCTGCACATGTTTCCTGTGTGCTGCCCGCAATTACTCCGCGGCCCTCACGCGCTCAAGCAACCGTCCGCCCTCATTCATCACCGCCTGTTGCATGAGGATGACGGCACCCAATGGCGGCGCTGGTTGCTTGAGGCGCGCCTGCCGTATCCGGGCGACGCCGACGTGCACTTGGTGGACTTCGGCATCGCCCTGCAAGCCGCGCGTGATGGATATGGCGTGGCGCTCAGCGACGAGATTAACTCGTCACGCGACCTGGACGAAGGGCGCCTAGTGCAGCCCTTCACGCTGAAGGTTCCAACGAGGATGGACTACTTCTGCATCTGCAACGAGGAAAGTCGCAGCATTTCGGAGGTTGCCCTGCTCATCGACTGGCTCATCGAACAGGCGAGGCTTGCCCCGGTGTACCCCTAAGCGGGCGTTCGGAGGTCAATTTCCAGTTAGCGTGGTGAAATCTAGGCGAGAATATTTTTCCTGCTGTAACACTTGCCTGGGGCCGATTTCTGTCAGAGTCGAAAGGCTGATTAGGGTCGAAAACGGTCATTCGCGACCGGAAGCTATCGACCCATTGCGGCCATTCGCGGAGGCCAATAAACGGCCCATTGCACCCCTTCGACCCTATCGCTCGATAGGTGATCATGGCGCACTTCGATACAGATATGGCCTAGTTCGAAGCTACCATCTTGGCCCTGTGGGGCTATTCCAAGCGTTGCTACAGTGGGCTCCAACAACCATCCACCCACTACGAGCAACTACCCCATGAACAACCGCCTTGATTACTTCAAACTGTCTCCCCAAGCGTCCAACAAACTGGTGGAGCTCACCCTGCAACTGAGCAAGAAGCCGCTACTGGCCGATCTTGCCCACCTGATCATGTTGCGCGCTTCGCAGCTCAACGGCTGTTCGTTCTGCGTGGATATGCATGTGAAAGAGGCCAAGATCCATGGCGAGCGCGAGCTGCGTCTTCACCACGTGGCCGTCTGGCGTGAGTCACAGCTGTTTTCGCCAGCAGAGCGGGCGGCGCTGGAGTGGACTGAAGCCCTGACCCAACTGCCGCCTCATGGTATCTCCAACAGCCTGTATGCGAGTGCGCGTGAGCAGTTTTCCGAGCAGGAGCTGTCGGATTTGTCGTTCCTGATCGTCGCCATCAATGGCTGGAATCGCCTCAATGTGGCTTTCCAGGCGATTCCGGGCTCGTCCGATGAACTCTTCGGCCTGAACAAGGCCAACCTCAACTGAGTAACTTGCTGATCAACGCGCCAAGCTGCTCGCCTGGAGCAGTCGTGGCGCAGTTGGTAAAACTCAGGAGCAGACCTGACTGACGCTGCGATGAGGCAGCCCAGCGCGACAACGCTTGTACCGACATGCCCCTCGCCAGCACCTGCTCGGCCAGGGCGGTGTCGCTTACGTCCTCCGGTAAACGCAGTACCAGGTGCATACCACCTGGCGAGCGTTCCACCTGCATACCCTTCGGCAAACTCCGCTCCAGTGCTTCGATGGTCAATGCCCGTCGCTCGTTGTAGAGGCGGCGCATGCGTTGGATATGCCGAGCGAAGTGTCCCTCGGCAACGAACTCCGCCACCAAAGCCTGGGTAATTGACGGTGACCCGGCAGCAAACAAGGCCCGTCCGACGCGCTCGAACGCTGCCACCCGCGCCTGCGGCACCACCAGATAAGCCAGGCGAATACCGGGAAACAGCACCTTGCTGAAGGTGCCGGCATACAGCACGCGCCCATGGCGATCCAAGCTGGCCAGCGCTGGAAGTGGACGGCTGACGTAGCGGTACTCGCCGTCGTAATCGTCCTCGACAATCCAGCCACCGGTGCGGGCAGCCCAATCGAGTAGCAGTTGTCGGCGTGGCAGCGACAGTGCCATCGACAGCGGGCTCTGATGCCCTGGTGTCACCATGACGACCTGAGCAGCCCGAGAACCCGCGATGGCGTGTTCTACGTTCATGCCTTCTGCATCAACCGGCACCGCTTCCAGGTCCAGGCCGAACTGGCGAAGCACCTGGCGCGTAGTGGGATAGCCCGGGTCTTCCACCCAGGCGCACTCGCCTGGCTGCAACAGGGTATGTGCGACTAAGGACAGGCTATTGCGCCAACCGCTGGTGATAAACACCTGATGGGCACCGCAATCGATACCTCGGGACACCTGCAGATACGAAGCAATGGCGCTGCGCAACGGTGCCAGGCCGTGGGGTGCAGGATAGTCCAGATCTCCCAGACGCATCCCACGGAGATACCGAGCACCGAGACGCGCCCATATCTTGCGCGGAAATGCATCCAGCGCCGGTACCCCCATCTGGAACGGCAACAGCTGCGGTGGACGCCAGAGCGAATCAGGCGCGTCTTCGATCACTTGGCTGCTGACTGGCAATACGGTGGCCGCTGACACAGGCTTCTGCAGTTCAGGATTGATTACGGTGCCTTTCTGCCCGAGCGCCAGGAGGTACCCTTCGCTGGCCATCAGCGAATAGGCCAGTTCGACGGTGCCACGTGCCACCCCCAGCTCCTTAGCCATGGCGCGCGCCGACGGCAAGCGGTCACCGGGGGACAACGTGCCAGCGGCAACGGCGGCCAGCACGCGGTCGTACAGTTGACGATACAGGGGCAAGGCGGACTGCTCTTCCAAGGGAGCAAAAGGCGGCTTGGGGGAGGTCATCATGGCCTAGTTCATATCCCATTTCTTGGATCAATCAAGTGGGTCAATGGTAGTCCAATATAGCTCCATCACCTACTGATGAGGGCAACTCCCATGAAATTCCCTTTGCACAACTTCATACCCAGCGTGCTCGACCTGGCCGATACCGCCCTGCGTCCCTTGGACAGCACCCATGACCTGTGCAGCGCATTCCCGGTAATGCAGCAATTGCGCCCTCATCTGACGAGCGAAGCCGACTTCGTCAGCCGCATCGAGCGTATGCGCCTTGAAGGCTATCGCCTGATTGGCGCTTATGACGCAGGCGTTCTTGTAGCACTGGCTAGTTACCGCTTTCAGGAAAACCTGGTCTACGGCGCATTCCTGTATGTCGATGACCTTGTAACCGCCGAGGCTCAGCGGGGTGGCCAGTGGGGATCGCGCTTATTGCAAGCTTTGGAACGACTGGCGCGCGCCAGCGGTTGTGCACGCCTGGTGCTCGACACGGGTTTGGCCAACGCCCGCGCGCAACGTTTTTACTTCCGTGAAGGCCTGTTGACGGGTGCACTGCGCTTTCAAAAACAGTTCGATACGCCATAACCCGCATGCACATCCAAGGAGGCAAACCTCATGACATCGTCCCAACAGCCACTTGCTCCTTTGCGCATTCTTCGCCTGGTCACCAGCCCCAATGCAGAGGCTTCGGAAAGTCTGAAGCTGTCCCAGCAGATCCTGTTCGCCTTGGCCACCGAGGCCGGCAGAAGGGGTATCCAGTTGACCGATTTAGACCTCAACACCATGGCCCCAGTCGATGCCCCTTACGCCCAGGCATTAGCGAATCAACGCGTAGTCACGGCAAGTGGGCGGGACAGTACGTTGAGCCGTTCCAACGAATTGATCGACCAACTGCAAGCATGCGACGTACTGCTGATTGCCACGCCGATGCACAACTACAGCGTGCCCGCTCCACTCAAGATGTGGATCGACCACGTGGTACGCGTGGGCAAAACGTTTGTGGGCACCGCCAAAGGCAAAGTCGGAAATCTGACGGATCGTCCGGTTTACGTCGCAATCGCTAGCGGGGGCTACATCAACGGCCCACAGGCCCGTCAACCGGACTTTCTGCGCCCCTACCTGTCCGCCGTCCTTGCCACCATCGGTCTCACTCAGGTGCATTACTTCACCGTTGAGGGTACCGCCAAGGGGGTAGAGTCACTGAATACTGGAAGGGCAACAGGGTACGGTGATGTGCAGGCGTACTTTGTTAGGCATAGCCGTCGAGTGGATCAAGTCTAAAGTCCGCTTCAGGGCCGACATCTACTCCAAGTGTTTAGGTTTGCATCTCAACTGGGCCGTATGCCAACAAGCGGCCACGCTCTTCATCGCTCATACAAAGGAAAAGAAATCATGAATCGTCTCAATTGGTTTGAAGCTTCGCCTGGTGCAGCTAAGGCCCTCGGCGGCGTGCATCATTTCGTGACCACCGCGACAAATTTGCCAGCCTCGTTGATCCACCTCGTGTTTCTCAGAGTGTCTCAAATCAACGGCTGCGCTCATTGCATTGATCTTCACTCACGCGATCTGATCAAAGCAGGTATGTCAGTGGACAAGGTGCTGTTAGTGCCGGTATGGCATGAAGCGCAATATTTGTTCTCGGATCAGGAGCGCTCAGCACTGGCTTGGGCGGAAGAAGTCACCAGGGTAAGCGAGACACAGGTATCCGACGAAGCTTATGCAGCCGCATCGGCGATGTTTGTTGAAAAGGATCTTGTTGACCTGACAGCGGCGATTGCCGCAATGAATGCGTTCAACCGTATGGGCGTCAGCTTCCGACTCAAACCTGCGGCTAGGGCTTGATGACCTAGTGACTCGGCCTGGAGAGGTAATACTTCGGAGACGGCACCTCGCTCCTATCGCGGACCGTCTGCTTCAGGCCAATTGCTGCCCTTTCCGAACGACCGCTATGGGTCGATTGCGGTCATTCGCGAGCGACCGCTATCGATCCAAAGCGGTTCTTCGTCGAGGTCGGTAATCGGCCAATAGTGGTCAGTCAGAAATCGTGCGAATGCAGTTCGGAATCTGAAAACTCAGCTCGATAATCACTGTGCGTCAGTGCCACTCCCTACAACAGTGCATACATTGACGCGCACGCCAAGTCTTTAGCTGCCCGCCGCAGAATGAGCAGCGGGCAATTTTTTGCTTGCACAGATGCCTCATCCGGTGGCGGAAATATTCCCAGACAACATTCGGATCGATATTTTCTCGGCGGGCTATCTCATCTACTACTGCCTGATCACTTTTCTCGTGGAACCACCCGATGATCGCTAGCGTTTCAATTGATGGACAGTAAGCAGTAATTGATTCGCCGCATCGATTACAAACACGTTGACCATGGTGAGTAGACATAAATTCGGTTCGGTGCCTGGAACAGGAAATGACCTTTTTACTAGACGCAGGGTGCAGTGACAACGTCCGCTATGGGTAGATTGCAGCCGTTCGCGACTGACTGCTATCGACACCCATAGCCGCCGGTGAGCCGAACATCAATCTTTGTGGGAGCGGGTTTACCCGCGAACACCGGCACAGCCGGTGCCATCCACCGCGGCGCCTGCTTCGCGGGTAAACCCGCTCCCACAGAGTCCGCGTCGCGCTGTAGTTCAGCACCCGCAATGGATCGATTCCTGCCGGTCAAGACGTACCCGTGCGCTGGTCACGTCCGATGCAAATGGCTGGTCAAGTCGAATGCAAACAGGTCGTCAACTCAGTGCAATTACCCAGCCGCTGAGCAATCCGGTCATTGCTGGCAGCCCGCATTGGCTGGAATGCGAGATTCACGCGAGCATGTTGCAGGCGACCATGTGATCGTTATCGGTGAAGTGAAGGCGTTGAACCTTCAGGAAACCACTGCTGAATTTCAAAGGGCAATATTGCAACCTCGGCGAGCCTGCCGTGATTTGAGCGTGAAGGTTCAGCCGTGAATAAAGACGCCCGGTGTTTCCGTAGGGCGTCTTTTTCACTCCTTCGCGTGGCGGGATCTGGTTGCCTGCCTCGATCGCGCCAAACGAGTTCTCAATCAAAGCGAAAGCTCACTGCTCTCAAAAATCGAAGGTCAGTCCCGCATAACCGTATATCCTATTTAGATGTCCGCATAACCTGGGTCGCCGTTTAGCGGGCACGAGCAGAAAAAAACTCAAAGTTTTCATACTGAGCTATAATGAGCGACTCACCAACTAAAAGCAAATCATGTTCATGATAACACTTCCTGGCAGCTGGATATATATACTGCTTAGCTCTTCGGATTACACTCGCTGCAAGATAGGTCGAACTGATGGAAATCCTTTAATAAGGTTCAGGAATCTTAGAACTGGCGATCCCAATCTAGGGTTGCACGTAGCATACTATGTACCCAAAAGATTGGCTCCAATCTCAAAGATTGAGTCGAGCATTCACTATGATTTTAAAGACTATAGAATCACCAATCACGAGGACACAAATTCTGAATGGTTTAGGGTCGATTTTGAGCAAGCAGAAATGTATATAGACTATCTGCTAGAAGAGCTTTTGGATCACCGGCTTTCAAATCAAGCAGATATCCACCTAGACATTCCAACAAAGATGTATGAGTCAGATCTAAGGGATATTTATGAACCTGACCCTCATGACCGAAGCTTTGCAGAATGGATTATAAAAAATACTGGAGATTAACTGTAGTCAAAAATTTCGATGCGTGTTCGTGTGTGTTAACTACATTTAATTTCCCATAAGATCAGCCCTTCGACACGACCGCATTTTTACGACTTCGCCTACGATCTATGCAATATAGAGGCAATTTTGACTCTGTTGCACTGTGTGAACACGCATAGCTACTATGCGGTCGTTGATGTTTTTCAGCGACCTGAAAAACGAACGTCCATTCGTAGCGCACCTAAAGACCGCCCGTCCAGGCGGTTTTTTTGTGGCTGGCTTTCAGGCTCTCATTCGTTGCTCCGTAATGGCCTCCTGCTACTAAATTACCCTTCCGACGCGCTTGCTCCCGTGATAAAAGCCATTTACAGCACACAGAGTGCACGGAGTGCGTTACGCCATCCGGGACAGGCTTTCCAACAGGACGGAGAAGCAAGATGCATTTGAAGCGGATCAGGGCGTCGAATTTTAGGGCGTTTGGCGATGGTACGGCGGCGCCAGCACTTGATTGGGAGCTCGCCCCCGGCCTCAACATCCTTGTTGGGGAAAACGATTCAGGCAAGACCTCGGTAGTTGATGCGATCCGCTACGTGCTCTGGACAACCAGCTATGAGTTCGTCCGCCTCTTCGAAACAGATTTTCACATCAAGGGTAAGACCCGAGCCTGTTCTTTGTTCATTGAGGCCACCCTTGTGGACCTCGACCCGGCGCAAGAGGCTTCCGTTCTCGAATGGATGACCCACGAAGCGGACGGGTCTCATAGCTTGGTCGTCTATCTGCAAGCGCGTTGGATACCACCCAAGGCCAACAAGCGTGGGCGAGTCGAGGCAATCACCTGCTCAGGTCCGAATGGCACGGGGCCCGAGATTGGTACGGCGGTTCGTGAACTCATCCGGGCCACCTACTTGCGTCCCCTTCGAGATGCCGAAGCCGAGCTACGCCCGGGTCGTCAGTCTCGCTTATCGCAAATTCTGGGCGCTCATAAGCGTATTGATGGGCAGGAGAAAAATGACTTCGACGTCGCTGCTCCAGCTACCGTCCCCAGCAACCTGGTAGGGTTGATGGCGTTTGCTCAGCACCATCTGGGCGAGCATCAGGTCATCAAGGATGTTCAGGACGACGTCAATGACAACTACCTGAACAAGTTTGCGTTTGCTGGCGATGCCCTGTCCTCACGTATCCAGATCGCTCCGGAGCTGGGCCTGCAGCCCATTCTGGAGCGTTTTGAGTTGGCGCTGCTGCCATCCTCCACCATCGATCCAGGTGAGCGATGCATTCGCGGGCTCGGCTATAACAACGCTCTGTTCATGGCAACTGAACTGGTTCTTCTGCGTGACGGTGAGGAGCTCGGATTACTGTTGATCGAGGAGCCTGAGGCCCATCTCCACCCGCAGTTGCAGGAGCGCGTTCAGCAGCTTCTGGAGCGCACCGCCAAGGCAGTTGAGCAAGATAGCCGACCTGTTCAGATCGTGATGACCACCCACAGCCCATCTCTGGCGGCGGGCGCCGACATCGCGAGCCTCACCTTGGTGAACCGTGCTCAGCTGTTCAGCTTGGCTCACGGGAAGACCAAGCTGCTGAAAAGCGATTACGAGTTCTTGAGACGTTTTATTGATGCCACCAAAGCGAACCTGTTCTTCGCTCGCGGTGTTGCGATCGTAGAGGGGCCAGCAGAATCGCTACTTTTGCCCGCCTTGGCGGCGGCCGCAGGATACTCTTTCAACGAACACGGGATCTCTTGTGTAAACGTCGGCGGGGTTGGGCTTTATCACTACGCTCGAATCCTCCAGCCGAGTGATGGTTCGGCGACTCCCATTCCTGTCGCCTGCATCACGGATCGTGACATCGTTCCTGACGAGGCCACTTACGTATCCGCTCCCAAGAAAGGTAAGCGATTCGAAAAAGACTATACGCCGGAGGAGGCCGAGGCGTTGGTCAAGACAAAGATCGACCGTGCCCAGGGCGGCAGCACAATTGTCTGTGTCTCCAACAAATGGACATTGGAATACGATCTCGCCTTTTACGGATGCGACCGGTTGATGCATGACGCGATTCATCTGGCTAAGAAGGCAAACTCGAGGGGTGAACGGCTGACGGAGGAAGATGAGAAGAAAGCCATTGTCGAATCAGCAGCGTTCTGGGAAAAACTCTCGAATGCCGGGCATTCGAAAGCGGAGCTGGCGTCCATCATCTATCAACCGCTCGTAGAGAAAGAAGCATCAAAAGCCATCACCGCCCAATACGCGGCTCACCTGATTTCAACAGGCGATTATGGGAAAGGAGATGAGCTGTTCAACAATCTGCCGCCTTATCTACAGCAGGCGCTGCGTCATCTGACTGGTAGGACGGAGCCATGACCGTCCCTGTGATCGGCGCTGGAGATCTTGATGCTCTACACGACCTGACTCCCGACTTGAACTTCAATGATCACGAGCGGCGTACGGTGCTACTGGAGAACCAGTCTCGTGACATCAACGCCGCGCCAGGTAGTGGTAAGACCACAGTGCTTGCAGCGAAGCTGTTGATGCTAAGCCGCAGATGGACCTCAAGCCGCGCAGGTGTTTGTGTACTCAGTCATACAAATGTTGCCCGTGATGAAATTCAGCGCCGGTTAGGTACAAGCCATGACGGGAGTCGCCTACTCACGCATCCTCACTTCATAGGGACGATTCACGCCATGGTGAATCAGTTTCTGGCTCTGCCGTACCTGCGAAGCAAGGGGATGACCGTCGATGTGATCGACAACGACATCTTTGCCCGTCGAGCACTAGGTTTAGCCAATGCCAATTACAGCTTGCGGCGCTATATGGAAATGAACCCAGGTGTTGCGCCCATGCTAGAGGGGCTGGTCTACAAAGGATCATCTCTGGACCTAGCCAGTGAATCCGGCTCACTCCCCAAGCCAAGCGCGAAAACCTATCCGACAATTGTCGGTATCAAACAAACACTCGCCGCCGAGGGAGTTTTCCGGCACGCGGACATGTTCGCGTACGCGGAGTGCCTGTTAACTCAATTCCCCAAGGTTCGGGCCCAGCTATCCCGTAGGTTCCCTGTCGTCTTCATCGACGAAATGCAGGATACGTCCTGGGAGCAAGAGCGTTTGTTGCAGTTGATGTTCGACGACACCGTCATCATTCAGCGCTTCGGCGATATCAATCAGCGAATCCTAGGTAGTTCGGAAGGAGCGGAACACTTGACGTTCCCACGAGGCGACGCGCTGCCGATATCCTCCAGCAAACGCTTCGGTCCTCACATCGCTCAGTCCGTGTCCAGAACACAGCTGACGGGTGCCGCTGTAACTGGAGAGAGCGAAGACCGTCACGCCTCCATGTTGATCGTCTACAGCACCGAGCGTGTACAAGATGTGATCTCGACGTTTGGAGAGCATGTCTTAGACCGCTTCAGCGATACCGACCTGACCAAAGGGAAAGTCAAAGCTCTTTGCGCTCGGAAACAGGGCGATGCCGCAAAACAGATAGCTGGGCGTACCCTACTGGACTACTGGCCTGCTTCCACTGGCGACCAACTGCCTGGGCTCAAGCTTGTGCGATTTTGGGCACTTCTCGGTGGGTCAAAACCTGCCGTAAACGCATCGTTTTCATCACGATTTGAAGAGATCCGCAGAGCGTTATTTCTGGTGCTGCGCGCTGCCAAAGCGGAGATTGTCGAAGGCTTGAAAGCTGATCATCAGCTGATTCGCAAATTGCGCGATGCTGATAAGGACGTGTCGGCTTTCCGGTTGCTGATTCGTAATCTATGCATGGCAAACGTGGCGGAAGCAGATGAAGAAAGGCGCGTCCGTATCGTGAATACGCTTTACGTAAAGCTGCGCTCGCTGCTCCCAGATCATCTGACACTGCAGATGTTCACCGAGCTTCCGGTTTTTCAACGGCCAGCGCCCATGGCTATTCACGGGCTTCACCGATCGATTTGCTCAGTCGAAAAAAAAGGTCGCAGCTTAAACATTCACATCGGCACACTCGCCTCGATGAAAGGTGAAACGCACTTGGCAACCCTCGTCATGGAGTCTCTAGGTCATCCAAGTCGTCGTTTCGATCTGGAGCTCGCGCTGCCCATCATTGCAGGGATCGGTACTCGAGCTAAAAAAACGCCTGAGAGCCAGCTATCTCAGTACCGCAATCTGTATGTCGGAATGTCACGACCTACCAGTTTTCTTTGCCTGGCAGTCAACGCAGAACGGGTTTCAGAAGAGTGTAAAGCGGCGTTAGCTGCGCAAGGGTGGGTTATTACCCATCTGCTGTAGCCGAGCAATGGCGGATTTGTGGGAGGCGACCAACGATATTTAGACAGTTATCGTGCCGTTGTTTCCCTCGCGCCTCTAGCTGAGTAAATGTATGTACTTGACCCCCCATTTGCATTCGACTTGACCGGTCGTTTGCGTCGGATTTGACCTGCCCACGCTCCGACTCTGGCCCGAAGAAATCGGCCAGTTACATGTCGCAAAGGGCTGCGATCGACCGATACCCGTCGTTCGGGACGGGCGGCGAACGGCCAGAAGCGGTCGCGGGCTCATTCCTAAAGCAGCTTGAACCCCTTCTTCGTTACCATCTCACGCAAACCTTTACGTCCGCCCATGTACTCCATGCTTGTCATGGAATTGTGCAGGGCAGCTTTCCAGGTTTTGGGCGACTGTTTGAGTCCGGTGTACTCGTACCCATCCTTGAAAAACACACGTGCGCAACGATATCCATTTCTGCGATTTACCCATCAAACAAGCAGTTGAATGCGTGTGTTCGTGGCTTCGTAGACTGGATTGCCGAGCGGCTAGCCCATTAAACGTAGCGATTGGTGACGGAGCGCGCCGCGAGCTAGAGACCGGGTATGAGCGTCTAGGGTCGATTGCGGTCATTGGAGAGTAATGCGTAGCCGATCCAACACACTTGCGCCAGTGACTCACGACGTACTCACTGAAGTCTTAGACTCTAAAGTGAAGGATCAAAGATCCCTTTAATCCATGCCAAAAACGTCCTAATTCCTCAGGGTGAATGCCAGATCTAAGGCTGGAATTCACCATGAAAACTACCTCCTCCGTCCTATTTCTTGCTTGCCTGGTGTCTCTCGGTACCGTCGCTCAAGACGCGCCGGAGCGATCAGATCTCGGCCTGGTGCAGCGACAGATCACTGCCATCGAACTGTTGGCCGACCGTGCCAACAGCGGCTCAGTCGATGCCGCAGGCGCCCGCTATCGCTTCGACTACTCGAGGTTCGCAGCAGACCTTGGACGTATGCGTCAAGGCATCCACAACTACCTTTCGCCCTCGCGTGCGCAGCCAGCTGATCAGGTCGAGCTGACCGGTGATTACCGTGCCGAAGCGGCCCCTGCGAGGCCATCCAATGAGCATGACTGACGCCCAACTAAGCGCGTTCTCTGCCGTGGCCGGGTTCACCCCGCAGCTCAGTTCAGTGCTGTGGCGCTCATCGGTACTGGTGCTCGCCTTGCTCTGGTGCACCTGGGCGTTGTGGACCGGCTACCGCGGGTGGGCGGCCGGCAACCTCAATTTCGGCGCACTCGGGGGCAGCACGCTGCGCCTGGCCCTCGTCCTGATCGTGTTGATGTTTTTCATGCTGTCGTAACCAGGAGACCTTGCTATGAACCTCTCCCGCCAATGCCACCGCCCGCTAGCACTGTTGCGGGAATCCTGTTCGCAAGTCCTGTTAGGTGGTCTGGTGCTGCTGAGCTCGACGCTGGCTTGGGCTGATCTGCCGACTATGGAGGCCCCCTCCCGCGGCGAGGGGTCGGGCCTGATCGACACCATCAAGAACTACGCCTACGACGGCGGCATCCTGCTCGGCCTGTTGATCGCCACCCTCGCCTTCCTTGGCGTGGCCTGGCATTCGCTCACCGTCTACGCCGACGTGCAAAACCAGCGCAAGACCTGGAAGGACCTCGGCGCCGTTGTGGGCGTCGGCGCCCTGCTGGTGGTGGTGATCCTCTGGTTCCTCACCAAAGCCGCAACGATCCTGTGAGGTCACTATGTCCGACGCCCCAGCCACTCTGCCTGACGGCACGCTGACCTTCCTCCCGGAACGTCTGAATCGTGACCCGGCCGTCCTGCGCGGGCTCACCAATGACGAGATGTGGGTCGCGCTGATCGTCGGCGCCGGCTTGGGTGTGATCCTCGGTGCACCGCTGGCGGTGGCCACCGCCTCCATCGCCACCCTCCCCACCTGCATGTTCATCTGCATGGCGCTGGTGCTGCTCGGTGGCGGCAAGCTACTGCGCCGGGCCAAGCGCGCCCGCCCCGAAACCTGGCTGTACCGGCGTCTACAGTGGCACCTGGCAGTGCACTGGGGTGTTGGCACTCATCAGTTGATCCTGCACTCAGGGCCCTGGACCGTCCGCCGTACGCGTCGGCATGCGGGGTCGACGCCATGAGCCGCTTCCGCAACAAAGTAGACGCGCAGCAGGCGCATATCTTCAGCCTGCGTCTGGCCGTTTCGATACTGGCACTGCTGTGCTGCGGGCTTTGGTACGGCTGGCAGTCCGCACCCTCCGAGCTCACCATTCACGTGCCGCCCGATCTGCGCTCTGGCAGTACGCGCAAGTGGTGGGATGTCCCCCCGGAAAACATCTATGCCTTCGCGCTGTACATCTTCGGCCAGCTCAACCGCTGGCCCACCGACGGCGAGGTCGATTACCACCGCGCCATCTTTGCTCTGCAGTCCTACCTGACACCGGCGTGCAAGACCTTCTTCGACGGCGACTTCGAGTACCGCAAGGCTGCCGGCGAACTGCGCGGCCGGGTGCGCGGCGTGTACGAGGTGCTGGGCCGCGGCTACAGCGACGACCCCGACCTGCGGGTGAAGCAGCTGGACAAACACAGCTGGCTGGTGAAGCTCGACCTCAACGCCGACGAGTACTACGCCGCCGAGCCGGTGAAACGGGTGGTGGTGCGCTATCCACTACGCGTGGTGCGCTTCGACGTCGACCCCGAGCACAACAAGTGGGGCCTGGCCCTGGACTGCTACGAAGGCACACCGCAGAAGCTGACGCTGCCTGGAGGTGCGGGATGATGCGTGTCTTGATCATGATGCTGGCGATAGCCGCAGGCTGGTGTTCAGCCGTTGGTGCTGTTGAGGTCAAATACTGGGATCGTCTACCGCTGGCCGTTCCACTTACGGTGGGCCAGGAGCGAGTCCTGATGCTGGATGAGGATGTCCGCGTAGGGGTACCAGGTGCGATCGCTGACAAGCTGCGCGTCCAGTCCGTCGGCGGCACGGTGTACCTGCGCGCCGCTGGACCCCTTCCCCCTACCCGGCTGCAACTGCAGTCGGTGAAGTCAGGCGACATCATCCTGATCGACATCGAGGCGCTCGAGAGCACCGAGGCACTGGAACCGGTCAAGATCGTGGCCCAGGCTCAGGCACCGGACGTGGAAGCTGCGAAGGACACGTCACCTGCAAAGACCCCGGTATCGGTGGTGCTCACCCGCTATGCGGCGCAGAACCTCTATGCGCCCCTGCGTACCGTGGCACCTCTACCCGGTGTGCGGCGGGTGCCGCTGAGCGACTCCACCGCGTTCAGCACCTTGCTGCCCACCGAACGGGTTTCGATCAAGGCACTCGCAGCCTGGCGGCTGGGCGACTACTGGGTTACCGCGGTAAAGATCGTGAACCGCGGCCCCGGCAAGGTCGCGCTTGACCCGCGTCACCTGCAGGCCACGCTGTACGCCGCAACCTTCCAGCACGCGGACCTCGGCCTTGCCGGCACGCCTGAAGACACCACCGTGGTCTATCTCGTCACCCGCGGCGGCGACCTGGAGCATGCGCTGCTGTTGCCCCCGCCAAAGCCGGAGGCTGACGATCATGAAAGCTAATGGCCTGCTGAAATGGTTGGTGCCTGCGGTCCTGCTGGGCATCGTACTGATCATCATCAAATCGTGGGTGGCCGCTCCAGATGGCCAGCCCACTCACGATCCGGACAATGCCACACTAACTGCCGAGCAGGCCAAGGCCTTGGGCATCGCCGGCGACACTCCACGCGACACCGTGGCCACGTTGATCGGCCAGGTCAAGGCGATGCGCAGCGAGATGCAGACGCTGAAGAAAGGCAACGATGCCCTGCAGACCGAGAACAACCGGCTGCGCACGCGCGAAGGCAATATCAATACGCGCATCCAGAGCACGCTGAGCAGTGTCACCCAACAGGTTACCGAACAACGCCAGCAGGCCAACGATGCCCGGCAGAAGGCCGAGCAACAGCACCGCGAGACCCAGGGGCTACTCTCCAGGCTCAAGGATCAGCTAACCGGTAAGCCCGCCGTAAAGTCGGATGTTCCTGCGGGATTCGGTCTTGAGCCAGGCGACGAGCAGCAGTTTGCAGGCCCTCAGGCACCGGCAGATGCGGTGCAGTGGATCGAACCATCGAATGCCCGCGCCGGGCAAGAGGATACCGGCAAAGCCGAGGGACCGCTGTCGTCGTTGACCTCGAAGTTCAAGGATCTGCACGGTCTGGACGACAACGCCATCGACCGTGGCCAGGATCGCTTGCGTGCCGTCGCCAAAGGCGAACGTGACCTGGAGAACGCCCAGGACCGTACTGAAGGTGCCCGCCCCGTCTACACCATCCCCGAGAACTCGACGCTGATGGGCTCGATCGCCATGACCGCGCTCATTGGCCGGGTGCCGGTGGACGGCACAGTGAACGATCCCTATCCATTCAAGGTGCTGGTGGGGCCAGACAACCTCACTGCCAACGGCATCGACCTGCCGGACGTGGTCGGCGCGGTCATGAGCGGCACCGCCGCCGGTGACTGGACGTTGTCCTGCGTGCGCGGCCAGGTCGAGTCGATCACTTTCGTCTTCAGCGACGGTACTGTCCGCACGGTGCCGCAGCCGCAGAAGGTCGTCAGCCGTAATCGCAGCAGTACGCAGACCTCGGACACCGAGAAGATCCGCGGCGGCCTGGGCTACATCTCCGACCCTTACGGCATCCCCTGCATTTCCGGCGAGCGCCGCTCCAACGCCCAGCAGTATCTGGGCAGCCAGAGCCTGATCACCGCAGCCGGCGCCGGCTTCGCTGCAGCCCTGGGCAGCGAGCAGACCAACACCTCGTTCATCAATTCGGCCAGCGGCAGCCTGGGCCTGTCCCAGAACAGCGGCAACAGCGCGCTGAACTCGGTGATCAGCGGCGGCATTGGCGACATCCGCGAGTGGATCAACAAGCTCTACGGCGAAGCCTTCGCCGCGATCTACGTGCCGCCTGGGGCCAGAGTGGCCCTGCATCTGGACCACGAAATCAGCATCGACTACGAACCCAAAGGCCGGAGAGTGAACCATGAAAGCCCATCCGTCTCGGTACTGGATCTGGATTAGCCTGCTGCTCGGCCTGCACCTGGCCGGCTGCTCCACCAGCAAGGAAGAAATGCTGCCCCACGGCGATCACACCATGCTTGATATCTGGAACGGCGGTGGCTCGGTCGGTACTCAGCAACAGCTATTGGAGGCGCGTGGCGAACTGCGTCGCCCGGTGCTTGATCCCGAACGCCTGATCAACGACCAGGGCGCCTACACGCGCACGGCGGCCAACGAGATCCGTGCTCAGTTCCCGCGCCTGCCTAACCCGGACCTGGTCATGTACGTCTACCCGCACCTGGCCGGTACCCAACAGACGCCCGTGCCTGGCTACTCAACCGTATTCCCGCTGTACGAGAAGGTCCAGTACGCGCTGCCCGGCGAGCGCCTGGACGATCTGTGATGGCCGAAGACGCGAGTCGCGACCCGCTGCGCTGGAGGCCCTGGCGTGCGGCGCAGCGTCGGCGCGCCACGCTGGCGGATGAGGCCGCCCAGTATGCGCACAACCCCAGCTTCACCGACCACCTGCCCTGGGTCGAGTATCTGGAAGAGGGACAGTGCTTTTTGCTTGATGACAACCGTTCCGTGGGCGCCGTGTTCGAGCTGCAGCCAATCGGCACCGAGGGACGTGAGCCCGAGTGGCTAATGGCGGCACGCGATGCGCTGGAAGATGCACTGCAGGACAGCTTCGACGAGCTCGACCAGACGCCCTGGGTGGTGCAGTTCTTCTGCCAGGACGACAGTGACTTTGCCCCGTACCTCGAACGCCTGGAGCGCTATATCGCGCCGCACGCGCGAGGCACGCCGTTCACCGAGGCCTTCCTCACGTCGATGCAACGTCACCTCGACGCCGTCGGCAAACCGGGCGGACTCTTCGACGACCATGTGGTGTCTCACCTTCCGTGGCGCGGTAGCAATCGGCGTATTCGCCTGGTGGTCTACCGCTGGCTCGGGGAGCAGGCTGACGAGGATGGGCAGAGCCCGGTCCAGCTGTTGAACCGCACCTGCGACCGCTTGGTGGCCTCGCTGCAGGCCTGCGGGGTCAGCCCTCGACGGTTGACCGGGCGCGATTTCTACGCTTGGTTATTGCCTTGGTTCAATCCAGCCCCTGCCCTCACCGACGAAACGCCTGCCGCATTCTATCGGCGCGTGCCTTACCCGGAAGCGGATGATGGCGAGGATCTGCCGCTGCCGTTCGACCACGATTTTGCCGAGCGGCTGTTCTTCCAGGAACCGCGCTCCGATAGCGAGCAGGGTCTGTGGTACTTCGATCAGCAACCCCACACCGTGATGGTGGTCGACAAGCTGCGCAGACCGCCGCATATCGGCCAGCTGACCGGTGAGACGCGCAAAGGCGAGGCGTTGAACGCCTTGTTCGATCAATTGCCCGAGCAGTCGGTCATGAGCCTGACCTTGGTGATCACGCCCCAGGATGTGCTTGAGGAGCAGCTCAATCGTCTGGGACGCAAAGCCATCGGCGAGAACCTCGCCTCGACCCAGACCCGCCAGGACGTGGAAGAGGCCCGCGCGCTGATTGGTCGCCAGCACAAGCTGTACCGCGGCACCTTGGCGCTGTACCTGCGCGGTGCCGATGAACAGCAACTGCGCCAGCGTTCGGTCCAGGCTGCCAACGTCCTGCTCGGTACCGGCCTGCAGCCGGTGCGCGAGGGGGATGAAGTGGCCGCCTGCAACAGCTACCTGCGCTGGTTGCCGATGGTCTACAACCCGGTGCGGGACCCACGCAATTGGTACACCCGGCTGCTGTTTGCTCAGCACGTCGCCAATCTGCTGCCGCTCTGGGGGCGCAGCATCGGTACCGGCAACCCGGGCATCACCTTCTTCAACCGCGGTGGCGCGCCGCTCTCATTCGACCCGCTGTCGCGCTTTGACCGCTCGATGAATGGCCACCTGCTGTTGTTCGGCCCGACCGGTGCCGGCAAGTCGGCCACCCTGGTCTCGGTCCTGATGCAGGTCATGGCCGTGTACCGGCCGCGACTGTTCATCGTCGAAGCCGGCAACTCCTTTGGCCTGCAGGGCGACTACTTCGCCACCCTCGGGCTGTCCGTCAACAAGGTTCAGCTCAAACCGGGCAGCGATGTGAGCCTGGCGCCATTCGCCCATTCCCGGCGTCTGATCGAACATCCTGACCAGGTCGCCAGCTTGTCGACCGAAGACTTGGATGAGGCCGCGCCGGACAGTGACGAGCAGCGCGATGTGCTGGGCGAGCTGGAGATCACCGCGCGACTGATGATCACCGGCGGCGAAGCCAAGGAAGAGGCGCGCCTGACCCGAGCAGACCGCAGTCTGATCCGCGAGTGCATCCTCGATGCCGCCCGACATTGCGCGACGACTGAGCAGCAGGTGCTGACCCGCCATGTCCGCGATGCCCTGCGTAAGGTCGCCAGCGACACTCACCTGCCCGACAAACGCCGCGAGCGCGCGCAGGAGATGGCCGAATCCATCGACCTGTTCTGCCAGGGTTTCGAGGGTGCCTTGTTCGACCGGACAGGCACACCCTGGCCAGAGAGCGACGTGACGATCGTCGACCTCGCCACGTACGCCCGTGAGGGTTACGAGGCGCAGATGTCCATCAGCTACATCAGCCTGATGAACACGGTGAATAACATCGCCGAGCGCGATCAGTACCTGGGGCGACCGATCATCATGGTCACCGACGAAGGCCACATCATCACCAAGAACCCGCTGCTGGCCCCCTTTGTGGTCAAGGGCACGAAGATGTGGCGCAAGCTCGGTGCCTGGTTCTGGCTGGCAACGCAGAACATGGCCGACTTGCCCGACGCGGCGCAGACCATGCTCAACATGATCGAATGGTGGATCTGCTTAAACATGCCGCCAGCGGAAATCGAGGAAATAGCCCGCTTCAAGAAACTCACGCCGGCGCAGAAAGCGCTGCTGCTCTCCGCAAGCAAAGCCTCGGGCAAGTACACCGAGGGCGTGGTCCTGTCGAAGAACCTGGAGACGCTATTCCGGGCGGTACCACCGAGCCTGTACCTCGCGTTGGCCATGACCGAGCCCGAGGAAAAAGCTCAGCGCTGGCGGTTGATGGAAGAGCACCAGCAGTCCGAGCTGGAAGCCGCCCTGCAGGTCGCGGCGGAGATTGATCGCCTGCGCGGCATCTCGTGAACGACACCGTCAGCGCTATCCGAGCCGTTCTGCTCAGTAAAAATCGGAAAGAGCACATTTGTACTCCTCTGGCAGTTTGCTCATCTCGCGCCGCTAAATCGAGCGCCCGACGAAACCGATCACCCCGGACTCGGTTTGTCCGCCCTCCTCCAGCACCGGATCCGGGATGCTGAAACTTGGCGCACGGATGCACACCGCTGCCACCTGCCGAGCGTTGCCCATGAACGTCACCGCCTTCACCCAAAGCAAAGCGCCGAAACCCAGAAGGGCTCGCCGTGGCCGTGCCTTCACCGCGGCTGCTCTGCTTGTCGCCGCCGAGCAGTGTCTGGCATTGACCGCGCCAACCCTCATCGCCTCCGTCACTTCGCTGCAGTGCCTGGAGTATCGGGTCGTAGGAATCTGCTACTGGCTGCTCTGTACACCCTTCGGCTGCACGGTGCGAACCTCACCGAAGATCCGTCACTTCATTCCCGAGCTGGTGGTGTCGAGCTATGCCGACACCGGCGGCAATCCCTGGAGCGAGATGTCCTCGCTGTCGACGCCGACGCCGACGTCGCAAGGAGGGAGCAACCTGATCACCCCTTCGCCGCAGCGCGATAACCTGCCACGGTTCAAGAATGTCGATGGCATTGGCCATCCCGGCGGGGCAGCCCTCACCGCTTTGGCGCACACGTTCGGCTATGCATGCCCGAGCGGAGCGGTGCCGTTTGCGCCCTATTACCTCAGCACACTCGACCCGCTGGCTTGGCGCCAGGCCGTTCCCGAATCCGTCTACCCGCAGGCGCTGGTCCCGGGAATGCGTGAGATCGGCAATCAGGCACTCGGGGACATGTGGGGCAGCGTGTATCCGCGACACGGCTTTCTGGTGCAGCCCGATGATTTCAAGGCGGCTGCCGTGATGGCCCAGCGCGCCAGCGACTTCATTACCCGCGTCGGCCAGCCGCACGTTTATCTGCCGCTGCAGCCGATGCCGGCTCCCGGCTACTGGCCGCCGCAGCCGGTGATGGAGAACAACGTCAACAACCACCGCTGGCAGTTGCTGGTCCCGGTGATCCAAAACACCTGCGCCATCTTCCCCAGCCCAACGATCCAGAGCGCCGACGGCGCCTATGCCTGGTCGCTGTGGCGGCCCTACCGCTGCTGCCAGCGTATGGGTCAGACGTTTCTGTTTAGCATCGACTTTGATGGAGGCCAGTGATGAAAAACCTCGCGCTCGGGTTGGTGTGCTTCCTTGTGTGTGCCGCAGGCCATGCCGCAGAGAACGGCTACCACCTCGGGGACCAAGCCCAGGTCCTGGATGACCGCGTGATGTACACCATCGGCGGCGGCTCCGCTGCCGGTGCGCCCTCCTCGCTTTACCGTCCAAACGGCCTCGGCGTCGGCATGTCCTGGCGGGCCAACATGATGTGCGGAAACATGAACCTCTCGAACACCCTGCAGAACCAGCTCAATGGCGCCACCCAGGGCTTCCAGCAGATCATGGGCAACGTCATCCAGAACGCCACACAGGCGGTCATGTCGCTGCCGGCGATGATCATTCAGCGCGCCAACCCTGGGCTCTATGAGCTGCTGAGCAATGGCGTGCTGCAGGGGCGCATCGACTTCGATCGTTCCAAGCTCACCTGCCAGGCAATGGCGGCGAAAATGGCCGACAAGGTCGACCAGGCCGGATGGGGTGCGCTGGCCCAGAACCAGGAGATGCAGCACAACCTTGAGCAGTCCGGCGGCGATGCCGTAATGGCGGTGAAGGATACCGAGTCGAACAACGGCAACAACGGGGTCAGCTGGGTCGGTGGGCAGAAAGCCGGAGGTAACGGACAGCAACCCATCCGGGTGACTTCGGATGTGGTAAAGGCCGGCTACAACCTGCTGCACAACCGATCCGTCGAGGACACCTCGGCCATCGGTTCGGGCTGCCAGAATGGCGCCATCTGCCAAGCCTGGTCGAGCCCCGAGGAGGCCTCGGATTGGGCGACACGGGTGCTCGGTGAAACCGAGGTGGAAACCTGCGATGACTGCGAGACGCTGCGTGTAACCGCCGGTACGGGCCTGTCGCCGCTGATCCAGGAAACCTACACGGAACACCTGGAAGGCCTGCAGCACATGGTCACGGGCGCCGACCAGCCTACCCCAGAGAACCTCAGCAAGGTCTCCAGCCCCTTGTTGCAGGTCTCCCGCGGCGTCATCGAGGGGCTGCGCGATGACCCCGACCAGAACTTGCTGGCCCGGCGTCTGGCCAGTGAGACCGCACTGTCCAGCGTGATCTACAAGGCGATGCTGCTGCAGCGCACGCTGTTCGCCGGCAGCCACGAACCGAACGTGGCGTCGGCGCAGCCGGCCACTACCGCCCTCAACAGTAACGTCGAAACCCTGGAACGCGAGATCCGCCTGCTGCAAACCGAGCTGCAGGTACGCCAGTCGCTGGCCACCAATACCGCCAGCCTGGTCCTTGATCGCCACGCCGGCGGTGCCGACGCCTCGCGCAGTATTGATCAGCGCGATCCGGAGCCGGACCGACTGCGTCGGGCTGACCAGGAAAGGAGCACGCCATAATGCCGATTTCTGTGAGGTATTCGATCGCCCACGTGCTGCTGATCCTCGGCACCATGCTGATCATGTTGCTGATTGCCTGGATGGCACTACAACTGCCCGCCGCCCAACTGGATTGGCTCGCACCAACGCGGGCAACTGCCACCTACTTCGCGTGGTGGCGCGTCCTGCTGTACACCCTGATCTTCACCGGTTGGGCCGCAGCGCTGCGCATACGGCCAGCGCCTGTGGACCAGCAACGGCTAAAGCGTCTGGGGTTGATCGGCTTCAGCTCGATCATCCTGGTCGAACTGTCTCGCATGTGAGGTGCGGCCATGAACATGAGCACCAACAGCTACCTTGAGTACTACCTGTCGCTGCTGGCCTGGATCATCAACAACGGCATCTGGAACACGCTGGTGGACACCGGGCTGTTCGCCGCTCCCTTCGGTGCGGTGATCCTGCAGGAATGGCTGTCGGCCCGCCAGCAGGGTGCTGACGAAGGCAACAAGGGCCTGCTGTCGATCCCTCGCGTCGAGAACCGGCTGTGGATGAGCTACCTGGTCATTCTGTTCGGGTGCATGCCGTTCTTCCCGTTGAGCCTTTCATCCGTGACTTTCGACGATGCCGCGAGCCAGCGCTGTGGGGTCTCAATGGCCAGGCCTGCCGACACGGCCTGGGATACGACCTTCAACACCATCGGCGAGAAGTCAGCGAATGTGCCGGTGTGGTGGTTTCTCGTGCATGCAATGAGCAAAGGCATCACCGCCGCCGCGACCGCGTCGATTCCCTGCGCGCCCGACATCCGTGCAATGCGCATGGAGATCGACAGCTCGCGCATCAATGACCAAGTGCTGCTGCAGGAAGTCGCCGACTTCACCCGAGACTGCTACGGCTTTTCGCGCTCGCGGCTGTTCACCAATCGTCCCGAGCTGGATGAATCGAAGAGCTACGACGCGTCCTGGATTGGCTCGACGTACCTACTCAACACACCGGGCTACTACGATACCGACCGCTCGCGAACGCCCCGTGTCGAGTGGCCCTATGATGAGACCCGGGACACCTCACTGCCTCAGCTCGACAACGGCGCCGGCTACCCCACCTGCAAGCAGTGGTGGAGCGACGGCACGATCGGACTGCGCGATCGCTTGGTGGCCGAGGTTGATCCATCACTGCTATCGCAGCTACGGGGCTGGCTGACGGGGCGCACCTCTACGGAGGTCGAAGACGCCACCTTGCGCGAGCTGGTGAGCCCACGGCAGCAGTCATTGAGCATGGCACCTGGGCAGGTGTTCCAGGACTACGGCAGCAGCGCCCGCGGCGGTTCGCTGACGCAAGGGCTGAACAACCTAGCCACCAACACCGGTCTCGCACTGGGCTCGTTCAGTCACTTCCCGGCGATGAATGCGCTGCGCGCGGCATTGCCAATGGTTCAAGCCTTTCTGATCATGGGCACGATCATCAGTCTGCCGCTGGTACTGCTGATCAGCACTTGCCAGCTCAAAGCGCTCATGACGATCACATTCGCGCTGTTCACGCTGCACATGCTCACCTTCTGGTGGGAGCTCGCGCGCTGGATAGACTCGAGCATACTCGAAACCCTGTACAACCAAGTTTCTGCCACAGACCAAGCACTGTTGTCGTTGCCAACAGCAGGATTCATGGATGGAACAGTCACCGCACAGGTGATCGAGTACGTGATGGGTGCAATGTTCGTAGTGCTGCCGATGTTTTTCCTCGGCATCATGAGTTGGGCGGGATACAACGTGGGCAGCGGTATGCAAACGCTCCTCACCCGGGGAACAGAAGGTGCTCAGGTACAAGCAGAGAAGGGATCTTCACAGGTCATGTCCGGTGCCCGCAGACTGAAGTAACCAATCACCTGGGGGCCCCGTTATCGTCGTACATTTCTGGGAATCTAAGGTGATGTCGAGGGTGGCTCATTTCATGCATCCGGGGCTCTCTCTCACTACTGATTGGCAGCGCGGCAATGGTCCATAAAGCAAGCATCCCGAGCGCGAGAGATATCGCAACTGAACCAACGACGAGCATCAGGATCAACTTAACTACCTGAAATCCAATTTTGCGATATTTGAACGGCACGGCGGCCAAAACGCGGGAGTTCAAAACCATGGATTCGAATCTGTTCACCACTCGACCAGCACCAACCGCAGCGCGAATAAGATGCTTGCCGATACCGGTGCTGCCAGAAGCTGAGGATGCTTGAGTCGACATTTGATTGCCTCCCTTACCTATCACCGCGCACGCGGTCCAGCCGCTACCGCTAATTTGGATCCAAGCTTTAGCTTACTCCTCTGTCGCTGAATTCCATGACCGTTGATCACTTGGACAACGCGGGTCATCGCCGGTGGCGCTCATTGGATAGGGGATATTCCCTTTGCCCAAAAGCGCCGTTGACGCAGTGCCGGATCGCTTGGTAAACCAAGTGTGCAATCGCTGGTTTTCCAGCACCCCAGGTAGCCATAACCTTTGAGGCTACGTCACGCATGTGATGGTTACCCCGAAATGCGATTCGCGTTCGGCAGCTCGCATGGTCACCGATCCCCGGTGATGAACGCTTTCTAATCCCCCGGGTTCATTGAACCTGCGTCTTCGTTGCACCTTACTCACATCCATTCCAGTGCTGGGAACTCTCCCACACGGGATGACGTTCCTCCGCACCCTTTGGAGGATCTCATCATGCTGCGTTTCACAGGCACTGAACTTCACGCCGTATTGGCCGAGGCCGGTATCAATGGTTGCAGACTGATACTGGTGAAGGACCACGGTGTTTACCTCATGTCCGAGATCGGCGAAAGCAAACCGGATGGTGGTGGCCGTAAACGCGTGGCCTATGCCACTGGCTACAACCCCAACGTCGACAACTTCGACACCTGGTGGAATCGCGCCCGCGATGAATTCGGCGGCGATGATTTTGCCGAGTACTTCGACATCGATGATCCTGTCCTCGCCAGCCTTCGCGGCACTGCAGGATCGTTGGTGGTAGAGGCCACCTCCACCCACCTGTACCTGGCCGCCGAGGTTGATCCGGCAGGCAAGTCTTGAACGCAGAAGCGAGCTCCAGGCGTACCCAGAGCGGCACCTTAACCGGGCCTCTCTGCGCGCCTCTCGCATCCATCTTCAGTCGGTTGAAGATCGCCGTTTGTCAGGAGTCCAAGGACGGAAGTCTTCGCTGGAACTCCCTGGATAGAGCCCTCTATATGAGGTAGAGATCGGAGATTGACCTCACGTCCAAGCGCGGTTTAATACATGGACGCACCCTGCTCAATGCCTTGCTCGGATTGAGCAGATCTATGCACAAACCTCACATGAGGTGTCTCGGGATCAGCTACGCGGAGGTCCCAATGTCCAGGATGAAGCGCTTTTCCGATGCGGTGGTGCTGAGCCCAGGCGTTTGGCAGCAGTTCATTGAACCTGCCACAGGCGAGGAACCCATAGGCCAGTCAGCTCTGCGCTTGGCAGACCTGCTCAACAGTGTGCTGACCTCGACACCTTCTACCTCACACTGCCCCGTTGAGCTGCAACTCGGCCGCTCGCGGCGCAACGGCACTTCAGTCTCTGCTCACCTGCCGCAGCTTCAGTTGGCTCGCATCACGCCACACAGCGGCCCGGCTTTTCTGCTCATCCGGCTATCCGGCGAGACCGTAGTCGATATCGCCGCCCTCTAACCCTGTAGCACCGCTACTGCCTGACTACCCCACCGGGAACCCTTCCCGGCTGGGCAGCGTTCCCCCTACACACCCGGAGAACGCCATGTCAGATGTCTATCTGGATGTCACCAACAAGATCGTCAGCGCCTTGAGCCAAGGCGTGATCCCCTGGATCAAGCCCTGGACCACCACCGGTTCAAATGCTGACTCCCCTTTCCCCATCAACGCCATCACCAGACGCCCCTACGCCGGGATCAACATTCCTCTGCTGTGGGCCGAGGCGCGCCTGCGAGGTTTCACCCAGGATCGCTGGCTGACCTTCAACCAGGCACGCAAAGCTGGCGGCCATGTCCGCAAGGGCGAGCAATCCACCCTCGCGGTGCTGTACAAACCCATGAGCAAGGAGGCGCACGACGAGGACGGCCAGGCCGTTCGCGATGACCAAGGCAATATCAAGATGGTGCAGTTCGCCCTCTTGCGCACGCACTGCCTGTTCAACATCGAGCAGACCGAAGGCTTGCCTGACGAGGAGCCAGGCCCCACCGAGCACGCCGAGCCGCTCGCCTTTATTGACCATGCCCCGGCCGAGCAGTTGCTGCTGGCCAGCGGCGCGCAGATCGAGCATTGCTATGGCGACAGCGCGTTCTATCAGCCGCTGCGCGATCGCATCCAACTGCCCACCAAGGCTCAATTCGAGGACGTTGGCAGCTACTACGCGACGGCCCTGCATGAGCTGACTCACTGGTCGGGTCATCGATCGCGCCTGAACCGCGATGGCATCACCGGCGGGCACGCGTTCGGCTCCGCAGCCTATGCCTTCGAGGAACTGGTCGCGGAAATGGGTGCAGCGTTTCTTTGCGCGCTGACCGCCACACAGGGCGAGTTGCGCCACGAGGAGTACTTGGCCTCCTGGCTGAAGATCCTCAAGGAGGACAAGCGTGCGATCTTCCGCGCCAGTGGCCAGGCCCGTGAGGCTTCGGAATTCTTGCTAGCCCTGCAGGCCGACCGCACCACAGAAGCGCCGAAGCGACTCACAGCGTGAATTCCCTCAACCAGCAAAAAGGCCCCGATTTGGGGCCTTTGTTTTGCCTGCAGCGCCGTGTATCGGCAGTTGCGAATGCGCAGTCGATTACTCCAGCCAGCTCTCGACGGTATCCGAGCCGTGTTCCTGCTTCCACTGCTTGAGGATCTTGTGATTGCCACCCTTGGTTTCCACGACCTCGCCGCTGTGCGGGTTCTTGTAGCGCTTGACCTCGCGCGGCTTGCGCTGAGCCGCGCTCGACGCGCTAGCGGCACTCACGCTCACGCCTTTGGACGGGTCCAGAATGGTGATCACCTGACGCAGGCTCATGCCGTACTCTTCCAGCAAGGCCTTGAGCTTCTGTTCAAACTCGATTTCCTGCTTCAGGCCGGAATCGTTTTTCATCGCATCCAGCTGTTGAAGTTGTGCGGCCAGCTGCGCTTCCAGTGCTTTGAATTCGGCAAGTTTGGACATGAGAAATCTTTCCTGAGTATGAGACACGTGAAGGTATAGTAACTGAGCCACACCCAACTTCCGAGTATTTATTCTCAGTTTAAGATGCGTTTTCGTGTTGGTTCATTACAAAGTTTTGTGACAGATCAATCAGCCAAGTTCTGGCAGAGGTGCGCCACCACTTCGCGAGGCGCCGCGCTGTTGCCAATCTTGAACAAGATCTCGCGCTGGCTGCGCGGCAACTTTTTCGCACAGCGCTTGGCGGCAGACCGAATGGCAGCATCAGTGCCATGAATTCGGTCCGCCAGCAGCACGATCAATACAGCATCACTCAGCGTCATCAGCGCCCCAGATCAGAAACATGATGCCGAGCAGTCTACCCCCACTCGAAAGGGGCGGCTATGCCGATCGGCCGGCTAACCCGACGCGCCAGACTTCGGATTATCGCACTCGCGAAAAAGGTCAAGGCGGTAAAGGGTAATGGTGTCAATGGAAGGGGCGCAAGGGTAAGAGGCTTATCCGAAAAGGCAAAAGGACCTTTTGAACGCAAGGCAGGTACTGCGATGAAACGCTGGTGGTTCAAACCTCAAAAAGGCCTTCCCGAAGAGACCACTCCCGCCGCCGAGGGTTTTCATCAACCACTGTCGGCGGAATCACTGCTCGCTGTCAGCCACCGGAAAAGGCTGCTCGAGCGCATCTGGCAATACACGGCCCTCTCCCCGCTACAGTTCGAACAACTCTACCTCGAACCGATTCGTCGCTACGCCACCTATGTACAGCAACTACCGGCCAGTGAGAGCCATCACCATGCCTATCCAGGTGGCATGCTCGACCACGGTTTGGAGCTGGTAGCGTGCAGCCTGAAGTTGCGCCAGTCCTACCTCCTCCCCAGTGGTGCCGCACCGGAAGACCAAGCCGCGCAGGCTGATGCCTGGAGCGCCGCGATTGCCTACGGCGCCCTGCTCCATGACGTTGGTAAAATCGCCGTCGATCTCCAGGTGGAGTGCCAAAATGGTGAACGCTGGCACCCCTGGCACGGCCCCCTGAACCAGCCTTACCGCTTCCGCTACCACCCCGACCGGGATTACCAGCTACACGGCGCCGCCGCAGGGCTGTTGTATACGCAGATCCTGCCCCCCGCCCTGCTCGACTGGCTCAGCAGTTACCCTGCCTTGTGGGGGCAATTGCTGTCCTTGCTGGCCGACCACTACGAGCACGCCGGCACCCTCGGAGAGTTGGTGCTGCAAGCAGACCGGGTGTCCACGGCACAAAACATCGGGGCCAACCCGATAAAGGCACTGCAAGCCCCCAAACACTCGCTGCAGCATCACCTACTTGCGGGCCTCCGTCACCTAGTCAAAAACGAGTTCAAGCTCAACCAGCCTGGCGCTGCCGGCTGGCTCACCGCGAACCATCTGTGGCTGGTCAGCAAAACCGCGACCGACAAACTACGTGCTTACCTGCTGGCTCAATCGGTGGACGGTATTCCCTCCTCCAACATCGCCTTGTTCGATGAACTGCAATCACACGGATTAGTGGACGCGACACCTGAGGGCAAAGCGGTATGGAATGCCAACGTAACAGACGATGACTGGCAACATCGCTTTACCTTTCTCCGTCTGCAGCCGAGCCTGATATGGGCTGATGAACCCCGGCCAGACTGCTTTAAAGGAACTGTTGAGCCGATGACGGAGCATCCTCTGCCGGCCGGTGAAACTTGCGAGTCGGCTTTGGATCGACCGCAACCAACGCAGGAAGAAGAACAGCCCGTACCCGAGCACCCGAACCAGGATTTTGACTATCTCGACGATTTGATGGACATGCTGCAAGAGCCGAGCGAGGTCGACACTGGACCAAGCGCGGGAAGCCTGCAGTCCACCACTACGCCACACATGGATGCCGAGGGGCTGGCCTTCCTCGAGTGGCTGCGAGACGGAATCCATACTCGTCGCTTAGTGGTCAATGACAGCAAAGCCAAGGTCCACACCGTGGACGGAACATTTTTCCTAGTCACGCCGGGCATATTCCAGCGATTTGCCGCCGAGCATCTAAAGCAAGCTGACGGAGCCGCCCATAAAGAACATTGGCGGCGGATTCAACGTGATTTTGAGAGGCTCGGCATTCATCAGAAACGAGCTAATGGGCAAAATATTTGGACCTGCGCGGTGAGAGGTCCTCGCAAAAGTAGTGTTTTGAATGGCTACCTGATGCTACGAACAGCAGGACTTACCAGTGAGCATCCGGTAGACAACCCATACCTCGCATTGATCAGGTAAACCAGCCTCGAAGGGCAGCTTTCGACCCAAACGGCCTGTCGCGAGGGGCAAAAATCGGCCAGAAGGAGCCGGTCATCACTTAGTTTTGGTAGCCGATTAAGGCTGTAACCGGTCATGGGTGTCTGTGTGCTGCCCGACATCGATTGTCACCAGAGATCATTCAGCGTGTCATGGGTTGATTGACCATTTGGCAGCGGTTACGCACCTGGCAGGACGAAAGCGCTATGACCGCTTGTACGACACTTGAGTCCGATGCGGTTCGAGAGCTGACGCCGGCGAACTCAACTTACTTTGTTCTCCAGTCGTGCCGGCAAATGTTGCTCCGGACAGCGGGTGCCCGAAGCGCTGATTTGAACGTGACGCGACTTAGTCAGGCCGTCTAACGGCGAATCCATAACGAATACTGAATCCGCCGCCGGTTCCACGCCCTCATAAACGGCTACTGCGCTCAAGAATGGCGGCCTCCCCTCGCCTGATTTGCCGCCAAGCCCTAAACGAACCGCAAAAAAAGAGCAGTGATGCACGCACCATCACTGCCCAAACCGCATCCATGAGGGATGATGCGGTACCCGCTACCAAGGAGCCAGAATGAACATTTCTACACTGACATAAGCCTTAAATATCCAGGACTAACCGAGCCGTTTTTGCGCGAGAGCAGCAAGGAGTGAATACATCATTCGCTTTCTGCTCGTCCTCGGTAAGGTACATGTCGCGATGCTCAGGCACCCCGTCCAGCACACGCGTGACGCAAGTGCCGCAGATGCCTTGTTCGCAGGAGAGAGGGATATCTACACCGACAGCTATCAATGCTTCAGCAGCCGTGGTTTCTGCTCCGACCGTGATTATTTGGCCGGTGCTGGCAATCTGCACCTCAAAGGAACCATTGTCCGCATCAGATTTCGGCTCGACACTGAAATACTCGCGGTGCAGTTGGCCTGCCGCCCACCCCTGGGCTTCTGCAGTCTTGAGGACAAAGTCCATAAACCCTGAAGGCCCACAGACATATAGATGATCCTCTGCACCGGGCGAGCTGAGCAGGCTCGGAATATCGGCTGCCTTCTCATCGTCAAAGTGGAAGCTTGCATGTCCTGCGAAAGGAGCTTGTTCGATTCGCCCTACAAATGCTGCCTGCTCCCTCGACCGCGAGCAATAGTGGAGCTCAAAATTCGCACCAACCTTCTGCAGGCTTTCCGCCATGCAGAGGATAGGGGTGATACCGATGCCTCCAGCGAAAAGCAGCGACCGTCCTTTTGCTTCGACGAGGGGGAAAAAATTCCGAGGCTCGCCGATTTTGATTTCCGCCCCCTCTAGCAGTTCATGCACGGCTTTTGAGCCGCCGCGAGAATTCGGATCGAGCAACACACCAACCACATAACGATCACGCTCATGGGGGGCGTTACACAGCGAATACTGACGGATCAAACCGTTAGGAAGATGGACATCGATGTGTGATCCGGCTTCAAAATGCGGGAGCTGTACTCCATCAGCCGCAACAAACTCCAGGCTTACAACATCGCGGGCTTCACGATTGATCGATTTAATTTGCACGGCCAGCATAATACACCTCCGGCTTCAGGAGCAGCTTTCACCGCCCCTGGAGCAATAGCATTTTTATTATTTGTCAGCTTTATTACTAAGCGACTGAACTCTCTTTGGCGATCAACTGGTGCTCATCTGCGAGCAGCCGATCAAGCACTCGACGCGACTGCACACCACCAGAATCAATGTTCAGCTTAAGAAGGCCACGTTCAGGGTAGGTCAGCAAGTTACTTTGCTGCTGCTCAAGCATGTCGAGGTCTTCACCAAAGATTTTCCCTTGCCCTTCACGGATAGTGTCGGTCAGCGCCAAGTCGTCAGGCTTGAATTTCCGGGCCATGCCCCAGAAGTACCAGTGAGAGGTTTCCGTTTCTGGCGTAATGAAATCGACCACGATACTCGAAGCCTTGAGGTGATCCGGAGCGTCATATCCTCCGTTTCCAGCGTGAGCGACACCCACCTCGATCATGACGTGGCTGGGTGGTGTGAAGCGGCAGATCTGCCAACGGTCTACAGGTACATCATCAGCGAGATCGTTGCCACGCAATGCCATTCGCCAAAATGGCGGGGCCATAATGTTGTCCATGTGTCGCGCCGTGATCACTTCGTCGCCGTTCACGGATGTGGTAGGCAGCGCCTCATCGATCTCCTTCTGGCCGATACTCGAGGAGTGAACATACGTCTCATGGGTCAAGTCCATGAGGTTGTCGATCATCAAGCGGTAGTCACACTTGATGTGGTACAGGCCACCGCCATACGCCCAATCAGGGCTCTCAGCCCATTCCAGATGATGGATCAAAGCGGGGTCGGCAAGCTCTTTCTCACCTGGCCACACCCAAATGAATCCATACCGCTCAACGACAGCGTAGGACTTGATGCATGGGAAGCCACGCACCCGCTGCCCGGGCATGGATACGGTTTTACCATCACAGCCCATCACGAGCCCGTGATAACCGCAGACCAGATTTCCATCTTCCACATAACCGAGCGAAAGTGGAGCACCACGATGGGGGCAGAAGTTCTCTACCGCAGCGACTTGGCCTTCATTACCACGATAGAAGGCAATATTTTCACCGCAGATTTTCCTTCCGAGAGGCTTGCTTTCAATTTCATCAGGCGTGCAAGCGACATACCACGAGTTTTTTAAAAACATGACATTCTCCAGCTGATTATACTTATTGCCGGTTTATTCTTAGAGGCTCAGCTATGCGCTTTGAGCTTTTCAACGATTTTACGGGCACGATTCGGGCCTACGTCGACATGTATGTCGATCATCGGCCTATCACCGAACCGGAGCATATTTTTGTACTGCGACTCGATGACGACTTTGTCTTCATCAAAGGTCATCTTCGACTGCTCGATAACTTTCTGCTTCGTTTCTTCCGGGTCGCGGACTGGGTTTGTCGCAACTGACCAGAAATAATGGCAGGTCGTTTCTGTCTCAGGGGTAACACCATGGAAACCCTTCATGTGGAAACCACCTCGATTCGGATCATTCAAATCGCAGGTTCCTGCGTCCGCCGCCCCTGACCAAATACGCAGGTGGTTGACGTGAAATTCAATTTCCTGCCAGCGGTCGACCTCACCTTTGAACGGGAAGGCAGCAGTGTAGGTTGGCGGTGGAGTTGAACCAGGCATATGGCGGACTACCCGCACCCATTCATCACCTGCCTCAACCTTCATCTCGGCATTCATGTGAACTTTGGCATTGCCACCAATGGTTCGAAGGTGCACATACCCCAGATGGCTCAAATCCATCAAGTTGTCGTGGACTAACTGCCAAGGCGCGTCGTAGTGATAGACATCACCGTCGAACAGGTAGCGACCGCTGCTGTGCACATCGTATTGGGGAGGCTCGAAGCTCGGCTCGCTATCGCTGGAACTGCCAAACCAGATCCACAGAATTTGATCCTGTTCACGGATATGGTACGCAGGGACTATGGCTTTGCCGGGGATTTTGGTTTGTCCCGGAATATCGATGCACCGACCAGTACCGTCAAAAAGAAGGCCATGGTAACCGCAACGAATTCCCCCCTCCTCCACCGTGCCATCAGACAGCGGCAGAGCGCGATGGCAGCAGCGGTTTTCCAAGGCGCAGAAATCACCTTCAAGCGTTCTGAACAAGACAATCGGCTTATTGAGAAATGTCCGGCCAATTGGCTTGTCTTTCAACTCCCATGAGAAACCCGCCACATACCACTGATCAAGAGGGAACTGCGGGGTTGGTGCAGGCTCGGCTGCTCTCGGTTCGACGATCTGTACTGACATTTTATTCTCCTTATACAGTAATCGTTGTGACGCAAGCAGCGGACGACGTTGTCGATCCCTGCTGTATGTAAGCCCATAGCTTGATAGCGACGAAGGACGGCTTACCTCATCGAAAATCTTGTGGGATTGCCTAGAGAAGACTGGAGCAGAGATGTCACGGTCATGTCTTTCACCATTCTTCTTGTTTGAGGCGCCGCCATAGGTCGGCGAGGGCCATGAGCCGAGGATAATCAATCTAGTTGATATGTCAACCAGCTTGAGCCGCATTGGGACGAACGATGACTGCTGGCGATATCCCCCAGCCGGAGCGTGAGAGTACGGCTCACGCCACGGTTTACGAGCGCTGTGGCGTGGTCAAACTCCAATCATTGCCGAGCGGTAGGGAAAGCAATGCGGTATGGTAAAACGTGCCTTTCGTCACCTCCGGAGCTATGGCCTTCACATGCACACCCCACGTCTCGACCTGAATCGCTACGTCCCTGGTCTACTAGGATTCATCTACAACAAGATGTCTGCCGGCGCTTCCGCCTGCTATCGTAAGGAGTTCGGGGTAGGAATAATCGAGTGGCGGATGCTCTCGATGCTTGCTGTGGAAGAGGACATCACCGCGAACCGAATCGCCCAGGTGATCGGCTTGGATAAAGCAGCGGTCAGCCGAGCAGTTCAGGCGCTCATCAAGTCTGAACATATCGCCACGAAGGTAAATCCGAACGACGGCAGAAGCGTGACGCTGAGCCTGACAGCCAAAGGCTTTGAGCTTCACGACCAGATCATCACCGTTGCCCTGGAGCGAGAGAAACGGCTGCTGGGCGGCCTCTCCAAAAAAGAAGTCGAGACCTTGCTCGACCTGCTCCGCCGCATGCACGGAAATGTGGCACATGCCAATTTCGCAGGGGGTGTCACTGAGGAGTGAACCACCCCAGACCTCCTACGCCTGGTAAGCAACCCAGCTCCACTCTGCGACGACCTGCACCGCCCAGCGAACAATGCGCGCCTCTCCGCCAACCTTGTTGACACCTCAACCAGATTGGGTTTATCTCTATAGCAATCGATGACTGCAAGCTGCAGATATCGATGCGGTGAAGTGCCCATGACCAGGCCCCTAAATCTGTCTAGGGGCCGCGTGCAAATAGCCGTAAAGCATGAATGCCTACACAAAAATAAGAGGCTTACCATCATGAATGCTGCATTGACACTCTCAGACCACCTGCCCGCCCTGCGCGGTAATCACCCTCGACTCACCCCGGAAGAACTGATCAGAAGCAAAACCTCCCGCCCCGAGATATCGCGGGTAAGCTCCAAACGACTCAGCGCGTGCGAGAACGCAAAAATGCGACTGCCTGAGGGTGTCATTCCAGCACGCGTCTTCGGTGAGAACCGCCGTTCTTCTAACACCGATCAGGTAATGCCGTGCGCAGGGAATGCGGCGCCCAATACCGCCAGCATCCCAAACCCGCAAGCGCTAGCCACGCCGAATCTAGGGTATGCAACGATTACCGACTGCAACTACGTCGACTCGTTCACCGCATTCTTGCTAGTGGCCTAAAGTCAAAGCATTGGCACGCGTGCATTGTGGAGCTCGAGACACGCGTCCGACTCTGCAGAACCGAATCCTGATCTCGGTACCTCTTTATGAATAATAAAAAAATCGTCGGCCTGATGGTCGCAGCAGCGGCATGTTCCTCCAATAGCTGGGCTACGCAAGGGACACACCTTGTCGGTTATGGCGCTAAAGCTCAGTCGATGGGCGGAGCATCTGTCGCATATCCCCAAGATGCAATCGCCGCTGCAAATAATCCGGCTGGCATGGCCCTAGTCGGCAATAGGGTCGATGCTGATGTCCAAATCATCTACGCATCCGCTGATTTGGAGCTCGGTTCTGCCGAAAACAAACACAGCGGTTCTATAGTTGTGCCCATTCCTGAATTTGGAGCCAACTATCAACTTACTCCCAATATCACAATAGGCGTGTCCACCTATGCCAGCGGGGTTGGCTTTAAATACGACGATCCAGTGCTTCCTATTCCTGGTCTTCGGCGGGCACGAGGAACGCTTAGTCAGGTCGACATCCTCCCCACTATCACGTACAAATTTGAGAACGGTCTAGCACTTGGCCTCTCACTTGTCTACGGCATTCAAAAGTTTAATGTGCAAGGTCTACCCGGCCCCTTTCCGGGCGGTCAAAACGAAGACTTCGGTACTGAGAAGGCATACGGTCACAGTTGGAAGGCGGGAGCCTTGTGGAGTTTTGATAACGGATTTGCTGTTGGTGCAAGCTACAAGCCGAAAATGAAAATGAGTGAGCTATCCGGCTATAAGGATGAGCTCCTGTCTGGCTCCGGCGGCTCTATTGATAGCCCCGGAAGTTATGCCCTGGGCATTAAGCAAAAATTCAATGAGAAATGGACAGCAGCCCTCGATTACGAGCATATCAGCTGGTCAAACGTGGACGCCTTTGCAGTAGGGTTCGGATGGCGAGACCAAGACCTTGTGAAGTTGGGCGTCGAATACAACTACAGCAATGACTGGCAATTCCGAGCAGGGGTGAGTCATGGCCGACTCCATACAACCGGAAAATATGCTAACCCAAACTTCCTGTTAGTCGGAATTAACAGCACAGCACTGACAGCGGGCGCCACTAGGAAAATCAGTGAAAATGGAGAGATAAATATCACTGCCGAGTACGACTATGGCACAACCTTGGATGGCTCAGGCCCAAGCGAAGGTACAAAACTTGATGCTGATATGTACACATTGACTGTTGGCTATGGGTGGAAATTTTAACTTATCTATGCGGAGCCTTGGGGATACAGCCACCATTGTATAGTAAGACAATGCAGCCGAGGGAGAGCCTATAGGGGCGCTTAACGTGCTGCGGTCACCGACCATCAAAGCCCTAATGCTTGGTGCTTGTAGTTGTACGCCCTGAAAAAATTCTACAGAGACCAGGGAAGAAAGCGTTTTATAGACGCTTAAAAATGGATGTATTAACCATGATACGGGAGCTTTCTTTATGAGTGGCAATCGCGGCGTTGTTTATCTCGGTGCAGGGCAAGTCGAAGTCAAGAAGATCGACTATCCAAAAATGCAAGATCCGCGCGGCAAGAAGGTTGAGCACGGGGTCATTCTGAAGGTAGTTTCCACCAATATCTGTGGTTCGGATCAACATATGGTACGCGGTCGTACCACTGCTCAGGTAGGCCTGGTACTAGGCCACGAGATCACTGGTCAGGTTATTGAAAAAGGACAAGACGTTGAACACCTCAAAATCGGTGATCTCGTCTCGGTTCCATTCAACGTTGCGTGTGGACGCTGCCGCTCCTGCAAAGAGCAGCACACAGGGGTCTGTCTGACCGTTAACCCTGAACGTCCGGGCGGGGCCTACGGCTACGTAGATATGGGTGACTGGACTGGTGGCCAAGCAGAGTACGTGTTTGTGCCATACGCCGATTTCAACCTTTTGAAGCTCCCTGATCGCGACAAAGCGATGGAGAAAATCCGCGACCTTACCTGCCTCTCAGACATCCTGCCGACCGGCTACCATGGAGCCGTTACCGCCGGAGTAGGCCCGGGCAGCACAGTGTATGTCGCAGGAGCTGGGCCGGTGGGATTGGCTGCTGCAGCGTCGGCCCGACTTCTGGGGGCTGCCGTTGTTATCGTTGGCGACGTCAACCCTGTTCGCCTTGCCCACGCTAAGGCTGTCGGTTTCGAAGTCGCAGACCTTTCTACAGACACCCCGCTGCACGAGCAGATCGCCGCCCTTCTCGGCGAACCTGAAGTCGATTGTGCCGTTGATGCCGTTGGATTCGAGGCGCGTGGCCACGGCCATGCGGGCGTTAAGCAGGAAGCTCCTGCCATTGTCCTAAACTCCCTCATGCAGATTACTAGGGTTGCCGGCAAGATCGGGATCCCAGGGCTGTATGTGACCGAGGATCCAGGTGCAACAGACGATGCCGCGAAGCTTGGCAGCTTGAGCGTTCGCTTCGGTCTCGGCTGGGCAAAATCCCACAGCTTCCACACCGGCCAAACCCCGGTGATGAAGTACAACCGTCAATTGATGCAGGCGATCATGTGGGATCGCATCAATATCGCGGAAGTAGTCGGCGTGCAGGTCATCAGCCTGGACGACGCCCCTAAAGGGTATGGAGAGTTTGACGCGGGTGTGCCTAAGAAATTTGTGATTGACCCACACAACACCTTTAGCAAGGCCTCGTAAATAGAGAAAAGGCAAAGCGCACTGCGTGACCATCGAGCAGTGCGCTCTTTTTTCACCCTCTGGCTAATCACATGCTCTAAACCAACCTGCCCAGGTCAGCACTAAGCTGACTGCCTTCACTACCTAATAAGAAAAATGAACAGACCCAAACCAATGAACAGTGGCGCCCTCAGCAACTTCAACGTTCAGAAAAAACTCATTATTGTTTTTTCTTGTGTAATTTTAATGGGCATGGGTGTCACGATTACTGGCTTCATAGGCAACCATCTTCTTCACAAGCTCTATATTCAGACGCAAGCGGTCAACAGCATCACCAACCTGATCTACTCCAAAGCATACGACACTCAAACACTCACAGGCGTACCGAAAACCTACGCCTCGACAGACTACACCTTTCTTAGCGCTAAAATTGATAGCTTAAAAGACACTGGTCTTGAGGAACAGCACCTAGCCAGGATCACTAGCCAGGCTCAGAAAACCACTGAAAACTCTGCGTTACCCAACACCATACCTGCAGATGTAAAGCCTCTTATAAAATCACTATCCGAAGTTTCCTCAGACCTAGAATCGACGTATGCAAAAACAACGGAAAACATCTACTTTTTACTGATAACCGGTTCGCTTATGGCAATCTTTGGAAGCGCGGCATCTGTATGGATGATCTCCAAAGAACTCGCACCTCCCCTCCAGGGCCTAGCTGAAATTGCCAGCCATATCGCGAACGGCAACCTCATCGAGACTGCCCCAACGACCAGGCATGATGAAATAGGCGAGTTGGAACGGGCCACCTCCAAAATGGCGAACGGCTTACGTAACCTTGTCGGTAACATCCAGGGATGTGCCGCCCAGCTCAACCAGGCATCCAAGCATCTTCAAAGCGAGAGCACGACCGCACAACAAGATGCATCGATGCAAAAAATTGAGGTCAACCAGCTGAGCCATGCGATTGATGAACTGGTGCTGACGGTTCAAGACATTGCAAGGAATACAGGCCAGGCAGCTCTTGCTGCTAGCGAAGCTGATACCAAAGCGGGCGCAGGCGAGGAAGCTGTAATGAACACGGTTTCTCAAATGGAGAATTTGGCGCTTGAGGTGCAGCAGCTCGGATCTACCATGACGCTTTTGCAAGGTGATGGAGATCGAATCGGGCAAATCGTGGACGTCATCAATGCGGTCGCTCAGCAAACCAACCTGCTTGCCCTTAATGCGGCGATTGAAGCGGCTCGAGCCGGCGAGCAAGGACGTGGCTTTGCCGTTGTGGCTGATGAAGTCAGGGCGCTCGCCATGCGAACGCAGCAGTCAACCACTGAAATCGAAGCGCTGGTATCTACTCTGCAAAAAAGAAGCGAGGCCGCAACTGCCTTAGTAATGCAAGGAAACACCCGGTCTATCGAAGTCGTGAAGAATGCTCGAGTAGTGCGGGCTTCCCTAGGCGAAATCAGGACATCGGTTGCAAGCATCCAGTCCATGAATCAGCAGATAGCCGCCGCCGCTGAGGAACAAGGCGCAGCCGTAGGAGAAATCCATCAAAACATCACTAATGTGAGGCAGCTTGCAGACACCTCTGCAGAAGCCTCGACCAAAGCGCTTCACGCGACTGAACACATTTCCCGACTTGGGGCAGAGCTGCGGGATTCCGTTGAAAAATTCTCGCTTTAATGCCGACCAATAGACTGGACAAGGAGGGTTAAAAAGCGCCCTCCAGTCTACTGGGCATGGCATGGGTCAGGGCGCTGCGGCAGCAGTTACAACCCAACCTTCTCCAGCAGAGCGATTAAGTGAGCTCTCTCGTCAGGGCTCAGATTGGCCGCAAGGCGCTCTTCATAAGCTCGGATCTGGTGGGTCAGTACATTCAGTTCCTGGTGCCCCTCAGCCGTGAGATTAAGAGCATAGCTTCGACGGTCTCCTTCAGTGGCACGACGCTCAATGAAGCCTCGAGACTCCAAGGCATCAATCACCTTGACCATGGCCGCTCGACTGATTGCCAGCCTTTCAGCAAGAGCCGATTGTGTCACGCCCGGTTCCATGCCTATCAGAGAGAGGGCGGTCATGCGGCCTGGCGATATCGCATCTGCTCCCACTACCGAGAAGAACATTTCATAAGATCGCACCTGGGCGCGTTTGAGGGCATATCCAAGGGTACCGGTAAGCACATCCACGTCAGGACGCGTACCTCCAACCGATCCGCCGCTCGTTGCATGAGTCACCGATGGAGCGGCTCCCTCGACCTTCTCGGCCAGAACGGTTACCGCCTGCTCCCCGTCTGAAACCGAATTTCGATTCTGCACTTTCTCGCTCCAGTGTGTTGAAAACTGGATGTTAGCATGCCAGACTGCTAACCAGGTTAACAGTATACCAAGGCACCAATTTTCGGCGGTTGCCTTGCTCACGTGGAGATAGCAGAAATGTCCTCGGATGAAGCAGTCACGAACCTGGTCGATGTCGTAATCGAAGACAACATCGCTACCGTCACCCTGAAGCGTGCACACAAGCGAAATGCGCTGAACCTGGCGCTGCTGCACGAGCTGCAAAGCGCTTTCTCGAGCCTTCCCTCTACAGTGAAAGTAGCCATCCTGACCGGTGACGGTGCTCATTTCAGCGCCGGGCTTGACCTCTCCGAGTTGAAGGAGTCAACGGCAGCCGAAGGTATCCACTCATCGATGATCTGGTACGAAGCCTTCCACAAGATCCAATTCGGTCGAATTCCGGTCATTGGCCTGCTCCATGGCGCTGTCGTAGGTGGAGGCTTGGAGCTTGCGGCCTCACTGCACGTTCGTGTAGCCGAGGCAGATACGTACTTCGCCCTGCCTGAAGGGCAACGGGGCATTTTCCTGGGTGGCGGGGGCTCAGTGAGAATCACAAAGCTCATCGGATTCTCCCGTGTGACCGAGATGATGCTGACTGGCAATGTCCTGGACGCAGATGAGGGTCACCTCATCGGACTGGCGCACTACGTTACAGAGAAGGGCCAGGGTATGAAGAAGGCCAAAGAACTGGCAGGGAAGATCGCCCAGAACGCGCCTCTGTCAAATTTCGCAATCCTGAATGCGCTACCGCTCATCGCTGAACAGCCTATGTCACATGGTCTTTTCACCGAAGCGCTTATGGCCTCCGTCACTCAAAGCGACCCTGAGGCCAAAGAGCGAGTTAATGCCTTCCTGCAGAAACGTGCCAGTAAGGTTACCCCTGTCTAGGTTGATTTGAGCCAGCAGCTCAGATGACCAGAAAAACGAATTACAAGAATAAGAGGTGTCCGATGGAAAATAACGCAGTTAGCCCTGTCAACAACAAGCTCGACATGAACCCCATTCTTCGGCCCCGCTCTGTCGCGATCATCGGGATGTCGACCAAACCAGGTTCAGCTAGCCAAGTGGTTTTGAACAACCTCCTTACCGGCGGCTATGACGGAGCAGTTCACCTTGTAGGAAGAAGTGGCGGCACCTTCGAAGGCCACACCATCCTGAGCTCGATTTCAGAGCTCCCTGAACATGTTGACCTGGCCATTTTGATGGTGCCGTCCACGGCTGTCCTGGAAACCATTACCGATTGCGTATCTCGTAAGGTTCGCGGAGCGGTGTGCTTCGCTTCAGGCTTCGCTGAGATGGGTGATGATGGGCGAAATCAGCAGCAGGAAATCGCGAAAATCGCTCGCGCTGGCAACCTGACCCTGTTGGGGCCTAACACTGTTGGCTACTTCAACTATGTAGACGCGTTCTACGTAATGATGGTGCAACTGGTGCTCCCTCCGAAGCTCGATCGGAGCCAAGGGCCTGCAGTCGCGGTGGTCGCTCAGAGCGGAGGCATTGGCGCCCACATCGCAGCGTCGCTTCAAGCCCGTGGCGTCCCACTGTCTTACATGATGACGACTGGCAACGAGGCTCAAACCGGGCTTGCCGAGCTGATCGAATACTTCGCAACTGATGCGCACACTGGCGCGGTGGTGGTTTACGCCGAACAGATCAAGTCAGCCCCTGAATTCGTAGCTGCAGTTCGCAATGCCCGCAGCCATGGCAAGCCTGTCGTACTGCTTCACCCAGGGCGAAGTGAGCGATCGCAAGAAGCCGCAAAGTCTCACACCGGTGCCCTGGCAGGTAATCATGCTGCGATGCAGCTAATGGCCGAATACGCCGGCGCGACCGTGGTGGACAGCCTGGAAGAAGCGATTGACGTAGGCCAGCTCCTGTTGCGTTACCCGAAATCTACTTCGGGGGGCTTGGGCCTTGTCACGGCCTCTGGTGCGATTTGCGGTCTCGTCCAGGACTACGTCGAACCATTGGGGCTGGAACTGCCTGATCTGGCCGAAGCTCAAGCCAACGCTTTGCGTGAACATCTCCCCGAGTTCCTTCCAGCTCGCAACCCCCTCGATTTGGGCACGTTGTTCACCTACAAACCTGAGCTGATCGAGATCGGCGTTTCCAACGTCCTTGCCGATCCAGCAGTCGGCAGCCTGCTGGTATCGATGGCCATGCCTGGCCCTGAGGCGTCGTTGATCTGGCTGCGTCATTATCTGAAAGGCACTGCCTCTCAAAGCCAAAAACCAGCCATTTTCGTGATGCAGAACGAAGATGTGCCCCTCGCTCCGGAATTCATCGAGGAGGCTCGGCAAAATCGAGCCATCATCATGCGCTCACCTGAGCGCGCCATCCGAGCACTGGCCCGCGTCACCAAATTTGGCCGGCGACAAGAAGAGCTGGACAGCAGCTCTGCCACCACGCCGATTTCCATCCCGGCAGATCTGCAACTTGGGAGCGGTGTTCAAACCGAGTGGATTGGTAAACGTGCCCTCAAGAAGCTCGGGATCACTGTCCCTAAAGGCGACCTAGCCACCTCCAGTGAGGAGGCAATCCGCATCGCGAACTCTATTGGGTACCCAGTGGTAATCAAGGCCCAAGCGGCAACCCTGGCTCATAAGAGCGAAGTTGGGGGTGTCCTTCTGAACATCTCTGACGACTCGGCCCTTAAAGACGCCTGGGCTCAGCTATATGAGAACGTCGCCAAGGGTGCACCAGGCCTCGAGCTTGAGGGCGTACTCGTTGAAGCCATGGGTCAACGTGGCCTCGAGCTGGTCGTAGGCGCTACGCGTGACCCGCAGTGGGGCCCGATTGTGATGATTGGTCTTGGAGGCGTGTGGGTTGAGGCACTCGGCGACGTACAGCTGTTGCCACCCAAGCTTCCACAGCCCGCGATCATTGATCGCTTGCTAAGCCTGAAAGCTCGCAAGCTGCTAACTGGCTTCCGTGGCACCCACGCCGTAGATCTGAAAGCTGTGGCAGAGGTCGTGGCCACGGTAGGCCAACTGATGCTTGATCACCCAGAGATCTCCGAGATTGATGTCAATCCACTGGTTGCTTACTCCGAAGGCAATGGTGTCGTGGCTCTGGATGCCCTGATCGTCTGCGATTGAACTCAACAACTTGGACATAGAACGGAGAGGCAATCATGGATCTCAAAAATACTGCCGTTTTGGTAACTGGTGGGGCTTCCGGCTTGGGCGAGGCAACTGCCAGGCATTTGGCTTCAAAGGGTGCTCGTGTTGCGATTCTGGATATCCAGCTTGAACGCGCAGAGCTGCTCGCATCGGAAATTGGGGGCATAGCAGTCCGCTGTGACGTCACCGACCCTGCAAGTGCAACAGAAGCTATCGCTCAAGCGCGGGAGGCGCACGGTGTAGCCCGCCTGCTCGTGAATTGTGCCGGAGGCGGTGCTGCGCGTCGTGTTGTAGGCAAAAACGGCCCGATGGCCTTGGAAGACTTTACCAAGGTGATCAACCTCAATTTGGTCGGTACTTTCAACATCATCCGGCTGGCAGCTGCGGACATGATTGCGGCGGAGCCTGACGCTCAAGGCGAGCGCGGCGTCATCCTCATCACCACGTCAGTCGCTGCGTTCGAAGGACAGATCGGCCAAGCGGCCTATACCGCAGCCAAAGGTGGACTGGCCTCGCTCACCATCCAACTGGCGCGTGAATTTGCTCAGTTCGGTGTTCGCGCAATGGCTGTCGCCCCGGGAATCTTCGAAACGCCGTTGATGGACAACGCCTCACCCGAACTCCGCAACGCATTGAGCGATGCGATCCCCTTCCCGAGCCGACTGGGTGATCCGAAGGAGTTCGCAGAGCTCATCGCCCACATTGCGGAAAATCGCTACCTCAATGGAGATGTGATCCGCCTGGACGGTGCCGTTAGGTTGACTCCTCGCTAAAAGGGAATGACATGCTGAGTTATAACCCGCCTACCAGAGACCTGGAATTTCTCCTCCTGGATGTCCTCGACGTCGAGAAGGAACTGAAGGAAATTCCACGCTATACCGCTGTCGATGGAATGACACTGCAATCGGTCATCCGAGAATCCGGACGATTTGCAGCTGATCAGCTAATTGCTGTCAACGCTGCGGCTGATCACGAAGGATGCAAATGGTCTGCGGGCAGCGTCGTTACTAGCTCAGGTTACTCGGATGCGTGGAACGCATTTCGAGAGTTGGGCTGGCCAACGATATCCGCTGATCAACAGGTAGGTGGGTTAGAACTTCCGCTGTTAGCTTGGAGCATGGTTCATGAGCAGGTAGCTTCTGGCAGCCACGCATTCGTGATGACAGCAACGATTAATCACTGTGTTTCAACCTGCCTCAAAAAGCATGGCAACGAAGACCTCAAAGCTACATGGCTCCCGCGCCTGACCAGCGGCGAGGTACTGTCAACGATGTGCATGACGGAGCCCCAAGCTGGCTCTGATGTGGGCCTTGTTCAAACTAAGGCGGTACCGGATCACCAGGGTGAAAGCTACCTGATTTCGGGTACCAAGATTTTTGTCAGCGGAGGCGAACACGACCTGGCAGAAAACATTCTTCATTTCGTGCTCGCCCGGCTCCCTGGGGAACCTCCAGGAGTGCGCGGTTTGTCCCTCTTCTTAATCCCTAAGCTTTCGGAAGACGGAAGTCTGAACGGGGTACATTGCGACGGCATTGAGGAGAAAATGGGTTTACATGGCAGCCCAACTTGCACCATGCGGTTTGATCAAGCACGGGGCATATTGGTCGGGGAGCCGGGAAAAGGACTGGAAGGCATATTTCCAGTCATGAAGCAGGCACGGCTTCTGTCGGGGCTGCAGGCTGTCGGCATCAGCGAGATCGCGATGCAGCAGGCCTTGTCGTATGCCCAGACTCGTCGCCAAGGCAGATCGGGCCAAAACCCCTACCCTAGCCTGCTTTCCGAGCATGATGATGTCCAGCGAATGCTACTCACCCAAAAAGCATGGACTGAGGGTGGACGAGCCTTGGCCCATTGGGTAGCCGTGATGTTGGACATCTCAGAATACCATCCAGATGTACGAGTCTCCGACAAGGCCATTGATGCACTTGATCTGGTAACGCCCATCGTTAAAGGCTTTCTGACTGAAAACGCTCAGCAGTCAGTTTACCTGGCCATCCAGGTACTGGGCGGCCACGGGTATATACGCGAGTCAGGCATCGAGCAACTAGCTAGAGATGTGAGGGTAACCACGCTGTATGAAGGTACCTCGGGCATTCAAGCCAAAGACCTTTTGATGCGTAACGTTATCGCTGACAGCGGCAAGCGGCTGGAGGGCCTCCTATCACTTATTCACGAGTGGATTGAGACGTGCGGGCAAGCTCAAACAGTGGATGAGTTTCACGCTCCGCTAAAGCACTTGCTTGACTCAGTCAGTGATATTTCGAGGTTCCTGATCGACCTGGAGCTTACAGAGCAGGGTCGTGCAACCAGTAAATGCTCTGCATACCTCAGGCTACTTGGCCATTTGATGATCGCGTGGTTTTGGGCCCGGATCGCTCGAGCAGCCAGATTAGCTTCCCGAAAAAATGACGATCCATGGTATGCGCTCAAGGTAGCGACTGCTCAGTTTTACTACGCGGAAATGCTGCCTGAGACGCTCTCCCTTGAGGCCGTATTGGCAGCTGAAACGGATAATGTTTCCTCCCTATTAGCGCAACAAGAACAATGAGGACACTCACCATGAGCCTTAAAGGGCAGGCTTACATTGTAGGCGCCTACGAACACCCTACCCGGCATGCTGTGGACAAATCTTTGAGTCAACTGCACGTTGAGGTCGCACTGGGCGCCCTCGCTGACGCCGGCTTGAGCATAGAAGATGTGGACGGCTACTTCTGTGCGGGCGATGTCGCTGGCTGGGATGCACCTGGTGTTGGCCCCACCTCGGTAGTGGAATACCTGGGTCTGAAGCTTCGGCATCTGGACACCACCGAATCTTGGGGATCGGCATACATCAACCATGTGGAGCATGCCGCACGCGCCATTGCTGCCGGGAAATGCCGTGTCGCCTTGATTACCCAAGCGGGCAGACCACGAGCCGAAAAGATGTCGCCTGAGCTAGCACATCGGCTTCAGGCTCAAACTGCCCCTGAGTCTCAGTTTGAGCTCCCCTACGGCCCAATCGTGACCAACATGTACGGCATGTGCGCGATGCGGCATATGTACGAACACGGCACGACATCGGAGCAATTGGCGTGGATTAAAGTGGCTGCGTCCCATCACGCCCAGCACAATCCAAACGCGGTGCTTCAGAATGTTGTCACCGTGGACGAAGTCTTGAACTCCCCTGTGGTTGCCACACCCCTTCACAGGTTGGACTGCTGTGTGATCAGCGACGGCGGAGGGGCTGTAGTGCTTGCCCATCCTGACGTAGCAAAAAGTCTCAATAAGCCGTTGGTAACGCCTATCGGCGCCGGTTTCACCGTGAAACACCTCAATGGCGGTTACTTCGACATCCTAGCGTCGGGTGGTGTCCAGACGGGCGCCGAAGCCTTTGCCCAGGCGGATGTTCGACCTGCAGATATCCAATACGCATCGCTTTACGACAGCTTCACAATCACCGTGCTAATCCAACTGGAAAACCTGGGCTTCTGCCCACCTGGCCAAGGCGGTCGCTTTGTCGCCGATGGTGGGCTGATTTCAGGTGTTGGAAAACTCCCCTTCAACACTGATGGAGGAGGTCTGTGCAATAGCCACCCCGGTAACCGGGGCGGTATGACAAAAATCATTGAAGCCGTCCGGCAGCTACGCAATGAGGCTCACCCAGCAGTACAAGTGCCGTCCTGCGGACTCGCGCTGGTGCACGGCACTGGAGGCCAGCTTGGAGCACGACACGGTAGCGCAACCTTGATCCTTGAGCGGGAGGTGTAAGCATGTCGAACAGAATTCCAGCGGCGCCACAACCGTGGCCAGAGACCGAAATCTTCTGGAAGGCAGCGAACGAGGACAAACTCCTGCTGCAACGCTGCCCCGCCACCGGCAAAGCATTCTTCTACCCTCGCACCTACAGCCCGTTCACCGGGGCTAGCCCTTGCGAGTGGTTCCAGGCATCAGGACGTGGAGTGATTTACTCGTTCAGCATCCTGCCTCGTGCTCAGCCGCCTTATTGCATTGCCTACGTTACGCTTGAGGAAGGCCCGAAAATCCTTACGAATATCGTCACCCCTGACTACGAATCCCTGAAGATTGGGCAGTCCGTACAGGTCATTTTCGTCGAGAGCACGGACGGGCAGAAGGTGCCCATGTTCGAGCCATCCTAAACGACCGATAATCGAACAAAAATAGGCTGACAGGGCACCGCAACCGTCGAAATGTAGTTGACCTGTCAACCTGTTTCATGAAGTAATGGTACCCATAACTACAAAAACTACATCCACGCGTTCCGTGGAGTTTGATGGAGGCACTGCACGATGCAACATCCAATCATTGCCTGTGACGCTGCCGCCCCCTCCTCCCGGTATCAGTTACCCGGTAGTTGACTTCTTAGCCCCCGAAATTCCCAGTTGCTGACCGTCCTTCATTAAACTTGGAGGTAAGTCCTTGCGCGACAATTAAGATGTAACCGTGCGGATCCAAGTATTGCTTGGTCGTATCCACACGCCCAGAAAAAGCTACACCTGCCAAATTTATTCCTAGTACAAAAATAATAGGGAAGGCAAGCAATGATAAATAACAATCATAACAGTTATTGTTTTTTGTTGATGGGCATGGCTTCAAGCGTCTCCGCCAGCGCCTCTGGTTTTGTGGATGGTAGTGAGGCGACCCTTACTGCTCGTAACTACTACATGGATCGGGAATATAAAAGTACCTCTCCACAGAATCACTCCAGAGAATGGGCGCAGGGATTCATCCTCAAAGCAAACTCAGGGTACACCAATGGCGCAGTAGGTTTTGGCCTAAACGCTATAGGCCTCATGGGAATAAAGCTGGATTCGTCAACTGACCGTAGAGGTACGGACTTACTGCCTTACAACGCTCAAGGCGAAGCGGCTGACGAATACTCGGAGTTAGGCCTCACTGCCAAGATGCGAGTGGCTAAAACCTTAGTTCAGGCGGGAATCCTGACCAACACTACTTTCCCCATGGCGTATCCTAGTGTCTCACGCCTTCTCCCTCAAACCTTTCGCGGCGTGCACGTATCGTCTACTGATCTTGAAAATTTTACGTTGATTGGAAGCTACATCGATCGCATCAACAAGCGAAATTCGACCGACTACGAAAAGTTTACAATGGGTTCACCGAATGGACGGTACAACCCAACTGCCGAATCAGACCAGGCCACCTTCCTTGGCATCGAATACCGGCCAACCAGTGCCTGGACACTGCGATATTACAACGGCACTGTAGAAAATTTATACCAGACAAATTACATCAACCTTGAAAATATTCAGAATTCTGAGAATTCCAGGCTCAAATCTGAATTTAGTTGGTATTCATCTCGAGACGAAGGAAGCGCAGGTGCTGGAAAAGTAGACAACGACACTTATCTTGCTGAATTCTCTTACTCGGTAGGTGGCCACAGCTTTATCGGGGGCTATCAAATCCTGAGTGGTGATACTGCCACCCCTTATATTTCTGGCACTGAAATGTTGACTCTTGGTAAGTACATGCTCGCGTCTGACTTCCTCAATCCCAATGAGCGCAGCTGGCAAGCCATGTACGTGTACGATTTTGTGGCATCCGGAATCCCTGGTTTGAAAGCCACAGTGCGTTATTTGAAGGGTGATGAAATCGAACTCCCCACTGCACTGGGAGGCAGTGGCCTCAGCGAAAGTGAACGGTACGTAGAGCTTTCCTACGTAATCCAAAGCGGGCCACTCCGTGATGTCGCGATCCGAGTGAGGAACTCTAAATACAGAAACGATTTTGCCAGTAATGCAAGCTTTCGTGACGAAAATCAAACTCGGATCAATGTCGACTACACCGTGAAACTCTGGTGACGGGACGTCCACTGCAGACTCATCAGCACTATAATGCCTGAAGCGAGGTAAACCATGAGTATCGACCTACGTGCATCAATAGATCTTCGCCCTATGGGTGGCTTTCAGTGGATTGCCGTTTCCATTTGCGTGTTCCTTAACCTCATCGATGGATTTGATGTGCTGGTTATGGCCTTTACTGCAAGCGCCGTTTCAAGTTTCTGGCAGCTTACCGGTGCTCAGCTAGGTTACCTCCTTGGTGCGGGCCTCTTGGGCATGTCAATCGGCTCACTGTTCGTAGCTCCTTGGGCAGATAAGTGGGGCCGACGCCCATTGGTACTCGTCTGTTTAACAGCCAGCGGGATCGGAATGATTCTTTCAGCGGCAAGCATGACCCCGGTGCAACTGGGTATAACTCGAGTGATTACAGGTATCGGCATCGGAGGCATTTTGGCCTGCAGTAACGTTGTTGCGAGTGAATACTCATCTACGCGCTGGAGAAGCCTAGCCTTGAGTCTTCAGTCAACGGGGTATGCTGTTGGGGCATTGTTCGGTGGGCTATTTGCCATTTTCCTGATTGAGCACTACGGCTGGAGGTCGGTGTTTCTAGTTGGAGGAGCTGCTACGTTAGCAATGATCCCTGTGGTTTACTTTTTGCTCCCCGAATCCATGGACTTTTTGATCACGAAGCAGCCTCGTAACGCCCTGCTGAAAATCAACAAGCTTGCGAGAAGGCTCAATCTTCAGAAGCTTGACCAACTGCCAGGCAGGGACGATGTTGCCGGTGAGAACAAGAGCAGCGTCAGAAAACTGATGACCCGTGAGTACATGAAGAAAACAGCCTGGCTATGGGCAGCCTTCTTTCTGGTTCTCTTCGGGTTCTACTTCGTGATGAACTGGACGCCAAAGCTTTTAGCGAGCGCGGGGCAAACCGCACAACAGGGCATCACGGGCGGAATGCTGCTCAGCGCAGGCGGCATCGTGGGCAGCGCGCTACTTGGCCTGCTCAGCACGAAATTCAAGACGGCTCACGTTCAAGCAGCATTCCTACTGATCACTGCCATTACGATGGTCTTCTTCGTGAAAGCGTCAGGCCTTCCGGGCTACGGGGTAGCAGTAGGACTGCTCCTTGGTGTCACGGTAAACGGTTGCGTGGCCGGCCTATACGCAATTGCCCCTACCGTCTACGATGCAAGCGTAAGGACAACCGGTGTGGGGTTCGCAATCGGTGTTGGCCGTGCTGGTGGGATACTTTCTCCTGTAGTCGCCGGGTTCCTGATCGACGATGGCTGGCAGCCAGGGTCGCTGTTCACCACTTATGCAGTAGCCTTCACGGTAGCGGCGCTTGTGATTCTGAAAATGTCTTATACCGGCAAGACCAAGCATGAGAGGATGGAGGCTGCCGCCGATAGTTAATATCGAGGATTTCAGTAGATTGATTACCTGCTGCTTCGATCAAAGGAGCAGCAGGAGTAGACGCTGGCTAGCAGAGTTGAACCTATGCCCGAATCAGTATCAACGCTTAGCAGAGAGACCGACTGGCAGTGGACATCTCTCGGCATCCCCACCAGCCAGGCCATTGAAGAAACGGAAGATTTGTGCGCGCGTATGATTGCGCACAGTCAAGTCAGCAATGAATCCTGCCAATACGAATTGACGTGGCAACATTACGGGATGGGGCCACTCGATTTAAACATTTTCCGTGGTACTCCCCACAGAGTCACGTGCTCGCCGCACACTTTTTTGACCGAGCGGAACGCCGGCTTCGATATTGTGTTGATGCAACGTGGCAGTGCCAGAGCTGTGCATGGCGGCAAGACCTGCCATCTATCACCAGGATCAATAATACTGCTGGATTCGTCGGCGAAATGGGATTTGCTGTTCCCCTCAGAGCAATACTGCATCTCTGCCCACATGGAATTAAGCTGGTTGCGGAAATGGCTTCCTGATCCGTCCATGCTGGCTGGGCACGTTGTGGATAGTAATTCGCAGTGGGCAGCACCATTGATCAGCCTGATGAATACCATCGCTTCGATTGGGCTAGAGAACGCACCGATGCCACGCTCATTGCTCGCGGAGCAAATGGCAAGCCTTCTCGCCATCGCTCTGGCTCGACCGAACCAGAACATCATTTGCCATGGCAGCGAATTGCTTACGCGTATCCGCTCAACTGTCTATAAAAATTTCGACAAGCCAGATCTATCCGCCCAGCAGGTCGCTACTGACATCGGGATATCTCGCCGCCACCTGGATAAGGTCTTGGCTTCAGCCAATACGACGTTTTTGACTTTACTCGAAAATCAGCGGTTCGAGGCTGCTCGAAGGCGTCTCGCAGATCATCACAATTCGCTCCAGATTGCCGAGATCGCTTGGTCATGCGGGTTCAGTGACCCTGGCTACTTCGCACGGCGATTCAAACGAGTTTTTGGTACGAGCCCTACAAGCTTTCGAGATCAGGAACAGCAACGTCCAGGTGTGAACTGACACCTGGGCTCCGGCCTGCCACGCTCTCGCCTGTCTCTTCGCATTCTCAGCGCTTGCCGCATCCCTCGCTAATCGCGTGCCCCTCCTCATCTCCCTGCCTGGCCGACCTCAGACGGGTGTGCTCAATCGTCCCATTCAGGGTGCTGAATTGTCCTCACCGGATGATGTGCTCTTGGCGCACCATCGAGGCGCATCACCAAGCAAGCGTGTCAAACATACAATCACAACATCCGCAGGTTGAAGGCATCTTCACCTCAAAGGAGTTAAGCACCATGTCCGAAGTCTTTGATGTCATTGTTGTCGGTGGCGGTCACAACGGGCTCACCACAGCCGGGTATATCGCCAAAGCCGGAAAATCTGTCTTGGTACTGGAAAGCAAAGCCTACTTCGGTGGTGGTGTCGCCACCAAAGAGATCACCCTCCCCGGCTTCAAGCATGACCTTCACTCCTCGGCTCACCTGGGCATTCTGCTGAACCCGTTGATCATCAACGATGAACTGCAGCTCCAGAGCAAATACGGCTTGGAGTACCTTAAACCCAGTGCAACCTACTCGACAACGTTCACCGATGGCAGCTGCCTGATCGGTTACAACGACCTCGAACGCACCATCGACAATATTGCTGCCAACACGTCGAAAAGGGACGCGGACGCGTACTACAAGCTTTACAAAGAGAGCATGGAGTTCGTGCCGATGGCAATGCACGGCCTCTTCTCCCCGCCCCCGCCATATGGGGCGTTTATCGCTATGCTCGATCAAAGTCCCATGGGCCGCAACGCTCTTCATGAGATTCAAAACAGCCCGCTTGGAATCCTCACTGAGCGCTTTGAAAGCGACAAGCTCAAAATTCACATGCTGCGCCTGCTGACGGAGCATTTCGTTGACCCTGAAGCCAGGGGCGAAGGCGGTGCCTTGTTCATGTACCCGGCGCTGTTCGAGAAGTATGGTTTCCAAACCCCACGAGGCGGCAGTGGTGGTCTGGTGGACGCGATGGTACGTCAGCTTGAAGACCATGGTGCTGACATGCGTACCAATTCCACCGTTGTGAAGGTGCTGACTTCCAATGGCAAGGCAGTGGGCGTGCGACTCGCTGATGGCACCGAGATCCGCGCTAAAGAGGCGGTAGTTGGGCAGATCCATCCCTTCAACCTGCCGAAGATGCTCGACGATAAATTAGACGATCAGGTGGTTCGTGAAATTGATCGCGCAGAGACCTCGTCCTTCTCCTGCGTAACAGCGCACTACGCCCTGGACACCCCTCCAACGTATGTTCACCCGGACATCAATGATTCCTGGCTCAACGGGCTGTGTCCAACATCGCTCGCCGATTTCAAAAATGTTGTCTACGACGTACGTAATGGACGTATCCCTAAGACTCCGTCGATGGGCACTATCGCAACCCACCACGTTGACCCAACCCGTGCACCTGCAGGTAAGTCGACCTTTCTGGTTTGGCGGATCATGCCTTACAAACTGGCCGGCGGGGCGACGTGGGCCGACCGCAAAGCAGAGGTAGAAGAAGAGACCTTGAATATGGTCGATTCTTTCCTGCCAGGGCTGAAGTCAAGCGTACTCGCCAAGGCGTTCGACACACCAGACGACATCGCTGCCTACTCCCCAACCTTCCAACGTGGTGACGTATCTGGTTTGGCAGCTCCACTGTTCCAAAGCCAAGGCCATCGTCCTACGCCGTCTCTGTCGCAATATACCGTTCCAGGAGTGGAAGGCCTCTACTTGTCAGGCGTATTCATGCACCCAACAGCTGGCGGTGTCTGCGGCGGCGGCAGGGTGACAGCGCTGCGACTGTTTGAAGACAAAGGCTGGGATTTCGACAAAGTTATTTCGTAATCTGAATACAAGAACAAGGTGTATTATGAAACTCTTTACCCTAGACAAGACCATCCTGATGGACTTGTCGACTGTCACCCCCCATGACCAAGGCATTTTGATTGAAGGAAAGATCATGGGAACCATGCCAATGAAAGTAATACTGCGACCGGAAGAGTTACGCTCCGGACTCAAGCTGGTATCACCCCGCTTAATCTTTTCGCTGCTGTCCATGCTTTTCCGCAAGTCTTCTCAGCCAAAAAAATAATTAAGCGGGAGATTCATCATGAAAGCTGCCGTTATAAATGCAACCGGCGACAAGTTTGAAATCGAAGAGATTCACATCGCGTCTCCGGTAGGTCGCGAAGTCCTTGTGCAAGTTAAAGCATCTGGCTTGTGCCATAGTGACTTGCATCTCGCACAGAATGACTTCGGTATTCCTCTGCCTGCTGTCTTTGGCCACGAGTTGGCTGGAGTGGTCATAGAAATCGGGCCTGATGTGCGAGAGTTCGCTGTTGGTGACCACGTAGTAGCCTGCCTGATTCAATACTGCGGACACTGCAAGCCTTGCCTTGATGGCCGAACCTATCAATGTAAACATCCTCATGAAACCCTTCGCGATCCAGCCCTTGGCCAACGCCTAAGTCTGGACGGGAAGCCCCTGACCCCTGCATTCGGGACTGCCGCTTTCGCCGAGCGTGCCTTGGTTCATGAGAATCAACTCGCTAAGGTTCCGGACGCCCTACCATTCCCACAAGCGTGCTTGCTTGGCTGTGGTACTGTCACCGGCGCTGGTGCGGTGATCAATACTGCAGGGGTTCGCCCAGGCGATACCGTGGCTGTCATCGGCGTTGGTGGCGTCGGCCTCAATGCGATATCCGGTGCCAAGCTTGCAGGCGCTATCCAGATCATCGCCATTGACTTACAACCCAGCAAGTTGGAATTGGCGAAATCGTTTGGGGCCACGGATGTCATCGACGCGTCTCAGGTCGATCCTGTGGCAAAGGTGATCGAGCTCACAGACGGCGGTGTTGATCACGCCTTCGAGGTTGTCGGATTGAAGCAAACTACCGAACAAGCTGTTCGTATGACTCGCGTCGGTGGAGGGGCTTACGTCATTGGAGTGCACAAGCCTGGGTCGACCATCGAGCTGAAGGTAAGCGAGGAAGTCCTTGCAACCCAGCGCAAGCTGCAGGGCGTGAACATGGGATCGAGCAACATCAAGCATGACATCCCCATGTACGCCGAGCTCTACCTTCAAGGCAAGTTGAACCTTGATGACTTGGTCTCCAAAGAGATCAGCCTCTCGGAAATCAACGAAGCCTATGCCGAACTTCAAGATGGAAAGATTGCACGAAGTGTAATCACCTCTTTTTAAGGTGATCTAGAAAGCAACGTAACTGAGCCAGGACTACAGTTAATCCTGGCTTGGTTTTGCTATCAGTTCGAACACAAGGCCTCGACTATGACCACCATCGAATCTAAAGTTGATTTAGACACCATTGCCGACCTGCCTCGACTGCTTCAGTCCCAGAAAATCGCGGTAATTCGTGAAGGGACGCCAAGTCTAACTCTACGACATGATCGCCTGGGCCGTCTCTCCGCCCTGCTTCACGCCAACCGCAACCAGCTGGCATCTGCGATCAGCCAGGACTTTGGCAACCGGGCTCAGGCAACCAGCTTGCTCTATGACGTATTGGCGCTCCTGGGGTCAATCAAACACACTCAAGAGCATCTCCCCACTTGGAGCCAGCCGGACATTAACCCCTCCCCTGCGCCTGGGGCTTCGTCACGCGTTGAGTATCAGCCAAAGGGTGTCGTGGGCGTAATCAGCCCGTGGAACTTCCCTGTACAGTTGGCTTTGGGCCCTATCGTTGGCATCCTCGCCGCCGGCAATCGCGCGATGCTCAAGCCGTCGGAGTTGACCCCGGCCACCTCTGAACTGCTCAAAGCCTTGATCGCCGGTGCCTTCGATGAGGAAGAAATCTCAGTTGTGACGGGAGGTCAGTCAGTAGGTGCAGCCTTCACGGAACTGGCTTTTGATCATCTGGTATTCACCGGGGGTACGGCGGTCGGCAAGCACGTCGCTCGGGCTGCCGCAAACAATCTGGTGCCATTGACCCTCGAGTTAGGTGGTAAGTCACCGGCAATTATCAGCACCTCAGCTGATATGGAACAGGCAGTGGCTAGGATCCTGCAGGCAAAAGCTCTTAATTCAGGTCAATTGTGCGTTGCCCCGGATTACGTCCTCGTGCCGGTAGACAAGCAGATTGCCTTCGCGCAGATCGCCACCAAAGTTGTTGCCAGGCTGTTCCCATCCATCGTTGGCAACCCGGACTACACCACCATCGTCAACGATAACCACTTCAATCGCATCTGCGGCCTAATTGAAGACGCCAGAACCAAAGGCGCGCAAATCCTCGCACTCTCTCCTGCTGGAGAGCGCTCGGTCGACGCTGAAACCCGGAAAATTGCACCCACGTTGGTGCTCAATGCTCATGATGACCTCAAGGTCATGCAAGAGGAAATTTTCGGCCCTGTCCTCCCCGTGGTGAGTTACTCGAACATTGATGAAGCTATCTCGTACATCAACAGCCGACCGCGCCCACTTGCCTTATATTACTTTGGAACGGACGCCGATGAGGAGCATAGGGTACTGGACAGAACGGTCTCTGGTGGTGTGACAATCAATGATTGCGTGTCCCACCTATCCGACGAGAACTTACCTTTCGGGGGCGTAGGCCCTTCTGGATACGGCCATTACCATGGGATCTATGGATTCCGCGCGTTCAGTCACGCAAAGGCCGTTTATCGACAGGCTGACGTCACGCCAGTTGCAGAACTGTGCAACCCGCCCTTCCGCGATCAAAACCAAAACTTCTTGGAACAAGCATTTTCTGCATTCAAGCCAACTTAGTTAAGAGGCTTGTTCAGTCCAATCTAAGAGCGCCAAAATCTGCGCTCTTTTTCATTACCCCCAAACAGCGCCATTAACTCAACAGAAAATTAAACTAACATCAGCATCATGCCGTCTTCAAGTCAGCTTCCCTAGGGCCGCCTCACTGATACCTGGCATCCGATGTCCACCAAGACCATAGAGTTGACCAGCAAAGTCAATTCAAATTAGTGAATCCAGCCTACACTAAAGACCTTGCCGCGCACCGAGATCTTTAGATGAATGATTTGGCCAACTTTACGCACATGAAGGATGGGCTCGAAGAAGACTGGCGCCTCATAGGTCGAGAGCTCTCAAAATACGCCCGTTTGCTTCCTGCAAGAATCGTCAAGCATTTAAAACAACTAGAGGGGGACTTCGGCGGGTTCCCTGTCGACCGATTGACTCACTCACTCCAGACCGCCTCCAGAGCGTACCGAGATGGTCAGGACGAAGAGTACGTTGTGTGTGCTCTACTCCATGATATCGGCGATGAACTAGGCAGCTACAACCATCCTGCCTGTGCGAGATAACCTGACTTGCACATCAATCTGAGTGCCATCGTCAAGGATCTCGTCATGGGAGCGGTGGTGAAGACTCGGGTCTGCCCAATCCCAATACGCTTGTCCTCGAGTTCTCATAATTCCTCCGTTAAATTTGATCTGTATTCCTTACTAGAAACCAAAAATAACGAATATATCCCGACAGACAAGCGGAAATTGCAACATTGAGAACTGAAACTGACAATCGGCCAAAATCTGTACATCTTAATATTATTGTACAATTTTCTCCGAAAATCTTTACAGATCGTCGCTTATAGTTCTAGCGAAATGCATCCAGTCCTCAAAGGCTTTGCGTTGAGACTCGAGATCTTCACTCCAGCAAAGCTTTGCGCCATGGCTGTACGCCACACGATTCATGAGCAACGAAGTCGTCTTATCAAGCTCCTTTAGGAGCTGATATGCACGATATTTCTGGTCGGCATTAAGCATTTAATTTTTCCTCATAACGCGCGCAGCCCACTTTCGTTTAAGTAGGGTTTTGCTGGCCGTCTGCCATCTAGACCATCAAACCCCCTGTCTTATTCCCAAAGAAAGCTGAATTCATCAGCTTAAGGAAACGTCATGCCTGAAGAATCAAGCTGATCCAACGTGTGGCAGTCGAGCGCGACCAAGACGGATGGTGGAGCCACCCCGACGAGCCAGACTTCGACGAGGACTATGCCGCCTTCAAAGCCTGGCTTGCTCAGCAGGGTCTGGAGCTGAAGCAGTGGCACATGCACTCGGATACTCGGACTGGATAAGCCAGCCTTGTTGTCGCCCTAAAAACTGCATTGATCAGACTGCCACGCGGTCATTGTCAGCAGCCGATAGACGCATCCTGAAAGGCGTACACCACCTGGTAACACCTGATTTTCACGCGAAACCCTGAGTAAGCACTTGGCTGAAGGTCAGACAATCTAAGAGGAACCAATAACAAGCCAACAAACTCAAGAGATTTCGCGGTGGGGCAAAAAGTGGGGCAAAAATGAATTCACCGCAAAAAACCATAGCCATAAAAAATCCAGTCACCGTTAAGTGACTGGATTCTTTGGAGTTTTTTGGTCGGGACGGAGTGATTCGAACACTCGACCCCTTGCACCCCATGCAAGTGCGCTACCGGGCTGCGCTACGCCCCGACTACATTCTCATAACCTCTGAGAACGATGAAGAATCTAACCTAACTCTCTGATAAATGAAAGCTTTTTCTCAAAAATTTTTCCACTCATCAGAAAAAGCCCAGCTCATTTCTTCAAAACCACCAGTACATCCTCCAACTCAACAATCATCTGCCGAATCAGCTGCTTGTACTGGCTCGATTCATCCTTAGCCTCATCACTGGAGAGCCGCAACCGCGCCCCGCCAATGGTGAACCCCTGGTCATAAAGCAGCGCACGAATCTGGCGAATCATCAGCACATCCTGCCGCTGGTAATACCGCCGGTTCCCCCGCCGTTTCACAGGGTTAAGCTGGTCGAACTCCTGCTCCCAATACCGCAGCACGTGTGGCTTTACGGCACACAGCTCGCTCACTTCACCAATGGTGAAGTAGCGTTTGCCCGGTATGGGGGGCAGTTCGTCGTTATGGCTTGGTTCCAGCATAGGCCTCAACCCGGGCCTTCAACTTCTGCCCTGGACGAAAGGTGACGACGCGCCGTGCAGTGATCGGGATTTCTTCCCCAGTCTTGGGGTTGCGGCCCGGCCGCTGGCGTTTGTCGCGGAGGTCGAAGTTGCCGAAACCGGACAGCTTCACCTGCTCGTTCTCTTCAAGTGCGTGCCGAATTTCTTCGAAAAACAGCTCGACCAGCTCCTTGGCCTCACGCTTGTTAAGCCCCAGCTCCTCGTACAGCCTTTCGGCCATCTCAGCTTTCGTCAGAGCACCCATGCCGTTATTTCCTTAACGTGGTGTTCAACCTTTGTTCGAGCGAGGTGAGGATGTTTTGCAGTGCGGCGTTCACCTCATCGTCGTTAAGAGTGCGCGATGGATGCTGCCAGGTCAAGCCAACGGCAAGGCTTTTTCTATCAGGATCAATGCCTTTACCTTGGTAGACGTCAAACAGCCTGAGGTCTGTAAGCCATTCGCCTGCATTGTCACGAATTACTTCAAGCACCGAGCTAGAAGCTACATCACGTCCTGCGATCAAAGCCAGGTCGCGACGGGTTTCCGGGAACTTGGACAGTTCGCTGAATTTCGGCAGGCGGCCTTCGACCACGTCGCCCAGCACCAGCTCGAACAGGAACACCGGGCGGTCCAGGTCCAGGGCTTTGGCAAGCTCTGGGTGGATGGCGCCGAGGTAGCCGACCAGTTTGCCGTCGCGCTCAATGGCGGCGGTTTGGCCAGGGTGCAGGGCGGGGTGTTTACCAGCGCTGAAGGTGAAGTCGCTCAGGGCGCCGGAGTAGCCCAGCAGGGCTTCCACGTCGGCTTTAACGTCGAAGAAGTCGACGCCATCGCGGCCGTTGGCCCAGCCTTCTGGCAGGCGGCTGCCGGTGATAACGCCGGCAATCATTGGCTGCTGTTGCAGGTCACCCAGCTGGCCGACGAAGCGCAGGCCGCTTTCGAACAGGCGCACGCGGTCTTGCTGGCGGTTCAGGTTGTGCTGCAGCGCCTTGACCAGGCCCGGCCACAGGGATGCGCGCATGGCGGCCATGTCGCTGGAGATGGGGTTGGCCAGCAGCAGCGGCTCTACGCCCGGGCTGAACAGTTCGAACAGTTTCGGGTCGATGAAGCTGTAGGTGATGGCTTCCTGGTAGCCGCGGGCAACCAGCAGGCGGCGCAGGGTCGGCAGGTCACCACGGGTTTCCGGCTTGCCTTGTGGGGCCAGGCGGGCTTGCGGGTAACGTACCGGCAGGTTGTTGTAACCGTACAGGCGGGCCAGCTCTTCGATCAGGTCCACTTCCAGGCTGATGTCGAAGCGGTGGCTTGGCACGGTGACGGTCCACTGCCCTTCCCCGTTCTTGGTCGTGGTCAGTTCCAGGGCGTTGAGCAGTTGCTCGACCTGCGCTGGGTCCATTTGCATGCCGAGCATCTGGGTGATGCGTTCGTCGCGCAGGGTGACCGGGGCCACGCTTGGCAGGTGCTGTTCGCTGACGGCTTCGACGACCGGGCCGGCTTCGCCGCCGACGATGTCCAGCAGCAGCTGAGTGGCGCGCTCCATGGCTTCGCGGGCCAGCTGCGAGTCCACGCCGCGCTCGTAGCGGTGCGAGGCGTCGGTGTGCAGGCCGTAGGAACGGGCTTTACCGGCGACGGAGATCGGCTCGAAGAAGGCGCTTTCGAGGAACAGGTCGCGGGTTTTTTCAGTGTTCACACCGCTGTGCTCGCCACCCATGACGCCGGCGATGGCCAGGGCGCGGGTGTGGTCGGCGATCACCAGGGTGTCGGCGCGCAGGGCCACTTCCTGGCCGTCGAGCAGGACGAGTTTTTCGCCCTCTTCAGCCATGCGGACGCGGATGCCGCCGTTGATCTCTGCCAGGTCGAAGGCGTGCATCGGCTGGCCGAGCTCAAGCATCACGTAGTTGGTGATGTCGACGGCGGCGTCGATGCTGCGCACGTCGCTGCGGCGCAGGCGCTCGACCATCCACAGCGGGGTCGGCTTGCTGAGGTCGACGTTACGGATGACGCGGCCCAGGTAGCGCGGGCAGGCGGCCGGGGCGCTGACTTCGACCGGGCGCACTTCGTCGTGGGCAGCCGGTACGGCTGGCACCACCGGGCGGGTTACAGGGGTGTCGTACAGGGCACTGACGTCGCGGGCCAGGCCGGCGATGGACAGGCAGTCACCACGGTTCGGCGTAAGGCCGATTTCGATGCTGGCGTCGTCCAGGCTCAGGTAGGTGCGAATGTTTTCGCCAACCGGGGCGTCGGCAGCCAGTTCCAGCAGGCCGTCGTTTTCTTCGCTGATCTGCAGCTCGGCGGCCGAGCACAGCATGCCGAAAGATTCGACGCCGCGCAGCTTGGCCTTCTTGATCTTGAAGTCGCCTGGCAGTTCGGCGCCGATCATGGCGAACGGGATCTTGATACCTGGGCGGGCATTCGGGGCGCCGCACACGACCTGGAAGGTTTCCTGGCCGTTGCTTACCTGGCACACGCGCAACTTGTCGGCGTCCGGGTGTTGTTCGGTGGCGAGGATTTCGCCCACGACAATGCCGCTGAACTGGCCGGCAGCGGGGGTTACGCTGTCGACTTCGAGGCCGGCCATGGACAGGCGGGCGACCAGTTCGTCACGGGAGACTTGCGGGTTTACCCAACCGCGCAGCCACTGTTCACTGAATTTCATGCTGTTCTCCTGAAAGTTGCGTCGGGCATTGACCTAGCGGAATTGCGCGAGGAAGCGCAGGTCGTTGTCGAAGAACAGACGCAAATCGTTGACGCCATAGCGCAGCATGGCCAGGCGCTCGGCGCCCATGCCGAAGGCGAAGCCCTGGAACTCTTCCGGGTCGATGCCAGACATGCGCAGCACGTTCGGGTGCACCATGCCGCAGCCCATCACTTCGAGCCAGCCGGTTTGCTTGCACACGCGGCAGCCATTGCCGGAACACATCACGCACTGGATGTCGACTTCGGCGGACGGCTCGGTGAAGGGGAAGAACGATGGGCGGAAACGTACCGCCAGTTCTTTTTCGAAGAACACGCGCAGGAATTCTTCGATGGTGCCCTTGAGGTCGGCGAAGTTGATGTCGCGATCGATCAGCAGGCCTTCGACCTGGTGGAACATCGGCGAGTGGGTGATATCCGAGTCGCAGCGGTATACGCGGCCCGGGCACACAATGCGGATCGGCGGCTGGGTGGACTCCATGGTCCGCACCTGCACTGGCGAGGTGTGGGTGCGCAGCAGCATGTTGGCATTGAAGTAGAAGGTGTCGTGCATCGCCCGGGCCGGGTGGTGGCCGGGGATGTTGAGCGCTTCGAAGTTGTGGTAGTCGTCTTCCACCTCTGGGCCTTCGGCAATGCCGTAGCCGATGTGGGTGAAGAACTGCTCGATGCGCTCGAGTGTACGGGTGATCGGGTGCAGGCCACCGGTGGCCTGGCCACGGCCTGGCAGGGTGACGTCAATGCATTCGGCAGCCAGGCGAGCGCTGAGCTCGGCCTCTTCGAAGGCAGCCTTGCGGGCATTGAGCACAACGGTGACGCGCTCTTTGGCGTCGTTGATCAGCGCGCCGACTTTCGGGCGCTCTTCGGCTGGCAGGTTGCCCAGGGTCTTCATCACCTGGGTCAGTTCACCCTTCTTGCCGAGATAATTTACCCGGATCTGTTCCAGGGCATTGATGTCTTCAGCGCGCTCCACGGCCTCCAGGGCTTGAGAGACCAGCGCATCCAGGTTTTCCATGTACAGACTCCAGATACGAAAATAGGGGAAGAGCTTTGAAGGCTCTTCCCCTATCGATGACGTTCAATGCCCGACGGCGCTAGCGCCGCCGGGTGATTGCCTCGGGTACTTAAGCCAGAACGGCTTTAGCTTTCTCGACAATCGCAGCAAACGCCGCTTTTTCGTTCACTGCCAGATCGGCCAGAACCTTACGGTCGATTTCGATCGAAGCCTTTTTCAGGCCAGCAATCAGACGGCTGTAGGACAGACCGTTGGTGCGGGCACCGGCGTTGATACGAGCGATCCACAGTGCGCGGAACTGACGCTTCTTCTGACGACGGTCACGGTAGGCATATTGACCAGCCTTGATGACAGCCTGCTTGGCAACGCGGAATACGCGCGAGCGTGCACCGTAGTAGCCTTTAGCCAGTTTCAGAATTTTCTTGTGACGCTTACGAGCGATGACGCCACGCTTAACACGAGCCATGAGTAACTTCCTCTATCTAAACCAGAATTAACGTACGCGCAGCATGCGCTCGACTTTTGCCACGTCAGACGGGTGCAGCAGGCTGGCACCGCGCAGTTGACGCTTACGCTTGGTCGACATTTTGGTCAGGATGTGGCTCTTGAAAGCGTGCTTGTGCTTGAAGCCGGAAGCGGTCTTCAGGAAGCGCTTCGCAGCACCGCTCTTGGTTTTCATTTTTGGCATGTTGGAACTCCGCATTCGATAAAAATTACACAATAATCATCAGGCCTGCCGTGCCCGGGAGATTACTTCTTCTTTTTGGGGGCGATGACCATCATAAGCTGGCGTCCTTCCATCTTCGGATGCTGCTCAACGGCGCCGTATTCGGCGAGGTCAGCTTCGACCCGCTTCAACAGCTCCATGCCCAGCTCCTGGTGGGCCATCTCACGGCCGCGGAATCTCAGAGAGATCTTGGCCTTGTCCCCATCGGTAAGGAAACGTACCAGGTTGCGTAGTTTTACCTGGTAATCCCCTTCTTCCGTCCCTGGACGAAACTTGATTTCTTTGATCTGGATCTGCTTCTGGTTTTTCTTGGCTTCGTTGGCCTGCTTCTTCTTCTCGAAGAGGTGCTTGCCGTAGTCCATCACCTTGCAGACAGGCGGTACCGCGTCTGCAGAGATTTCCACCAGATCCAGCTTCGCTTCTTCAGCGATACGGAGCGCTTCATCAATCGAGACGATGCCAACCTGCTCGCCGTCTGCGCCAATTAACCGAACCTCGCGGGCCGAGATATTCTCGTTGATCGGGGCCTTCGGTACAGCACGCTTATCGTTTCTCATTTCACGCTTAATAGTCATTACTCCGATTCTTGGCGACCACGCCGGGAAACCGCTTGTGTCAGGAGCTCAGCGAACTGGGCGACGGGCATGGAGCCCAGGTCAGCGCCTTCGCGAGTACGCACAGCGACGGTTTGCGTTTCGACTTCGCGATCCCCTATAACCAAAAGGTACGGGACCTTGAGCAAAGTATGCTCGCGGATTTTAAAGCCGATCTTCTCATTTCTCAAGTCCGACTTGGCACGGAAACCGCTACCGTTCAGGGTATTTTCCACCTCAAGGGCGAAATCGGCCTGTTTGTCGGTGATGTTCATGATCACAGCCTGGGTAGGTGCCAGCCAGGCCGGGAACACGCCAGCATAGTGCTCGATCAGCATGCCGATGAAGCGCTCGAACGAACCAAGGATGGCGCGGTGCAGCATGACCGGGCGAACTCGGCTGTTATCTTCGGCGATATAGCTGGCATCCAGGCGCTCTGGCAGGTTCGGGTCGTACTGCAGGGTACCGCACTGCCAGTTACGGCCGAGGCAGTCGCGCAGGGTGAACTCGATTTTCGGGCCGTAGAAGGCGCCTTCGCCTGGCTGGTATTCCCACTCCAGGCCGGATTCGTTCAGGGCGTCGGCCAGCGCACCTTCGGCACGGTCCCACAGCTCTTCGGAGCCCACACGCTTGGCCGGGCGGGTCGACAGCTTCATGGCGATGTCGGTGAAGCCGAAATCCTTGTACACGTCCAGGGTCAGCTTGATGAAGTCGGCGGCTTCTTTCTTCACCTGTTCTTCGGTGCAGAAGATGTGCGCGTCGTCTTGCACGAAGCCACGCACGCGCATGATGCCGTGCAGGGCGCCGGACGGCTCGTTACGGTGGCAGGCACCGAACTCGGCCAGGCGCAGTGGCAGGTCGCGGTAGCTCTTCAGGCCCTGGTTGAACACCTGTACGTGGCACGGGCAGTTCATCGGTTTTACCGCGTAGTCACGGCTTTCCGACGAAGTGGTGAACATGTTTTCGGCGTAGTTGGACCAGTGGCCGGAACGCTCCCAGAGGATCCGGTCGACAACCTGCGGGGTCTTGATTTCCTGGTAGCCGTTGACGCGCTGAACCTGACGCATGTACTGCTCGAGTACCTGGTACACGGTCCAGCCGTTGGCGTGCCAGAACACCATGCCCGGGGCTTCTTCCTGCAGGTGGAACAGGTCGAGCTGCTTGCCGATCTTGCGGTGGTCGCGCTTTTCGGCTTCTTCGATGCGCTGGATGTACGCCGCCAGTTGCTTCTTGTCGGCCCAGGCAGTGCCATACACGCGTTGCAGCTGCTCGTTCTTGGCATCGCCGCGCCAATAGGCGCCAGACAGCTTGGTCAGCTTGAATGCCTTGAGGAAGCGGGTGTTCGGCACGTGCGGGCCGCGGCACATGTCGACGTATTCTTCGTGGTAGTACAGGCCCATGGCCTGTTCGTCCGGCATGTCTTCGACCAGGCGCAGCTTGTAGTCTTCGCCTCGGGCGGTGAACACGTCGATGACTTCGGCACGCGGGGTCACTTTCTTGACCACGTCGTAGTCTTTGTCGATCAGCTCCATCATGCGCTTTTCGATGGCGGCCATGTCTTCTGGGGTGAAGGGGCGCTCGTAGGCGATGTCGTAGTAGAAGCCTTCATCGATGACCGGGCCGATCACCATCTTGGCGGTCGGGTACAGCTGCTTCACGGCGTGGCCAACCAGGTGGGCACACGAGTGACGAATGATCTCCAGTCCCTCTGCATCTTTAGGGGTGATGATCTGCAGGGTGGCGTCGTGGCTGATCAGGTCGCAGGCGTCGACCAGCTTGCCGTCGACCTTGCCGGCCACGGTGGCCTTGGCCAGGCCGGCGCCGATGGATGCGGCGACTTCGGCTACGGATACGGCGTGATCAAACGAACGTTGACTGCCATCGGGAAGAGTAATAACGGGCATGGCGCCTCCTCTCCTAGTGGTGACCCCTACCAAAGGTCACGTGGGTTGGGATGAGCCAGTACAAGATCCGACCTGCCCTCCTTGAAGGAAGCCTGCCTCACAGTGGCAGAAGCCTTTCGGCTTGCGGGGGACGAACCAGAGTGACTGGAAAGAAAAAAGATAGCTGCAAGCTGAACGTTGTCAGCTGCAAGCCGGGCATGCTAGCACGCGGGTTGCACGCCAGGCAGAAATATTTGGAAATTACGGACTTCGGCTGAACTAACGCGGAAAAATTCCTATCAGACCTTGGGAAGCAACCTACTCTTGATGAGACCTTAACCCAAGGAGTAACTGGTTATGCGAGTTCCGTCTCTTCTGGCCCTGGCGGCCGCTGGGGCCCTGCTGCTGCCGATGGCGGCGAACGCTGGCAACTTCCCACCAGGCAAGGAAGCTGGCTACATGGCCCAGTGCACGCAAGTGGCCAGCGGCCAGGGCGTTGACGCCGCGACCGCGAAAAAACACTGCGACTGCGGCGCCCAGGCCATCAAAAAGAACTTCACCGACGCGGAAATTGCTGACCTTGACAGCAATGACGGCGTGGATGCCAAGCTGATGCAGAAGGCCCAAGCCGTCGTGAAACAGAGCTGCACGCCCAAGAGCTGAAACCTTAAAGCCAGGATCAGCCAGCCATTCTTTGAGCTGGATCAATATCCTGCGAAGGTAAAAGGCGCTAGATGCGCAGAATTAGACTATGATGTATCCCGTGCTCCGTAGCCTCGGCCGCATTGCACCACTGAAAAAACTAAATGTTCTGGAGATTCACCCATGTCCAATCGCCAACAAGGCACCGTCAAATGGTTCAATGATGAGAAAGGCTACGGCTTCATCACCCCAGCAGGCGGCGGCGACGACCTGTTCGTTCACTTCAAAGCCATCGAATCTGACGGCTTCAAGAGCCTGAAAGAAGGCCAGACTGTTTCCTTCGTCGCCGAGCGCGGCCAGAAGGGCATGCAGGCTGCGCAGGTTCGTCCGGAGTAATTCGGATAGCTGTAAAAAAACCCGCCCTGGTGGCGGGTTTTTTTATGGGTGTCGCACCCGCCTGTACAGCCCTTGCATCAACCGCAGTTAACGCGGGTGACCTTGCCTTGCTCGTCCACATTCAGGTTCAGGCGCTCGGAGCGGTACTCCAGGGTAACCACGTCGTGCGGCTTGAGAATACGTGCCATCTGCGAGCCACTGGCCTTGCGTGCCTGCTCCAGCAGCTCGGCACTGCCCTGCTTGCCAATGGCGAAGTCGGCGCCGCTGGCTTCGCAGCGGCCATCGTTACCGGCCGCCGCCACGGGCGCCTTGCCGCCATCAGAACTACCGCCAGTGCTGCAACCAGCCAAGACAGCAGCCACCGCCAGGGTTGCCAACATTGCACGGGTACGGAACATGAAGCCTCCTAAATCGATCTGGGAACTGCCTGTTCCGACAGCTCCACCAAGAATTCGTTGCAAAACCGCGCAAGTCTGCCTGAACCGGGCGCCCTGAGCGAAAGGCAATCGTGACCGAATTTTACCAGTCAGCCGACGAGGCGCTTGGTTTGCGCTGCAAAGTCATGATTTACTTTAGGAAGTGAAGGCACAGTGCCTCCCCGAATACCAGGATCCGGTATTCGCCCCTCCGCCCCGGGCCCAAGCGAGAGCCTTTCATGAGCAGCCACAGCATCGATGCCGATATCAAGGTCAAATGGGCCGAAGGCCAAAGCGCGTACAGCCCTGGCACGCCGGAAGAGTTGCTGCTGATCGCTATCGACCTACTGGTGCGCGACCGCGGCGCCGAAGCGGCACGCAGCTTCGTCGACCAGGTGCTTGAGCGCTTCGCGCCGCACGCGGCTATTCCAATCGCGCCAAACGGGCGCTAAGCAGGTCGAACAGGCCCTGGGCATCGCCCTGCTCCACCCACATCACATTGGCCGGCTGCTTAAGCACGCCGTACCAGTCGGCAAGGGTCTGGCCGAAGGTCGGGCCTTCGCGACTGTCGATGCTCATGTGGATGCGCCGGCCGCTGAACAACTCGGGTTTTAGCAAGTAGGCGATGACGCTGGCGTCATGCACCGGGCCACCGGGCATGCCGTACAGGTCCATGTCGTGGGTGATGTAGGCGTTGAGGATATCCACCACCCGTTTACTGGCCTGATTGTTCACGGCGGCCAGTTGCTTGAGGCGAGCGTCGCTGGTCAGCAGCTTGTGGGTGACGTCCAGCGGCAGGTAGGTGAGCTGTACACCACTGGCCAGCACCACTTGGGCCGCATGCGGGTCGGCGTAGAGGTTGAATTCCGCTGCCGGGGTGATGTTGCCGCCGTTGAAATGGGCGCCGCCCATGACGACCACTTGCTTGATGCCTTTGGCGATTTCCGGGCGTTGGACCAGTGCCAGGGCGAGGTTGGTCTGTGGGCCCAGCATGGCCACGGTGATGCTGTGCGGTTTGGCGGCGCCGAGGGTGTCGACCAGATATTGCACGGCGTTGCCTTGGGCCAAGGGCATATTCGGTTCGTGTACGCGGACGCCGGTCAGGCCTTCTTCACCGTGGACGTCGGCGGCGTAGATGGGCGTGCGTACCAGCGGGCGGGCGGCACCGGCGTAGACGGGGATGTCTTCACGGCCGGCCCATTCACGGGCCAGGCGCGCGTTGCGCGAGGTTTTGTCCAGCCGCACGTTGCCGGCCACGGTGGTGATGGCGCGGATGTTGAGCTCGTCGGGCGAGGCCATGGCCAGAAACAGCGCGACCACGTCGTCGGCGCCGGGGTCGGTGTCGATGATCAGGTCGATCGGGGCGGCCTGGAGGGTGGTGGCGGTGGCCATGAGGGCGAGTCCTTGTAGCAGCGGTTTGAGCATGGGGTGGCACTCCTGTTGCCAGAGCATAATTATTCAGGCAAACCACAATCCCCCTGTGGGAGCGGGCATGCCCGCTCCCACAGGGATCTGCGCTGGCCAACAAAACGAGCTAGAACGTAACGCCAGAGATCAGGGCGATGTTGCTGTAGGGCTGGCACTCACCCGTACGCACCACGGCGCGGGCACTGCGCGACAGCACTTTGAAATCTTCGTGGCTCAGCCATTCCCGTTTGCCCAGCTTGCCTTTCAACCGCTCGATCTCGACCAGTGCCGGTGGCACCACTTTCTGCATTTCTTCGGCCAGTACATGCCGCTCTACCTGCAGCTCGCTCAGCACCGCCCGCAAGACACTGGCGAAATCCGGCAGGCCTGGCGTAACGGCCAGGTCGATCAGTTCCACACCTGGCGGTACCGGCAGCCCGGCATCGCCGATCACCAGAATGTCGCCATGCCCCATGCCCGCAATGGTCCGCGACAGGGCAACGTTCAGCAACGGGGTTTTCTTCATGGCGTAAGCTCCGCCAGATAGGGAATCGATGGCTGTGCACCGGCGCGGGTAACCGACAATGCCGCCGCACGCTGGCCAAAGGCGATGGCCTCGCCCTCCGCCAAACCCCGAACCAGACCGGCGGCGAAACCACCGATGAAGGTGTCGCCGGCGGCAGTGGTATCCAGCGGCTGCACCACAGGCGCCGGGAAATGCTGGTGGCCCTGTTCAGTCACCAGCAAGGCCCCTTGAGCCCCCAGGGTGATGATCACTTTACCTGCCCCCATCTGCCGCAAGCGTTCGCCTGCGCGCCGGGCACTGTCCTGGTCGGTTACCGGCATGCCAGTCAGGGTTTCAGCCTCGCTTTCGTTGGGCGTGAGGTAATCGATGCGGGCGAACCACTCCGCCGGCAAGGGGCCGGTGGCAGGCGCCGGGTTAAGAATGACCTGCTTGCCCAGCTCACGCGCCCTGGCCAAGGTCCAGGCCACGGTTTCCACCGGCACCTCAAGCTGGCAGATGACCACCTCGGCCGCTTGCAACAGTGCATCGAAGCGCTGTACCGACTGTGGCGTCAGCAGGCCGTTGCCGCCGGGGATGATGACGATGCAGTTCTGGCTGGCCGCATCCACGGTAATCAGCGCCACACCACTGGATACCCCAGGGCAGGTACTGACACCCTGGCAGTCGATGCCCTCGACATACAAGGCGCGGTGCAACTGCCGGCCATAGTCATCGTCACCTACATTACCGATCATGGCCACGCTGCCGCCCAGCCGCGCCACGGCCACAGCCTGGTTGGCGCCCTTGCCGCCCGGCACGGTGAAAAAGCTCTCGCCGGGAAGGGTCTCGCCGGCCCGGGGCAAGCGCTGGGCGCGGGCCACCAGGTCCATATTCAGGCTACCCACCACCACGACCTTGGCACTCATGACATATCCTTAGCGTTAGCGGTAATCGTTGAAGAGGTCCGGGCGTGGCCCGGTGGATTCGCGCAGCACGATACGCGGGGGGACGATGCGTTGCTCTGCCGCGCCTTGCCGCGGTGCCGCGATGCGTGCCAGCAACAGCGACGCGGCATTTTCGCCCAGCTCTCGGATGGACTGGCCCACGGTGGTCAGCGGCGGGTACACGTAGCGGCTGAGCTCGATATCGTCGAAGCCGATCACCGACAGCTCACCGGGTACATTGATATTGCGCTCGGCGGCCGCACGCAGCACACCAAAACCGATCATGTCGTTGCCGGCAAAAATCGCCGTTGGCCGCTTGCCCTCCAGCACCTGCGCCGCCGCCGCATGGCCGCCGGGGCTGGTGAAGTCGCAGTGCAGCACACGATTGCCCTGCACCTGTGCCCCGGCCCCGGCCATGGCCCGACGGAAGCCGCTCAGGCGCAGCTGGGTAACCCCGGTTTCGGCGGGGCCGCCGATGTAGGCGATATCTCGATGCCCCAGTTCCAGCAAATGCCGGGTAGCCAGATAGGCGCCCTGCTCGTGGTCGATGCGCACCAGGTCGGCATCGACGCCTTCCAGCTCGCGGTCGACGATCACCATTGGCGTGCGCACGCTGGCCAGGCTTTGCAGCAGGTCACTGTCCTGACCTACCGACGCCACCACCAGGCCGTCGATGCGCTTTTCCAGCAGCACGCGCAGGTAGCTGCGTTGCTTCTGCGGGTTGTCGTCGGAGTTACACAGGATCACGCAGTAGCCGTTGCGCTCGCAGGCGTCTTCGATACCCCGTGCCAGCTCGGCGAAGTACGGGTTGACGCTGTTGGGCACCAACAGGCCGATGGTGGCCGTGCTGCGCGCCTTGAGCGAACGCGCCACGGCGCTGGGCACGTAGTCCAGTTCGAGGATGGCGGCTTCGACCTTAAGCCGCACGTGTTCACTGACGGGTCGGGTCTTGTTCAGCACATGGGACACGGTGGTGTAGGAAATGCCCGCCAGTGCCGCGACGTCTTTGATGGTTGCCATGTTGTCAGTTCCGCCGGCCTGCGCGCCGGCTACGGTAGGTGTCGAGCACCACGGCGATGACGATCACCGCCCCGGTGATGATGCGTTTGGTCGGTTCGCTGGCACCGATCTGCGCCAGCCCGGCGGCCAGCACCGAAATGATCAGTACGCCAAAGAAGGTGCTGATGACCGAGCCGCGCCCACCCATCAGGCTAGTGCCACCGATGACCACGGCTGCGATCACCTGCAGCTCCAGGCCGGAGCCGGCATTAGGGTCGGCCGCCTCCAGTCGAGAAATCTGGAACAGGGCGGCCAGGCCGGCGAGCAGGCCCATCAGGGCAAATACCAGCACCTTGTACGGGCGCGGGTCGATACCGGCCAGGCGCACGGCCTCTTCGTTGGTGCCGATGCCGATCAGGTAGCGGCCGAACACGGTACGGGTCAGCACCAGCTGGGCTAGCACGATGACCAGCAAGGCAATTATGAACGCTGGCGAAATGCCAAAGGCGACCGGGTTGGAGAACCAGGCGTAGGCATCGCCGATATAGGCGGTGCGCGAGTCGGTGAACTGGTAGGCCAGGCCACGGGCCATCTCCAGCACGCCAAGCGAGACGATGAACGACGGAATGCGCCAGGCTACGGTGACGCCACCGGTGATGCTGCCGGCCAGCGCGGCCACAGCCATGCCCAGCAGCGCCGAGGGCAAAACGCCCCAGCCCCAGCCAAGAATCGCCACGCTCACCGTGGAAGCCGCCAGCGCCAGCACCGAGCCCACCGACAGGTCGATGCCGCCGATGATCAGCACGAAAGTCATGCCCACCGCCAGTACCATCAGGTCGGGAATCTGGTTGGCCAGGGTGCTGAAGGTGTTATACGACCAGAAGTGGCTGCTGAGGAACGAGAACAGCACGATCATCGCCAGCAATGCGCCGGCCAGGCCCAGGTAGGTGCCCAGGCCAAAATAGGTGCCACTGCGGCGCACGGGGGCGGCGCCCTGGCTGTTTAGCGGGGTGGTTTTCATGCATCCATCCTGGGGGCTGCGTCGTGCAGCAGTGCGTCACGTTTCTGATAACCGGCAAAGGCGGCGGCCAACAGCTGGTCCTGGCTCCAATGATCGCGGTCGAAGGTGTCGATCAGGCGACCGGCAGACAGCACGGCGATGCGGTCGCAAATCAGCATCAGCTCGCGCAGGTCGCTGGACACCACCACCAAGGCCTTGCCCTGGCGCGCCAGTTCGGCCAGCAGGCCGTAGATGTCGAACTTGGCGCCGACGTCGATGCCACGGGTGGGCTCGTCGAACAGCAGCACCTGGCAGTCGCGCTCCAGCCAGCGGCCGATCACCACCTTCTGCTGGTTGCCGCCCGACAGCTCGCCCACCACTTGCTGCGCGCCGGCACTGCGTATGCGCATGGCCTGGATCTGGCGCTCGGCCAGGGCCTTTTCTGCCTCGCCATCGAGTATGCCGGCCCGCGATACCGCGCCCAGGTTGCCCAAGGCGATATTGGCGCTGATCGACTGTGTCAGCAGCAGGCCTTCGCCTTTGCGGTCTTCCGTAATCAGCGCGATACCCGCCCGCACAGCCGCCTTGGGCGAGTCGATGTTAACGGCCTGGGGTGGCTGGCCTAGCGCGATGCTGCCGCTGTCGGCGCGGTCAGCACCGTAGATCAGGCGCAACAGCTCGGTGCGGCCAGCACCTATCAGGCCGGAGATACCGAAGATCTCCCCTGCCCTGACTTCGAACGACACGTCGCGTACCTTGTCGGCGCGGCTGAGCTTGTCGACCTTGAGCAAGGGCGCGCCAATCTGCCTGCGGCCCAGGTCGATATGCTCGCCCAGCTCGCGGCCGACCATCAGGTTGACCAGCTCGGCACTGCTGTAGCGCTGGATCGGCTCGTCACACACCAGCTTGCCGTCGCGCAGCACGACGATACGCTGAGCCACCCGCTGCAGCTCTTCAAGGCGGTGCGAGATGTAGACAATGGCCACGCCACGTTCACGCAGACGCTCGATCTGGGTGAACAGCAGCTCCACTTCGCGGGCGGTGAGCATGGCGGTGGGTTCGTCGAAAATCAGCACACGGCAGTCGCCGATCAGGTTGCGGGCGATCTCGACCATCTGCTGGTGGCCGATGCCCAGCTCACCGACCGGCGTATCCGGGTCGATGGCATCGAGCCCGACTTGCGCCATGGCGGCCGTGGCCAACTGGCGCAGGCGCTTCTGGCTGATCCAGCCGAAGCGGCTGGGCAGGTTATCGAGGAACAGGTTTTCCGCCACGGTCAGCGTGGGCAGCAGGTTCAGCTCCTGCATGACCATACGCACACCCAGGCGCTCGGCCTCGCTGCGGCTGCCGGGCGCGTAGGCCTGGCCGCGGTAGGTCATGTGCCCGGTGGTCGGGGTTTCCAGGCCACTGATGAGCTTGGACAGGGTGCTCTTGCCCGCACCGTTTTCACCGGTCAGGGCCAGCACTTCGCCGGCCCGCAGGTTCAGGCTGACCTCGCCGAGCACAGGCTGGGCGTAGGTCTTGCCCAACCCGCTGGCGGCGAGTACCACTTCGTTGGCCGATGCAGGCATGGCCGTTTCTCCTGCCAGCAATCAGGGCTTGGTGATGAGTTGGACCGGGGTCTGGATGACGTTGTCGGCATCCACGTCCGGCTTCTCGCCCTTGACCATTTTCAACGCCGCCTGAATGCCGTACACCGCCTGCTGGCTGGCCGCCTGATCGAGGGTGGCGAGCACGCGGCCATCCTTGAGCATGGGTTTGATGGCGTTGATGTTGTCGTAGCCCACCACTTGCACTTGGCCAGTCTTGCCGGCAGCGCGCACGGCCGACACCGCGCCCAGGGCCATGCTGTCGTTGCCGGCCAGCAGGGCTTTCAGGTCGGGGTATTCGTTGAGCATGGAGGCAGCGACGGCGTTGCCCTTGTCGATCTCCCAGTTGCCGCTCTGCACCGAGACGATCTTCATCTGTGCGGCGTCCATGGCGTCCTTGAAGCCGGCGGTGCGCTGCTGGGCATTGGTGGTGGTCGGCACGCCTTCGATGATGCCGACCTGGTCACCGGCCTTGAGTTTCTCGTTGGCCAGGTAGTCGCCGACCAGGCGCGCGCCCTTGCGGTTATCGGGGCCAACGAAGGGCACGCTGATGCCTTTGCTCTTGAGCAGTTCGGGGTCCAGGCGGTTGTCGATATTGATCACCACCACGCCCTGGTCCATGGCCTTTTTCACTGCGGAGACCAGTGCCTTGGAATCCGCCGGGGCGATCACCAGCGCCTTGGCGCCGGCATTGACCATTTGCTCGACGATGCGGATCTGCTCGCCGGTGTCGGTCTCGTTCTTGATGCCGTTGGCGATCAGGTCGAATTCGTTGGCATGCGCTTTCTGGTAGTCCTTGGCGCCGTCCTCCATGGTGCGGAAGAATTCGTTGGCCAGTGACTTCATCACCAGGGCGACCTTGGGCTTGTCTTCGGCGTGGGCGGCGGAAAACGGCAGGGCGAGGGACAAGGTAGAAACGACAGCGAGGGCCAGCAGACGACCGGGGAACGGCAGTTTCATGGACGATGACTCCGAATCTTGTGTTTTTTATCGGATCGCAAACGTTTGCGCTGCCTAACTATGGAAACAAGACCGGGGTTTGTCAAATCCGTTTGGCGTTCGGTGGGCTGAATGCTCCTGGTGCCGATTATCCAGAATTTTTCCGGAAAACCGAACACCTTTTCCTACGCCTGTTCGGAATTTCGAATGGAATACTGTCACCGTTCGCGGCACAAGGCCGCGCCATCACTCATTCGCACAAGCTGGTATGAAACATGCCTTGAGTCCTGTGCGACATACAAAAAATCTCACTAGGAAGAGAGAGAACAATAACGATGAATGCTGTACTCAAAACCTTCGCCCCCAGCGCCCTCGCCCTGCTGCTGATCCTGCCCGCCACCGCCTCGGCCAAAGAAGCCGAAACCCAGCAGAAGCTGGCCAACGTGGTTATCCTCGCCACCGGCGGCACCATTGCCGGCGCTGGCGCCAGTGCCGCCAACAGTGCCACCTACCAGGCCGCCAAGCTGGGCGTCGACAAGCTGATTGCCGGCGTGCCTGAATTGGCCGACCTGGCCAACGTACGCGGCGAGCAAGTGATGCAGATTGCATCCGAGAGCATCACCAACGAAGACCTGCTGAAGCTGGGCAAGCGCGTTGCCGAACTGGCCGAAAGCAAAGACGTCGACGGCATCGTCATCACCCACGGCACCGACACTCTCGAAGAAACCGCCTACTTCCTCAACCTGGTGGAAAAGACCGACAAGCCGATCGTGGTAGTCGGCTCGATGCGCCCGGGCACGGCCATGTCTGCCGACGGCATGCTCAACCTGTACAACGCCGTGGCCGTGGCCAGCGACAAGCAATCGCGCGGCAAGGGCGTGCTGGTGACCATGAACGACGAAATCCAGTCCGGCCGTGACGTGAGCAAGTCTGTCAACATCAAGACCGAAGCCTTCAAGAGCGCCTGGGGCCCGATGGGCATGGTAGTGGAAGGCAAGTCGTACTGGTTCCGCCTGCCGGCCAAGCGCCATACGGTCAATTCCGAGTTCGACATCAAGCAGATCAGCAGCCTGCCGCAGGTAGACATCGCCTATGGCTATGGCAACGTGACCGACACGGCCTACAAGGCGCTGGCGCAAAACGGTGCCAAGGCACTGATCCATGCCGGTACCGGCAACGGCTCGGTATCGTCGCGCGTAGTGCCGGCGCTGCAGGAGCTGCGCAAGAATGGCGTGCAGATCATCCGCTCGTCGCACGTCAACCAGGGTGGTTTCGTGCTGCGCAACGCCGAACAGCCGGATGACAAGAACGACTGGGTCGTGGCCCATGACCTGAACCCGCAAAAAGCGCGGATTCTGGCGATGGTGGCGATGACCAAGACCCAGGACAGCAAAGAGCTGCAGCGGATCTTCTGGGAGTATTGATCGTTCCGCCCTCAGGGCCGGTTCGCCGGCTCTGGGGGGTATTACGCTGCCTTGGGAGGGCTCAGGGCGCGATGCGTTTCAGGTCATTCAACAACCCCATCAGTTGCTGCAGTTTCTCTTCGCCAAACTGCGCCTGAATCTTCTGGTAATTGGCTTCCATCCCCTCCTTCATCGAGGCAAAGCACGCCTCCCCGCGCTCGGTCAGCGTCACGAAAACACGTCGCTGGTCCTGCGCGGCCTTCTGCCGCCGCACCAGCCCGTCGCGCTCCAGCCGCCCCAGCACCCCGGTCATGCTCGGTTTGAGGATGCAGGCCAGCTCTGCCAGTTGGTAATTCTCCAGCTCACTATGCTGCTTGAGGATGCGGATCACCCGCCATTGTTGCTCGGTCAGGTCGTGCTCGTTCAACAACGGCCTGAAAAATGCCATTGCGGCTTCCCGGGCCTGCAGAAGGCTCAGCGTGAGCGAAGGTTGCGTCTTGGTCATGGTCAAGCCTGTGGTTTTTCTCTGTTCACGAATTTAAGGGCATGCACGATGGAAAGTGCAATCTGTTCCACGGAAAACCCATTCAAGCCTGGCGCGCGTGCTGCGACCATCCGCTGCAAACAACAACACATCCCGGGTACGCTGCCATGGCCCCTTCACTGCAAGCCCGCCTGCCGCTGGCGGTACTCCCCGGGGGTGAGCTTGGCATAGCGGTTAAAGAAACGGCTGAAATAGGCCGGGTCTTTGAAGCCGAGCTGGTAGCAGATTTCGTTGGCCGTGCTGCCAGAGAACAACAACAGGCGCTTGGCTTCCTGCATCAGCCGCTCCAGTACCAGGCGCTTGGACGGCAGGTCGGCGATGCGTCGGCACACGTCGTTCAGCCGCGCCTCGGTCACGCCAATTTGCTGCGCGTAGCGGGCCAGCGGCCAGTGCTCCAGGTAATGCGCTTCGATCAGTGCATTGAAACGGTGGAAGATCTTCAGGTCTTCATGCCGGGCCGGGGTCGACTCCAGCGAGTTGGGGCACAAGCGCAACAGGCTGATCATGATCAACCGCGTCAGCGACTGCATTGCCGCCTCGCGCCCCGGCTGTTGCGTGGCAAATTCGTCGCTCAACGCTTCCAGCCAACCTTGCAGGCGCTGCGCCTCGGCTTGGTATTCGGTCGGCAAATTACCCAGCGCCACACAGGCCGGCTGCACCTGCATGCCTGCCGGCAGCAGGCTGGCATCGGCTTCAATCAGTTGCCACACCAGTTGCTGGCGCACGGTCAGCACATGCCCGTCGCTGTCCGCCTCGGTGACGAAAGCATGGGCCACGGTCGGCGGCGTGAGAAAAAACATTGGCCCCGATTCGATGTACTGCTGGTCATCCAGATACACGCGCACCGTGCCCGACTTCACGTAATGCACCTGAAAAAACCGGTCATGCCGGTGCACCGGCATGTTGCGCCCGAAAAAGCCCGCCAGGTTGCCCAGCCGGTCGTAATGCACCTCGCTATCGCTGTAGCGCTGGTCGTAGACCTGGCCGATGTTGATATTCGGTATCGGATGCCGGTCGCTCATGGCTGCTTGCTCGCAAATCGCTTGACCCTGTTGACGATGGCCCATGGTGCACCGCCTTGTCGGCAGGCGCCACTGGCCACCCCTTGACCATCGTTAACATATTAACTATAACATTAACACATTAACAAAATCCGCAGGACGGCCACCGCCCTGCACTGCCAGGAGAAGAGCATGAGCCATGCCCTGCATGACGTTGCCAGCGGCACTCTGTTCGGCGTCGCGCTGAACTACCAGGGTTTGCTGCAGCAGCACCACGCGGCGTTCGTCGAAGCACCGTACAAGCAGTTGCCGGTCAAGCCGGTGCTGTTCGTGAAAACCCCGAACACCCGCAACCAGCACGAAGGCCAGGTCGTATTCCCGGCCGGCGTGCAGCGCCTGCAACCTGGCCCGGCGCTGGGCGTGGTGATTGGCAAGGACGCCAGCCGCCTCAGCGTGGCCGATGCCCTGAAACATGTGGCGGGCTACACCATCGTCAACGAAGTCAGCCTGCCCGAAGACAGCTACTACCGCCCGGCCGTCAAGGCCAAGTGCCGGGACGGCTTCTGCCCCTTCGGCCCCAAACTGGTACCGGCCAGCCAGGTGGCCAACCCCGATGCCCTGGGCCTGCGCCTGTTTGTGAATGGTGAACTGCGCCAGCACAACAACACCGCCAACTGCGTGCGCACGGTGGCCCAGCTGATTGCCGAAATCAGCGAGTTCATGACCCTGCACGCCGGCGACATCCTGATCACCGGTACCCCCGAGGGCCGCGTCGATGTACAGCCAGGCGACCGCGTCGATATCGAGATCGACGGCCTGGGCAAGCTGACCAACTACATCGTCGCCGAGTGAGGAATTACCTGTGAAACACGCCCGTATCCAGTTCGACGGCCAGGTTCATGACGTTACTGTCGAAGGCGATCACCTGCGCCTGACCGACGGCCGCCTGGTCCATCAAGACCAGGTCACCTGGCTGCCGCCCGCCACCGGCAGCATGTTCGCCCTGGGCCTGAACTACGCCGACCACGCCAAGGAGCTGGCCTTCGCTCCGCCCACCGAACCCCTGGCCTTCATCAAGTCGCCGGGCACCTACACCGGCCACAACCAGGTCACCTGGCGCCCGGACAATGTCGAGTACATGCACTACGAGTGCGAGCTGGTCGCGGTCATTGGCAAGGCGGCGAAAAACGTCAAGCGTGATAACGCCCTGGACTACGTAGCCGGTTACACCGTGTGCAACGACTACGCCATCCGCGACTACCTGGAAAACTACTACCGCCCCAACCTGCGGGTGAAGAACCGCGACGCCACCACCCCAGTCGGCCCGTGGATCGTCGATGCCGCCGATGTGCCGGACGTGAGCAACCTGAAGCTGCGCACCTGGATCAATGGTGAGCTGAAGCAGGAAGGCACCACCGCAGACATGATCTTCGACATCCCGCACCTCATCGAATACTTCTCCAGCTTCATGACCCTGCAACCGGGCGACATGATCGCCACCGGCACGCCGGAAGGCCTGGCCGACGTGGTGCCGGGAGACGAAGTGGTGGTGGAAGTGGAAGGCGTCGGTCGCCTGGTCAACCGTATCGTCAGCGAAGCTGACTTCTTCAAGAACAACAAGGCATGAGCAGCATGATCAAGCACTGGATCAACGGCCGTGAGGTCGAGAGCAAAGACACCTTCGTCAACTACAACCCGGCCACCGGCGATGCCATTGGCGAAGTTGCCAGCGGCGGCGCCGAAGAAGTGGCCCAAGCGGTGGCTGCAGCCAAGGAAGCCTTCCCCAAGTGGGCCAACACCCCGGCCAAGGAACGTGCGCGCCTGATGCGCAAGCTGGGTGAGCTGATCGACCAGAACGTGCCGAAACTGGCCGAGCTGGAAACCCTCGACACCGGCCTGCCGATCCACCAGACCAAGAATGTGCTGATCCCGCGTGCTTCGCACAACTTCGACTTCTTTGCCGAAGTGTGCACACGCATGGACGGCCACACCTACCCGGTCGACGACCAGATGCTCAACTACACGCTGTACCAGCCAGTGGGTGTGTGTGGCCTGGTGAGCCCGTGGAACGTGCCGTTCATGACCGCCACCTGGAAGACCGCGCCGTGCCTGGCACTGGGCAACACGGCGGTATTGAAGATGAGCGAACTGTCGCCGCTGACCGCCAACGAACTGGGCCGCCTGGCGGTTGAAGCCGGCATCCCCAACGGCGTGTTGAACGTGATCCAGGGTTATGGCGCTACCGCCGGCGACGCGCTGGTCCGCCACCCGGATGTGCGCGCCATTTCCTTCACTGGCGGCACCGCTACCGGTCGCAAGATCATGCAGACCGCTGGCCTTAAAAAGTACTCGATGGAACTGGGCGGCAAGTCACCGGTGCTGATTTTCGAAGACGCCGACCTGGAACGCGCACTGGACGCCGCACTGTTCACCATCTTCTCGCTGAACGGCGAACGCTGCACCGCCGGCAGCCGTATCTTCATCCAGGAAAGCGTGTACCCGCAGTTCGTTGCCGAGTTCGCCGCCCGCGCCAAGCGCCTGATCGTGGGTGACCCGACCGACCCGAAAACCCAGGTCGGCTCGATGATTACCCAGCAGCATTACGACAAGGTCACCGGCTACATTCGCATCGGCATCGAAGAAGGTGCACGCCTTGTCGCCGGTGGCCTGGAGCGCCCGGCCAACCTGCCGGCGCACCTGGCCAAAGGGCAGTTCATCCAGCCCACCGTGTTCGCCGACGTGAACAACAAGATGCGCATTGCCCAGGAAGAAATCTTTGGCCCGGTGGTGTGCCTGATCCCGTTCAAGGACGAAGCCGAAGCGCTGCACTTGGCCAACGACACCGAGTACGGCCTGGCCTCGTACATCTGGACCCAGGACATCGGCAAGGCCCACCGCCTGGCACGCGGCATCGAAGCCGGCATGGTGTTCATCAACAGCCAGAACGTGCGCGACCTGCGCCAGCCGTTCGGCGGCGTGAAAGGCTCCGGTACCGGGCGCGAAGGTGGGCAGTACAGTTTCGAGGTCTTTGCAGAGATAAAGAACGTGTGTATTTCCATGGGTAGCCACCACATCCCGCGCTGGGGCGTGTGACCCACTTGCCACCGGGCCAGCCTGCGGCCCGGCGGCCTCACAAGAATAAGGAGTCAAACCATGGGCAAGCTGGCACTCGCCGCCAAGATTACACATGTCCCCTCCATGTACATGTCCGAACTGCCAGGCCCACGCCAGGGCTTTCGCCAGGCAGCCATCGACGGGCATTACGAAATCAGCCGCCGCTGCCGCGAGCTAGGCGTGGACACCATCGTCGTGTTCGACACCCACTGGCTGGTCAACGCCAACTACCACGTGCTTTGCGGCCCGCACTTCGAGGGCGTGTACACCAGCAACGAACTGCCGCACTTCATCAGCAACATGCCCTACGCCTTTCCCGGCAACCCCGAGCTGGGCAAATTGCTGGCCGAGGAATGCAACCGCTTCAATGTCGAGACCATGGCCCACCACGCCACCACCCTCGCCCCGGAATACGGCACCTTGGTGCCGATGCGCTACATGAACCAGGACCAGCACTTCAAGGTGGTTTCGGTTTCGGCACTGTGCACCTCGCACTACCTGGCCGACAGCGCCCGCCTGGGCTGGGCCATGCGCAAGGCAGTAGAAGACCATTACGACGGCACCGTGGCGTTCCTGGCCAGCGGTTCGCTGTCGCACCGCTTCGCGCAGAACGGCCAGGCGCCGGACTTCGCCACCAAGGTGTGGAGCCCGTTCCTGGAAACCCTCGACCACCGCGTGGTGCAAATGTGGCAGGACGGCGAGTGGGATGCCTTCTGCGGGATGCTGCCGGAGTATGCCGCCAAGGGCCACGGCGAAGGTTTCATGCACGATACGGCCATGCTGCTGGGTGCGCTGGGCTGGTCCAACTACGACGGCAAGGCCGAAGTGGTGACGCCCTACTTCGGCTCGTCCGGCACCGGGCAGATCAACGCGATTTTCCCGGTCACCCCGCAGGATGGAAAGTCCATCCCGGCGGCGCAGGCTGCCAACCCGGCTGCGGTGGTGTCGACCAGCCGCTTGTAACTCACCTGTCTGTGGCTGGCCGCCCACGGATGGCCAGCCGCGCCTCACCGAGGAAGCGCCCATGCCACACCTGGTTCTGCTCTACACCCCCGACCTGGAAACCGACGCCGACATCCCCGGCCTGTGCCGTGCCCTGGCCGACACCATGCTGGAACAGCGCGATGCCGAGGGCAAAGCGGTGTTCCCCACCGGCGGCACCCGCGTGCTGGCCTACCCCGCCACCCATTGCGCGGTGGCTGACGGCAAGGGCGATTACGGGTTCCTGTACGCCAACCTGCGCATGGCCACCGGCCGCAGCACCGAGGTGCACAAGGCAGTAGGCGACAACCTGCTGGCGGTGTTGAAAGCCCGCCTGGACCCACTGCTGCAACAGCGCCCGATCGGCATCACCGTGCAGATCGACCACAGCACCGCCCAGGTCTACGACGCCAAGCACAGCACCTTGCACCCACTGTTCAACCGCTAGCGCGCCGGTTCAAAACCACGCCCTCCCTGACTCATTACAGAACAAGTACAAAAACATGAGCACACTCGAACACGCCTCGCCGCGCGAGGCACACGTTGAACGGGCCGAGAGTACCCATCGGGCAGTCACCTGGCGGCTGATGCCGTTGCTGCTGGTGTGTTACCTGTTCGCCCACCTGGACCGCATCAACATCGGCTTCGCCAAGATGCAGATGAGCCAGGACCTGCACTTGTCCGACACGGTCTACGGCCTGGGCGCCGGGCTGTTCTTCATTGCCTATGCGCTGTTCGGCGTACCCAGCAACCTGATGCTGGACCGCGTCGGCCCGCGCCGCTGGATCGCCTGCCTGATGGTGGTATGGGGGCTGTTGTCCACCAGCATGCTGCTGATCGAGAGCAGCAGAGCGTTCTACATGCTGCGCTTTGCATTGGGCGCGGCCGAGGCCGGGTTCTTCCCAGGCATTCTGGTGTACCTCAACCGCTGGTACCCGGCCGGGCGCCGTGCCCAGATAACCGCGCTGTTCGCCATTGCCGTGCCTTTGGCCGGGGTGGTTGGCGGGCCGGTGTCCGGGGCTATCCTGGCCTTCATGCATGACACCGCCGGCCTGCGTGGCTGGCAATGGATGTTCCTGCTCGAAGGCGCGCCGGTGGTACTGCTGGGCCTGGTGGTGCTGGCTGTGCTACCGGAGCATTTCGAAAAAGTACGCTGGCTGAACGATCAGCAGAAAGCCACGCTGCGCGCTCAGTTTGGCGAGGAAGAACACCGCAAGCCGGTCACCTCGTTCAGCGCCATTTTCGCCAGCCGGGCCCTGTGGCTGCTGGTGGCGGTGTATTGCGCGGTGATGCTGGCGGTCAACACCCTGGCGTTCTGGATGCCCAGCCTGATTCACAGTGCCGGGGTGGGCAGCGATGCCAACGTCGGCCTGCTCAGCGCCGTGCCATACCTGGCCGGCTGCGTGTTCATGCTGGCCTGCGGCCGCTCCAGCGACCGCCTGCGTGAACGCCGCTGGCACCTGTGTGTACCGCTGCTGATGGCAGCCACGGGTATCGCCATTGCTGCGATTGCCCCCGAGCAGGCGCTGCCGGTGATGGCCGGCCTGGTGCTGGCCGGCATGGGCGCCAGCGCCGCACTGCCGATGTTCTGGCAACTGCCACCGGCATTTCTCAATTCACGCACCCAGGCTGCCGGCATTGCCCTGATCAGCTCGCTGGGCAGCATTGCCTCGTTCTTCACGCCTTACTTCATCGGCTGGGTACGTGACACCACCCACAGCGCCAGCCTGGCCCTGTACGTACTGGCCATGTTCATCGCCCTGGGTGGCCTGCTGGTGCTGCGCACCCGGGCCGCCATCGTCAACCCTTGAATCAAGAGACCTCCCCCATGCTAGACAACGCTTTTATCCAGCACGCCGCCGAACGCCTCGACCGGGCCGAACGCAGCCGCGAGCAAGTGCGCCAGTTCTCGCTGGATCAACCGGCCATTACCATCGAAGACGCGTACGCCATCCAGCGCGCCTGGGTGGCGAAAAAGATCGCCGCCGGCCGCAAGCTGGTAGGCCACAAGATCGGCCTGACCTCCCGCGCCATGCAGGTGTCGTCGAACATCACCGAGCCCGACTACGGTGCCCTGCTCGATGACATGCTGTTCGACGAAGGCAGCGACATCCCCTTCGAGCGCTTCATCGTGCCGCGCGTCGAGGTGGAGTTGGCGTTCATCCTCGGCAAGCCACTCAAAGGCCCCAACGTCACCGTGTTCGACGTGCTGGATGCCACCGAGTGGGTAATCCCGGCACTGGAAATCATCGACGCGCGCATCCAGCAGGTCGACCCGCAAACCCAGGCCACGCGTAAGGTGTTCGACACCATTTCCGACAACGCGGCCAACGCGGGTGTGGTCATGGGGGGCCGCGCCGTGCGCCCTACCGAGATCGACCTGCGCAAGGTGCCAGCCGTGCTTTACCGTAACGGCGTAATCGAGGAGTCCGGGGTCAGCGCCGCCGTGCTCAATCACCCGGCCAAGGGCGTGGCCTGGCTGGCCAACAAACTGGCCGCGTACGACGTCACCCTGCAACCTGGCCAGATCATCCTGGGCGGCTCGTTCACCCGCCCGGTCGCTGCACGCCCTGGCGACACCTTCCACGTCGACTACGACATGCTTGGCTCCATCGCCTGCCGCTTCGTTTGAGGACCTGCCCATGGACATGCCCATCAATCACTTCAAGCAACGCCTGCGCAGCGGCGAGCCGCAGATCGGCCTGTGGCTGGGTCTGGCCGATGCCTACTGTGCCGAGCTGGCCGCCAATGCCGGTTTCGACTGGCTGCTGATCGACGGCGAGCACGCGCCCAACGACCTGCGCGGCATGCTGGCGCAGTTGCAGGCGGTGGCGCCCTACCCCAGCCAAGCGGTGATCCGCCCGGTGATCGGTGATACCGCGCTGATCAAACAAGTGCTGGATATAGGCGCGCAGACCTTGCTGGTGCCGATGGTGGAAAGCGCTGAGCAGGCGCAGCAACTGGTGAAGGCCATGCATTACCCACCCAAGGGCGTTCGCGGGGTGGGTAGCGCACTGGCGCGGGCTTCGCGCTGGAACAGCATCCCCGGTTACCTGGACCAGGCAGACGAGCAGATGTGCCTGCTGGTGCAGATCGAGAACAAGGAAGGCCTGGCCAACCTGGACGAGATCGTTGCGGTGGAAGGTGTGGATGGCGTGTTTATCGGGCCTGCGGACCTGAGTGCGGCCATGGGGCACCGGGGCAATCCTGGGCACCCTGAGGTGCAGGCAGCGATCGAAGACGCCATCGTGCGTATTGGCAAGGCGGGCAAGGCTGGAGGCATTCTAAGTGCCGACGAGAAGCTGGCACGGCGTTACATCGAGCTGGGCGCGGCGTTTGTGGCGGTGGGGGTGGATACCACGGTGCTGATGCGCGGGCTGCGCGAGTTGGCGGGGAAGTTCAAAGGTACGCCACTGGCTGGTAGTACTGGGGGTGGTGTCTACTAAGACCCTCTGGAGGATGGCACCGGCGCAGCCGGTGCCATCCCCAACGATGTTCAGATATTGATGAGGGCCTTGAGCACGGTCTTGAAGGTATCCAGCTGGTCTTCACTGAACTGTCCGAACACCTTGTCCTGCTGCTCCCGGGCAATGGTCCACAAGGCCTCGGTCTCGTCCACCCCCTTCACTGACAACCGTACCCGCCCGTCGTCATCGGCAATCAGCCCTTTGCGCTTGAGGTTGGCCACCGCCTCCTCGATCTCCCGCGCCGGCATCGCCACTTCCCGTTGCAGGTCGTTCAGGCTCAGCCCCGCATCGTTCTCCAGCACCATCAACATGCGCGCCTCACTGGTCCGCAGCCCGGTGCACAGTTGGCGTGGCTGATAGTCAGCCTGGTACGCCCGCAATGCCTGGGTCATCAGGTAGTAAAGGTTGTGCTGCAAGCGGCCCTGGAAGTGGCTGCTCGGTGCCTGCCCCTCTGCGCGCTGGGTCATGCGGGTATGCGGCAGTACCATGGAATAGGCGCCCTGGTGGTACAGCAACGGCGAGCGGCCGAAATCGTCGAAGGCCACCACCTTGCCTACCAGAATCCAGTGATCGCCACCGTCCAGCTGCTGGTACTTTTCGCACTCGAAGCGTGCCGCACAGTCGGCAAACAGCGGCGCACCACCTGCGCCCGTTTCGTAGTCGATACCGGCAAAGCGGTCTTCCTTCGGCCGGGCGAAGTTGTTGGAAAGGTCGATCTGGTCAGCCGCCAGAATGTTCACGGCAAAGTGCGAGGCTTCTTCGAACACCTCATGGCTGGTCGAGCGCTTGTCGATGCTCCACAGGATCAGCGCCGGGTCCAGCGACACCGAGTTGAAACTGTTGGCAGTGACGCCGGCCTTGCGGCCACTGGGGCCGGCGGCGGTCACCACGGTCACGCCCGTGGCGAAGTTGCCCAGGGCGCGGCGGAAGGCACGTGAATCGAAGGTTTCGTTGGACATGCAAAGCTCCCGGGCAGGCTTGGCAGCCTGCCCTGATTGTTGTTGTGCTTATGGGGATGGTTAAAAAGCTGGCGGCTCAGACCATGGCCGGGTCGGGCTCCAGGCCCATCAGCTCACGGCCGAGGATTTGCGAACACACGTCGTAGTCGGTGTAGGCATGGGCGCCGGTCATGTGCGAATCGCGGAACAGCCGCTGCAGTTCGTTGCTCTCGAACCAGGCGCCACCGCCCGCCGCTTCCATCAGCCGGTCGACAGCCTGGATGCACATCTTCACCGCATAGCCCTGGTTGGTGCGCCAGAACGCCAGCGTGCCCCGCGTGGGGTATTCATGGCGGGCGCTGTACTCGGCAATCTCGTCCCAGCTCTTTTCCAGCAGCGCGCGGGCGGCGGCCACCTGGTGGGTGGATTCGGCCAGGCGCATCAGCGCCGGGGTGGCGGCGCCCACCGCTGCACCGGTGTAGGCCCGCACGCGGTTACGGGTTTTCTCGCGGAACACCTCCAGCATGCGCTCGGCAACACCCAGGCTGACGGTGGAGAAGCCACTGGCGAAATACGGGCGGTACGGGGCGAAGAAAATCTTGCTGTCGGGGTACAAGCCAAAGCCTGCCGACTTGCCCTCCATCATGTCCTTGGCCTTCTGGATGCGATGCTCGGGCACGAAGGCATCGCGCACGATCAGGGTCTTGCTGCCACTGCCGCGCATGCCAACGGCATACCAGTCATCACGGATTTCATAGTCGCTGCGTGGCAGGATGGCGAAGCAGTAGTCCTGGCTGCCTTCGGCATTCTTGCGGCGGAAACCGAGGATCGCCCATTCGGCGTGATCGCAACCAGAGCTCCAGCCCATCTCGCCGCTGAACAAAACCCCACCCTCGACCTCTTCGGTACGGCCGAACGGCGCGATACTGCTGCTGGCGGTGGCATCTGGGTCGGCGCCCCACACTTCTTGCTGCAGCTTGGGCGAGAACATCGCCATCTGGTGGCTGTGGGTGCACAGCAGGCTCATGGCCCAGGCGGTGCTGGCACACGCACCGGCCAGCAACGCGATGCACTGGGCGAATTCCGGCAGGGTGATTTCCATACCACCGTAAAGTTTGGGCAAGAAAGCGCGGTGCATGCCGATGCTTTTCAGCAAGGCAATGTTCTCTGCCGGCACACTGCGGTCCTGTTCTGCGCGCATGGCGTTGGCGGCAATGGTCGGCAGGATGGACTTCAGGTCTTCCAGCAGCGGGTTTGGCTTTTTCATGAACGGTCTCTTTCTTATTGGATTCGAAGACGCGATCAGTATGTGAGCCGTGATTGGGCGGCGGAATGCACGTTCCGAGGGGAACATTGCACTTTCCATGGCGCTGTCAAATTGCCCTGCGACAAGCATTGACCCGTGCATTTTCGATCACCACAATCCCCCTCGAGACGCGCGCGGGCCACCGCGCCCCTGACGGAGCGATGCAGTTGAAAGACCTTTCCCCTTCTGCGGTGCGTGTGTGCGATGCCGCCGTCGGCCATTTTGCCGAGTACGGCTACGACGCCTCTTCGCTGAACGAAATCGCCCAGCTGGCCGGCATGCGCAAGGCCTCCCTGTATGCCCACTTCGCCAACAAGGATGCCTTGTTCTTGGAAGTGTTCCAGCGGGCGCTGGTGCAGGAAACGGCCTTTGTCGAGCACGCCTTTGCCCAGGAAACCCGCGACGGCCTGGCACCCGGTCACTGGCTGGCCTTGCACCTGGCAGACCGTTATCGCGACTCGGCCGAACTGCGCTTTGTGCTGCGCACGGCGTTCCTGCCCCCGGCAAGCATCAAGCCGGTTGTCACATCGGGCTTCGAGCACTACCTGGACGGCATACGTGCGGGGTTCTGCCAGGCCCTGCAAGTTCGCCACGGCTGGGCAGAAAGCCGGCTGGCACTGTATGCCGATGCCTACCAAGGCATCATCGACAGCCTGTATGTGGAACTGATGTACGCAGGCCCCGGCGCCTATGAACGGCGCGCGGCAGCGCTGCTGAAAGTGCTGGAAGATTCGCTGTCGCTCAACCCCTGACGCCGGGTGCGTCAGGGTTTTATCTTTCTCATTTCATCCAGCAGCTGCATCAACTGCTGCAGCTTGTCCTCGCCGAACTGGGCGATGATCTTGTCGTAGTTGCGCGCCATTTCCTCGCTCATCGCCAAGAATGCCTGCTGGCCAACGTCCGTCAGGCTGATGAACACCCGGCGCTGATCTTCCGGCGACTTGCGCCGCCCCACGATGCCGTCGCGCTCCAGACGCTTGAGCACCCCGCTCATGCTGGGTTTGAGGATACACGCCAGTTCGGCCAGCTGATGGCTTTCCAGCTCACCTTGCTGGCGCAGGATACGGATTACCCGCCATTGCTGCTCGGTCAGGTCATGGGCATTCAACGCCGGGCGGAAGAACGCCATGGTGGCTTCGCGCGCCTGCAGCAAGGTCAGGGTCAGGGAGGGTCTTGGTGTGGTCATGCGGGCTCGTGGGGCTGAGAATAGCAAACCGGCGAGTATGCCAGTGCAGAATCATTAATACATTAATAGAATGGTTTCTACCCATTTCGTTGCAGCAACGCCCGGGCGCCTCTCGAAACGGCCTTATCACCCTTTCAATTCAGCAGGCTGCGACATGATCACCCTCGAAAGCCCCACCTACTACTCGGCGACCAAGAAGTACAACCTGAGCTTCCCCACGCTGGAAAGCGACATCGAGGCCGATGTCGTGGTGATCGGTGGCGGCTTCTCTGGCATCAATACCGCACTGGAGCTGGCAGAAAAAGGCGTGACCAATGTCGTCGTGCTCGAAGCCCGCTACCTGGGTTATGGTGGTACCGGGCGCAACGGCGGACAGATCATGGCAGGCATAGGCCACGACCTGGAGAAGATCCGCAGCAGTGTCGGCGACCAGGGTGTGAGAGACATTTTCGAGATCAGCGAACTGGGCGCCGGCATCATCAAGGCGCGCATCGCCCGCTACGCCATCGACGCCGACTTCTGCCACGGCTACGGGTACATGGGTTTCAACCGCCGCCAGGAACAGACCCTGCGCCAATGGGAAAAGGCATTCAAGGCGATCAACACACACGACGAAATCCGGTTTCTTGGCGGCAGTGAAGTGCGCCAGATCATCGGCAGCAATGCCTACAGCAGCGCCCTGCTGCATATGGGCGGTGGCCACGTACATTCACTCAACCTGCTGCTGGGCGAGGCACAGGCACTGGTCGGCCATGGTGCGCGCATCTTCGAACACAGCCCCGCTCTGGAAGTGACCTACGGCGAGCGTATCAAGGTGCGCACTGGCCGCGGCTCGGTACGCGCCAGCAAGCTGCTGTGGGCCTGCGACGGCTTCCTCAACAAGCTGGAGCCAGAACTGCACGCACGCACCATCAACACCTATGCCTTCCAGATGATGACCGAGCCATTGGCGGACGAGCTGATCGAGCGCATCAGCCCAATTCGCGGAGCCTACAGCGATATTCGCCCGGTGATCGACTACTACCGGGTCACCCGCGAAAACCGGCTGCTGTTTGGCGCCGCCACGCCCTTTATCGAGCACTTCCCGCGGGACCTGAAGGCCTGGAACCGCGCCCTGATGCTGAAGATTTTCCCCTACCTGAAAGACGTGCGCATCGACCTGGCCTGGGGTGGCCCGATGGCCACCAGTGCCAACCTGTTCCCACAGATCGGCACCCTCAGCAACCGGCCCAATGCCTTCTATGTGCAAGGCTATTCGGGCTTTGGCGTCACGCCCAGCCACATCATTTGCAAAGTCCTCGCCGAGGGCATGCAGGAAGGATCGAAACGCTATGACCTGGTCAGCTCGGTCAAGCATGCGCGCATCTTCGGCAAGGACCATTTCCGCCCGCTGCTGCTCACCGCCGGCAAGACCGTGCACCAGCTGTCGGGCTACTTCAACGGCCGTCGCTGAACCTTTTAACAGCGAGGCGTTCGTCAAGCATTACCTGGCGGTGACCTGAGCCCGGTAGTCCTTGGGCGAGCGCTCGAACTGCTTCTTGAACGAACGGCTGAAATGCGCCGAGTCGGTAAATCCCCACTTGTAGGCGATCGAGGTAATCGACTCGCCCTTGAAGAACGGGTTGGCCAGGTCATCGGCGCTGCGCTTCAGCCGTGCCCGCTGAATGTAGCGGCATACGCTATCGCCCTCCTCCTCGAACAGCCGGTACAGGTGGCGAACCGAAATGTTCAGGCGCCCGGCCAGGCTGGATGGAGTAAGCCCAGGCTGTGACAGCGACTCGTCGATTACCTGCTGCACGTAGCCGCGCAAGTTGGCACCGCTCAAGGCCCCAAGATTACCCGGCGTTTCGCCATGGCGCTCGAAGCCTGGCTCCAGCAGGGCGACAAAGGCGGTCTGCAGCGCGTCACCCTGGGCGCCATCACCGCTCACATTGCCGTCCTTGCACAGCTGGTCCATCAACACATGCAACATGCGCCCGCAGGCGTTGGTCGAGGAAATCTTGCCGAACATCGGGCCACTGCCCTGCACGTACTTGCGGACCTGCTCGCGTGACAGCGCCAACGAGACGTGCTCGATCAAACCGCTGGGGGTGATCTCGCAACGCCCGACCGAATCCATCAGCAGCAACTCGCCCGGCGCCAGGCTGACCTGCATGCCGCCTTGGGACACGGTCGAATGGCCCGCACGCTGGCTCACCAGAAAGCAATGCTGGTCATCGTCGAGGGTGGGGTTTTCGCCCAGCCGGCGGATGTTGCCGGCGTTGGTGCGCAGGTTGGCCAGCGGCAAGCCGGCGCGGGAAAAGGTGGAAACCTCGCCAATGAACAGCGAGTGATTGGACGCAAGCTCCGTCTCGAAGCGGCCGCAGATCTGCTGCATGGCCGTGGTCCAGCGTTCCAGCCCCTGACGGTTGGATTGTTGAGTATGCATGGCTGCCCTCGACGCAGGATTTGTTGTTATGCGCACATTGTTAACATGTTATCTATGTGCGCACAACTGTCATCATTTGTCGGTAGACACAGCAAGGCGTATGCCAAGCGGCGTCAAAGAGCAGGGAGCAAGGTGCTGAAATTGGCCAGGCTGGCCATCAGATGCGCCCGTTGCTGCGGGCTGATCGAAATATAGCGGCGAAACGCAGGCATGCGGTTGACCACTTCGCTACCCCCCATGTGCTCCAGCGTCAGCAACCACTGGGCCTCGTGGCAGGCCAGGGTCAGGCGCTTGAAGTCCAGCGGCATCAGTGCCGCCAGCAATGCTTCATGCTGTTGCAGGCCATCACGTAGCCGGGTGAAGCGCGCCTGGTCGCCCTTGCGGTATACACAGGTGAGGCCCGTGCGCCGCAACGCACCGGCATGGCGCACTTCAAGGCTCACGTCGCCCCCTTGCTGGGCAGCAACCTGCAACTGGAACTCGCAAGTGACGATGTGCATCAGCAAGTGCGCCTCGACACGTTCATGCACCTCGGCCCGCCAGCCTTGAGCCGGGTCTTGAAACACCCCGGCCGACGCGATGCCCTGCTGCCCCAGGTTGCGCGCCAGACACACCAACGTCGCCCCTGGGCAGTAGCCGGAAGGCGCCCGAGGCGCCAACAGCTGCTTACGCAAACTTTTGATCATGCACCACGTGCTCCACGGCATGGCCAGGCTCGGCGGCGAACTCCTTCTCAAGCACATCCTCCACCCGCGCCGGCTTGAACGGGTTGACCTTCTGCACGCACAGCGTCCAGAACAATGCGTAGGCCGCAGTCGCACCCAGCATGATGGCGAACGGCACATAGACATCGGCGGGGTTCATGCCTGGCGGTGTGATGAACGCCATGCCGATCAGAATGCCCGTGCTGGAGACGATTTGCGGCAGCGGGAACAGCGGCGAGCGGTAGGCACGCGGCAGGTCCGGGCGACGGATGCGCAGGATCACCACCGACAGCGTCACCAACAGGTAGGCAGTGCTCCACGCACACACGGCGGCCAGCACCAGGTGCAGGATGTTGTCCGGGTTGCCGCCCAGGTACCATGCGTGCAGGCAAGGGATCAGCGCCACCACCAGGATGCACAGCAGCGGCGTCTTGAAGCGCGGGTGCAGGTAGGTGAATACCTTGGGCAGCGCGCCGTCAACCGCCATGCCATAGAGAATGCGCGGCACACCGGCCATCAGCGTGTTGATGGTCGCAGCGCCAGCAAACAGGAAACCAATGCCCAGCCACACCGGGCCGATATCACCCATCACCTGCTCGGCAAAGCGCGGGATGGCCATGGGCGTGTCCAGCAGATGGACGCCGCTGGCGGCATCGAGCAGCACGTTTTCCACCTGGCGCTTCATCGCCGCACCGTAGATGAACATACAGCTGGCCACGCCGAACAGCCCCAGTGCCATTGCACGCGGCAGCACCCAGGCCGAACGACGCAGCTCGGGCGCCAGAGGCGTGACGAACTCGCAGCCAACGAACATGAACATGGCCATGCCGATCAGCGACAGGATGGTCATCAGGTCGGTGCCCACCAGCGATACGCCGAACGGGCCGTCCAGCTCCACTGCCGGTGCTACGATCAGGCCCAGCACACCGAACGCCATCAAGGTGGTCCACATACCGAAGGTGAGGATCACTTCTGCACGGCTGAAGGCGCTGACGCCAAAGGCATTGAGCACCGCGAACGCCAGCACGAAGCACACCCCCAGCAGCCACGATCCGCCGGCAGATTCTGCCAGGGTGTTGAGGTGTTCGAAGTTCACCAGCGCCATCACGCCCGAGAGGATGGTTTCGGCGGTGCCGGCAAACACATGCACGATCAGGTAGGCCGACAGCGTGCCGGTGATGGCGAAGAAGCGGCCCAGGCCGCAGTTGATGTAGTCGTACACCGAGCCAGTAGTCGGCAAGATCGACGCGGCCTCGGCGAAGGTGGTGGACTGCGCCAGCATCATCAGCGCGGCAATGACCATGGCCACGGCAAAGGCGCTGCCGCCGATGCCAAAGCCCATGGTCGCGGTGAGGATCACCGGGCTGGCCATGATCAGCCCGACAGTGCTGGCCAGTGCGGTGGGGAAACCGACCGTACCGCGGTTGAGGTGCTCGGTGAGCTTGTTATTGAGTGACATCGTTGTGCCCCGGCTTGTTTTTGTGGCGTTGAACGAGTGATTACTCTGCGCTGCGGGTGGCATGGCGTCTTGCCAATGGCTGCCGCCGGGTTTGTTGCTGCCTGCCAGCCCCTGGCAGCCACAGACATGCCGCTGTCACGCTGGCACAAGAACCGCCCTCGCCTACTCACTAAGCTGCAGGCTTTGGCTTCCTGCCCCCGGAGTTTGCATGAGCGACATTACCCTCCTTCCTGCCGTCACGGCATTCCTGGCCCGCGAGCATGGCGTGTTCATTCACGGTCAGCACCTCGCCAGCCAGTCGTCCGCGCAAGTTGCCGTGGTCAACCCGGCCAACGGCCAGACCATCGCCCACATCGCCGACGCCAACCAGGCCGATGTCGACCACGCCGTCAGCTCGTCGCGCCAAGGCTTCACAACGTGGTCGCGCACCAGCCCCGCCGCCCGCGCCGCCGTACTGTTCAAACTGGCCGACCTGTTGGAAGCCAACCGCGAAGAACTGGCGCAGCTGGAAACCTTGCAGTCCGGCAAGCTCATCGGCATCTCCCGCGCCTTCGAAGTAGAGCAGGCTGCACACTTCCTGCGCTACTACGCCGGCTGGGCCACCAAGATCACCGGGCAAACCATTACCCCGTCGCTGCCCTCGTTTGCGGGTGAACGCTACAGCGCCTTTACCCTGCGTGAACCGATCGGCGTGGTGGTGGGCATCGTGCCGTGGAACTTCGCCACCATGATCGCCATCTGGAAGCTGGCCTCGGCGCTCACCACCGGCTGCAGCATCATCCTCAAACCCAGCGAGTTCACCCCGCTGACGTTGCTGCGTATTGCCGAACTGGCCACAGAAGCTGGCCTGCCGGCCGGGGCGCTGAACGTGCTGACCGGTGGCGGCCTGGTGGGCAAGGCGCTGATCGAGCACGCGGGCACCGACAAGGTCTCGTTCACCGGCTCCGTGCCCACTGGTATCGCCGTCGGCCAGGCCGCCATGGGCGCCAAGCTGACCCGCGCGACGCTGGAGCTGGGCGGCAAGAACGCGGTGGCCTTCTTGCCCGATGTAGCAACCGACAAGGCTGTGAACGGCATCATCGAAGCCGGCTTCCTGCATTCGGGGCAAATCTGCGCTGCGGGTGAGCGCTTCTACGTGCACCGCTCGCGCATCGACCCGCTGCTGGACGCCCTGTCCCAGCGCCTGGGCCAATTGACAATCGGCTCGCCGCTGGACGAAGCCACCCAGTTCGGCCCGGTGGCCAACAAACCGCACCAGCAGAAGCTGGCCGAACTGTTCGCCATCGCACGCGCCGAGGGTAGCCAGATTATCCATGGCGGCAAGCTGGGCGACGGCCCCGGCTGCTTCGTCGCCCCCACGGTGATCCTCGCCAGGTCGGCCAGCGACACCCTGCTCAACCAGGAAACCTTCGGCCCGGTAGCCACCTTCTTGCCCTATGACGACGAAGACGAACTGCTGCACCTGATGAACGCCTCGCCCTACGGCCTCAGCGCCAGCCTGTGGACCAACGACCTGGGCAAAGCCATGCGCATGATCCCGGAAATCCAGGCCGGTACCCTGTGGGTGAACATGCACACCCTGCTCGACCCGGCGGTACCGTTTGGCGGCATCAAGGCATCCGGCATCGGCCGCGAGTTCGGCTCGGCGTTCATCGATGACTTCACCGAACTCAAATCGGTGATGATCCGCTACTGACCCACCCCTTGGCCAAGGCGTGCAAGCGCCTTGGCAGCCACGAACAAGACCCCGCCCCACCGCACACGCCCTAATAGGCCATCGCCGCCAACCGCGATGGCCCCTCGCCAAGCCGAGGGTGCCCCCGAACAACAAAGGCCCCCTGTGAAGCGGGCCGAGAACAATCGAGGGATGTGTAATGGTCAAACCGCAAACGCTGTCCACCCTGGCACTCGTCACCTTGCTGGCCAGCCAGGCCGTGCAGGCTGTTGAGTTGTACGCAGACGACGACAGCCACCTGAACGCCGACATGCTGGCGGTATGGGGCATGTTCAACAGCCGCAAGAACTACGACGGCACCCCGGGGGGATCAACCTGGCGCGAGGGCTTCATCAAGTATGGCCTCAGCGGTGACCAAGGCCTGGCTGGCAACGGCACACTGTATGGCAGCCTGAACTGGGTAAGCTCGGCCACCTGGGGCGATGGCGATGCAGCCGGCAACACCGACGGTTCCGAACGCACCACCAAGATCGAGGACGCCTTCCTCGGCTGGCGCTCGGCCGACCTGTTCCCCGTGCTGGGCAAGGACGGCGTGGACATTTCCGCCGGCCGCCAGACCATTCGCCTGGGCAGCGGCTTCCTGATCAACGATGACGGCCCGAACCTGGGCAATGGCGTGGCAGAGGGTGCGCTGGACCGTGGTGGCGCCTACTACCTGGCCGCCCGGCACGCCTTCGACCGCACTGCGATGCTGCGCCTGGGTGGCAGCGAAGGTTTGCACGGCAGCCTGCTGTGGCTGAAATCCGACAACCGCGCCCAGGCCGAAACCGAACTGGCCGCCGGCACACTGGACTACACCCATGCACTGGGCACCGTGGGGTTGACCTGGATCCACGGCATCGACGTCGCCGACCAGTGGGCCAGCGACTTCCAGAAGGCCCGCGAAGGCATGGACGTGTACAGCGTGCGCGGCGAAGGCAGTGCCGGCATCGACAATGCCAGTTTCGCCTTCGAATACGCCTGGCAGGACAAGACCGACGGCCCAGAACAAGCCTGGTACCTGCAGACCGGCTACACCTTCGCCGACCTGCCCTGGGCCCCCTCGATCACCTACCGCTATACCCGCTACTCGGCCGGCTGGGACTCGCTGTTCAGCGGCTTGTCCAACGGTTACGGCACCTGGTTTCAGGGTGAAGTCGCGGCCAATTATGCAGGCCCGTTCAACAGCAACACCGGCATCCACCATGTGGGCGTGAAGGCGACGCCGCTGGAAAACCTCACGGTCGGCGCCCTGTACTTCGACTTCGACACGGTGCGCACCCGCGACAGCCTCAACCTCGATGCCCGCGAACTGGACCTGTACATTGAATGGGCGGTCACCGAACACCTGATCATCAGCCCGCTGGTGGGCCTGTACCAACCGCGCAAGGACGAGAGTAACGGTGGCAACCAGGTGGGAGGAAATGGCACCAATGTGTACAGCCAGTTGACCGTGGCCGTGCCGTTCTGAAGCCACCTTTGAAACCGGCAGGATCCCTGTGGGTGCGGGGTGCCTGGCCCACGGAGGGGTTTGACCTTGCCTGCCCTGGCGAATACCATTCGCCAACCTACCGACCGGTAGGCGAAAAATCAGCCAGAGAAAACCATGCAAGCAGATCCTTCCCCCCCAATACGCTTCAGCTTCGCGCTGGGCCTCGGCCTGGTCGGTGCCCTCGGCCCTTCCGCTGTCGACATGTACCTGTCGAGCCTGCCGGAAATCGCCAGCCACTATCAGGCAAGCTTCACCCGTGTGCAGCTGACGCTCACCTTCTTCCTGCTGGCCATGGGCGCCGGCCAGTTGATCTTCGGCCCCATCGTCGACGCCTATGGCCGGCGAAAGCCGCTGCTGGCCGGCCTGCTGCTGTTCATCCTCTGTTCGCTCGGCGCAGCCGCAGCCCCCAGCCTCGATACCCTGATTGCACTGCGCTTCTTCCAGGGCCTGGGCAGCGCACTGACCCTGGTGGTGATCATGAGCATGGTCCGTGACGTGAGCCAAGGCGTTGCCGCGACCAAGCTGTTCGCCCTGCTGATGACCATCGAAGGCGTGGCACCGATCCTGGCACCTGCCTTGGGCGGCGTGATCGATGCGCACTTCGGCTGGCGGGCAGTGATGCTGGTACTCGCCGGCATGGGCCTGGCAGTGCTGGTCAACAGCTTGCTGAACCTGCCGGAAACCCTGCCCGTCAACAAACGTGCCCCCCTGCACCTCGGCCACGCCTGCCGTACCTATCTGGCCATCCTCGCCGACCGCCGCTTCCTGCGCCCGACCCTGGCCATGGCTGCCGTGTTCTTCTTCCTGTTCGCCTACATCGGCGGCGCCACACTGGTGTACCAGGCACACTACGGCCTGAGCGCCCAGGCCTTCGGCCTGCTGTTCGGGGCTACCGGAGTGTCGATCCTGTTCGGCGCCATGGCCGCAAGCCGCCTGATCGGCCTTCTGGGCCTGAACAACCTCACCCGCCTGGGCGTGCTGTGCATGGCTGGCGGCGCCTGCATCAGCCTGCTCGGTGCGCTCACCGGTCTGGGGCTACCGGGTGTGGCTGGCGGCATGGTGGTGGCGCTGTTCGGTTTAGGCATCGCCGAGTCGACGCTGATGTCATTGGTCATGGCCTCGCAAGACAAGGCTTTGGGCTCCACCGCAGCGCTGCTGGGCGCCATCCAGTTGTCGGTGTCCGCCAGCGCTGCCCCGCTGGCCGCCGTGGTACTCGGCCACGGCCCCACCGCGTGGGCCGCGCTGCTCGCCCTGTGCACCCTGGTGGTGTGCCTGCTGACGGCCCTCAGCTTGCGCGACACCCCCGCCAGCTTCTCGCTCGCTGGCCATTGAGGCCTTGGCACTGACGGTCAACTCGGCTGGCAGGCAGGCACAAGACGACCTACCAGTCGTTAGCGAAACTGGCTGCCACGTCACCAACAACAAATCCGACGGCAGCCAGCCCCGCGAGACCCGCCATGACCCCCGATACCAGAATTGATTTCATCTACCTGTCCGAACAGGACATGATCCGCGCCGGCGTCACTGACATGCCCGCCTGCGTCGACACCATGGAAGAAATGTTCGGCCTGCTGTACCAGGGCGACTACCGCATGGCCGGCCCGAACAGCGACTCGCACGGCGCAATGATCACTTTCCCCGAGCACTCGCCGTTCCCCACCATGCCCAAGCCCACCGCCGACCGCCGCATGATGGCGATGCCAGCGTACCTGGGCGGCAACTTCCAGACCGCAGGTGCCAAGTGGTACGGCTCGAACATCGCCAACCGCGAAAAGGGCCTGCCGCGCTCAATCCTGATGTTCACCCTCAACGATGCCGACACCGGCGCTCCGCTGGCGCACATGTCGGCCAACCTGCTGTCGGCCTACCGCACCGGTGCCATCCCGGGCGTGGGCGCTCGCCACCTGGCACGCAAGGACGCCAAGGTCATCGGCCTGGCCGGCCCGGGCGTGATGGGCAAGACCACGGTCGCCGCGTTCATGGCAGTGTGCCCGCTGATCGACACCCTCAAGCTCAAGGGGCGCGGCCAGAAGAACCTGGATGCGTTCGTTGCCTGGGTCAAGGCCACTTTCCCGCAAATCACGACGATCCAGGTGGTTGAAACCCTGGAAGACGTGGTACGCGGCTCTGACCTAGTCAGCTACTGCAGTTCGGGCGAAGTCGGTGACCCCAGCCAGTACCCGCTGGTACGCCGCGAGTGGGTCAAGCCCGGCGCGTTCCTGGCCATGCCGGCGCCGTGCAGCATCGACGCCGGCATGGAGCAGGACGACGTGCGCAAGGTGGTGGACAACACCGGCCTGTACGAAGCTTGGTTCGCCGAGTTGCCCAAGCCCGCACACAACCACGTACCGCTGGTTGGCGTGCGCTTCATGGACATGATTGCCGAAGGCAAGCTGGCCGCCGAGCAAGTGGAGGACATCGGCAAGATCATCTGCGGCGATGCACCAGGGCGCCTGCACGACGACGAAATCATCCTGATGTCGGTGGGCGGCATGCCCGTCGAGGACGTGGCCTGGGGCACCGTGGTGTACCGCAAGGCGCTCGAACAAGGCATTGGCGTAAAGCTCAACCTCTGGGAAACCCCCGTTCTCAGCTGATCCCCCCACTACCCGATAACAAGGCAAAGCCCATGACACAGATCACCAAACTGAAAACCGGCTCCAGGTTCGAAAACATGGCCAGCTACTCCCGCTTGGTGGCGGTAGACAACTGGATTCACGTCTCCAACACCGCCGGGCGCAACCCGCAGACCCAGGTCATCCCGGAGGATGTGATCGAGCAGACCCACCAGGTGTTCGCCAACATCGAAACCGCCCTGGCGGCGGTCGACGCCAGCCTGGCCGACGTCATCAACTCACGCGTGTTCATCCAGGACCCTGCCGATGTGCCACGGGTAATGGACGTGATCGGTGAGAAGTTCCGAGGTATCGACCCGGCCACCACGGTCACCTGCCCGCCTCTCGGCTCGACCGTGTACAAGGTCGAACTGGAAGTCACGGCCTATCGCGGCGCAGGGCAAGCACACGTGACCATGATCCGCCTTGGCCAGTAAAGGCTCTGACTGCCCCTGAGCACTTCCCCTGTCTGACCTGCATCGAGTAAAGCCATGTCTCCCACGATCGCCCCTGTGCAAACCAGCGCCCGTCATCCCGACGCCACCACCGTGGTCATCATCGGCGGCGGCATCATCGGCCTCACCGCCGCATTGACCCTTGCCGAACGCAACATCCCGGTGGTGGTGCTGGAAAAGGGGCGCATCGCTGGCGAACAGTCGTCCCGCAATCTGGGCTGGGTACGCAAGACCAACCGCCACGCCCACGACATCCCCCTGGCGCTGGCGGCCGACCAGTTGTGGGCCGAAATGCCGGCACGTGTGGGCAGCGACGTCGGCTATCGCCAGGCCGGTATCATGTTCATCGGCCGCAACGACACGCAGATGGGCATGCATGAAGGCTGGCTGAAAAGCGTCGAAGCACTGGGCCTGGACTCGCGCTTGCTGAGCGCGCATGAAATAGCCCAGATGGTGCCGGGTGGCCGGGCAGACTGGGCGGGCGGCATCTTTACCCCGTCGGACGCACGCGCCGAACCCACCCTGGCCGCCAGCGCCATTGCCCGTGCGGCAATGGCCAAGGGCGCGGTGGTGGTAGAGAACTGCGCAGTGCGCACCCTGGTCACCGCTGCTGGCCGAGTCAGCGGCGTGGTCACCGAACAGGGCGAGATTCGCTGCGATCAGGTGTTGCTGGCCGGCGGTCTGTGGTCACGCAAGTTCCTCGGCAACCTTGGCATCAACCTGCCAACCTTGCCGCTGACCTGCTCCGTGCTGCGCACCGAGCCCATGGACGGGCCCACCGACATCGCCGTCGGTGCACCGGACTTTTCTTTCCGCAAGCACAAAGACGGCGGCTACATCATCACCCAGCGCGGCGCGCTGGATGCCTTCCTGACCCTGGACCACTTGCTGCTGGGCAAGCGTTACCTGCCCCAGTTGCGTGCCCAGCGGGACTTCCTGCGCATCAGCTTTGGCAAGCACTTCTTCAAGGATCTGGCCCTGGCCCGGCGCTGGAAAGCCACCGATGTCAGCCCCTTCGAGCGCGTACGGGTGCAAGACCCGCTCGCCAACCCGGCACTCAACGAGGAAGCCATGCGCAACCTCAAGGCGGCCTGGCCCGTGTTCGAACAGGCACGTATCGCCAGCGCCTGGGCCGGGACCATCGACGTCACCCCCGACTCCAACCCGGTGATCGGCCCGGTGGCCAGTCTTCCGGGCCTGACCCTGGCCACCGGTTTTTCCGGGCATGGCTTCGGCACCTCGCCTGCGGCCGGCCAGCTGGCAGCAGACCTGGTGTCCCAGGCAACTCCACTGATAGACCCAGCGCCTTACCGTTTCGAACGCTTTACCTGACGTCATAGCCATGACTGGCCAAGAAAGGATTTCCCCCCGACAAGCTGTTGCGAATTTACTTACAGTGAAATACTGTATGTGCATACAGCAGAACAAGGAAATGCCTGTGTCCAGCACCGCCTCCGCCACCCCGAGCAGCTATGAACAGCTGGGTGTACGCATCCAAAAGATCATCAACAGCCCTACCGCCCAGCGCAGCCGAGCGGCGCTGATCTTCCGCCTGGAACAGGAAAGCCCGGAAGACTGGGAAACCTTGCTGGAGGAGATCGCAGAAAACGACAACGTAACCCTCGCTCACCGCGACGATGGCGGCGTACAGGTTTTCTGGACCGTACCGAAGGAAGACTGACCCCGCATGAGAGTTTCGTTTTTTGCCGCAGCCTGCCTGTTACTGACCGCTTCACTAGCCCAAGCCGATGCCCCACGCACCTTTCAGGAGGCCAAGAAGGTCGCCTGGAAGCTGTATGCGCCGCAATCGACCGAGTTTTATTGCGGCTGCAAATACAAAGGCAACAAGGTCGACCTGGCGTCCTGCGGCTATGCCCCGCGCAAGAACGCCCAGCGCGCGTCACGTATCGAGTGGGAGCACATCGTGCCCGCCTGGCAGATCGGCCATCAGCGCCAGTGCTGGCAGGACGGCGGGCGCAAGCAGTGCTCGCAGCATGACGAGGTGTACAAACGTGCCGAGGCTGACCTGCACAACCTTGTACCGAGCATCGGCGAGGTTTATTTACCTGCGGTCGCTTTTTTTCTGATCTGTTGACAGCCCCAAGATCACTGCTAGCCTCCATCGAAGGTGGGAACCTCGTGCGAGGGCTAGGCGATGCAGGTGTCGGTCGTTCCTGGGGTGCGGTGGCAAGGCCGCAAGATCAATGCTGTCATGATCGTTCGTGATGGCCCGCTCTCGAATGACTCGGTAGTTTTCGTCCCCACGTTCCACCTCCTTCAATTGGCAAAGTCAGTGCCAGAAATCACGTTGAAAGCGATAGCAAGCGATCTTAAACGCTACTTTGAATCGCTAGAAATTGCTCATCTCCCTTGGGACGAGGTCACTGACGACCAAATGTCCGGTTACATCGAAACAACCCTAATTAAGAAATATCAACTTTCAGAGCGAAGTATTTCGAGGCATTGCTCTAGCATCAAAGGAATGTATACAAAAGTATCTGAAATTGGACTTACCGATAAATTCTTTGACTATAGCTTTAGATATTATAATGAAGCATTCCTCGAAATACAGGGTGCAGCTCCCCCTTCCAAAAATTTTAGACTGCGAAAAAAATACATCAACGACCCACTATTTGAAGTATTACTTGAACATGCTTCACCTTCGGTGGGTTTTCTGAGAGACCGAAACGAACTTATTCTCTGCTTGGGCAAACAATTAGGCCTCAGATCGGCTGAAGTGACCAGCGAAAGAAATCTGAAGCTCAGCGAACTGAATCCCCTTCTCTCTCTAATAAAAAAGCGAAGAAAACTGGCTTTCTCAGTGTCGATTATCGGAAAGCGCAATAAAATTCGCGAGGTCGATATCTCGCCAGATTTAGTACAAAGAATTTCTAAGTTTATCGAAACGCATCGCCACGGCATTCCTGGAGACCAATTAATCTGCGCTCAGGATGGAAAATGCCTAAGCCCATCTTTTGCAAGTAGATTATTCGATCAAGCCAAGAAAACAAGCCTCTCTAAATTAAAGTCTTGTTATGAAGAGCTGAGCGCGCAAGATGACGCACCGTACACAATTAGCTGGAAATCAATAAAAAACTTAACTTTTCACTGCTTGCGCCATACATACGCCACAAATTTAGTCACCTATGCTTATCAAAATGGATTTGACCCATACAGCTATCTTCCTAGTCAGCTAGGTCATACAGACCCCAAAACGACCAAACAATACACTGACTTCTATGCTGTAATGCATAACATTGATCCTCTGCGCCAGGCATTCAGCATAAAGGACAGCCACAGTGAATAACACAACCACTGAAAGTGCGTATTCGGAGCATGAACAAGACGACCCACATATAGCAAATGTGGCCTACAAAGGCATATACAAAACAACAGTCCGCAAAACAATATCTATCCCTGAGAAGCTACATGGCTGCGCTCTTCTTCAGTGCATGATAAAATTCCTGAAGGTGCATACAGCATCGCGCCTCTTCAACCTATACAAATTTGCCACCTCAATTCCTCAGCTCATATCGTTCATATCAGCCAACTACCACACTCCTCAGTCGATACCGAAAAACATTCTACAAATCTACAGCCAGCACTTGAGCGATCAAGGCAATGCTCAATCCAGTATACGAACAATACTCGGCCACATGAGCTTTGTACTGGCATGGACTATAAGCCAACCATGGTTTAAAACATTACATGTCAATGACAGAGTCTTTATCTTGGCAGTGCTCGATCATAAACCTAGCATTCCCAGAAATGCTATGCTGGATGGCACCGCGCCTGCCATGTCGGAACTTGTAGACGGGAAGGAATTTGACGATCGCGATCTACTTGACTCACTAATACGTTTCTGCGCAGGATTTTTGACGGTATTTAAAAGACACCGAAGCATTATCGTTTCGAACCGACGAGTTGCAGAACGCCTGAAAATTTCTAAGTCGTCCTCAGCACCTGACATAGATTGGCATTTTCGCGAGCCTAACTGGGACGATTATAACGAAATCTTCAACGCTATAGTTGCCTCGCGTGACGCCACATTGATCGAGCGCCTGCTGCTCTCCAATCAAATTTTCAAGGACTATTTCATCAGCGCAGGCTCTCCCGACACCTTGGAGGATCTTTATAAAAAGCTCAAGACATGCGTACGTGAAGTTGGCTCAATAAGATTTACAGATAAACTTAGGACGGACAACCAATACATCACGTTCGAGCAACTCGATATCCGTAGCCTTCTAAGCCCATGCGAGGCAGAAGAAATTTGTATGCGCTGGTTCTTAGCGGTTGATCGCATACAACAAAGCGGACAAAAGCACTTAAGACTTGAAGACATTGAGATCACCCCAACCCATGCAACTGTATCCTTCTTAAAAATGAGATCCAATGAATACCAGCGAGAATCAACATCCCACAAACGAAAGACGATTAATTATAAAATACTTGAGTATTTCTTAGAGCTAAGAACGAGCCTCGAAGAAAGTTTTTTAAACCTTCCAAAAGCGAGAAACAGTGCAGATATCACAGAAGGCACCGACGCTATCAATCCTGATCTAATTAACTCGAACACCCCGCCATTCTTCCAGTTTGAAAATCCGTTCGCCAGAAGACAATCACATTCATCAATAACGTACAGGCCGATTGTTTTCGCCTGCACCCCTGGCACAAACCTGTATGAGGAAATATGCACACTCTACCCAAAAGCCAAACTGTTTCAAGAATACTTCAAGCTTTTAGTCGATGAGAATACTGCGGCACACCGGGTAGCTGATCAACGAATTCAGTTGGGGCTTGAGCAGGTAGGCCCGTCTAGCGAGCCGTTGACTTATCGCCTGAGCGCTAATGTGATCGCTCAGTCTCGGGCAATTGTAGATCCAGAGCAACCGATACTCCCTTCTGCCTTTGATCATCGAGCAAGAGCGGAGGCAGCTGCTGATGCGAGCGCGCACAGTATTAACGTGCATCAGGAAGTCTATCAAAACCGTAGCCAGACAGCTCATAGAATTGGACAGAGGAAAACTTTTGTAGACCAGGTAGGCAGACTGCAAGAATCTGACGCGCGCAAGGTAGCCTCCTACATGCAGAATACTACGATTGTCTCTCTGAGTGAGATAGATGATCTGCTTGGATGGGGCACGGAACTGTTCAAAAACAATGACATTGAAGACTTCAACCGCATGACAGATATTGCCGAGGCGAAAGGTTTCAACTGCGTACCGTTTGGTTGGCTGTCTAAACCGCAAGCTGCAGAGCGCATTATCATTATATGTCCTATTGTCGCCGCCATGATCCTATCTTTCATAAGCACTTGCCAGTCAGAACTAAAGAATTCTAAAAGCCTAGAGCGTGCCCACTCCATTCTTCTTCAGCTTTGCTATGCTAAGCTTGTTCTCAAGAATTTTGATCAGCGGACAATCGCTGACGGAAAACAAATACTGAAAGAATATGACCTACCTTCAGTCATAATATGAGAGAAGGAAATGAAATCAACCGGTGAAGCGGGGAAACGGCATACAAATCGGCTTGGAGACCACGCGTTTGCCATTCGAGACTCATCCCGAGAAAACCCCGTCGAACTTTCTTTCGAGTTTTCATGTGATAACGCCAAACGAATTTGGGCTCAAGAGACATTACTACTAGCACCCGAGATACTAACCAGGGAAAAGGGCGAGCCCATACTGGTGAAATCGATTAAATGGGCGAAAGACTGCTGCGTAGCATTGGGGCAGATATGCGAATACTGGGAGAATAATCATCCACGAAAGTCGCTCTGGAACTGGACGGAAAAAGAGCTTTCAGCTTGCCTTCAAAGCTTAATGATCAGGCGCGAAATCACAGAGAGATTTTCTTCACCTGTTTATTCGAAACAACGACTGACTGATTACACAGTACTCCTCAATCTATCCCACTCTGGGCATCTCAAGGGAAAGACTCATGATAGTTTGAGCTTCCCTGTCACGAAAACAATAAAATCGGCACTCATGCAACCGCTGCTTGACGATTTGGGGCTCACACCAGAAGAGTGGGCGAGAGGGAAAAGCCATCCACCACTCCCGCTTGGAGTTGCTTCTGTATTATTAAGCCAGGCCATATCAACCCTGGAGTCAGAAGAATCAAAGGTTGCAATGGCCTTCTATTCAGCCTGGCGATTAAGGCCCACTTCCATGAAGCTATGGTTCATTTCAAAAAACCGGCGGTTTGACATTATCCAGGCCAGTTACCTAACCCACATGGATCCATACCGACTCAAGGAGCAGCTTAAAATTCAGGGTGTTGAGCACACGATCCAATTACCATGGAAGAATCTACAAGAGTTTCGTTTTTTTCGTCGCCGCTTAATTGGAGCGTGCTTGAATATTATTTTCATCCAGACCGGACACCGCAGCCATGAACTGCTCTCCACCGTTTCAAATGACCGTCGCCGAAAAAATGGCTCACTATTAGTCAGGCAGGCGCTAGACAAGTCACTTGATGGTATCAAGGTCTATCGCCCATTGCCGGAGCTATCTTCGAAAGCAGCCGAAACTCTCTGGAACTTAAGCTTTATCGACTCAGACAAGTTCCCAATACCGTTACAACACAGTCTCCACGACAGTGGCTACGCACGGCAGGTTATGGAGAATACATTTAACCCGTCCGCAATCGCAGCTAATGAAAATTTGACACTCAACAAGCGACTAAATAGCTTTTATCAATCCGATGTGCTGCCCGTGATACCAGAGGCACACAACATCCATCCCAGACTGAGCACTCATCAATTCAGACATACATTTGCCGAATTCGCCCTGCGCAGGTTCGATGAAGACATTCATGAACGCTTACGTGAGCATTTCGTCCATAGCTCAGGGTACTCAACTTTGATCTACGAGAGGTGGAAGCTGTCGCCGGCAGTCCAGACCATGCTCGAAAAAGACTATTTATACGAACTGATCGGTAAAACTGCTGCCGGAAAATTAGAGATGCGCTTCTGGGGGCCGGCATATCATCGAATCAAAAACATGATTGAAAAAATTAATTTCGCACATCCCAGCAACCCCGAAAAGCATTATTGGAATATAGTATCTCAGGTCGAGCGGTTCACAGCATTTGAGTGGGGATTCTGCGTTCTTTTCTGCGACTCTAAACATGAGGCAAGATGCCACAACCAGTTTACGGGACTTCCGGATATAGATGGTGAGTCTACTGCTGAACGCTGCACTGGATGCCCCAACAACATGGGAAATTCAATTCAGAAAGAAAATTTGATCCGCACTGCTCTTGCACACTCTGAAATTGGACGCACCCACCCTATAAAAGCAGTCGGGAAGATTTGCTCAGACATTGCCGAACAGATTATTCGACGGGTAGAGAAATAAATTGCCTATTACATTAGATCAGTTCAAGAAAGCCCAAACCCCTGCACCTGCAGAAATCCCGTCTTGGGCAAAAACTGAAACCACCCAACTCTTATATTCCTCCACAATCAAACATTACCAATTAATCAAGTCAAAGATCGAGAGCGGCAATTCCAAATTACCTCCAACCGACCGGATACTTATCGCGAGAAGAATAGCTTTGGACTGTGGACTAAGCCCAAGTATTATTAGCACTCGAAGGCAAGCCGAAATTGTAAATCTCATCACCGAGCTAAATGAAGAATTATCGACTATTTACACCAGCACAGCGGCAGTCAAAACACCTAGCGGTCGCAAATTAACCAAGAAAGAACTTATAGCAGAGAATGCTTCACTCAAAGCAGAGATCACTAGACTGAAGACATTAGAGCTTGGCGCATACGCCCACACTATTTTAGACAGTCACCTTACACCCACATCACGTGCGCAAGCAATAACCATAGCTAAATTGCGGACAGAAATAGAACGCCTAGAAGTTGTTATTTCCAACCAGGCAGATCAAAACAGAAAATACATGGACGCATTAAACCATATCAAAGGTGATATTTAACCCCTATTCAAACGACCACCGACTCTAAGCTTCTCATCTCCGTGTATCGAGCAACGCCCCCACCCAGCAAAAGCGCCAAACCGCAGAACTTACACTTTACATTTATACTTATATTGATATAAAAAAATCCCCGCATCCCTTGCGCGCTATTGAAAGGCAGTCTACTAATGTCTAGGTACCTTATCAGCAGCACCTAGCTTGGGAGCCGCCAATGTCTAGCCGCATACACTGGGGTTTTAAAGAAGAAATACTATCGCTTTTATCGAGAGCTGCCTTGGCTTACTCTGATACTGAACAACAAATGCAACTGCTTGACGAAGCCTCTATTCTACTGTGGCGATTTGATGAAAGCGTGCTTCCTCGTCAAGCCGCCGAGTTACGCGACCTTCTACCAGTGGCCATTGAAACTTGGCTACCCCGGAAGGTATCGATGCTCTATAAAGGGGCATTGATGCAGAAGGGCATGCCCACAATACTTTGCGACACGATTCTCGTTGACATGTCGGAGGACTCGTTGACCCTAAGAGACTCTCTGATCTCCGAAGCATTGGAGCGAACTACTGGAAAGGGTCGGCCCGCCAGCTTCCGAGAACACGAAGTAAGATTCGGATTCCCTGGACTTCTTCTGCCCAACGATCTATACCCTGATGACTTTAGATCTATATTTTACACACGAATACCGAGCTACAGACGGGATCAATTCATCTATTGCTGCAGGGATTGCCTATACCCGCTCGACATACATGGCGATCACTTCCAATGCTCCTCACCATTTTGCCGGACACCCAAGTACCCACTGGCGCCTCCGCACTTTCCGACCAAATGGACAAGTAAACCGATTGCGAAATATAATTTTAATTTTCAGCCAATGCTTTCTCATTTTGCCTGGCGCACCATCGCCTGCCCACTGGTCATGGAGAAAAGAATTTTAACCTATTTAAGGAAAGTCGTCCCTAAGTCTACCCAAGAGACGATTATTCCACATAGTAATCGCCCCGGCTTTACCATTGAGGAAAATGGCCAAATCATAGAATTCAACCCTGTAGCAACTCACTCGTTACAGACAATCTCCAATTATTACTCGCAGCATGATCTCCAGCACCCCGTATGGATTGTCGTTCCTCAGGGCACTCATAAGATTCATTTTGGTCTACGCTACCGCCTCCCGGAAAACTACGTAGTTGTCACCACGCAAAGCTATTCCTATGAGTATCTGAACAAATTCTATCTAAACCGAACCCGAGGACGTCGCATCCGTTGCCCTTAGGGTATTCAGAAATAGCAGCCAGCCAAACCTATAACCATTGTTCAATTTAGCAAAATTCTATAACGACTTATTCTGTCTACCTCTCCACCCTTTACCTCCACCACAAAGCATCCACCAATTCACCCTGGCCCCCCTCAGCCAAACAACCGCTTTCACTTTGTCACCAAATACCCATCCAGCACGCACCCCGCCCGCTCAACCTGATCCATCCCCTTCCCTGCCTGGACACTGCGATCTAATGCAGCGTGTCATGCCGGTGCCCTAGCATTCGAAACTGAAACTCCGAGACCGCCTGGAACATTCCCTCAGCTTCCAGTCGCAAGCGCTCAACTTCTACGCCAAACAGGCCTGCTGCTTGCGCCTCGTGATACCGCTTGAGCGCATCGATCGCCTGGGTCATCAGGGGGTTGCCTGGATCTAGAATCGCGAAAATTTCCTTCTTCATCGGCGTGCTCCCATACGCATCTGACCAGTTTAGTGTCTTTCACATAGCGAACTCTGCACGCGCTCACAGCGCACTCAATCTTCTCCAGGAAAGCTTGGGCGAACACACGCCAGTCACTGGCTCAGCTCACCCATCACCATTGGGAAGCCCGCTCTGGAATAGGAGCAAATCCTCGCAACAATGTTGATTGCAGCTGCCACAAGGCCCGGGGCAGTCGAATGCTAAACTCACAGTCGCTCACTGCTAACTCTTCAACGAAGGAGATCAACGTGTTTAAGAACACCATCAAAGCTCTGAATCAGCTCAGTGGGCAGGGGCAGCGCGTAGAGATCGGCACTGACGAAGAAGGCTATTTTGATCGTGAGTGTCCTTCCGAGGGATGCCTGTTCCAATTCAAGATCCACATGGAGGACTGGCGCCAGATCGTTCGGGATGAGGAGGTGTTCTGTCCCAACTGCGCTCATGCTGCGGACTCGAAGAAGTGGTGGACGCAGGAGCAGTTAGCTCACGCACGCGAAATGGCTATCCATCAGGTGAGAAGTGCCATATCCACTGGAATGCGCGCAGACGCGCAATCCTGGAATGCCCGGCATCGCTCCCACGGATTCATCTCCATGACGATGTCAGTCAACAGCAAACCGCAGCAGGTACCGATGCCATTCCTGGCATTGGAGCCCATGCGCCTCAAAATCACCTGCACACAGTGCCAATGCAGATATGGCGTGATTGGCTCCGCCTACTTCTGCCCTGCGTGTGGTCACAATGCCGCAGACCACCAGTTTGAGCAAAGTATCAGTGGGATCAAGAAGACCATTGAGCAACTGGATGTCGTCAAGTCAGCCATTCCCGACCGTGATGCAGCGGAGTACACCACTCGCCTGCTCATTGAAAATTGCCTGCAGAATGCAGTGACCGCCTTCCAACGTGTGATGGAAGCACTCCATGGCTCGCTCAAGCTTGGACACCGAGTGAGGCGAAATGCTTTCCAGAATCTTGTTGAAGGTAGCCAGCTCTGGGCTGACGCAATCGGCACCCGCTATGAGCAGCTCCTACCAATCGAGCGCCTTGAACGGCTGACAATCTTGTTCCAACAGCGCCATCTGCTGGCCCACACCCAGGGCATCGTCGACGAGGACTACGTAAAAAAGAGCGGGGACAGCCGTTATCGAGCGGGTCAGCGTATTGTGGTCAGCAGTGATGACGTTTCGGAGATTGTCAGTCTTCTTGAGCAACTGACCACCAGTTTGCGCAAGGCTATTGAATCGATTCCATCCCCCACTGCTAACGAGGCGGAGGGGAGCTCTCAGGGATAAACGTTCCAACCCGGCCCATTCATTTCTGAAATAGGTATACGGTTCATGCCCATTCATGTGCGCCGATTGTTTCAAGCTCATCATTGCGGCTCCCCCTCGTACATCGACTCGGGGGCCAGCCAGATCACATCGGTGCGGGTCATTGAGCGATAGCTTGAAGAAATTGTGCGTGGCCCTCTGGGCCTGAGGTTGACGATTTCACCGTGACCACTTGACCAGCAATGGGCAGTTCGACGATCACTGACGCTTCGGCTGACTATTTAGTTGGGCCTTTTAGCGGAACGAAAACCGGCAATGAAGCTGCTGCGAGCGGATCCTGATGGAGCGGCATCCTTGTCGGCACCGACACCACTGCCATGTCCGCTAACAGCTGCTTGAGTGCTGCGCTCAGGCGGCGACCAGCATAATCTCTTTGGCCTCTGATACTTGCTCCAGCAAGCCAGGGTGTCGCATCTCCAACTCGATTACATCGGCTTGATAGCTCAGCGCAGGCAGCACCTGTTTTCCGCGCCGCAGGAAACCAGTCAGATCAGCAAACTGTGGATGCGAAATTCTTGATGCTACCGCTCGATCGTTGATCAAGACGTCCACTCGCCTAGCATTGAGCGCCGTCAGGTCACTGTCGAGCTGCATAACACTCTCTCGACTGTGTTTTATGGCACCGGACTTCATCTGGACGTGAGACAACATGAGTCCAAGGTTGACCAGGCGATCCTGGAGCAGTTTGATTTCCCCCAGACGTCCGATGCTGCTCTCCGGGATAAGGGCATGCCTTTCCAGTACAAGCTTGGTGAACTGGTATTCCTTAAGCAGCGGCCTGATCAGACCTTTGAGTTGCTGGACGTCACCCAACTCGCAGAATTGCTTGGCCGAGACTGCCAGTGATCTAAATTCCGCCTCGTCTTGCAGCAGATTACGATCCTGGATCTCGCTCACCATTTGCACCAACTGAGCGATGCCACGTGACTGGGCCTCGATCTGATCACTGATGCCATCGAGCTTCTTGCAGACGATGATGAACCCTGCCGTCGTGACCGCCAGATTAAGACCCGACATGACCAAGTTGGCTGACTGCAGTCCTTGGAGCATGTCCATACTATCTTTCATCTGGCCCATGCCAGACTCAAGTGACCCTAATCCTTGTGAAAGAGTGGATTGAAGCTGATCAAGACGTTTTTTGACCTCTTCGCCGTCATTCGGGAACACGAGGTGACCCACGATCTGGCCACCCTTCCCAGTGCCAGCAGCATGGCGAACGACACCCCCGCAGAGGTTGTAGAGCCCCACGCGAATTTTCTCCAACACTTCTGGCCTATCAGGCAGCGACCGAATCAGTGGATCAGGATTTACAGACATGAGCGAAGGTTCTCCTGGTAAGCGTCAAAATCGGCTTCGTAGCGTGATCTGCGGATCCGTGCGATTTGGAGTACGGCGGGGACGGTAATTCGAAACGCTGGGGACGCCACCTGATAGAGTGTTGCGCCTGCTGTGGCCACCGCCAGTGGCGGAGCAACCAAGCTGGCGAGCCGGCCACCGACCGCGCCAGCAATAGCCGCTGCACCACCACTTGCTACAAATCCGCCCAGGCCACTTGCGCCGGATACCAGCACCTTCACGACCTGCGCTACCTGAGCCATCATCGCTGCGTAATCCGAAAAGGTCTTCTCACGCATGTACTTGTTGACTGCCCGATCAATGATCATGCCTTCAATATCAAATAAGTCGTGGGACGCCTCAGGCTTTCCATCCAACTTCTTCGCCACGTCGGTGGCTAACTCGTGGTATTCCACGCTGCCTGACCTAAAGATACTGGCGATGGTGTTGCTCCCGAATGCACGGATCTCGGCATCTAGGACATCGGGAATGGTTTGCAGCTTCCCTCTTGAGCGATACGTCATGATGGTGGCCTTGACCTTGCTGTCCAAGGCCACTCTGCCCTTACCGTTATCGGTAATGAGATCCGCCAGCACATTGAGTTCGTCAGACGTGGCGCCTGCCAGCAGGACGGGCAGCGGAAGGTTTCGAGAAGCAACAGCTGTCATGACTGCTCCTGTCGTTTGATTACGGGTCATCCTTACCCTCAGCGTCATTTAGACCTGAGTTGTTGGGGCAATTCTAGCGAATGGCCACTACAGTGTCTCGCCCCCAGAAAGGTGGCGTCTGGAGATTCTTGAAATGCGCATGGTAGGTTGCTTGTCCCCTGATCTACTCCTGGATCAAACGGTCGGCTCGCGAAGGCTTAGCCACAGGACGCAACCCTCTTTCTCCTAGCACGGATCTCATCGAGCCAGCGGGCAGCCGACATCCTGGCGACTGGAGATTTGCATGCAGATCCCTGTCCTCCCCGGCGACCTCATTAGCAACCGTGGCTTCAAGAGCATGGCCAAGCAGCTCCGTAAATCACTGCGTGGCCCCGCGAGAATCTCCCTGGCGTTTGCCCAAGATCTCCTCGCTTAAGGCTTCGGCTACCAGCATTACAATGACCTGGAGTAATCAGCGAAGGCCGCTGAATCGACTGGGCCGTGCATTGAGCACAGCGTAAGCCTCCATGCAAACCGTATTGCATGACTTACCTGGCACAGCAGCTCTGCAATTTCATATGCCCGCTGCGTAGCTTGGCCTCAGCCCCTAGTGAAGATTTCCAGAAGCGATCGACGACAGTATTTGGCTTTTGGAGCCTCATCACTATCACTAGAGTACAAATATTCTCCACGTGACTAGTGCGAGATGCGCTGTGAATCTCAAAATCGTTCGTTGTAATAGGGCAGACCCGACCAGCAGCGCCGTGCTTAGAGATCTGCACGCATCGCATGCAATCCAGGAAATACTAGACCATTGAACGCCGAATCACGCTGATATCAGTCTTGCCAAGCTAATGGCCCATTGTCATCATTCAAGCCAAAATCACAGCATCCAACGCTCAGGTTCGTTGCTGGTACGCCTCATTGGCCGTGCTGCGCCTCTACCGAGGCGAAATGGCAGGGATGCATTGCTGAAATGCGTGGAATTTCAGGAAGCAACTCAAAATAAACTCATGGATCTCACGTAATGAAGCTCCTAAAGCAATTTTTTGCAGGCATCGCAAATTTCTTTGCGAGCCGGCCTGACGAATCCGTTGAACCCCTGCTCCCCACGATCGATGAGGCTGCGCTTCGGGAACGATTTGACATCGTGGCTAAAGCGCATGAGCACGGAGCAGGGAGAGTACCTGCCCCCGATGCGGTACAACCTAGCCCGATTGAGCTAAACATCCTCGCTGAGCTTGGCAATATGCGCTCGATGGGTTTCAAGTACGGTGTTCACCGAAAAGTGCTCATTCAGCGAAGCCTTGACAAAGTCCAGCTAACGCGAGATGCCAATCGGATGGCACAGCTAGGTGATGAGTTCGTTCGCGAGACCGATAAGCTGCTTTCCACTCATGCCACAAAGCTGAGGGTCACCAATCAGCAATTGATAGCCCGCAAGGGGCAATTGGATAACTTCAGGACGAAAAACAAGCTGCCTGAGACTGATGCCAATTTACCCAATCGCAATGCACGTAGCCGAAGATGGGCGATTCTGATCATCGCTGTTGCGATCGAAGGGGTGCTCAATGCCTTCTGGTTCGCGAGTGGCTTGGCTGATGGATTGATGGGCGGCTTCGCTTTGGCCCTACTCTTCTCCATCGCTAACGTAGCGTATTGCTTCTTTGCAGGCAGAGTGCTGACCAACATTAACCATGTGAAGCTGTTTCGCCGTGTTTGGGGCTGGGTGGCAGGGGCCACCGGGTTGCTGGCCACCAGCGCTATCGGACTCCTTGTAGCGTACTACCGTTACATCCTTGGGGTGATCGAGGATGACGAGGCAACCCCAATTTCGATGCTGACCGAAGCGTTTACAAGCGGGGTCAACCCTTTCGTGGACTTCCCGTCAATCATGCTGTTGCTGGTCACCATGGTGTTTGGCGGTGTGGCGGTCTGGCATGCTTATTACTGGACGGATACCTACCCAGGCTACGCCAAGGTTTTCAAGGCTTACAAGGACGCTTTTCTGGCGAATACCCGAGCGCTGACCGAGATTAGAAAAAAACTTGAGGATGAAAAGTCAAGGAAGCTCGACCTCCTCGAAAAAGATATAAAAAACGCAGAAGAAAGGGTACTCCGCTACAAAAGCTATATGAACGACAAAACCGTCGTCGAGAAGCTACTGGTCGCGTATACCGTCAAGGTCGAGAATACGCTCAGGTCTTTGATCCAATGCTACCGGTTTGAAAACGAATTGAAGCGACCAGCGGACTGTCCTCGCCCCGCCTACTTCAATGAACCTGTGCAGCTTGGAGAAGACAAGATGCCATGCTTCAGCACAGCAGAGGATCAGGTGCGCCTCAATGAGCAACAGCAGCTGTTAGATGAGATGACGGCAGTCCTCGAACCTACGCGCAAAAAAATTCAAGCCGCATTCAATAGCCAATTTGACCAAATCCAGCCTCTGGAAAGTCACGCCTGACAGGACGCGCTATGTCACTTTTCGAAGACGATGAAAAAACCTCTTCCTCCACCATGCTGCTATGGCTGGTAGTCATAGCCTTCCTAGGTGTACTCAGTTGGTATGGATGGTATGTGTTCAAAAAAGATGGTGAGGACAGGGTTACCCTTTGCCCTAACAAAGGGCCTACAGCGCATTACGTCGTGCTCATAGATAACACGTCACCATTCCCTTTCAACCAGAAAGCAGCGCTGTCACAGCGCATCAAGACAATGGTACTTACTAAAGTTCCTACAGGTGCCTTGGTATCTGTGTTCCTGCTTGGCGAAGACTACCAAAATCAAAGCACACCTGTTTTTGAAAAGTGTAAGCCAACGCAATGGAACGACGACATGAAGCTTGTCGCCTCCAAGCGGCTTGTCGAAAAAGAATATGATCAAAAGTTTGCTAAACCTCTGAATGACGTCATAAAGCAGATCCAGCTGGATCAGAAAGCAAAAACCTCCCCGATATTTGAAATGCTTCAGTTGGTGGGAATCAAAGGCTTTGCGGAGGCGAACGTGAAAGGCCCTCGCCATCTGATCATCTACAGCGACATGGTCGCTAATATGCCCCAGTTCAACATGTATACTCAAAAGCTACCTGCATTTAAAGATTTTGCGAATACCCCCTACGGCCAAAATGCGACTGCGAAGACGCTTGAGGGTGCCGTGGTGACATTTAATATGTTAGCAACCGAGCCTAATGCAGCCCCTTACAGAATGAGGTCTGATTTCTGGTCAGAATATCTAGAAGAGAACCATGCCACTCTTGATGAATTCAACCCAATGGAGGGCTTGTAATGGATATCAAGGCACTTGTAAGAACGGTAAGATTTTGGTTCATTACTGCTTTGATTTTCAAAGTAGTATTCGCCGTTCTCAGCTTGTATGTTGGCACCTTATTGTTCGGGCTAGCCCTGCCAATCGCAGTCATGGCAGGCTACTGGTGGGTCGGGAATAGAGTCCGGGACAACTACGACACTAACCTGACAGTCGCTAAATTCGCTGACTCGATTTACTACCTCGGCTTCCTCTTCACCGTCGTAAGCATCATCATCTGTTTGATTGACATCCAGAGCATTGGAGACAATCTGACCGACATGGCTATGCGTTTCGGAGCCGCATTGGTCAGTACGGGCATAGGCATGGTTGCGCGGACGCTCTATGTTGGTTTTCGGCCAGATCAGGATGATGCAGCACAAAGTGTACATGACCAGGCCGTAAAGGCTTCCGAGAACCTCGCTCACGTTTTTGAGCACACCCATCAGCATTTTTTGATGTTCCGCGACAGTGTGATTTCTGCATCAAAGGATGCCGTTTCGAGCGTTCAGGAGCAGATAACGGAAATGTCCAAGCGAAATATCGCTGAGATGGACTCTTATTTTGCCCAGGCCACTGAGCGGAGCAATGAAGCCCTCGCAACGATGCTCAATGATGTGAAGAAAGCCAGCGATGAAATGCTTGGCACGATCTCAGGGCTAGCCCAGAAAAGCGAGCAAACGCTGGAACGAATGGAGAGCCATTCGATGGAGTTCGGAGCAAAAGCTTCAGCTCGCCTGGAGCAAACGCTCTTCCCCGATGACATCTTTGCCAAGAAACTGAGCCCGGCACTCGATACGTTAGAAAGTGCCACAGAAGGCGTGAGTTCCAGCGTTACGACCTTGGCTGGCGACGTTAAGGACGCAGCTCGCTCAGTGGGCACTGCCATCCGGGGGCTCAATACCAAAACACAAGCTTTGGAAGAGAACCTTGCAGCCATTGGCGGCATTGTTGATAGCCAGCAACGCCTGATGGACAGTATTACCAGCCAGGGTGGCTTGGTTTTGGATCGCTTTGAGCGAGTGCAGAAGGAGTTCCTCGATACGCTTGATGACTACCAACAGGATCACCAGGACTCGGCAAAAGCAAACCAAGATGTGATTACGAAACTGACCGAGAAATACGGCGAAATCAACGAGGGCCTCGTGGCCGCAATAGGACGGCTCGACACTGAAATCGGCAAGGGGTTGAGAAGTGTTATCGACCAAGGTGCGAAAGCAAACGATGCTCTGGCCGTAAGCATGATGGACTCGCTTAAGCCACTGATCCAGGCAATCGTCGATAGCAACAAGGCCCATGGTGAAGTGTCCGCACAGGTTGAGCACAGCGGGCGCAGGCTGGATCAGGCGTATGCTCAGCTGAATGAATCCATAGCCAAGATTGAGTCAATTCAGCCACCTGTCTCTCCCGTGTCGGTCATTGCTAATCCTGAAGAGCCCGCTGCAGGCGAGGCGCCTTCTGCAGTAGCTGAGGCGAGGCCTGCTTGATGAGCCAGAAGAACGATCAGGTTTTCAATCTTTCCATTACGGAAATCTGGATGGTAATTGCGTTCCTTCTATTGTTGTTGACTGGATATCAAGTCTACAAACTCAACGCCGATAAGCGTGAGATGCAGCAGCAATTGGATAGCTTCAATGAGCTGAAAACACGTGAAAGTGCTGTTGCAGAAGCTACTCAGGCTCTGAAATCCAGGCTAGCTGGGATGGGGATCCCCAACCCCGATGAAGTGATCAGCAAACTGGTCGATGCGTCCAAAGCACGAGATGAAGCCAGTCAGTTGAGAGTATTGCTGACTCAAAAGGAACAAGAAGTCACGACGCTTGCGGCGATCGATAAGGCGCTGACAGCCGCAGGCAACAGCACCAAAGACGGCAAGGCCAAACAGCTCATTCTTGAGACATTGATGGCTTACGATCAACTTAAGAAGTTGATAGCAGACCCTGAAAAGGATCAACAGCCTACGGATATCATTAAACGAATTGGTGAGTTAAAAGCTGTAGAGCAGATACTCAAAACTGGCCTGAACAGCGAGAGTGATCCAACCCCCGAGCAGGTTCAGGAGATGGTGAAGCAAGCGCAAGCATTCGCAAAAGCTGAGAAAGAAGGGGTGAACCCTGCATCCTTGCAAAAAGCGAATGCTGACCTAAAGGGTCAAGTCCAATTTCTTCAGAACCGACTCAACAAAGGCAAGGGTGGGGACTTCCCGCCATGCTGGACAGACAGTGCGGGGAAACCGGAAATGTTCTTAACCGTTTACCTTAAGGAGAACTCTCTGAACTTCGAGCCAGCATGGCCACCTGGCAGGCTGGCAGATGCCCAAGCTCTGCCAGGTTTCAGTGACTTAATGGCCAAGCCAACCCGAAGCTATGAAGATTTTTTACGCGCTACCCGAGAGATTAAGCAACAGTCTGAAAAGCTTAAATGCAGGTACTTCGTGAGGCTTGCGAGTCAGATTCAGGATGCCCCGACGTCAGACAAACGCCGGATCCAGGTCGAAAGGAATTTTTACAAGATCGAAGTACCACGCTGGTAATCTTCCAAGAAGCCTTCGACAATAGTCGAAGGCTCAAAACTTTACCAGACAAAATAAACTCCTCATTAAAGCTAAAATCTCTTCACTCAATCACATCGCCCATCTGACACACAATCACGACCGGGCTCAGTGAATCGCCCCTGGTTTTCTAGACACTCTCCAAGCTCAGGAAATAGCGTTTCTCATACTCTACTGGAGACAGCTGCATAGCACTGCTGTGTCG
>NZ_JACHYK010000011.1:0-190882 GCF_014192825.1 Pseudomonas sp. OG7 | reverse complement strand
CTCAACCGAGGCGCGCATTCTACGCTTTCCTCAGAGCCTGTCAAGCGTTTATTTTGAAGTTTTTTGCGAGAAACTCGTTTAGCTTCAAACACTTGACTCAACGGGGTGGCTAGCTTTGCTTCGCTACCGCGTTGGAGTGGTGCGCATTATAGGGACGGCTCTGAGGAGGTCAACCCTTAATTTCAATGTTTTGAAATATTTATGCCGAAGGCGCTTCAGGGCTATCACGCACCCCATCAATTGCGCACTATATTGCTCATCACCCACCCCGCCCAAGGATCGCCGCACAGACATGAACACCCAGCCCCGCAGCCTGGCCGCCACCCTCTTCCCGATTGGGCTGCTGCTTATCGCCATGGCATCGATTCAATCGGGTGCCTCACTGGCCAAAAGCATGTTCCCCATTATCGGCGCACAAGGCACCACCGCCCTGCGCCTGATTTTCGCCAGCATCATCATGCTGCTTATATTGCGCCCGTGGCGGGTACGCATGACCGCCAACACCCTGCGTAACGTGGTCATCTATGGCATGGCCCTGGGTGGCATGAATTTCCTCTTCTATATGGCGCTGCAAACGGTGCCCATCGGCATTGCCGTTGCACTGGAGTTCACCGGGCCGCTCGCCGTTGCGATCTTCTCTTCACGCCGGCCAATCGACTTCCTGTGGATTGCCCTGGCCATCGCCGGCTTGCTGTTGTTGCTGCCTGCAGGGCACAGTGGCCAGGCACTCGACCCGGCCGGTGCTGCTTACGCGCTGGGTGCTGGCGTGTGCTGGGCCCTGTACATTCTGTTCGGGCAGCGTGCCGGGGCCGAACACGGCATCCAGAGCGCCGCGCTCGGCGTGGTGGTCGCTGCACTGTTCGTCGCCCCCATCGGCATTGTCCACGCGGGCAGTGCGCTGCTCACGCCCGCGGTCATCCCCATGGCGCTGGGCGTGGCGATACTGTCCACAGCACTGCCCTACAGCCTGGAGATGGTTGCCCTCACGCGCATTCCGGCTCGCACCTTCGGCACCCTGATGAGCATCGAACCGGCGTTCGGGGCGTTGTCCGGCCTTCTTTTCCTGGGCGAAGTGCTGACGGTTACCCAATGGCTGGCGATTCTGGCAATCATCACGGCCTCTGTCGGCACCACGCTGTCCATGCGCAAGGAGCCCGCCCCAGCCGTCGCAGCAGACTGATATGAGAAATATTTTCATTTGAGACAGGATTAAAGATTGTAGCGACCCGTCTCGCTGATTAAGCTGTCACAAAATCATCATCTTTACGCTATCTACTGGACCGAACAGGGACGCTGGGGAAATTTCAGGAAGAACCGAAGCGATAACGACAGGGCTAGACGACAGCTGATCGGCCCTGCATTTAAGGACAGGAATGAAACGTATTTTTCTCATCCTGGCCATCTTGGCTATTGCTGGATGTGCCGCCACGGCCAAGACTGAGGTCAAGAGGGGCAAGAAGGGCCTGCATATCAACTGCTCCGGCCTTTCCTCTTCGTGGGACAACTGCTACAGCAAAGCCGCGAGCTCTTGCAGCACGCGCGGCTATCGGGTCATCGCACGCTCGGGCGACAGCGATGAAGAAGCCGGCGATTACTTGTTCGGCATCAACCCGGCGGGTTACACCAGCCGCAGCATGATCGTCATCTGCAAGTAGAAAAAGGGCAGCTCACGAGCTGCCCTTTTCATACGCTGTTACAGCGACGTGGTACGCCTTTCCAGCCAGGCCAAGGCGTCCCCCTTGAGCAACGGAGCCAGGCGCTCACGCACCGTGGCGTGATAGCGGTTCAACCACTCCACCTCTTCTTTTGACAGCTGTTCGGCTAGCAGGCACCGGGTGTCGATCGGGCACAGTGTCAACGTCTCGAAGTTCAGGAAGTCGCCAAATGCACTCTTGCCGGCTTCACGATTGACCACCAGGTTCTCGATGCGTACACCCCATTGCCCCGGGCGATACGTACCTGGCTCGATCGAGCTGATCATGCCCGCCTGCATCGCCGTCTGCGGTGCAGGTGCCGCCTGGTAGGCAATTACCTGCGGCCCTTCATGCACATTCATGAAGTAGCCTACCCCATGCCCGGTACCGTGGCCGTAATCCACCTGGTCTGCCCAGATCGGCGCACGAGCAATGGCGTCGAGCAACGGCGACAGCACCCCACGCGGAAAGGTGGCACGCGACAGGGCAATCATGCCCTTGAGTACCCGGGTGCAATCCTGCTTCTGCTGGTGGCTGGGGTTGCCCACAGGCACCATGCGTGTGATGTCGGTGGTGCCACCCAGGTACTGCCCGCCCGAATCGATTAGCAAAAGCCCGTCGCCCTCGATGACCGCGTGCGACTGCTCGGTAGCGCGGTAATGCGGCATGGCACCGTTGCCATTGAAGGCAGCAATGGTCGAGAAACTCAGCGATACGAAACCCGGGCGCCGGGCACGCGCTGCGCTCAGTTGCTCGTCAATCGTCAGCTCGGTGATTTTCTCATTGCCCAGGCTGGCCTCGAACCAGGTGAAGAATTCGCACAAGGCAGCACCGTCCTGCTCCATGACCTGACGGATGTGAACCAGGTCTTCATCACCTTTGCATGACTTGCTCAGGGTGGTGGGATTGATCCCCTCGATCAGCACGACCTCTGCCGAACGGTTTTCCAGCAGGCCACAGGTGACCCGTGCCGGGTCCACCAGCAACCTGCTGCCGGCCGGTACGGCACCTAAGGCCTTGCCAGCCTCGCTGTAGTCGCGTACCTCGATGCCGTCGACTGCCAGCACTTGGCGCAAATGCGCGTCCACCTTGTCCTGACCCACGAACAGAATGGCCTGCTTCTCATTGATCAACGCAAAGGCCAGAAACACCGGGTTATAGGAGACATCACTGCCGCGCAGGTTGAACAGCCATGCGATGTCATCAAGGGTGGCAATGAAATGCCAGTCGGCGCCCTTGGCCAGCATGCCCTGACGCAACTGCGCGAGTTTTTCCGCTCGGCTCACCGTCGCATGCGGCGGTAAATGCTGGTACACCGGGTTACCCGGCAGCGCCGGGCGCCCATCCCAGACTTGCCCCAACAGATCCTTGTCGGTGACCAGCCGAGCGCCGCGAGTCTTCAGCCGCTCACCCAGTTGTCGCGCCGAGGCCAGCGCCAGGACCGCACCATCCACCGCGACGCTACCGTCGGGCGCTACATTATCGCCGAGCCACTCCAACGCCCCGGGTTTGCCCGGCAACAGTTTCATCAGCTCAATGCCGCTGTCTGCCAGTTCATGCTCGGCCTGCTCCCAGTAGCGGCTGTCGACCCACAGCCCGGCGAACCCGGGGGTGACCACCAATGTGCCGACCGAGCCGTGGAAACCCGAGAGCCACTGACGCCCCTGCCAGTAACCGGGCAGGTATTCGGAAAGGTGGGGGTCGGCCGAAGGTACCAGCAAGGCATCGATGCCCTCTGCCGCCATGGCCTGGCGCACGCGTGCCAGGCGCTGTGGCACGCTTTGCTCAAGGGTGGTCTGGACGTTCATGCGCTCTCCTGCGGCTACATCACGGTTGATCCAATGTGCCGATAATGGAACAGCCGCCAGAACCCTGCAATCGTGACGACCAGGACACGGCATGGATTGCCCGCCACGCCTTGCGCCAATCAGACACTTCCTACAACGCGCTCAGGACCACCGATCAAGTCCCGCTGAACTTCCGCAAAGTGCCGGCTTCACACACAGTACACTCACTGCCCACAGGCAAATGACCATGCCCAGTGCCTGGCATTCGAAAACCGGCGTGGTGTTGCTCGACACCCGCGAACATACGCCCGAGCATGAGCATGCCGTGCACCTCAAGCTTGCCGACGGCCTCGCCCGCCTGCTGGGTTGTCCACATGTGCCCAGGCAGCAGGCCAAGGCCAACGACGGCTACTACTACGTGCCCACCGAGACCCTGATCGACCCCCGGCGCTATGCCGCCCTGGGTATTCTTGGCGAACAGGACCTGTTTGGCGGCCTGGTGTCCTACCCCCACATGGCGACCAAGGCAATCTCCCACCCGTTGCCGGCCAAGGCCAGCTTCCCACCGGGCTGGACTGACGCCTTCGCCCAACAAGCGAGTGACGCCCTACTGCGCGGCTACACCGTGTTCAGCAAAGCTGATGCGCGCACTGCCGCACAGTTGCTGCTGCTCGACGGCCCGCTACGGGTCAAGCCGGTGCTGGCTACCGCAGGCCGCGGACAAGCGGTCATCAGCACTGCAGACGCACTGGAACCCCTGCTGGCCGATATGGACGAACAGGCGCTGGCAGTGTGGGGGCTGGTACTCGAAGAAGACCTCAATGACGTAAAAACCTTCAGCGTCGGCCAAGTGCGCGTCGCGGGGCTGACATGCAGCTATCACGGTACCCAACAGCTGACCCATGACCACCAGGGCATCGAGGTGTATGGCGGCTCCGACCTTGTGGTGGTACGTGGCGACTATCAGGCGCTGCTGCAACTCCCCCTGGAAGACCACCTGCGTCTGGCGATCAACCAGGCCATCACCTACGAGCAGGCTGCCGAGCAGCACTTCCCTGGCTTCATCGCCTCACGGCGCAACTACGACATCGCTCGCGGCCTGAGCCCTCAAGGCCACCTACGTAGCGGTGTGCTCGAGCAATCCTGGCGCCTGGGCGGTGCCAGCAGTGCCGAGCTGCTGGCCCTGCAGGCATTTGCCGATGACCCGGCATTGCAGCAGGTGCGTGCCTCCACCCACGAAGTGTTCGGCACGCCCGACCTGCCCGCTGATGCCACCCTCTTCTACCAAGGAAACGACAGTGAACTCGGACAATTCAGCAAATTTGCACGGATTCGCGAACATGGCCGTTCAGAGTGAAACCGTTGAACTGCAAGTCGACAACGACAGCATTGTCGGCACCCTGGTCAGCCCCGGCAGCAAGATGCCGGGCATCCTCTTCGTGCACGGTTGGGGCGGAAGCCAGCAGCGTGATCTGGCCCGGGCCCGGCACATCACCGGACTGGGCTGCGTGTGCATGACCTTCGACCTTCGCGGGCACGAAAAGACCGAAAGCCAACGCCTGACAGTCACGCGTGAACAAAACCTGCATGACCTGATGGTGGCCTACGACCGGCTGCTGAGCCATCCAGCCGTGGACAGTAGCGCCATCGCCCTCATCGGCAGCAGTTATGGCGGCTACCTGGCAACGCTGCTGACCCGCGAACGGTCCGTCAAATGGCTGGCCCTGCGGGTACCCGCCATGTATTGGGACGACGAATGGAACACCCCCAAGCAAACCCTCGACCGCCAACGCCTGAACGCCTACCGGCAGCAATCGCTTGGCCCGGCTGACAACCGTGCACTGGCAGCGTGCGCCGAGTTCGGAGGGGACGTCTTGCTGGTAGAGTCCGAACAGGACGACTATGTACCGCACAGCACACTGATGAGCTACCGCTCGGCATTCGTCAGCGCCCATTCGCTCACCCATCGCATCGTCGACGGGGCCGATCACGCGCTGTCCAGCGAAGAGAGCCAGAAAGCCTACAGCTCGATCCTGGCAGCATGGATCAGCGAAATGGTCATCGGTGCCCGACTGGACCGCTACCCGCATTACGCGCCTTGGTATGCCTGAAGCTCGCCCACCTGACGATGCAGGCCGCCATCGGCGCCGCGAACCAGACTGCGCAGCGTCTGGTAGGCTGCAAAGTGCACCCCGCGCGCCTGATGCTGCCCCAGCAGCTCAAGGAAGGGCTCCTCGACGAAGTGCACGGCCGCCACCGACCAGGCCTGGCGTGATTGCCATTGCAGGTATTGCAGCACCCGGCTGCCATCGTCACTGGCCTGGACACTGACCCCCTGCAGCCCTTCACAGCGCGCAGCAAGCTCTTCGCTTCGCGCCACCAAGGCCTGAGCCAATGCTTGCTGGCACATGCTGGGCACTTCGTATTCGATCATCTGGGTGAACCAAAGGGCATTAGGGTTGGCCGACATCGGCGGTCTCCTGGTAACGGACGCATGCAGCGGGATGCCGAGCAGGGTAAAACCTCAAGTAAAGTCAAGGTCAAGGGGTTTATGCGCACCCTGGCCTGATACCGCAAAACGCCGCCGGTAGTCACTTGGGGTCAGGCCGGTAATGCGCTGAAACACCTTGCGAAACGCTCCCGGGTCCTGGTACCCGACACCCCAGGCAATCTGTTCGACGTTGCGCCGTGTGAACTCCAGCAAACGGCAGGCTCGCCCGACCCTCACCTGCTGGCAATACTCGGTCGGGCGCATCCCGGTGGCGGCACGAAAGCGCCGCAGGAACGTACGCGCTTCCAGCCCCGCGCACGCAGCCATCGCCGCAAGGTCAGCCTCCTGCCCGCCATTGCCCTGCAACCAATGTTGCACCTTCAACACGGCCTCGTCGCCGTGGTCCAGGCGCGGACTGAACAGCGCCCCGGGCAAGGGGGCTGTCGTCGGCTCAACGGCCAGGTAGCGAGCGGTCTCTCGCGCCACCGTCGCCCCAAGAAATCGCTCCAGCAGGCGCAAGCCCAGGTCAGTCCAGGCCATCAACCCTGCCGAGGTCACGATATCGCCGTCGTCCAGCAACGGCTGCCGCGCCTCTACCCGCACCTTGGGGAAGCGCTGGGCCAGGGCATGCACATAGTTCCAGTGGGTGCAGGCCGGGCGCCCGTCGAGTAGCCCACTGGCGGCAATGAAAAACACCCCGATGCAAACCGACGCCAGCACCGTACCGCGCCCGTGCAACTGGCACAGGGACGCGCGGTGACGGTCAAGCAGCTCGGCTTGCGGGGCCGACTCCAGGCTGGGTGGAATGATCAATACACCCAGGCCCGGAGCAGCCGCCGCGGAGCTATCCGGGGCTGGCAGCAACTGCCCTGCCTCGTCGGCCTGCCAGAAGCTGACACGAATGTGCGGCAGCTCGACAGCCCCCAGTTCGGCTGCAACCCGGTTGGCCACCAGGAACAGGTCGGCAAGGCCATATACGGCCGCGCGCTGCACGCCGGGGTACAGCAGCAGGCCGATGTCCAGGCTGGCGGGGATGTCAGTTTTTGCCCGCATAGTGTCGTTCGCGCCAATCCTCAGATTCGTGCACACAGCCTATAACTAACGCCTACCAACGACTACTGCCACAGGAGGCAGCATGAGCAAGCAGGCGCTGATCATCATCGACATCCAGAACGACTATTTCCCGGGCGGCAAATGGACCCTCGATGGCGCCGACCAGGCGGCCGACAACGCTGCACGGTTGCTGGCAGCCGCACGCCAGCGCGGCGACCTGGTGGTGCATGTGCGCCATGAGTTCGACAGCGCCGATGCCCCCTTCTTTGCACCGGGCTCGCAGGGTTCGGCGATCCACTCCAAGGTCGAACCGGCAGCAGGCGAACCGGTGGTGCTCAAGCACAAGGTCAACGCCTTCCTCGGTACCGACCTTGAGCACACGCTGGACCGGCATGGCGTCGAGGCCCTGACCATCGTCGGCAGCATGAGCCATATGTGCATCGATGCCGCCACCCGGGCTGCGGCCGACCTGGGTTACGAGGTGACCGTGGCGCACGATGCCTGTGCGACCCTGCCGCTGGCGTTCGACGGCAGGCAGGTAGCGGCGGCGCAGGTTCATGATTCGGCGATGGCGGCGCTGGCATTTGCCTATGCCAAGGTCGTGAGGACCGATGAGTTGCTTCAAGGCTGATCGGCTCGAAAGCTTTGGGGCTATGCATCAGCCCCAAAGCTTGCAGGCTCAAATCACCACATTACGCACGAACCGCACCGCCACCGCCCCATCATTACGGTATGCATACCGGCAGTTGCTGGGAAACACATGGAACTGCCCCACCAGCAGACGATGCTCGACCCCTTCGATGATCAACGTCAGCTGCCCTTCAGCCACATAAATCTGCTCGCTCCAGCCTTCGGCATCGGCCTCGCTGGAATAGCACTCCCCCGGCGCCAGTGTCCACGCCCACAGCTCCACCTCGCGCCGCGCCGGGCTGGTGCCAAGCAACACTGCCCGGCTCTGCGGATGCTCCCCCGCCCAGGCCAGCTCTTCGATGCGCCCGGGATCACGCCGATCAGGCGCCTGGATCAAGGTACTGAATGCCACCCCCAAGGCTTCGGCGATCAAATCCAGCGTGGTCAGGCTGACGTTCTTTTCCCCCGCCTCGATCGCCACCAGCATGCGCCGGCTAACCCCGGAGCGCTCGGCCAACGTCGTCTGGCTCATGCCAGCCGCGTTGCGCAGGCGGCGCACATTGAGGCTGACATGTTGAAGCACCGATGCGCGATGCGCAGAATCTTTGTGCACTATATTGCTCACTGGTCGAGATTGCGCAGTATACTGCCCACTTTGCGGCGATTGTGCGCCGCCCCCTCCGAGTGCGCAAGACCATGAACCAGGCCAGCAACAAACCGACCCCCACCGTTACCTTTCGCCTGAGCAAGGCTGAACTGGTGCTGGTCTTCATCACCATGTTGTGGGGCGGCACCTTCCTGCTGGTGCACAACGTGATGACCGTCAGCGGCCCGATGTTCTTCGTCGGCTTGCGCTTTGCTGCAGCCGCACTGTTCGTGGGCGTGGTCTCGGCGCGGGCATTGCCCGGGCTGACCTTCACCGAGCTCAAGGCCGGCATGCTCATCGGTGTATCGATCATGCTCGGCTATGGCTTGCAAACCATGGGCCTGCAAACCATCAGCAGCAGCCAATCGGCGTTCATCACTGCGCTGTACGTGCCGTTCGTGCCGCTTTTGCAGTGGCTGGTGCTGGGCCGACGGCCTGGCCTGATGCCCAGCATCGGCATTTGCCTGGCGTTCATCGGCCTGATGCTGTTGGCCGGGCCGGAAGGCGGCAGCCTGCATTTCAGCGAGGGCGAGGTGGTCACCTTGGTCAGCGCCGTCGCCATCGCCGGCGAAATCATCCTGATCAGCCGCTACGCCGGCCAGGTCGACGTACGCCGGGTTACCGTGGTGCAACTGGCGACCGCATCATTGCTGGCGTTTCTGATGATCGTGCCAACCCAGGAGCGTATCCCCGACTTCTCCTGGCTGCTGCTGGGCAGCGCCGTAGGCCTGGGCGCCATGAGCGCAGTCATCCAGGTGGCGATGAACTGGGCACAGAAGTCGGTTTCGCCTACCCGGGCCACGCTCATCTACGCCGGTGAGCCAGTGTGGGCCGGGATCGTCGGGCGCCTGGCGGGCGAACGCCTGCCGGGCGTGGCACTGCTCGGTGGCCTGCTGATCGTGATCGCGGTGGTGGTGAGCGAGCTCAAAGTGCGCCGACCGCGCGAAACCATCGAGGCACGCGATGTACAGAATGAAGGCGAACGCCAAGCGGAGCTGTGAAGTCGATAACAGCAGCTATGCTTTGTAAACAAATGTTATAAAAAAACAGCTTGTCACAGCCTGTTTGTAGGATTCTGCGACAGCTTGCGTGTTGGTGATCACCCCCTCGGCACGTATGATCTTTGCAAACTTCTCCAGAATAGGCCGCTATGTCATTGATAGTGCTATTGCTTCTGCCGTTCGTGGGCAGTTGCCTGGCAGCCGTGCTGCCGCACAACGCACGTAACGCCGAGTCCATTCTTGCCGGGCTCGTAGCCCTGGTCGGTACCGTCCAGGTAGCACTGCTGTACCCCCAGGTTGCCCATGGCGGTGTGATTCGCGAAGAGTTCCTGTGGCTGCCCAGCCTGGGGCTCAACCTGGTACTGCGCATGGACGGCTTCGCCTGGCTGTTCTCGCTGCTGGTACTGGGCATCGGTACGCTGGTGTCGCTGTACGCGCGCTACTACATGTCACCGCAAGACCCGGTACCGCGCTTCTTCGCCTTCTTCCTGGCCTTCATGGGCGCCATGCTTGGCCTGGTGATTTCCGGCAACCTGATTCAGCTGGTGTTCTTCTGGGAACTCACCAGCCTGTTCTCCTTCCTGCTGATCGGCTACTGGCACCACCGCGCAGACGCCCGCCGTGGTGCGTACATGGCGCTGATGGTGACCGGTGCAGGCGGCTTGTGCCTGCTGGTCGGGGCCCTGCTGCTCGGCCATGTGGTCGGCAGCTATGACCTGGACAAGGTCCTGGCTGCCGGCGATACCATCCGCCAGCATGCGCTGTACCCGGTGCTGCTGCCCCTGATTCTCATCGGCGCCCTGAGCAAGAGCGCACAGTTCCCCTTCCAGTTCTGGCTGCCCCACGCCATGGCAGCGCCCACGCCGGTATCGGCCTATTTGCACTCTGCCACCATGGTCAAGGCCGGGGTGTTCCTGCTGGCGCGGCTGTGGCCGGTGCTTTCCGGCAGCGAAGAGTGGTTCTGGATCGTCGGCGGTGCCGGTGCCCTCACCCTGCTGCTCGGCGCGTTCGCCGCCATGTTCCAGAACGACCTCAAGGGCCTGCTGGCCTATTCGACCATCAGCCACCTGGGCCTGATTACCCTGCTGCTGGGCCTGAACAGCCCACTGGCTGCCGTTGCAGCAGTATTCCACATCCTCAACCATGCCACGTTCAAGGCCTCGCTGTTCATGGCAGCCGGCATCATCGACCATGAAAGCGGTACGCGCGACATCCGTCGCCTCAGCGGCCTTATCCGCCTGGTGCCCTACACCGCGACCCTGGCCATGGTAGCCAGCGCCTCGATGGCTGGCGTGCCGCTGATGAACGGCTTCCTGTCCAAGGAAATGTTCTTCGCCGAAACCGTATTCATCAGTTCCACCGCGTGGGTCGAGGCCACCCTGCCCGTGATCGCCACCCTGGCCGGTACTTTCAGCGTGGCCTATGCCCTGCGCTTTACCGTCGATGTGTTCTTCGGGCCGACCGCCCAGGACCTGCCCCACACCCCGCACGAGCCGCCACGCTGGATGCGTGCGCCGGTCGAACTGCTGGTGCTCACCTGCCTGGTGGTGGGGATCTTCCCTGCCCAGTCGGTCGGCCCGCTGCTGGCCGCTGCGGCGCTGCCGGTGGTAGGCGGCACCTTGCCGGAGTACAGCCTGGCGATCTGGCATGGCTGGAACGCACCGCTGATCATGAGCCTGGTGGCCATGAGCGGCGGTATCGTGCTGTACCTGTTGCTGCGCAAGCAGCTGCGCCTGGGCCGCTTCCCCTACCCGCCGGTGATCGAACGCTTCAACGGCAAGCGCCTGTTCGAGCACGGGCAAGTTCACCTGATGGTGCTGGCGCGTCGCGTCGAGCGCCTGTTCACCTCTCGCCGCCTGCAATCGCAGCTGTTCATGCTGGTGGTCGCCGCCTTTCTCGCAGGCCTCACGCCCATGCTCTACAGCGGGCTGAGCTGGGGCGACCGGCCGAAAATTCCGGGCTCGGGCGTGTTCGTCGCACTGTGGCTGATCGCCATTGCCTGCGCCATCGGCGCCGCCTACCAGGCGAAGTACCACCGCCTGGCGGCACTGATCATGGTCAGTGTCTGCGGCCTGATGACCTGCATCACGTTTGTCTGGTTCTCCGCGCCTGACCTGGCCCTGACCCAGCTGGTGGTGGAAGTGGTCACGACTGTGCTGATCCTGCTGGGCCTGCGCTGGCTGCCACGGCGTATCGAAGGCGTGTCGCCACTACCGGGTAGCCTGGAGCGTGCGCGCATGCGCCGCCTGCGCGACCTGCTGCTGGCCGTGCTGGTGGGTGGCGGCATGGCCGTGCTGTCGTACGCCATGCTGACCCGTCCAACGCCCAACGACATCTCGTCGTTCTACCTCAGCCGTGCGCTGCCCCAAGGCGGCGGCACCAACGTGGTCAACGTGATGCTGGTGGACTTCCGCGGCTTCGACACCCTCGGTGAAATCACCGTGCTGGTGGCCGTAGCGCTGACCGTGTTCGCCCTGCTGCGCCGCTTCCGCCCACCCAAAGAGAGCATGCAGCTGCCGGCGCAGCAGCGCCAGCTGGCACCCGACGTGGTCACCGACCTGATCAACCCACGGCATGCCACCGACACCGCCTTGGGCTTCATGATGGTGCCGGCAGTGCTGGTGCGCCTGCTGCTGCCAGTCGCGCTGCTGGTCTCGATGTACCTGTTCATGCGTGGTCACAACCAACCGGGCGGCGGCTTTGTCGCCGGCCTGGTGATGTCGGTGGCGTTCATCCTGCAGTACATGGTGGCCGGTACCCAGTGGGTCGAAGCGCAGATGAGCCTGCGCCCGCTGCGCTGGATGGGCACCGGGCTGCTGTGCGCGACCCTGACCGGGGTCGGCGCCATGCTGCTGGGCTATCCGTTCCTCACTACCCATACTGCCCACCTGCACCTGCCACTGCTGGGTGATGTGCACGTGGCCAGCGCGCTGTTCTTCGATGTCGGCGTATACACCGTGGTGGTCGGCTCGACCCTGCTGATCCTCACGGCCCTGGCGCACCAGTCGGTGCGCGCTTACCGCCCGGGCAACCCGGCGAAAACCAGCCAAGCAGGAGCCGCCTGATGGAAGAAGTGATTGCAGTCGCCATCGGCGTGCTCGCCGCCTCGGGGGTGTGGCTGATCCTGCGCCCCCGTACCTACCAGGTCATCATGGGCCTGTGCCTGCTGTCGTACGGGGTCAACCTGTTCATTTTCAGCATGGGCAGCCTCTTCATCGGCAAAGAGCCAATCATCAAGAACGGCGTCACACAGGACCTGCTGCACTACACCGACCCGCTGCCGCAGGCGCTGGTGCTTACCGCCATCGTCATCAGCTTTGCCATGACCGCGCTGTTTCTGGTGGTGTTGCTGGCCTCACGCGGCCTGACCGGTACCGACCACGTGGATGGCCGGGAGCGTGACGAATGAATGGAATGAGTCAACTGATCGTTGCGCCTATCCTGCTGCCGCTGGTCACTGCCGCAGTCATGTTGCTGCTGGGTGAAAAGCACCGGCAGATCAAGGCCCGCCTGAACCTGCTGTCGACCTTCGCCGGCCTGGCAATTGCCGTCAGCCTGCTGCTGTGGGTGCGTACCCAGGGGCAGGCAGCGTCAATCGGCGTTTACCTGCCGGGCAACTGGCCAGCACCGTTCGGCATCGTGCTGGTCGTGGACCACCTGTCGGCCCTGCTGCTGACCCTGACCGGGGTCATCGGCTTCAGTGCGTTGCTGTTTGCCCGTGCCCGGTGGGACGGTGCCGGGGCCAGTTTCCATGCGCTGTTTCAGATCCAGCTGATGGGCCTGTACGGTGCCTTCCTCACCGCCGACCTGTTCAACCTGTTCGTGTTCTTCGAGGTACTGCTGGCCGCGTCGTATGGCCTGCTGCTGCATGGCTCGGGTCGCGCCCGGGTACGCGCCGGCCTGCACTACATCGCCATCAACCTGTTCGCCTCGTCGCTGTTCCTGATTGGCGCCGCCATGCTGTATGGCGTGACGGGCACCCTGAACATGGCCGACCTGGCCCTGAAGATTCCCTTGGTGCCAGAGGCCGACCGTGGCCTGTTGCATGCCGGCGCGGCGATCCTGGCCATGGCCTTCCTGGTCAAGGCGGGTATCTGGCCGCTGAACTTCTGGCTGGTGCCAGCCTACGCTTCGGCCAGCGCACCCGTGGCTGCGTTGTTCGCCATCATGACCAAAGTCGGCCTGTATGCCGTGCTGCGTCTGTGGACACTGCTGTTCTCCGGGCAGGCGGGGGCCTCGGCGCATTTCGGCGGCGAATGGCTGGTATACGGCGGCTTGGCCACCCTGGCGATGGCTGCGGTATCGATCCTGGCTGCACAGCGCCTGGAGCGCATGGCAGCCCTCAGTATCCTGGTCTCGGCTGGCACCCTGCTCGGCGCGGTTGGCTTTGCCCAGGCGGCGCTGACCGGCGCGGCGTTGTTCTACCTGGTCAACTCTACCCTGGCCCTGTGCGCGCTGTTCCTGCTCGCCGAACTGGTCGAACGCTCACGCTCGGCCAACGAGGCGCCCCTGGACGAAGAAGAAGACGTGATGCCGCCCCCGCTGGAGTCGCTGCACCCGCCCAAGGGTATCAACCTCGACGACGAGCAAAAGGTGGTGATCGGCCAGATCATCCCGTGGACCATGGCCTTCCTGGGCCTGAGCTTCATCGCCTGCGCGCTGCTCATCATCGGCATGCCGCCACTGTCGGGCTTTGTCGGCAAGCTCAACCTTATCAGCGCGCTGTTCAACCCGCACGGCCTAGGCGTGCCGGCCGAACAACCGTTGAGCCCGGCGGGCTGGGGCCTGGTGGCACTGCTGATCCTGTCCGGCATGGCGTCGCTGATCGCCTTTGGCCGCGTGGGCATACAGCGCTTCTGGAAGCCCGAAGAGCGCCCGTCACCCGTGCTACGCCGCTATGAGTGCCTGCCCATCGTCATCCTGCTCGGCCTGTGCATGGTCCTCAGCCTCAAGGCCGAGCCGTTGCTGCGCTACACCCAGGACACCGCCGCCAGCCTGCAGGCGCCGGACGCCTACATCGAAGCCGTGATGGCCGCCCGGCCGATTCCTGGCCCCACCTCGCTCGACGTACAGGTGCAGCCATGAACCGACTGTTCCCCGCCCCGCTGCTATCGGTTTCGCTGTTCGGCCTCTGGCTGTTGCTGAACCTCTCGGTCAGCCCCGGCAATCTGCTGCTGGGCGCCGCACTGGGTGTGCTGGCCCCGCTGCTGATGGCACCGTTGCGTCCGCAGCATGCCCATGTGCGTCGGCCGCTGGTCATTGCCCGGTTGATCGGCCGGGTCGGCATCGATGTGATCGTCTCCAACCTGCTGGTGGCTCGCGGCGTACTGCGTGCCGGCAAGCAGCCGCCACGCTCGGCGTTCGTGCACATACCGCTGGCATTGCGCGACCCGCACGGCCTGGCGGCACTTTCGATGATCACCACGGTGGTGCCCGGCACAGTCTGGTCAGAACTGGCGCTGGACCGCAGCGTCTTGCTGCTGCATGTGTTCGACCTGGACGATGAAGCGGCCTTCATCCAGCACTTCAAGGACACCTACGAACGCCCGCTGATGGAGATCTTTCAATGACAGGCCTGCTCGCCAATGCTGTCCTCGCCAGCCTGTTCATCTTCGCCCTGGCCATGGGCCTGGCGCTGATCCGGCTGTTCCGTGGCCCGTCCGCCCAGGACCGTGTGCTGGCGCTGGACTACCTGTATATCCTGGCCATGCTGACCATGCTGGTGCTGGGGATCCGTTACGCCAGTGACACCTACTTCGAAGGTGCCCTGCTGATTGCGCTGTTCGGCTTCGTCGGCTCGTTTGCCTTGGCCAAGTTCCTGCTGCGCGGAGAGGTGATCGAATGACCGAAACCTTGGTACTGCCCTTCTGGCTGGAGGTGGTCACTGCCGTGCTACTGCTGACCGGCAGCCTGTTCGCCCTGGTGGGTGCCATAGGCCTGATACGCCTGAAAGACTACTTCCAGCGGATGCACCCACCGGCACTGGCCTCGACCATTGGCGCCTGGTGCGTGGCGCTGGCGTCGATCATCTACTTTTCCTGGCTCAAGGACGCGCCTGTGCTGCACGCTTGGCTAATTCCGATCCTGCTGTCGATCACAGTGCCGGTAACCACGCTCTTGCTGGCCCGGGCGGCGCTGTTCCGTAAGCGCATGTCGAAAGAGCCGGTGCCCGAAGAGGTTAGCAGCGGTCGCGACCGCGGTAACTGAAGGTTGCGCCTCACCTTTGGCTGAGGCGCTGCAGCTCCCGCCGGACCATGGCGACATAAGGCGGTGGGCCGAGCCGGTAGAGCTCACCCGCCACCCAGCTCAGCCAGGTGCTTTGCAGTTCTTCACGCCTGGCCAGCAAACGTTCGGCCTCGGCCACAGCATCCGCCTGATGCTGCCGATGAAATTCGGCTCGCGAGGCAGGTGCATCGTCAGCGCCGGTCACTCACTGGCCTTGAAGGTGGTCAGTTCACCCTTGCGCCATTTGGCAACCTTGCCAGTCACCGCCTTGAGCAACTTGCCAAGGCCTTCCTGCACTTGCTGCTGTGCGGCAAACACCAGCATCACGGCCTGGCCCTCACGGAACACGATGCCCTCGCCTTCCGGCACCGAAACGAAGGCGTAATCGCCCACGCCATACACATTCAACTTGATTTCGCGAAAGCGCATTTCCAGCTTGCCACCTTCACGGCTGGGCAACACGGCGGCGCGAAAATGATCGCCTACTTTTAGCTCCAGGCGTTGTTTGTCATCGACCACCAGTGCACTTTCGGTGTCGATTTCGGCCATGTACAGGCCTTCTGGATTCTGTTCGGTGACATAGATGAAGCGGCCCTGGAACAGTTGGGCCAATTTACCGCGCAAGTCGCCCAGGGCGAACAATGCATGGGTATCAAGAGTGCTGACTGCCAATGAAGTAATCCTCAACCGGTTACAACCCGCCCTCACCCAAGCTCGGGGAGGCACGGCCATTTCTTATCGATAGGCGAAAAGAGTAATAAAGCGATATACGAAATGTCTGTGCCCGCTGACGATGCAGCGCGCAGGAATCTTTACTCTGGTTTGCCAGATTCGCCCTCAACCGAAGGCGTTTGGCTCATTCCCGGCGTGGGAAGCGTGATGCCTGAGATCACTCGCCAGAAAGCGCAACCAAGGAAGCGGGCCTGCAAGAACACAAGGCCGGGCATCCCGATGCGCATTACTGTAGGACAAATATGCCCGAAAACACCGAAACCCGTCGAGAGGCAATAAACATTTTCAGGCTGCCAGCCCTTTCTTCAGTTGTTGCTGCCAGGCGGCCTGGCATTCCAACGCCTCTTCACGGGTGGCAAATGCAGTGCCACGGCGCTCGCCATTGACCAGCACCACCCAGCAAATGCGTTTGCCCAGCGCTTGCAGGGTGGCCGGCACCCCCGAACCAATCATCACAGCTACATCGACTCGGCTATTCATCATTCCCTCCGGAACTTAATTAGCACCCTAACGATATAGCCATGATACGCCTGCTCGTGGCGAGGAAACAGCGCATGCCGGTACAGCAGTGTTACGCACGGGGCAACAAAAACGGCGCCAGCGAGAAACGCAAAAAGCCCCAAGGATTGCTCCGTGGGGCTTGGCACCGCGCGCGGGGTTATACCTGGCGCTGGTGGCGGTCGAGCTGCTCGTGGCGCTCCTGGGCTTCGATGCAGTACTTGGTGGTCGGGCTGATCAGCAGGCGCTTCAGGCCAATCGGCTCACCGCTGTCATCGCACCAGCCGAAGCTTTCGTCGGCAATACGGTCCAGGGCCATTTCCAGCTGTGGCAGCAGACGCTGGTCGCGGTCGATGGCATTGACCAGCCAGCTACGCTCTTCTTCGACCGAAGCCACGTCGGCAGGGTCCGACGGAGTGTCCAGGCCTTCGATGGTGGTGCGGCTGAGCTCGATGCGCTCATGGGTTTCGACTTTCATCGCCTGCAGCAGCTCAGTGAAGAAGGCCAGCTGGTCGGCGTTCATGTAGTCATCGGCCGACATGGCCAGCAACTGTTCCTTGGTCATCGATTTCTCTATGAAAAAATGTGCATTTGGGCGATTCATGTGCCGCCGACGCCTTGGCATCGGCAGCGGAATTCTTCAAGCGCCAACCGGCACTCTTTTACAGGGGGCGGCAGTCTAAGGCGCCACGTCGCGTGGAGCAACTGCAAATGGGGCTGAATTTGCTTCAGGTGCTTACAATCCGCTGGTCGGTGCCAGGGAGGTAGCATTGGGGACGGCCGGGCTGGGCTGGCGCCGGGCGTCTCGAGGTATGCACCTGGAGGCCCGGCTAAAATCCCCTGCCAGCATCAACGGTCCTTGAACTGCGCCTCGCGCTTGGCGATGAACGCGGCCATGCCTTCTTTCTGGTCTTCGGTGGAAAACGCCGCATGGAACACTCGACGTTCAAAGCGCACGCCCTCGCTAAGGGTAACTTCAAACGCGCGGTTGACGCTTTCCTTGACCATCATGCTCACCGGGATCGATTTGCTGGCAATGGTCGCCGCCACCTTCAGCGCCTCTTCCACCAACTCCGCCTGCGGCACAATCCGCGCCACCAGGCCAGCCCGCTCGGCCTCTTCGGCGCCCATCAGGCGGCCAGTCAGGCACAGCTCCATGGCCTTGGCCTTGCCCACCGCACGGGTCAGGCGCTGGGTACCACCCATACCTGGCAACACGCCGAGGTTGATTTCCGGCTGGCCGAATTTGGCGTTGTCGGCGGCCAGGATAAAATCACACATCATCGCCAGCTCGCAGCCACCGCCCAAGGCAAAGCCAGACACCGCAGCAATGATCGGCTTGCGGCGGTTGGCAATGCGGTCGGCATCGCTGAACAGGTCGTCAACGTAGATCTGCGGGTATTGCAGCTCGGCCATTTCCTTGATGTCGGCGCCAGCGGCAAAGGCCTTGGCCGAACCTGTCAGCACCACGCAGCCGATGTTCGGGTCACGCTCAAGCTGGTCCAGGGCCTGGTTGATTTCGCCGACAATCTGCGCGTTCAGCGCATTGAGCGCCTGCGGGCGGTTGAGGGTGATCAGGCCGACCTTGCCGTGGATGTCCAACAGGATGGTTTCGAATGCCATGCAGTCTGCTCCTTCAAAGATTGCGCGCAATGACCATGCGCTGAATGTCGCTGGTGCCTTCGTAGATCTGGCATACCCGAACGTCTCGGTAAATCCGCTCCAGCGGGAAGTCACTCAGATAGCCATAACCGCCCAGGGTCTGCAAGGCATCCGAACAGACCTTTTCGGCCATTTCCGAGGCAAACAGCTTGGCCATCGACGCTTCCACCAACGCTGGGCGCCCGGCATCACGCAGCGCGGCGGCGTGCAGCACCATCTGCCTGGCGACGGCAATTTTCGTGGCCATGTCGGCCAGGCGGAATGCCACGGCCTGGTGCTCGATCAGCGCCTTGCCGAAGCTTTGCCGTTCGTTGGCATAGTCGCGGGCCACTTCGAACGCGGCGCGGGCCATACCCACTGCCTGCGAAGCAATACCGATGCGACCACCCTCAAGGTTGGCCAGGGCGATCTTGTAGCCTTCGCCCTCCGCGCCCAGGCGGTTGGCCACGGGCACACGCACATTGTCGAAAACGATCTGGCAAGTGTCGGAGGCATGCTGGCCGAGTTTGTCCTCGATCCGCGCCACCTGGTAACCCGGCGAATCGGTCGGCACGATGAAGGCGCTGATGCCACGCTTGCCGGCGTCCGGGTCGGTCACGGCAAACACGATCACTACCCCGGCGTTTTGCCCAGAGGTGATGAACTGCTTGCTGCCGTTGAGCACGTAGTGGTCGCCATCAAGCTTTGCACGGGTTTTCAGGCTGCTGGCATCAGAGCCTGCCTGCGGTTCGGTCAGGGCGAAGGCACCGAGCATCGCCCCCGTGGCCAGCGGGGTGAGAAACTGCTCTTTTTGCTGCTCGCTGCCAAAACGCAGAATCGGCACGCAACCTACCGAATTGTGCACGCTCATGATGGTCGAGCAGGCGCCATCACCCGCAGCGATCTCTTCCAGGGCCATGGCATAGGCCACATAACCGGTATCGCTGCCACCCCACTGCTCCGGCACCAGCATGCCGAACAGGCCAAGCTCGGCCATCTCGTCGATGGCCTCTTTCGGAAAACGGTGTTCCTTGTCCCATTGTTCGGCAAACGGTTTCAGGCGCTCCTGGGCGAAAGCGCGCACGGCGTCGGCGATCTGTTGTTGCTCGTCAGTTACCAGCATGGTTCACCTCAGTACAGGCATTCGACGGCCATGGCCGTCGCTTCGCCGCCGCCAATGCAGATGGCCGCCACGCCGCGGCGCAGGTTGTTCTGGCGCAGGGCTGACAGCAGGGTGACCAGAATGCGAGCGCCAGAGGCACCGATCGGGTGACCCAGGGCGCAGGCGCCGCCGTGAATGTTGACCTTGTCGTGGGGCAGGTCGAGGTGCTTCATGGCCGCCAGGGTGACCACCGCGAAGGCCTCGTTGATTTCGAACAGGTCGACCTCGGCCAGGTTCCAGCCGGTGCGTTTCATCAGTTTGTCGATGGCACCGATCGGCGCGGTCGGGAACAGCGCCGGGGTGTCGGCGAATGCGGCGTGGCCATGGATCACCGCCAGCGGCTTGAGGCCACGCTTCTCGGCTTCGGAGCGGCGCATCAGCACCAGCGCGGCAGCACCATCGGAAATCGAGCTGGCGTTGGCTGCGGTCACCGTTCCGCCTTCGCGGAAGGCAGGCTTGAGCTGCGGAATCTTGTCCAGGCGCGCCTTCGGCGGCTGCTCGTCGTCCTTGATGACCCGTTTTTCCTTACCCTCGGTGACTTCTACCGGCACGATCTCGGCGGCAAAGCGGCCGTTCCTGATCGCGTCCTGGGCACGGGTCAGCGAGGCGATGGCGAACTGGTCCTGGGCTTCGCGGCTGAAGGCATTGGCCTGGGCGCAATCCTCGGCGAAGGTGCCCATCAGGCGGCCTTTGTCGTAGGCGTCTTCAAGGCCGTCCATGAACATGTGGTCGATGATCTTGCCGTGGCCCATGCGGTAACCGCCACGGGCCTTGTCCAGCAGGTAGGGGGCGTTGGTCATGCTTTCCATGCCGCCGGCAACCACCACATCAGCCGTACCGGCCAGCAGCAGGTCATGGGCCATGATCGCGGCTTGCATGCCCGAGCCACACATCTTGTTCAGGGTGGTGCAGGTGGTGTGCTTGTCCAGCCCGGCACCCAGCGCCGCCTGGCGCGCCGGTGCCTGGCCCTGGCCGGCCGGCAGCACGCAGCCGAACAGCACCTGCTCGACGCTGGCAGCGTCGATGCCGGCGCGCTCCACGGCGCCGCGAATGGCCGCGCTGCCCAGTTGTGGCGCGGTCAGGCTTTTGAGGTCGCCCTGCAGGCCGCCCATGGGCGTGCGCACGGCGCTGACGATTACGATCGGGTCATTGGCGAGGGTCATGTTCGCTCTCCTTACTTGGCTGCCATGCGCAGTGCGCCGTCGAGGCGGATCACCTCGCCGTTGAGCATGCTGTTCTCGATGATGTGACGGGCCAGTGCAGCGTATTCCTGTGGACGGCCCAGACGCGGCGGGAATGGCACACCGGCAGCCAGGGAAGCACGCACTTCTTCGGTCATGCCGGCCATCATCGGTGTTTCGAAAATGCCCGGGGCAATGGTCATCACGCGGATGCCAAAGCGCGCCAGCTCACGAGCGGCCGGCAAGGTCAGGCTGGCGATGGCGCCCTTGGATGCGGCGTAGGCGGCCTGGCCAATCTGCCCGTCATAGGCGGCAATCGACGCCGTGTTGATGATCACGCCACGCTCTCCACCTTCATCGGCACCCGCTTCGGCCATGGCCGCCGCAGCCAGACGCAGCAGGTTGAAGCTCCCTAGCAGGTTGACATTGATGACTTTGGCGAAGCTGGCCAGGCCATGCGGGCCCTGTTTGCCCAGCACTTTCTCGGCACCGACGATGCCAGCGCAGTTGACCAGCCCATGCAGGCTGCCAAAGCTGCTGACAGCCGCATCGACAGCCGCTTGGGCCGCTTGCTCGTCACTGATGTCAGCCACGGCGAAGCGGGCGTTGTCACCCAGCTCGCGGGCCTTGGCCTCGACAGCGTGGGCATTGAGGTCGACCAGCATGACTTTGGCGCCGGCTTCGACCAGCATCTGCGCAGTCGCAGCACCCAGCCCGGAGGCGGCGCCGCTGACGATGAAGTGTTTGTTGGCTATCTGCATGATCGGTTTCCTTTCAAGCGCTGGCAGGGGTGGCCTGTTGCGCGTTTTGTTTGGCGACTTCCTGGTTACGCAGGATGAAGCGTTGCAGCTTGCCACTCGGGGTTTTGGGCAGCTCGCTGACGAATTCGATTTCTCTGGGGTAGGCATGCGCGTACAGCCGCTGGCGTACGTGCTGACGCAAGGTTTCCTCCAGCTCGGGACTGCCGTTGTAGCCACGGGCCAATACCACGAACGCTTTGATCAGCTCGGTGCGCTCCGGGTCGGGCTTGCCGATCACCGCCGCCTCGATCACCGCCGGGTGCTCGATCAGCGCGCTTTCCACATCGAACGGGCCAACCCGATACCCGGAGGTGGTGATCACATCATCGCTGCGGCCGACGAAGCTGATGCTGCCGTCCTGGTTCAGCTCGACGGTGTCGCCGCTGAGGTAATACTTGCCAACGAAGGACTTGGTCGGCAGGCCCTGGTAGCCACCGAACCAGCACAACGGTGATTGCTCACGGTCGACAGCAAGGATGCCCGGCTGGCCGGCCGGCAGTTCGTTACCCTGCTCGTCCACCACCACGATGCGGTGGCCAGGGATGGCAAAGCCGGCCGAACCCAGGTGCACCGGGTGCCTCAAACCATGGTGGTTGCACAGCACCATGCCCAGTTCGGTCTGGCCGTAGTGATCGTGAATGGTCACGCCCAGTTCGTCGGAGAACCAGCGGATCACTTCCGGGTTAAGCGGTTCGCCAGCACTGCTGACCACCCGCAGGCGGCCCTTGATCGGCGCCGAGAATTCATTGCCCGCAGCAATCAGCAAACGGTACGCGGTGGGCGAGCCAGCCAGGTTGGTGATGCCCAGCTTGTCGATCACCCGGGCGCAGCTTTCAACACTGAACGGGCCATCGTAGAAGGTGGTGGCGTGCCCTAGCGACAACGGGCCGGTAACGGCGTAATACAGGCCATACGCCCAACCCGGGTCGGCCAGGTTCCAGAAGTTGTCCTCGGGACGCAGTTCGATGGCATCGCGCATGTAACCCTGGAACGCGACAATCGCCCGCAGTGGCACTTCCAATGGTTTTGCCGGGCCGGTGGTTCCAGAGGTGAACATCAGCAGGAACGGATCGTTGCCTGAGCGCATCACCGGCTCGCATGCATCCGCTGCGCGTTCCAGGCATTGCTGGAAGTCCAGCTCACCGCTGCGGGCCCTGACGGTGATGATGGTCGGACAGGCCTGCACATCGTCCAGCTTGGCGCGGTTCTGGCTGTCGGTGACGACCACTCGGGCATGGGATTGTTCAAGCCGGTGCTCGATGGCCTTGGGGCCGAACGCCGTGAACAACGGCTGGTAAACCGCCCCCAGGCGCCAGGTGGCGAGGATGGTGACCAGCAGTTCGGGCGTACGCGGCATCAACCCCGCCACCCGGTCTCCGGCCTCCACCCCCTGCGCCTTGAGCACATTGGCAAACCGGGCTGCCTGCGCCTTGAGCTGATCGAAGCTGTAGCGCGCGCTGTTGCCATCGCGGTCTTCGTAAATCAGCGCCAGCTTGCCGCTTCCGGCATGCCGATCACAACATTCGACACAGGCATTGAGGGCTTCGAGGTTGCCATGCAATGCCGCCGTAACAGCATTGGCATGGTCGAACGCACGGGCGGCCTCGGCGTAATCGCGCATCGTCAGACTCCTGGTTTCTTGTTTTTGGAGTTAAACCATCGGTCCAACGATGTTCGCGCCGCTCAAGCGCGGCGGCAATGGCCAAAGCTGTCAATCTGGATGACCGGTTTGGCCGCCTCTCGTTACCCCTGCCCGCGCTCTGCGGCGCGCAGGTAGGACTGGGTGAGCGCCGCGACCAGGCGCTCGATATCGACGCCCTGTTGCTCCCGTAGTCGAGTTTGCTGCTGCTCAAGGGCCATCGCCGACAACGCAGGCCGCTGAGCCTGCAGCCGAAGCATGCGCTGCGAGTAGTCTGCACGGATGGCATCAAACATGCGGCCATGCTGCTGGCGCAGGTAACGGTTCCAGAACGCCCGCTGACTCAGGCTATCGGTCAAGTTCTCGATGGTCTGCGCGTGGTTAACCCGCCGAAATGCATCCTCTATCCGGGCCTGTGCAAGCGTGACAGCATCGGGATAGCGCATGGCGTACGGCTGACCAGGCAGCTGCAAACGGCTGCGAAGTCGTATCCTGTAGGCAAGTCCCAATGCCAACTCATCAACGGGCTCACCGGCGGCCAGACGCTGCCGGTAATCCTGGCGGGCAATCCCCTCCACCTGATCCAGCCGGAACAGTTGCCGGCCCAGTTCCAGCAGCTGGTTGCTGCTTTCAGGATTGACCGCGTTTGCTTCAGCCTGCGCCTGCCTGACCTGCACCTGCAATTCACTGAACCGGCTGGCGACAGCATCCGAACACGACAGCGGCGCGTCAGCCCATTCGAAAATTCGCCGGCAGAGCACGGGGTCGTTGTCCAGTGCGGCCAGCAATGCCCATACTCCGTCAACCAGCGCAACCCGTCCTTCGCCAGCGCCCGTGTAGTCAGCCGTCATTTCCAGGCGAGCCAACAACCTGAAGAACCCACTGCTATTCGCTTGCGCCAGCAAACGCTGCCACACGGCCTCTCGCGTCGCCCGAACCGCCGCATCCTCATGCTCGGCCAAAAGCGTGCGAGTCCGGGCCAGGTCAAATGTCCATGACTGCTCAGGCGAGTGCCGATGCTCCTCGATCACATCGAGCGCGTAAAATCTACGGAGTTGCATGGGCGACAAGGGGTTGCGCTCTATCAGAATGGCACGCCGAAACGCATGCGGCATCTGCTGGATTTCCGCCGGCACCTCACGCAGTTGGTTGTCGCGCAGGTCAGCACACTCAAGCAGGCCACACAGCTCCAAGCGTCGCGGCCAGGCGCCGAGACGGCAATGGCGCAGGTTCAGACTTCTCAGTCGGGAGAGATGATGGAAGCTCATGTCCAACGCTTCCAGCCGGTTGTAGCTGAGGTCAAGATGCGTAAGGTTTGGCAGGCCATGCAGAATGCCGATTGCCTGAGCATCGAGCCTTATCTGATTATGCGCCAATCGGAGCACTTGAATATGTGGCAGATGTGCAACACCCACTGGTATGCGCATCAAGCCGTTGCTGTTGAGATTGAGGTCCGTCAAGGCAGTGAAGGGACGTAGGAAATCGACCGGAATGTCTGTAACCAAGCTGTCGTTCACGCTTAGCGCGGTGATGCGATGGAAGTCGATTTGCGGGGGTAGTGCCGGCAGCGTGCGTAAATGCAAACCCCTCAACGACAAGCGCTGCCCCTGGGTTTGCCCTGAGCCGGTCGAGACAGGCTCGCCCTGCAGTCGCCAGGCTCGCAATATGCTATCGGCCGTCAACCTGCGTGCGGCTTGCCGCCCCTCCTGTAGCTCGGCACTGACCCAGCGGTTCAGGTATTGCGTTAGCTGATCATGGTGATCCTGCAACACCACCAGGCGCTCCAGCACGGGCTGCGAGCCTGCTTGCAAACGCGCCAGTTCCACCTCCAGCGCGGCCTCATCCAGGCCAGGATAAAGCGATCGTAACTGGTTACGAGCGATTGCCCGCTCATCGCGGGGGGCAACTGAAGAGCGGCCACTGAGCGTGTAGCCCACCCGCCCGTCCTCCAGGCGACGCCCTGGATTGAACCAGGCACCCTGCTCCGGCCAACCGAGCATGCGTGCAATACCCCAATGGGATCCGGGTAACCGCTCCAGAAGCTGCGCACGCAGTTGGCCTGCCGAAGCACTGCCCGCCAACTGCATCGCCGTCCGCTGTTCAGACGTGAGGGCGGCAACGAGTGCCTCGAAGATACAGCCAGGTTCGCCGGGCGGAACCGCTTGTTGCTCACCCAACCCGTTGTAGATCTGAAACCTGCCCTCATGGCGGACCAGTACCCTTTCCGCCTCGCTCTGCCCGCCGCTACCAAGGTGCTTGACAGACCGCCCATCAATCGCGCTGTCACGCAAGTCGATGTCGAGTTGGTCAAGCTCGAAGGTATCCAGCAACGCAAGGGCCAGCTCGCCGGTGACGTCGCTATAGGCCGTGCTCAGATACAACCCGGCCAGCCCCCGGTTCAACCGCGCCAGGCGCAGGAGCGAACGGGCGTGCTTCGCACACGACAAAGGCAGGCGCTGCTCGACCCGCGCCATTTCGTGCTCAAGCTCACCTGCCTGGCCGGCCAGCTCGTTTATGTAGGCAGCCGGCAGGCCAGGGAAGTCCCGTTTGACCAACAAGCTCAAGGGACCTTGCACAAGCGGCAGCTCTGTCAGGTGGGCAAACAGCTGCGGGCGCAACTCGGCCTCGTGCGCCAGTAACTGCTCCAGCCCCACCCCAACGTCTGGCCGGCCTTCACTCCAGGTCAACAGCTCACTGTCGGATGGCATCAATGCCTTCAGCCGAACGCGCTCGAAAAATGTCTGAATACGTGCATGTGCCTGGAAGGCGCGCAGAGTTTGCCCGAGGTTCACGGGAGCCGGTCGGTCCTCCACCAGCACCCCGCGCAACTCATCTTCATCCATATCGGCGACCCGCAGTATCTGCTCGGCCTGATGCGCATCGACAGCGGGATGCTGTGGCCACAAAGCATCCAGCATGTGTGCAGGGTCCTGCCAGCCATGCGGTTGCTCGCGCATCAGGCGCCAGCCACGCTCACCGTTGTGCAACACCACCGGCCCGTAGCCACCCTCACCCGCTGCATGACGCAAGCGATAGGGGCCGCCAGTGATCGGCTGGTGCACTTCGTGATAGCGCCCGTCGATACGGACCCAGCGACGTTCATCCTCACCATACCTTCCCTCTTCCAGCAGACCGATAGAGCCCGGCATGGAGCGATAATTCGCGGGATCGAAATGCCATAGCCGACCGCGCCCATTCCCAAGGCTTACCGGCTCCAGGCGCGCGACAAACGCACTGCGCACAAAACTGACCGCCGCCACTGTCGCAGCCGTGGCCGCCAAGGTCTCGGCCACCCCTAGCAAATGCTCCAGCGCTTCATGTTGGTGCCCGCTCGACCAGTCCCTTATCCCTTCGAACACTTCCGAGCAGGTCTGGGCAACCAACTGACCCAACAACAAGGCGCCCACGACGGGAATGAACAATCCGGCGAGGTTTATCAGGTCCAGACCCGCAGCCTTCCATTGCGCGTGTCTGGCGCTTATGGCCTGGCTATCAGCGTCGGCGGTTGGTACCAGCAACAAGCGGGCATCATTCTTGACCCTTTGCACTTGCCGGGTCGCCAGTTCCGTGAAAATCCCGCCGCCCGGTGCCGTGCCTTCAAGCGCCAGGTCCGGTAGTGCGTCCTTCAGGCGCTTGCCAAGGGTGCTGACGAACGCTGCACGGTGCTCGATGCTGATCAGCTGCGTGAAGTACTGCCAGTACGATGGCTCCTTCAACAGCGATGCCAGCATGCTGTTCATGGCGAGCGCATCGTCGAAGAAACGGAGCGCTTGCCGAGGATCGCTCGCCAGGTAAAGGACGATGCCCCGTTCATTCCCTGCCTTGTCACGCAGGTGAATCAGCAACCCGTCGGCCACAGGTTGCCCTAGCGCCTTCAGCAGCATCGGGTCACCCGTCAACCCTTGCTGTCGGTGCGGCTCACCGTGGTCCACCACCTCACGCAAGGCGATCTGTACATCGGCGCTTATGTTTCCCTGCAAAGCTGCAATTTCGGTGGCCAGTTTCAACCCCGAACGTTTGTCTGCAGCCAGCATCGCTTGAGTAGCCGGATGAAAGATCCTTTCCAGCTCGTCCTGATATTTCTGGCCGACGTCCAGATCGCGACAAGCCGCAATCAATGCGTCCAGCGATGCATTCAAGGGCTTATCGCTGCCGGGCAGAACCAGCCCGGTACCTATGTAATAGCTTGTATTCGCAGCGAAGTTGCGCATCAGCCGCAGCAACCCGTTTTCACGTGTCTGGCTGTACGCGTACGTCTGCTGCAATGTGCCTGGCAGAGTGCCGAACCGCGGAGCAACCCTCAGCCATTCGAGCTGGGCAAACGCCTGCCCATCAGGCAACGGTGCATCCAGCAGTGCCAGCAGGTGTTTCTCGGCAAACGGCTGGAGCGGCAGTAGCTCGACGGTGAGCCCACGCAGGCGCGCCTGGCTGGCATGATGCGCGTTCAGGCTGGTACGCAAGGTATTGATCTGGCCCTTTGAAGCACGTTTGAGCCACTCAGGTAATCTGGCAGCCATGAATTGATCGTGGCCAGTCGCGTTGGTGGTCATGGTTGGTTCCCCAGCTATTGGACGAAGCCAACCATGTTGCTCAACTGCCTGACCAGGATGCAGAGGGAACGGGTGCGGGCAGATCAGACGCCCTGGCGCGGGCGGTCCTGCAACGGCATGTTCAGTTCCTGCTCGGTCAGCTGCAGGGCAAGTGCATCGAACGCCTGTTCCCTTTCCCGCTTCAGCTGCTCACAGCGTTTCACATAGTCACTACTGCTCAGGGCTTCCTTCTCCTGATCCAGGGTATCCATCCGCGTGTCGAAATCGTCGGAGATCCGCGCATACGCCTCGGGATACCTGACACGCAGGTACGGCGCCCAGAAGTCTCGCTGACTGATATAGCGAACCCGCTCTACACCCGTTTCAGCACGCAGCACGGTCGCATATGCCTGATCGAGGTGTGCCTGCGTAACCCCGGCAATGGCACGGAACTGCAGGGTCCGCGGTTGCCCTATCAGGTTCAGGCGGCTCGCCAAACCCGTGCGATACGCCAGGCTGACCTCGACCTCATCCACAGCGTGCCCTTCGGCCAACCGATCAAGGCAGTCGGCACGGGCGATACGTTCCACCTCATCAAGCCGGAACATGCGCTGAGCCAACAACAGGCGGGCATCACGCGTGGCAATCGGGTCGCCCCCGAATGTCACTTGCAGCACTCTCATGCGGACTTCGAGCTGGCTGAAGCAATGCGCCACACTATCAACGCATGTACGCGGGTCCGCTGCGCGGTCAAAAAGCTCTTCACGGATCCGGGTATCGTGCGAGGCGGACTCCACCATACCCCACACTCTTCGCGAAAGGTCTTCACGTGCAAGCCGAAAATCGGCGCTGTCAATCAGCTCTGCCAGTAGCAGGAAGAACTGCGTGTTGCCTGGTTCCTGTCTCAACGCGTCCCACTGCCCAGACCTGTTTAACTGATCATGCTCATCCAGAGTCGCCAGCCAGGCCGTCCTGGCATGCAGAATGTCCGCCTCCTCCCCTTGCAAGTGCCCCGGTCCCGGCTGTACCGCGTACAAACGTTCGCGATCGGCCACCGACAGCGCGTTACCCTCTACAAGCAGCCGCTGGCGCAGCGCCAGCGGAGCATCGATCAATGCCTGGGGCAAACTGGAAATCTGGTTATTTCGCAGGTCGGCATGCTCAAGCAGGCCACACCATTCAAGGCCATCCGGCACCACCTGCAGACCCGTGCGATACAGATGCAGCTCGCGCAACCGGGAAAGTTGGTTGAAACGCAAGCTGATCGCACCCAACGGGTTGCCACTCAGGTCCAACGTGCGCAGGTTGACGAGCTGCGCCAAGGCCCCCGCATGGGGCGCCGTCATCCGAATCCGGTTGCTGGCCAGGTGCAAATAGCGCAACCGGGGCAACATTTCGAGCCCTTGCGGAAGCGCAAGCAAGGCATTTCTGCTCAGGTCCAGGCGCCGCAAGCCAGGGAAAAAGTTCAGAAAACCTGCCGGCAAAGCTTGTAGCCGCAACCCCACCAGCGCAAGGTCCGTGATGTGGCCAAAGTCAGTACCTACTGGTAGGACAGGCAAACCGCCGGCCGGCACATTGAGAACACCAAGTCTCAATCCACTTTGCGCATCATCGGGAAAATGAACCCGATCACCCTCCAGGCGCCACGCGTGGCGAAACGCGCTTGCTACCAGCTGCCGCTGCCCACGTTGAGGCCCGGATACAGCATCGGTCCAGCGAACAAGGCTCTCATCAAGCCTGCGGTACTGTTGCTCCTGATGCAGCAGATTGGCGTAAGCCGAGTGCGAGCTCCTCAAGAGCATCTGCAAGAAGCGTTCGACGGCATCGTCATCGAAAGAAGGGTACAGGCTACGAATCCGACGCAGCAGCACCTGCCTTTGAGTCGCTGACGAAGTGCCCCGGCCGCTGAGCAAATAGCCAACCCGCCCATCGGGCAAACGGTGCAAGGGAGAAGCAACGGGCCTGGCTTCACGCCACCCTAGCAAACGGATCAACTCAAGGCGGTCACGCGGTAGCCAGCCTTGCATCGACACACGGATGCGCGCTGCGGCACCTTCGCCAGCCCACCCTTCACGCTGCAGGAAAGTGGACGGCAGGCAGGCAGCCAGCACTTCGAATAGCCCGTGGGGCTGCGCCACCTCTATCTCGTTTTCCTGGCCCATCCCGTCGTAGAGATCAAAGCTGCCGTCACGCCACACCATCACCGTGCCCTGATCTGTCCCGCCTTGCTCAGGGAACAGTTTTTCCAGTGCAGGGCCAAAGGCTGACCCCTCGCGCAATATCAGGTTGATGCTTCCAGGCGCCAAGCTCCGGCGACGCAGCAAGGCGAATACCAAGGTCACCCAGTCGGCGTTGTAACCATTACGCAAGAACAAAGCCTCGCGTACCCGTGTAAGGCGGGCCTGCTGCAGCATCGCGCGCGCCTGCTCGGCCAACGCCATCGGCACGCGAGACTCACTCACCATGCGTTGGCGTAGCTCAACACTGGCGTTTTTGAGCAAATCCAGCGCATAGGCGTCAGGCAGCCCCGCAAAACTGCCCTTCAGCGTGGCCAACAGCGGATCATCAACCAGGTAGGCTTTGGCAAAATGCTCCAGCATCGGGGCCCGCAGGTTTTGCGCAGAGGCCTGAATCGCCTGGATCTGTTCCGACAGTTGTAGCCCTTGCAGCCCCAATCTGTCATTGCACCACTGCAAGGCTTCGGCATCGTGGCCTTGCGCCCCTAGTTCGGCAAAGAACACCTCGATCCTGTCATCGACGGCAAAACGCTCCAAGGTATCGCGCAGCGCTACGGGCAGGTGCCGTCCTTCTACCAGCAAACCGCGCAAATGCGCCTCATCGACATCCGCGACTGTAAGGATTTGCGAGATCCGCTCCGGGCTCAATCCAGCTGCGCCAGGCCATAGACGCATGAGTAGTCGCTCACTGCCCTGCCACTCCAGCGGCCGCTCGTACCTGAGCCGCCAGGCACGCTCACCGTTACTCTCCAGAGAAGGGCCAAACACGCCCGCGCCGTCACGGTGCAATAATCGCCAGGTGCCCGCTGTATCCCGGCGCACCCGGTACAGCACACCCTCGCACCGCCACCAGTGGGCCTGGCCATCGCTAAGCAGCCCGTTATCCAGTTCAGTCAAGGTTGGCACGGTCGCGTGTGCCTGGTAAGGACGTAGGTCGTAATGCCATAGACGTTGCTTGTCCGCCTCGGTGAGGACCGGCTCCAACTGCTCGACAAAGGTACTGCGCGCTATCTGCACGCCCGTGGCGACCGCAGCGCCAGCAGCCACTGTAGTGGCCACCTGAAGCAGGTGCTCCAGTGCTTCGTGCTGGTGCCCCTGAGCCCAGTCACGCGCACCTTCGAATACTTCACCCAGCACCTGCCGGGCCAGATCCGCCAAGAGCAGTGCGCCAACGGCCGGCACGAAAAACCCGACCAGGTTCAGCAGTACCAGCCCCGCAGTCTCCAGCTTTCGCAATCGTTCTGACGCAGCCCTGGTGTTCGCCTGCGCCGTCGGCACGGCCAGGAAAGCCGCATCATCCTTGATGCGCTGCACATGCCCGACGGCCAGGTCGATGAACGCTTCGTTTTCTGCAGCAACGGAGCAGGGTTCCAGGTCCGGTTGGTCATCCAGCAGGCGCTTGCCCAGCGTCTGCTGATAATCCGCCTGCCCGCCAAGTGCAATCCGACGTGCAATCGACTGGCGGAACCGGGCATTGCCCATGGCAGCCACCAGGCCTCGGTTAGCCGAACGCCAGTCATCGTAACGGCGCAGCGGCTGAACGGGGTCGTCTGGCAGATAAAGCAGCACGCTCAGCAGACGTCTGGGGTTGAAGACCAGACCGGGGAACCCGCTTGGTGTTCCCACCAGCTGGAACACAATGGCGCCATCTACCCGGTGCCCCAGGATCTGCAACGTACTCATGTTGAGCTCATGGTCCGAAAACAGCTCTGGACGCTTGCCTTGCCCGACTTCACGCAGCATTCGCAGGTCACTACCTGCAAGTTGCCCTTTGAGGGCCGCAATCTCGATTGCAACCGCTAACTCAAGGCGCCTGTCGATGGCCAGCTGGCGCTTGAAACTGGCCGTCAGTACTTGATCGAGATGGTCTTGATAGGCCTGACCGACATCTGCGCTACGGCACAGCTGCACCACATCGTCGACGCGCTGCGTGATGACACGCACTGGCTCGCCAGGCGCAGTGGTTGCATCGATCAGCGCCGTGTCGGTAAAGAACGACTCACCTTCCATGAAGTTCTGCAACAACTTCTGCAAGGCCGGCACGGTCACGAAATAAGCCTCGAACGCCTGAAGCTGGCCTTGGCTGACCTTCAAGCGCCGTCGCTCTTCACGCCAGTTGACGTTGGTCAGATCCATTTCCAGCTTCAGTTGCGACTTCATCGCCTGCTCGAAGTGCAGAGCGGCAAACCGCTCAAGCGGTTGCAGCTGCTGCGAGGCCGCCGCCATGCGTTTCTGGCTCTGCAAATGTGCCGTCATGCAGGCCCGCAGCAACGCCAGTGGTTTTGGTCCGGCCCTCCTCAGCCAGGTGGGCAACTGCTCGGCGATGAAGTCGTTGGCCGGGTGCAGCAGTTTCGGGTGAATCGTCGGTTGGGGCATGGTCAGGATCCTCAGGCATGATTCGACCTGCCACCTTGCCCTTACCGTTTGCGGCGCCACAGCCGGAAGCGTTGGTCCCTCAGTGCCCAGCCCCGCGCGCCTGAATCAATGCCCGATAATGCCCAGGGTTACAGCCAAACCATTTGCGAAACGCCTTGTAGAACGAACTGTTGTCGGCAAACCCCAACTGCTCGGCAAGCTCGCCCATGGCCACGTCTTCCCGGCTTAACCAGGCGATCGCCAACTCTCTGCGTACACTGTCCTTCAACCCTTGGTAATTCTGCCCCTCTTCGGCCAGGCGCCGGCGCAGGGTCGAAGGCGACAGGCACAACTGCCGTGCCAGGCTGTCAGCATCTGGCCAATGTTCAGGGGCCAGGCCCAGCAGGTCGGTTCGTATGCGTCGCCCGAGGCTGGCCGGGTCACGGTACTTGACCAGGATATTGCCCGGCGCTTCGGCAAGAAATCGCTGCAGTTCCTCCTCGTTGCGCTTCAACGGCAGGTCAAGGCACGCCGAGGCAACGATCATGCGTGTGCGCGGGCGCTCAAAATGCAGGTTTTCCGAGAACATCACCCGATAGTCGTCACAAAAGGGTGGCTCGGCACAACGCAGGTCAATGCTCAGAATCGGGATACGCCGCCCGGCCAGCCAGCACGCCACCCCATGCACGATCATCCAGAACGTGAAATAGGTGAACGCGCGGCGCGGTTCGTCACGCGGCTCATTGATGACAATCTCGGCCAAACCTTCCTGGCGCACCAGGCTGGGCTGCATGTCCTGGAGCATCAGCGAAAGGAATGCCAGCGCGGTTTCCAGGCCAGCGCCCAAGGTCGGCTGGCCCATGCTGGCACGGCACATGAACGCCAGGCTGCCACTGCGCAGGCCGCGTGGGTCCATGGCGAAGAACTCGTCGTTGCAGCGGCGTGCCAGCAGGCGCCACAACCGGGCATAGGACTCTGCACTGACACGCGCCTCTGGCAAGTGCAAGTGTTCAACGGCGATGCCCGCCCGGGCCAGCAAGCTGCTATCGGGCTCACCGGCGGGGCAGGTTTGCAACAGCGCTTCACGCACCAGCTGCATGGAAATAGTGTCTTTGTCGCTCATCGACGGTCCTGTCGGCGTGTTGCCGGCCATCTTAGGCCGCCTTGCTGAAAACAGCCATCACAGCCCCACCGCCAGGCCCAGGAACGCCTGGATCAGGCGCAATTCGCGACGGCGCTCCAGGCAACCGATCAGGTGTTGGTTGACCAGGCCGTCGCCAGACAATGGCCGTGCCACCACCCGCGGATCATTGGCCACTTCTGTAGAAGAAACAACACCAATACCCAGCTCCGAAGCCACCGCCTCGGTTACCGCCTCACGGCTGTCCAGCTCCAGCAGTACACGCGGCTGCACGCCCGCCCTGACGCAGGCTTTGTCGAAGGTACGCCGCGTGGTGGAGCTGGGTTCGCGCAGCACCATGATCTGCTGGTGCAGTTCGGCCAGGGGCAAATCGCCGTCGTCGTGGGCCCAGCCATGCCCCGCAGGCAACAACGCACACAGGCGTGATTCGCAGAGGTTCTGCAGGTACAGGCCCTTGCGCGGCTCGATCTCGGTCAGCACCGCCACGTCGGCGTGTTCGGACAACAGCGCAGCCAGCGTTTCCTGGGCATTGCCCAGCCGCAAGTTGACCGTGATGCCGGGGTAGCGCTCGCGCAGTTGCGCCAGCATGGGCATGACCCGATGCGGGCCATCGGCCGCCACCTCCAGGCGCCCGGTCAGCAACTGCCGGTTGGCCTCAAGCATGGCCTGTGCCTCTTCGGCCAGGCCGAACATGGCGCGGGTGATGGCTGCCAGGCGAGTGCCCTCCTCGGTCAACTCCACCCGCCGTGCGGTACGCCGCAGCAGGGTGATCTGGTAGTGCTCCTCAAGCGCCTTGACGTGCCCGGTCACGGCCGGCTGGCTGATGAACAGCCGCTCGGCGGCACGGGTAAAGCTGCCCTCACGGGCTACGGCGTCAAAGGCGCGCAGCTGGAACAGGTTCATTTCTATCGGCCTGACTTATAGCTGAGATAACAACAAACAATTTGATTGATGACAGCGTGAATTGCAACCTAGGCCCCGTCGTTTCAGCCCACCGCTTGTGAGGAATAACGGAATGAGCAACGCCCCGATTCTGCTGACCCCAGGTCCCCTGACCACATCAATCCGCACCCGCCAAGCCATGCTGGTGGACTGGGGCTCCTGGGACCGCGATTTCAACCAACTGACGGCCAGCGTGTGCGAGCAACTGCTGGCGATCATCGACGGCAGCGCCAGCCACCACTGCGTGCCCCTGCAAGGCAGCGGCACATTCGCCGTGGAAGCGGCCATCGGCACCCTGGTGCCACGCGATGGCAAGGTTCTGGTGCTGATCAACGGCGCTTACGGCCAGCGTCTGGCGAAAATCTGCAAAGTGCTGGGCCGCACGTACAGCACCTTCGAAACCGCCGAAGACCAGCCAACTACCGCCGCGGATGTCGACCGCCTGCTGGCTGCCGACCCGGCCGTGACCCACGTGGCATTGATCCACTGCGAAACCAGCACAGGCATCCTCAACCCGCTGCCCGAGATCGCCCAGGTCATCAAACGCCACGGTAAACGCCTGATCATCGATGCCATGAGCTCGTTCGGCGCCTTGCCAATCGACGCCCGCGAAATCCCCTTCGAAGCACTTATCGCCGCCTCCGGCAAGTGCCTGGAAGGCGTACCCGGCATGGGCTTCGTCTTCGCCGAAAAAGCAGCCTTGGCCGCCGCCGAAGGCAATGCCCACTCGCTGGCCATGGACCTTCACGACCAGCACGCCTACATGGCCAAGACCGGCCAGTGGCGCTTCACACCCCCCACCCACGTGGTCGCGGCCCTGCATGAAGCACTGCAGCAATACAATGAGGAAGGCGGCCTGCCGGCCCGCTACCAGCGCTACGCCAACAACTGCAAGACCCTGCTCGACGGCATGGCGGCCATCGGCCTGCGCAGCTTCCTGCCGGCCGAGATCCAGGCGCCGATCATTGTCACGTTCCATGCACCCAACGATGCCCGCTACCAGTTCAAAGACTTCTACGAGCGGGTCAAGGCCAAGGGTTTCATCCTTTACCCGGGCAAGCTGACCCAGGTCGAAACCTTCCGCGTCGGTTGCATCGGCGTGGTCGGAGCCGACGGCATGCAAGCCGCCGTGAATGCCGTGGCCCAAGTGCTGCGGGAAATGGAAGTGCTGGACATCTGACCCTTTGCCCACCCGACTTCAGGAATTAGCGCACATGAACTACAGCAACCCTACCCAGCTGCAAGCCGCCATCCTCGACTGGGCCGGCACCGTGGTCGATTTTGGCTCCTTCGCGCCGACCCAGATCTTCGTCGAGGCGTTCGCCGAATTCGACGTGCAAGTGACCATCGAGGAAGCCCGAGGCCCGATGGGCATGGGCAAATGGGACCACATCCGCACCCTGTGCGACGTACCGGAAATTGCCGAGCGCTACCGCAAGGTGTTCGGCCGCACCCCCACCGACGATGATGTCACCGCCATCTACAACCGCTTCATGCCACTGCAGATCGAGAAGATCGCCGTGCACTCGGCACTGATCCCCGGTGCCCTGGAAACCTTGACCGGCCTGCGCCAGAACGGCCTGAAGATCGGCTCCTGCTCGGGTTACCCGAAAGTGGTGATGGACAAGGTGGTGGAGCTGGCCGCGCAGAATGGCTACGTGGCCGACCATGTGGTAGCCACCGATGAAACCCCGAACGGTCGTCCCTGGCCAGCCCAGGCCTTGGCCAACGTGATTGCCCTTGGCATCGACGACGTAGCGGCCTGCGTGAAGGTGGATGACACCGTGCCGGGCATTCTCGAAGGCCGACGCGCCGGCATGTGGACCGTGGCCCTGGTGTGTTCGGGCAATGCCCTGGGGCTGACCTGGGAAGGCTACCGTGCACTGAGCGCCGAGAAGCTGGAAAGCGAGCGCACGCGCATTCACACGCTGTTCGCAGGCTCCCGCCCACACTACCTGATCGACACCATCAACGAGCTGCCCGAAGTGATCGCCGACATCAACCGGCGCCTGGCCAAGGGCGAGATGCCGCAGGCCTCCTGAGCCGGCAAGTGGGGCCGCTTTGCGGCCCCCGTGCACGGTCTACTGCGGCAACTGCACTTGCGGCTTGGTCGAGGCAAAGATTGCCCAGCTGGACACGAACAGTGCTGCGATCAATGGCCCGATTACGAAACCGTTGAGCCCAAAGACCGCCAGCCCACCCAACGTCGACACCAGGATCAGATAGTCCGGCATGCGCGTGTCCTTGCCCACCAGGATCGGCCGCAGCAGGTTGTCCACCAGGCCGATCACCAGCACCCCGAACGCGGTCAGGATCACCCCCGGCAATATGGCCCCGGTCAGCAGGAAATACGCGGCCACCGGCGCCCAGACGATGCCAGCGCCCACTGCCGGCAGCAGCGACAGGAACGCCATCAGCACCGCCCACACCAACGCACTGGGGATATCCAGCACCCAGAAGATGAACCCGCCCAGCGCCCCTTGGGTAATGGCCACCAGCACGTTACCTTTCACCGTCGCCCGCACCACCCGGTTGAATTTCAGCTGCAAACGGCGCTTCTGGGGTTCGGGCAGTGGCACGGCCAGGCGCACACGACGAGCCACCTCGGCGCCTTCTCTCAGGAAGAAGAACAGCAGGTACATCATGATGCCAAAGCTGATCACGAACTCGAACGTACCCTGACCGAAGCTGAACGCCTGGCTGGCCAATACCTGGCTACCCTGGGTTGCCCACTTGGTGATTTTTTCGCGCAACGCGTCGAGGTTGCCCATACCCATGTTGTCCAGGCCATGCTGGGCGAACGCCGGGAGCATGTCCTTGCCGCGCTCGACGTAACCGGCGATGTCCAGCTGCCCGCTTTCGATACGCTGGTACAGCGTGGCCCCCTCCTGCACCAACAGTGCACTGGTGATGATCACTGGCAGGATCGCCACCAGCAGGCACACCAGCATCGTGGTGGCAGCGGCCAGGTTGCGCCTACGCCCAAAGCGGATCAGCAGGTGCCGCTGCAGCGGGGCAAACAGAATGCCCAGTATCACCGCCCAGAAAATCGCACCGTAGTAAGGCAGCAATATCCAGAAAAAGGCGATGGTCACCAGCGCCAAAAGTACGGCCAGGGCTTTGTTCTGTAGCGCAGCTTCGTTCATCGCAGGTCCTCGAATGGCTTCTGGAATATTAGTGCGCGCCGCGTGGGTAAAAGTGCCACCACTCCTTTGATGCAAATCAATACGCGTTTTTTGCGCCAGCCCTAGCATCCGCGCCTTTTGCCCCGGTACGCACATGAACCCGACTGCCAAGCCCGAACTGCTGGCCCCCGCCGGCACCCTCAAGACCATGCGCTATGCCTTTGCCTACGGTGCCGACGCGGTCTATGCAGGCCAGCCGCGCTACAGCTTGCGGGTGCGTAACAATGAGTTCGACCATGCCAACCTCGCGCTGGGCATCCAGGAGGCGCATGCGTTGGGCAAGCGCTTTTACGTGGTGGTCAACATTGCTCCGCACAACGCCAAGCTCAAGACCTTCCTCAAAGACCTGGCGCCAGTGATCGACATGGCGCCGGATGCGCTGATCATGTCCGACCCCGGCCTGATCATGCTGGTGCGCCAGCACTTCCCGCAGATGCCGGTGCACCTGTCGGTGCAGGCCAATACGGTGAACTGGGCCAGCGTACAGTTCTGGCAGCAACTGGGCTTGAGCCGGGTCATCCTTTCACGCGAGCTGTCGCTCGAAGAAATCGAGGAAATCCGCCAGCAGGTGCCGGGCATGGAGCTGGAGGTGTTCGTCCACGGCGCCCTGTGCATGGCCTACTCCGGCCGTTGCCTGCTGTCGGGCTACCTCAACAAGCGTGACGCCAACCAGGGCACCTGCACCAACGCCTGCCGCTGGAAGTACGACGCCACGCCGGCCACCGAGAACGCCACCGGCGACATCGTGCGCGAAGTGCAGCCCACCCTTGGCCTGGGCGCCCCGACCGAGCAGGTGTTCCTGCTGCAGGAAAGCAACCGCCCCGGCACTGAAATGCCAGCCTTCGAGGATGAACACGGCACCTACATCATGAACGCCAAGGACCTGCGTGCCATCCAGCACGTCGAGCGCCTGGCCACCATGGGCGTGCATTCGCTAAAAATCGAAGGGCGCACCAAGTCGCACTTCTACTGTGCCCGCGCGGTGCAGTCATATCGCCAGGCCATTGACGACGCCGTGGCCGGGCGGCCGTTCGACCGCACCTTGATGGGCAACCTGGAGTCCCTTGCGCAACGAGGCTACACCGAAGGGTTCCTGCGCCGTCACGTACACGATGAGTACCAGAACTACCAGCGAGGTAATTCGGTCTCGGAGCGCCAGCAGTTCGTTGGCGAGTTGACCGGCGTGCGTGTCGATGGCCTGGCCGAGGTCAAGGTGAAGAACCGCTTCGCCGTGGGTGACCACCTGGAGCTGATGACCCCGCGCGGCAACTACCACTTCGACCTGCACCGCTTGTGCAACAGCCAGCAGCAGGCCATCGAGGTGGCGCCGGGCGATGGCCATGTGGTGTACCTGCCCATTCCGGAGCAGGTCGCGCTCGAGCATGCCCTGCTGATGCGCGACCTCGGTGTCGACGAGGCAGCAAGCTGACAGTACTGTAACGTGCAACTCAGTGGCCAGCCGCTTACGCTATGCTGCTGAACCAATGCTGGAAGGAGTGCTTTACCATGCTGCGCAAACACCTGCTGACCGTGGGGCTGCTGGCGATCACCGGCCTGGCCCAGGCCGCCGAGACCATCGATGTCTACCGTGACCCCAACTGCGGCTGCTGCAAGGCCTGGATCAGCCACCTGCGTGACAACGGTTTCACCGTCAATGACCACGTCGAGCCGAACATGAGCGCGGTGAAACAACGCCTGGGCGTGGCACCACGCCTGGCGTCGTGTCACACGGGGGTGATCGACGGCAAGTTCGTCGAAGGCCACGTACCGGCCGAGCAGGTGCGCCTGCTGGCCAAACGCAATGACCTCAAGGGCCTGGCCGTACCGGGCATGCCCATGGGTTCGCCAGGCATGGAAATGGGTGACCACAAGGACGCCTACCAGGTTATAGGCGTGACCCAGGATGGCCAGGACACCGTGGTCGCCACCTACTGATGCTGAGCCTGTGGGCGCTGTTTCTCAGCGCCTTTGGCGCCGCCACCCTGCTGCCGCTGCAATCGGAGGCCGTGCTGGTCGGCCTGTTGCTGCGCCAGCCCGAGGCTTGGGCGACCCTGCTGCTGGTGGCCACATTGGGCAACGTGCTGGGTTCGGTGGTGAACTGGCTGTTGGGCCGGGCCATCGAGCACCTGCGCGACAAGCGCTGGTTCCCGTTCAGCACAGCCCAGCTGGCGCGTGCGCAGCAGCGCTACCAGCGCTGGGGCCAGTGGTCGCTGCTGCTCAGCTGGATGCCAGTGATCGGTGACCCGCTGACGCTGATCGCCGGGATCATGCGCGAGCCGTTCTGGCGCTTTCTGCTGCTGGTCACCCTGGCCAAGGCTGGCCGTTATGCGGTGCTGGCAATGATCACCCTGGGCTGGTTTCACGCCTGGTAACACCTTTCACGTTCCCGACATGCGCCTGGCTGCTAAAGTCGCCTATTCCTACATGGCCCTACATGGAGTGCCCCCATGCTGCGCGCAACCGCCCTGGCCCTGGCCTGCCTTGTCGGCAGCCCGGCCATCGCCGCCGAGTCACCCACCTACGGCCCTCAGCTCGAAGGCTTCAGCTACCCACACCCGCTCAAGCATTTTGACTTCAAGTCCCAGGGCCAGGCCCTGCAGATGGGCTATATGGACGTCCCCGCGCAAGGCCAGGCCAACGGCCACAGCGTAGTGCTGATGCACGGCAAGAACTTCTGCGCCGCCACCTGGGAAACCACCATCGACGCCCTGAGCAAGGCCGGCTACCGTGTGATCGCGCCCGACCAGATCGGTTTCTGTACCTCCAGCAAACCGGCGTATTACCAGTACACGTTCCAGCAACTGGCGAACAATACCCATGCCTTGCTTGAACAACTGGGCGTGAAGCAGGCCATCGTGCTCGGCCATTCCACGGGCGGCATGCTCGCCACACGCTATGCGCTGATGTACCCGCAGCAGGTGGAACGCCTCGCCATGGTCAACCCGATTGGCCTGGAAGACTGGAAAGCCCTCGGCGTGCCCTACCGCACCGTGGACCAGTGGTATGCCCGCGAGCTCAAGCTGGATGCCAATGGTGTGCGCGAATATGAGCGCAAGACTTACTACGCCGGGCGCTGGAAGCCGGAGTACGAACGCTGGGTGCAGATGCTGGTGGGCCTGAACAAAGGGCCGGGGCATGAAGCGGTGGCTTGGAACTCGGCGTTGATCTACGACATGATCTTTACCCAGCCGGTGTACCACGAGTTCAAGGACCTGCAGATGCCGACGCTGCTACTGATCGGCGACAAGGACACCACCGCCATCGGCAGTGATATTGCGCCGCCAGACGTGAAGGCGAAGCTGGGCAAGTATGAAGTGCTGGGGCCACAGGTGGCCAAGCTGATTCCCAAAGCTGAACTGATCACCTTTGAAGGCATGGGGCATGCGCCACAGATCGAAGAGCCCGTGCGGTTCAATCGCACGCTGGTGGAGTGGCTGGGCAAATGAAACGGGGGCGCTTAGCGCCCCTGCACCTTTCAGCCAAACCGCTGGAGTTGCATCTCCCGCAACCGGCTCAAGGTCCGCTGATACGGGAACGCCAGATACCCCTGCGTGTAGAGCCTTTCAAGCGGCACCTCTGCCTCCAGGTACAACGCCACCCGGCGGTCGTAGCATTCGTCAACCAAGGCGATGAAGCGGCGTACCGCATCGTCCTTGGGTGACAGTGCTGGCAACTCACGGTCGCCCGCCACCACTCGCGCTGCGCCGTCTTCGGTGCCACGGGCAATGCGACCGGCTTGCTGCTCACCGCCCAATGCCGGAATACCCGACACCAGAATGGCCGGAAAACGGTCGCAAAGCGCCATGAACTCCATGGCCGCCAGGGGTTGTTCGCACAGGTCGGTGAAGCGGCACCAGATAGCCTGCTCGCTGCGCCGCACGACCTGCACCTGTCTAGACCCGATGGCCAACGGCTGGTCACTGCCTGCAGCGTCCGGGCTGAGCTGGCGAAACACCTCCCCCAGCTGGCTCACCTGTCCCGCTTCTGCCACCCAATAGCGTTGCCGCGCTGCGCCGGGGTGCAGGCGATGGTCCTGCTCGCCCGCCACCGACAATACTTGCATATGCCGCTGGATCGCGCCGATGGCCGGTAGGAACCGCTCACGGTTGAAGCCGTCGCGGTAGAGCTGCTCAGGGGGCTGGTTGGATGTGGCGACAATGACTACGCCCTGATCGAACAGCACCTGAAACAGGCGGCCGAGGATGATCGCATCGCCGATATCGTTGACGAACAGTTCGTCGAAGCAGAGCACGCGGATCTGCCCGGCCAACTCCCGGGCCAGCGCCAACAATGGGTCGGCAGTGCCGTTGAGCTGGAACAGGCGCTGATGCACCCAAGCCATGAAGTGGTGGAAGTGCTGGCGTCGGCTGGGGATGCGCAGGCAGCGGTGAAACTGGTCCATCAACCAGGTCTTGCCACGGCCAACCGGGCCCCAAAGGTAGATGCCCTGGGTAGAGCGGCTGTGTTCGACTGCCTGGAAACAGGCTTGCAAGGCATCGACGGCACGGGCCTGTGCAGGGTCGACGACGTAGCCCTGAGTAGTCAAGGCTTTCTGGTACAGGGATTGGGGGTCAATGGCCATAACGAATTCTACACGGCAGATGCTATTCGTGTAGGACCGCGTCAGTCGACCAGGCCTACCTTGAGCAATGCACCGTCCTTGTCATCGGTCAGCACATACAAGTATCCATCCGGCCCTACCCGCACATCGCGGATTCGGGCGTTCAGGTCCCCCAGCAGGCGCTCTTCATGCACCACCTTGTCGCCGTCCAGCTGCAAGCGAATCAGCTCCTGCGTTGCCAGTGCACCAATGAACAGGTTGTGGTCCCAGGCCTTGAACGTCGGGCTGTCGTAGAACGCCATGCCGCTGATGCCAGGCGACTTCTCCCACACATGGTGTGGGCCGACCATGCCATCGACATGCTTGCCCTTGGCCTCGGGGATCGGCAGTAGCGAATAATTGATGCCATGAGTCGCAATCGGCCAGCCGTAGTTCTTCCCGGGCTCGGGGATGTTGATTTCGTCACCACCTCGCGGGCCGTGCTCGTGGGTCCACAGCTTGCCGGTCCATGGGTTGAGCGCGGCGCCTTGCTGGTTGCGGTGGCCGAACGACCAGATTTCCGGTCGCACGTTGTCCTTGCCTACAAAGGGGTTGTCCTTGGGCACTTCACCATCGGGAAGGATGCGCACGATCTTGCCTTGCAGCTTGTCCAGGTCCTGGGCAGTGGCGCGCTGGTTGTTCTCGCCCAGGGCGATGAACAGGTAGCCGTTGCGGTCGAACACCAGCCGCGAGCCGAAGTGGTTACCCACCGACAGCTTGGGCTGCTGGCGGAAGATCACGGTGAAGTTTTCCAGCCGGGCCCGGTCTTCGGACAGCTGGCCACGGCCGACTGCGGTGCCGGCCTTACCGTCACTGCCCTCCTCGGCGAAGGACAGGTACACGGTGCGGTCCTTGTCGAATGCGGGCGACAGCACCACATCCAGCAGGCCACCCTGCCCCTCGGCCCAGACCTTGGGCGCACCGCTGATGGGTGGGCCGACCTTGCCTTCGGCGTTGACCAGCCGCAAATTGCCGGCACGCTCGGTCACCAGCAGATCCTTGCCGCCCGGCAAAAATGCCAATGCCCAGGGGTTGCGCAGGCCGTCAGCCAGGGTACTGACTGTCAAGGTGCCTTCTTCACTGCGAAACTGTTGCTCGGCCGCCGCCTGTGCCAACAAGGGCATGAGTGCGGCGGCGGTCACGCTGACCAGCCAGGTTGCTCTGGGCATGCAGGATTCCTTTCGTATGGGCTTATGGCGCACGCGTGCTGTCGCGCGGTGGCCGGGTGGGTTCCAGATTCGGGGTTTGCTGCTGACGGCGCAGGTTGTCGCCATTGCCAATGCCCCGGTTGTCCAGGCTGGGCGTGCGTTGGTACGGCTCGGTGGACGGGCCACGTACGGGCGGCGTGACAGGCATGCTGCCTTGGCGGCTGTTGGGGTTGGCGCGCTGGATCGGGCTGTTGTAGGGGTTGTTGTTGCCGGCAGCGAGCTGCAACGGTGGCTGCGGAGCAGCGTGCGCGGACAGGCACAAGGCCAGGCCAAGCGCCAGGATGGGCAATGACGGGTTCATGCTTCACCTCCTGTACGAAAATGCCGCGCCTGGGGGTTTTGATAGCCTAAGGCGCGAAGGGTTCGCGGCAAAAGTGTGAATGCGGGTGGAGTTGATTCCTGATGTTTCAGTATGGACCTTAGGGCTGCCATGCAGCCCTTTTGCGACACAAGGCCGCTTGTGTCGCGAAAAGGCCGTAAAGCGGCCCCCGATTACTGGGCTTTGTCTACCTTGTGCCGCGCCGCATACAAGCACAGCATCTCCATCGCCAACGTCGCCCCGGCCAATGCGGTGATGTCGGCATGGTCATAGGCCGGCGCTACTTCCACCAGGTCCATGCCCACCAGGTTGATGCCGCGCAGCCCGCCCAGAATCTCCAGCGCCTGCACCGTGCTCAGCCCGCCACACACCGGCGTACCCGTGCCAGGCGCATAAGCCGGGTCGAGGCAGTCGATATCGAACGTCAGGTACACCGGCCGGTCGCCCACCCGCTGACGAATCGCCGCAATGATCGCCTCGGTGCCCTGGCGGTGTACCTGCCGGGCATCCAGGATGGCAAAACCCTGGCTGTCGTCGTTGGTGGTGCGCAGGCCGATCTGCACCGAGCTGCCCGGGTCGACCAGGCCTTCACGGGCCGCATGCCAGAACATGGTGCCATGGTCGATTCGCTTGACCTCGTCGTCCGGCCAGGTATCGCTGTGGGCATCGAAGTGAATCAGCGCCAGCGGGCCATGCCGGCGAGCGTGAGCCTTGAGCAGCGGGTAGCTGATGAAGTGGTCGCCGCCCAAGGTGAGCATGGCGCACCCCGCCTGCAGGATATGCTCGGCATGGGCCTCGATGCTGTCCGGCACCGACTGCGGCGTGCCACTGTCGAAGGCGCAGTCGCCGTAGTCGATCACTGCCAGGTGATCGAACGGGTCGAACGCCCACGGCCAGTGCCGGGCCCAGGCCTGCTGCACCGAGGCGGCGCGGATCGCTCGCGGGCCAAAGCGTGCGCCAGGGCGGTTGCTGGTGGCGGTATCGAACGGCACACCGCTGACGACCACATCCACACCACGCAGGTCGCGGCTGTAGCGGCGGCGGGAGAAACTGGTAATGCCGGCGTAGGTACTTTCTGCGGCAGTGCCGTACAGGCTGTCGCGGGTCATCGCCTGGTCGTTGCTTGCGGCTTGGTCCACGGTCGAGCTCCTGGGTTGTTATGGGTTATTGCCGGGTGCGGAAGGCCGTCCACAAGCGGTTACGCTGGCGCAGGTCGGCCAGGGCCATGCTGCGGTCGGCGAACAGGCGCTGGCGCACTTCAGCTGGCGGGTAGATGTCGGGGTCGTTGCGCACTGCTTCGTCCACCAGCGGCGTGGCCGCCTGGTTGGCGTTGGCAAAGAACAGCGTGTTGGTCAGCGCAGCCACCGACTCTGGCTTGAGCATGAAGGCGATGAAGGCCCGAGCTGCCTCGGGGTGCGGGGCGTCTTTGGGGATGACCAGGTTGTCCTGCCACACCAGCGTGCCCTCGCGGGGGATACGGTAGATCAGCTCGAACGGCTTGCCGGCACGGCGCGCCTGGTCGGCGGCCATCGCCGCATCGCCGTTGTAGGTCAGCGCCAGGCACACGCTGCCATTGGCCAGGTCGCTGATCTGCCGGCCATTGGCGACGTAGCTGATCGAGGGTTGCAGTTGGCTCAGCAGGCGCTGCGCAGCCGCCAGATCATCCTTGTTCTGGCTGTACGGGTCCTTGCCCAGGTAGTTGAGGGCCACGCCAATCACCTCCTGCGGTGAATCGGGCATGGCAATGCCGCAATCCTTCAGGCGGCTAGCGTATTCGGGCTTGAACAGCAGGTCGAGGCTGTCCAGCGGCACATCACCCAGGCGCTGGCGCACCGCTTCCACGTTCACACCCAGGCCCAAGGTGCCCCAGGTGTACGGCACAGCATGGCGGTTCCCGGGGTCGGCCTCGGCGAGCTTGGCCAGCAGGTCCTTGTCGAGGTTGCTGTAGCCGGGCATGGCCTGAGGGTCGAGCGGTTGCAGGGCGTTGGCTTTCAGCGCCCGTGCCAGTACGGTCGACGATGGCACCACTACGTCGTAGCCACTGCCACCGGTCAGCAGCTTGGTTTCCAGTACTTCGGTGGTGTCGAAGGTGTCGTAGCGCACCTTGTAGCCGGTTTCCTGCTCGAAGCGCTCGAGGGTTTGCGGGGCAACGTAGTCGGCCCAACTGTAGAGATTGACGACCTTTTCTTCGGCTTGCAGCGGCAAGGCCAGAACCAGGGACAACAGGCACAACGATCGACGCATGGCGGACACCTCGGCAAATGGGTGGATGCCGCGAGCATGCCAGCCGGGTTACATTGCAGGAATGGCAAGTTTGTAAAGCTGACATTCAAAAGGAGCAATGTAATGCTCGGACAAGTGCACGACCCCGACCTGCACCTGCTGCGGCTGTTCGTCACTGTAGTCGAGGCCGGCGGTTTCAGCGCCGCACAAGGCGTGCTGGGCCTGAGCCAGCCCACCATCAGCCAGCGCATGGCACAGCTGGAAGCCCGCCTGGGTTATCGCCTGTGCAGCCGGGGCAAAGGCGGCTTTCACCTGACGGAGAAAGGCGCGTTGCTGCTGGAGGCGGCACGCGGGCTGCTGCTGAACATCGAACAGTTTCGCCAGCAGGCCAATGGGGTGGCCGGGCGGTTGCTGGGGACCGTGCGCATCGGCATGGCGGAGAATCAGGACAAGGCGGTGAGCCTGAAGCTGGCGGCAGCCATTTCGGCATTTCGCACGCGTGAAGAAGCGGTACAACTGGAACTGATCAGTGCGCCACCAGCGGAGCTGGAACGGCTGTTGCTGGAGCAGCGGCTGGACTATGCCATCAGCTACTTCTCTGGCAACCAGGCGGCCTTTGACTACCAGCCGCTGTTCGAGGAGCGGCAACGCTTGTACTGCGGCAAAGGCCATGAGCTGTTCGGCGAGGCGGAAGTTGCGCTTGAGCGGTTGCTGGAGACCGACCAGGTGCGCCACCCGTACCGGTTTCTCAAAGGCGGTGAGCCATTCCAGAGCCGGCGCAGCATGGCGGTGGCAGAGCAGATCGAGAGCGTACTGACGTTCATTTTGTCGGGGCGGCATATTGGCTATCTGCCGCGCCATTGTGCGCAGGAGTGGGAGGCCGGGGGGGCGTTGTGGGCGCTGGACCCGGGGCTGGATTTTGTGGTGCCGTTTACTTTGGCCAGGCACCGGGCACAGGGGGTTGGCGAGGCACAGCAGGCGTTTGCGCAGGATTTGCTGGCAGCGTTTGCCTGAACTGGCCTCTTCGCGGGCTTGCCCGCGAAGAGGCCAGTTCAGGCGAAAACCATCAGTAAGCCATGCTCCAGGTCAAGGTGTAGGTACGCCCGCGCCCCTGGTAGTCATACAGATACGCCGGCCCGTAGGTCGGCGAATAGAACAACGTCGCACGCTGCCCCCAGACCGTGCTGTACTGCTTGTCCAGCAGGTTCTGGATGCCGGCACTGAAGGTGCCGAAGCCGGTGTCCTGGCTGCCCAGCAGGTCGAAGGTGGTGTAGCCGTCGATCTCGTGGTCGGCATCGTCCTTCAGGCTGAAGGCATGGTTGGCCTGCAGCCGCGCACTGCGACCATCGCCCTTCCAGCCGACAAATGCAGTGGCCTTGGACAACGAGGCATAACGGGCATCACGCTTGATCCAGCCACCGTCGGCAGCCTCTTCCTCGGAGCGGGTCAGGTGCAAGGTCCCGCCTGCCTCCCAGCCGGTCTGGAAATGCCGGGTCAGCGCACCTTCAAAGCCGAAGTCGCGGCTCTTCTGCTCTTCCACGTTGATGGTCAGCGTTTGCGAATCGACGTTGATGATCTTGTCCGACCAGATGTAGTACAGCGCCGCCTGGGCATCCCAGTCCAAATCGGCATAGCGCCAGCCCAGTTCCACCTGGCGGCTCTTGATGCCGGCCAGCGGGTTGTCGGCCACACTCAGGCCCGGCTTGCCGTAGTACTTGGCCGGGTCCGGCAGGTCGAAGCCTTCGCCGTAGTTGGTCCACACCTGATGGCCGTTCTTGAAGTCGTAAATGGCACCAACGTTGAACAGGTTGACCTGGTAATCGTTGCTGCCGCCCGGCACGCCCTTGAAGTCGCTGACGTCCACGTCCATCTGCTGGCGGCGGGCGCCACCGGAGAGGGTCAGGTTGTCGGTGGCATGCCAGTCGAGCTGGGCGTACACCGACACACCATCGACACGGTAGCTGGGATAGCGCGGGGCCTTGCTGTCCTTTTCCAGTTCCAGGCCGCCCGACTCGGACGAAGTCAGGGCATTGAACGTGGTCTGCTCGGCGTTGAAACGCTCACGGTCCAGGTCGATGCCGTAGGTCAGTTTCAACGTGTCCCACTGCTTGGCGAACAGCCCTTTGAGGCTGGTGACCTCGAAATTTTGCTGCGAGGCGGCGAAGTACACCCCGCGCGACCCCGTGGGCGTGGCACGGTTGTAGTACGGGAACGGGTAGAAGTTGTCGTCTTCCTTGCGGTACGAGGCTTGCAGGTAGAAGTCCTGGCCCAGCACATCGGTGTGGTGGTAGTTGGCGTTGAGCAGCAGGCGCCGGGTACGCGGCTCCAGGCCGGACGAGTAGCCGCTGCGCAGTTCGGCATCTTCCAGGTCGGACGGTGCGTTGTAGTTGAGGTTGGGGAAGTAGATACCCGTGCTGCCGTGGTTGCCCGAGTCGTAGTACTGGGCCAGCAGGTCGAGGCTCTGCTGGTCGTTCAATTGCAGGCCCAAGGTACCGAGCACATCGAGGGTGCGGTTGTACTGCAGGTCGGTCTGGGTGTTGTCGATGAAAATCTGGTCGCCAGCACCGTCGTAGAAGGCTTCGTTCTGCTCACCGGAGATACCCAGGCGGGCATTGACCCGCTCGTTGCCGCCGCTGATCGACTGGGCGAAGCGGGTGGCCAGGTCATCGCTGTTGTTGAAACCACTGCTGGCACCCAGCTGTGTTTCGAAGCGCGCCGGGCCGGGCTCGCCCTTCTTGGTGACGATGTTGATGATGCCGCCGGTGGCACCGCCGCCGTAGATGGCGCTGGCGCCGGACAATACTTCGACACGCTCGACGTTGAACGGCGAGATGCTGTCGAACTGGCGCGACAGGCCACGCGAGCTGTTCTGGCTGACCCCGTCGATCATCACCAGCACGTTGCGTCCGCGCATGTTCTGGCCGTAGTTGGTGCGCCCTTCCGGCGCCAGGTCGAGGCCGGGTACCAGCTTGCCGATGGCTTCCTTCAGGCTGACGCCGCTGTCGATCTGTTCGCGCAATTGCTGCTGGTCGACCACCCAGACGGTGCCGGGGATTTCGCTGATTGCAGTGCTGGTACGCGAGGCCACGCTGACTTCGATCGGCTTGAGGTTGACCGCCTGCGGCGCAGCCTCGGCCTTGCGCAGGGTGACAGTGCGGGCATCGCTGAACTGCCAGCCCATGCCGCTGCCGGCCAGCAACTGCTGCAGGGCCTGCTCGACGTTGTAGCTGCCGTGCAACGCAGGGCTGGCCAGGCCTGCAACATCGCCCGTGGTGTACAACAGGTGCAGGCCGGCCTGGTCGGCGAAGGCAGTCAGGGCCTGGTCCAGCGGCTGGGCTGGCAGGTCGAGCTGAACCTGACGGGCCTGGACCTGGGCCTGGTCGGCAGCGGTAGACGCCCATGCCGACAGCGGGCCGGCCAGCACGGCCAGGGCGCTGCAGGACATCAGGGCATGGTGAAGTGAACCGCGACGGCGGTGCAGGGGCTTGAGCATCAGAGGCACGAATGAGCTTCCTGACAAGTCGTAAATGAGAATGGGTTGCTGATCAGTCCCACTACGACGATCTGGCTTGCAGGAACTTGCAGTGGCAAATGGAAAATATTTTTATTTCTGTACCGGCCTCTTCGCGGGCTTGCCCGCGAAGAGGCCGGCACTGCCGGCTCAGTGAACCACGGCCAACCACGGCAGGTAGGTCACCTTCAGGCCATACCGCTGCTCCAGCGTGCGCAACAGCGCCTCAGGCTCGTCAAGGTCAAACACCCCGCTCACCTCCATGGCTGCCAGCTTGCTGTCCGACAGCACAATCCGCCCATGCCGGTAACGTTCAAGTTCCGCCAGCACCTGCCCCAGCGGCTTGCCGTTGAAGATCAGCTTGCCGCGCTGCCAGGCCATCTGCGTTCCGGCATCGGCCGCTACCGCCAATGGACGTTCGCCAACCGTGGCTTCACCACGTGCCAATACCACGCGACCATCACGGCGCACGCTGAACGTGGCTGCACCACCCTGCACACGCTCACCCGCCGTCTCGACCACAAACGGCCGCGCCTCATCAGCGGTCTCGAACAGGGCCTCACCAGCATCCAGCACCACCCGGCGTTCGTGCTCGTTGAACACCACGCTCAGCGCACTGGCGCTGTTCAATGTCACCCGCGTGCCATCTGCCAGGGTGATCACCTGCCGCTCGCCCACTGCGGTGTGGTAATCCGCCAGCAGCATCGGCGCCTGTTGCCAAGCAGCCGTAGCGGCGACCAGCAACACCACGCAGGCCGCCACACCCGCCTGTTTGAGCCAGTCGCGGCAATGGCGCAGGGCCTGGCCGATGTACTTGGCCACCATGCTCTCGGAAACCCCCAGCCGCTGTGCAATCTGCGCCTGGGTCAGGCCTTCGACGCGGTTCAGCAACAACGCCTGGCGGGCATTGTCGGGCAGTTTCAGCAGCGCATCGTCAAGGATTTGCAAGCGCTCCCGGGCCAACAACATCGCCTCGGGTGCTGGCGCCGGGCAGGCCAGTTCCCCTGCCCCGTCACAGTCGTCATGGCTGGCCGCCAGGCGCTGTTCGCGGCGCAAGGCATCGATTGCCAGGTTGCCGGCCACGCGGAAGATGAAGCTGCGCGCATGCAGCACCGGCAGCGCCTGCTCATCGATCTTGACCAGCTTCAAGTAGGTTTCCTGCGCCACGTCGGCGGCGCGCTGGCGGTCGCTCATGCGCCGGGTCAGAAACTGCAGCAGGTCGTCGTAGTGCTCCTGGAAACTCGCCAGCAGCCCCGACACGGGTGACGTCAGCATGGGTTTGGGAACAGCCAGTAGGAGGAGTTATCGGGCGTTAATGAGAAACAGTATCTTTCATCCAGTGGGGCACTTTCAACGCCCACTTGCATTTGCCAAACTGACACTTCGCTCACTCTGGCAAGGTCGCCCTCATGACTGCCCGCCTGTACCGCTTTACCCGGTTAATGCTCGTGCTACTGATGGCCTATGGCCTGAACGCTTGTGCACTGTTCCAGCCACGTGACCCGGTCAACATCAGTGTGATCGGCATCGAACCGTTGCCCGGCCAGGAACTGGAACTGCGCATGGCCGTGAAAATGCGGGTGCAAAACCCCAACGAATCACCCATCGACTACAACGGCATTGCCCTCAACCTGGAAGTGAACGGCCAGCCGCTGGCCGCCGGGGTCAGCGACCAGCAGGGGCACATTGGCCGTTATGACGAGGCAGTGATCGTGGTGCCGGTTAGCATCACGGCATTTTCCTTCCTGCGCCAGGCCTATGGGCTGGGCAAGGTGGACTCGCTACAGGGCCTGCCCTACAAGCTGCGCGGCAAGCTGGCCGGTGGGCCGCTGGGGACTGTGCGCTTTACCGACGAGGGCAAGCTGGACCTGCCCAAGGGCACCTACTGGTAAGCACCTGGGGAGTGTGTTCAGCGGCTGGCGCTGGCGGCGGCCATCAGCTTGTTGACTTCGCTGCGCACCATGCTGGCGTACTCGGGGGGCGTCATGCCGTCCAGTTCGGCGCGTACCCATTCGGCCCACTTGCCCTTGCGACGCGGTTTTTCGGCAATCAGCCGGGCCGCTTCGCCCTTGGCCTTGCCCAGGTTGTTTTGCCACAGCTCGAACAACCGCGCCTTCTCTGCCTCGATCTGCGCCCGTTCCTCGAAGCTCTTGTTGGCCAGATTGAAACTCATGAAGGTACCTGCAGGTTTGAAAATGGCCGCTATCTTACACCCAGGCAACGCAACATCGGTAAGCCGGCGCAACTTTCCCGACGCGGCGGCATCCATTGTTCAAACCACCCCATCGACGAGGAAGAGTTCATGGCCCGGAAAAACGCCGCACTGGCAGACAGCGATCAGATCAAGGACCAGGTATTCAGCGAACTGCAATCGCTGATCGAAGAATCGGAAAAGCTGCTGAACGACAGCGCCGCCCTGGTGGGCGAAGAAGCCGAAACGTTACGCGCGCAGGTCACCCTGAAGCTGCGCCAGGCCCGCCAGGCGGCCAGCAATATGCGCAGCAAGGCGCAACCGGTGGTGGACGCCACCCAGGACTATATTGGTGGCCATCCATGGCAGACCGTGGCCATTTCCGCAGGCCTTGGCCTGGTGGTGGGCCTGCTGCTGGGCCGGCGCAACTGACGGCTGGGCCGTCTGGTGCGAATCAGGCGGCCAGCGCTTGCGGGATGCCGCTGTGGAAGCGCAGTTCCTGGTCCGGTGACTGGATCAACTCGACTTCAGCGGCACGCACCAGCTCCACACGACGAGCGATGTCTGCCTCATCACCGTAGTTGTGCGCCAGTTTCAGGTAGCCCTGGTAGTGGCGTGCTTCGCTTTTCAGCAGGCCGTGATAGAAGCGGCCCAGCTCCTCATCCAGGTGCGGCACCAGCGCGGCAAAGCGCTCACAGCTGCGTGCCTCGATAAATGCCCCCACCACCAGCGTATCCACCAGCTTGACCGGCTCGTGGGCGCGCACCAGGCGGCGCAGCCCCGACGCATAGCGCCCCGCCGACACAGGGCGCAGTGGCACGCCACGGCGCTTCATCAGTCGCAGCACCTGTTCATGGTGCACCAGCTCTTCACGGGCCAGGCGCGACATCATGTTGATCAGGTCGAGGTGGGTGTTGTACTTGGCCATCAGGCTCAAGGCCGTGCTGGCGGCCTTGAATTCGCAGTTCTTGTGGTCGATCAGCAGGGTTTCCTGGTCGGCCAGCGCCGCTTCGATCCAGGCATCTGGCGTCGGGCAGCCAAGAAAGGCGTCGATTTCGGGGATCAGGGACATAAGCGTGCAACCACACAGAACAGGCAGGGCCGGCGATTATAGCGGCGGCGGCGGGCGGCGTCAGTGACTATGCTTCTTGATGTACATCAAGCGCCAGCGGGGGGCGCGCCGTCTATAGTCAGGCATTGGTCGCCACCTTTGAAGGGAGCTAACGCCCATGCAAGCCGTCCGCAGCATCCTTGTCGTCCTCGACCCCGAGCACGCCCACAGCCGGGCGCTGACCCGGGCCAAGCTGATTGCCGGCGTGACCGGCGCACGCCTGCACCTGCTGATGTGCGACAAGCGGCATGACCACCATGCGCTGCTGAGCCTGTTGAGTAGTCAATTGCACGATGACGGCTACGACAATGTCACCCATGAAGAGGCCTGGCGCGGCAACCTGCACGACACCATCATCTACGTGCAGCAGGCCGAGGGTTGCGAGCTGGTGATCAAGGAACACCGCCCGGACAACCCGCTGAAAAAAGCCCTGCTCACCCCCAGCGACTGGAAGCTGCTGCGCCAGTGCCCGTGTGCGGTGCTGATGGTCAAGAGTGAAAGGCCCTGGACCGGGGGCGTGATCCTGGCCGCAGTGGATGTGGGCAATCAGGACGAAGACCACCGCCGCTTGCATGCCAGCATCATTGACCATGGCTTCGAGATTGCCAAACTGGCCAAGGGCGAACTGCATGTCATCAGCGCCCATCCGTCACCGATGCTGTCGGCGTCGGACCCGGCTTACCAGTTGAGCGAAACCATCGAAAAGCGTTACCGCGAGGCGTGCAAAGCGTTCCAGGCCGAGTACGACATTAGCGAAGAGCGTTTGCATGTGGCGGAAGGACCAGCGGATGTGCTGATCCCGCATACCGAGCAGAAGCTGGGCGCCGTGGTGACAGTGATCGGGACAGTGTGCCGCACCGGGATTACCGGGGCGTTGATTGGAAATACTTCGGAGGTGGTGCTGGATGCTCTGGAAGGCGATGTATTGGTGCTGAAAAGCGAAGAAGCCATCGCCCACCAAGCCGAGTTGGCCCGCGGCTGAAGCAAACGCGATCTGTGTGGGAGCGGGTTTATCCGCGAAAGCGTCGGTAAGTCGAATGACGCATTCGCGGGTAAACCGCACAGGGCTTGTCTTCTGCTCCGAAATTTACGCCAACGCCTCCCGCACCTTGGGGTCCAGGCCCTCCCCCGCATTGGCCTTGTTCCACTCCGCCAGTTGCCGGCGCATCGCCGGTGTCCAGAAGCTCTGCAAATGCTGCCGCACCCCTTGTACCGCCAAGTCCCGGTCCGGCTCGCTGTCGAAGTAATGGGCAATCTGGTTGGCCATCTTGACCAAGTTTTCGCTGCTCATCGGCGCACCTCGGCTTTATCCTCTGTGCGGCGTTCCTTCAGCAAACGCCGCTGTTCGTCACTGAAGTCCTGATAGCGCTTCTGCCACTGCGACGGCTGGAACACTTTCACCACTTCCACCGCCGTTACCTTGTATTCCGGACAGTTGGTCGCCCAGTCGGAGTTGTCGGTGGTGATCACGTTGGCCCCCGACTCGGGGAAATGGAAGGTGGTGTACACCACCCCCGGCGCCACCCGCGCACTGACCTTGGCCCGCAGTACAGTCTGCCCGGCGCGGCTGCCAATACCCACCCAGTCACCGTCCTGAATGCCACGGCTTTCGGCATCGGTCGGGTGAATTTCCAGGCGGTCGGCGTCATGCCAGGCCACGTTGCCGGTACGCCGGGTCTGGGCGCCGACGTTGTACTGGCTGAGGATGCGCCCGGTGGTCAGCAGCAGCGGGTAGCGGTTGCTGACCTTCTCGTCGGTGGGCACGTAACCGGTAAGCATGAAGCGCCCCTTGCCCCGCACGAACTGGTCGATGTGCATGGTCGGCGTGCCATCGGGTGCGGCGTCGTTGCACGGCCACTGCAAGCTGCCGTGACGGTCGATTTCGGCATAGCTGACGCGGCGGAAGGTCGGCGTCAGGCGGGCGATCTCGTCCATGATCTCGGACGGGTGACGGTAGTTCATCGGGTAGCCCAAGGCGTTGGCCAAGGCCACGGTCGCCTCCCAGTCCGCCTTGCCTGCCAACGGTTCCATCACCTTGCGCACCCGCGAAATGCGCCGTTCGGCATTGGTGAAGGTGCCGTCCTTTTCCAGGAACGAGCTGCCTGGCAGGAACACATGGGCAAACTTGGCCGTTTCGTTGAGGAAAATATCCTGCACCACCACACATTCCATGGCGTGCAAGGCCGCCGTGACATGCTGGGTGTTGGGGTCGCTCTGGGCGATGTCCTCGCCTTGGCAGTACAACGCCTTGAAGCTGCCGTCCAGCGCGGCTTCGAACATGTTGGGAATGCGCAGGCCAGGGTCGGGCTGCAACGTCACGCCCCAGGCGCGCTCGAATTCGGCACGCACGCCTTCGTTGGAAATGTGCCGGTAGCCAGGCAGTTCATGGGGGAACGAGCCCATGTCGCAAGAGCCCTGCACGTTGTTCTGCCCGCGCAGCGGGTTCACCCCTACCCCTTCACGGCCAATGTTGCCGGTGGCCATGGCCAGGTTGGCGATGCCCATCACTGCGGTGCTGCCCTGGCTGTGCTCGGTCACGCCCAGGCCGTAGTAGATTGCCGCGTTGCCGCCTGTGGCATACAGCCGGGCAGCGGCACGGATCTGTTCGGCGGGCACGCCGCAGACCGGGCCGAGCACTTCAGGGGCGTTGTCTGCCAGGCTGACGAAGTCACGCCAGCGGGCAAAGTCTTCTGTTTCGCAGCGCGCATCGATGAAGCGCTGGGCCAGCAGGCCCTCGGTGACGATCACATGAGCCAGGGCGTTGAGCATGGCCACGTTGGTGCCTGGGCGCAGTTGCAGGTGCAGCTCGGCGCGGGCATGGGGCGAGTCGACCAGGTCGATGCGCCGCGGGTCGATCACGATCAGCCGCGCGCCCTGGCGCAGGCGGCGCTTGAGCTGCGAGCCGAACACCGGGTGGGCATCAGTGGGGTTGGCCCCTATCACCAGCACCACGTCGGCCTGCATCACCGAATCGAAGCTTTGTGTGCCGGCCGATTCACCCAGGGTCTGCTTCAGGCCATAGCCGGTGGGTGAATGGCACACCCGCGCGCAGGTATCGACGTTGTTGTTGCCGAACGCCGTGCGCACCAGCTTTTGCACCAGATAGGCTTCTTCGTTGGTGCAGCGGCTGGAGGTGATACCGCCAATCGAGTCACGCCCGTACTTGAGCTGGATACGGCGGAACTCGCTGGCGGCATACGTCACCGCCTCGTCCCAGCTCACTTCCTGCCACGGGTCTTCCAGGCGCTTGCGGATCATCGGTTTGGTGATGCGGTCCGGGTGGGTGGCGTAACCCCAGGCGAAACGGCCCTTGACGCAGGCGTGGCCGTGGTTGGCGCCACCGTTCTTGTCCGGGACCATGCGCACCAGTTGGTCGCCTTTCATTTCGGCGCGGAACGAACAACCGACACCGCAATAGGCGCAGGTGGTGATGACCGAGCGCTCAGGTTGGCCAAGCTGCACCAGGCTTTTTTCCGTAAGGGTTGCAGTCGGGCAGGCCTGCACGCAGGCACCGCAGGAGACGCACTCGGAGGCCAGGAAGTTGTCTCCGCCCGCCGCTGCCACCCGCGACTCGAAACCGCGCCCGGTAATGGTCAGGGCGAAGGTACCCTGGATGTCCTCGCAGGCGCGCACGCAGCGGCTGCACACAATGCACTTGCTGGGCTCGTAGTCGAAATACGGGTTGGAAACATCCTTTTTCTCGGCCAGGTGATTGGCGCCGTCGTAGCCGTAGCGCACCTGGCGCAAGCCTACCTGCCCAGCCACGGTCTGCAGCTCGCAGTTGCCGTTGGCCGAACAGGTCAGGCAGTCCAGCGGGTGGTCGGAGATGTACAGCTCCATCACGTTGCGGCGCAGGCCGGCCAGGCGTGGGGTTTCCGTGCGTACCACCATACCTTCGCTGACGGGTGTGGTGCAGGACGCCGGGTAGCCGCGCATGCCTTCGATTTCCACCATGCACATGCGGCACGAGCCGAAGGCTTCGAGGCTGTCGGTGGCGCAGAGCTTGGGGATGCTGGTGCCGAGCATGGCGGCAGCACGCATGACGGAAGTGCCGGCGGGCACGCTGATGGCACGGCCATCGATGCTCAGGCTGACCTGCACGTCGCTGTCACGGGCCGGGGTGCCCAGGTCGCTGCTTTTATCAGAAGCGGGGTCGAAGAAATTGATCACTGCGCGGCCTCCGTGGTGGTCAGCCCGAAATCGGCGGGGAAGTACTTGAGGGCACTGGCCACCGGGTAGGCGGTCATGCCGCCCATGGCGCACAGCGAGCCGTACTGCATCGTGTCGCACAGGTCGCGCAGCAACAGGGCCTGGTCGTGGCGTTCAGTGAAATCCTGGGTCGCAATCAACCGGTCGACCACTTCCATGCCACGGGTAGAGCCGATGCGGCACGGGGTGCATTTGCCGCAGGACTCTTCAGCGCAGAACTGCAGGGCAAAGCGCGCCATGCTGGCCATGTTCAGTGTGTCGTCGGCCACCACTACACCGCCATGGCCAAGCATCGCGCCCATGGCGGCGAAGGCTTCGTAATCCAGCGGGGTGTCGAAGTGGCTGGGCGGTACCCAGGCGCCGAGCGGGCCACCGACCTGCGCAGCTTTCAGCGGCCGGCCACTGGCGGTGCCGCCGCCATAGCCGTCGACCAGTTCGCGAAGGGTCAGGCCGAATGCGCGTTCCACCAAACCGCCCTGGCGGATATTACCGGCCAGCTGGAACGGCATGGTGCCCAGCGAGCGACCCATGCCGAAGTTGCGGTAAAACGCCGCTCCCTTGGCCAGAATGATGGGCACCGAAGCCAAAGTGAGCACGTTATGTACGAGCGTCGGCAGGCCGAACAAGCCTTGCAATGCGGGCAGTGGAGGCTTGGCGCGGACGATGCCCCGCTTGCCTTCGATGGATTCGAGCAACGCGGTTTCTTCGCCGCAGATATAGGCGCCGGCGCCAACCCGCACTTCCAGGTCGAAGGACTGGCCGCTGCCGGCCACGTCAGTGCCGAGATAGCCGGCATCGCGGGCGATGGCCAAGGCCTGGTCAAGCACGCGAATGGCATCGGGGTATTCCGAACGCACGTAGATGTAGCCTTTGTCGGCGCCCACAGCGAGGCCGGCAATGCTCATGCCTTCGATCAGCAGGAACGGGTCGCCTTCCATCAGCATGCGGTCGGCGAAGGTACCGGAGTCGCCTTCATCGGCGTTGCACACCACATACTTTTGCCCGCCCCCGGCGTCGCGCACGGTGCGCCACTTGATGCCAGCGGGAAACGCCGCGCCGCCACGGCCACGCAGGCCGGAATCGAGCACGGCAGCGACCACATCGGCGCCGTCCATTGCCACGGCAGCTTCCAGGCCAGCGAAACCACCCTGGGCGCGATAGTCGTCCAACGACAACGGGCGGGTGATGCCGGCGCGGGCGAACAGCAGGCGCTGCTGGGTTTTCAGGTAGGGGATGTCTTCGACCGGCCCCAGCGCCAGCGAGTGGCCACCGGATTCACCAGCCAGGGCATCGAGCAGCGAAGGCACCTCCTGCGGGGTGACCGGGCCAAAACCCAGGCGCCCTTGTGCGCTGTCGCACTCGACCAACGGCTCCAGCCAGTAAAGCCCGCGTGAACTGGTGCGCTGGATATCCAGCGGTAGCTGGCGACGCTCGGCCTCGCGTTGCAAGGCATCAGCCACCTGGTCGGCCCCGACGGCACGGGCCACCGAGTCGCAGGGGATATAGAGCTTCAGCATGCTGCGTCCTCCCGGCAACCGTTGACCAATGCGCGCAGGCGCTCAGGGGTGAGCCGCGCATGCACCTGGCCGTCCAGTTCCAGCGCCGGCGAACAGGCGCAGGCACCCAGGCAGTACACCGGGCGCAGGCTGATGGCGCCGTCGGCGCTGGTCCCGTGGTCGTCCAGTGCCAGCTGTTCGCGCAACTGCGCGGCCAGGGCCTCGGCGCCACGACTCTGGCACGACTCGGCGCGGCACAGGCGCAAGGTGTGGCGCGCAGGCGGCGTGGTGCGGAAGTCGTGATAGAAGCTGATCACCCCGCGCACCTCGGCCAGACTGAGGTTCAGGGCATGGGCGATTTCGGGAACAGCCGCATCGGGGATATAGCCGATGTCATGCTGGATGGCATGCAGGATCGGCAACAGCGCGCCTGGGGTAGCCTTGTCACGGGCCAGAATGCGCTGGATAACGGGCAGGTGAAGCAATTCATCAGGCATACAGCGGACCTCGGCATCACGGACCCTGCCTGAATTATTGTGGGGCAGGTGTCCGGCGTGTTCTGCTGCGGCGCGCCGGCCACGTCACGGTTGCGCGGTCTGGCGGCCTCCTTGCCGACGGCCGTGCATCTGCGTGCACTGGTCCGAAGGCATCCTGCAAGCATGGCACTTGTGGCGCCAGAGGGATGCATGCGAACGACCAGGCGCGTCCTGAAACCGACCTGCGGTGATGGCTTAGCCAAGCACGACATGCGGCAAGAACCGCGAGCTGTCCTTGGTAATCAGCGAGTCATCCTCACGAATGCCGATCCCCGCCGCGCGGTCGCCCACCACCCACGAACCGATCAGGGTGTAGCTCTCGGCAAACCTGGGCAACGGTGCGAAGGCCTGGAGGATGTACGGCGCATCGTTGTACGGGCCGTCCTCGAATACCCGCCGGCCATCGGCAGTATGGATATCGACATTCGCCCCTTCTCGCGAAAAGTAAGGTTTGCGCACCCAGCCCCTGGGCACCGGGCCAGCCGGGGCGTCATCCACGAACGCCGGCAACAGGTTGGGGTGCCCGGCATGCCACTCCCACAGCAACGGCAAGATGCCTTTGTTGGAGATCAAAGCCTTCCACGGCGGCTCGAAAAACTGCGTGTTGCAGCCGGGGATGGCCTGGCCGAATTGCTCACGGAAAATGTGCTCCCAGGCATGCAACTTGAACAACCGTGATATCGGCCTGCCGGCCAGGTCGACAAAACGCCCGTCGCCGTCCAGGCCGATGTCTTCCAGGTCAATGTGCCGGGTAGGAATGCCGGCGTGCCCGGCCATCTTGCGCAGGAAGTCCGTGGTGCCGCGGTCCTCCACCGAACCTGCGATGGGGGAAAAGTAAAACGTGCCCTGCCCCGGCAGCGCGATGAACGCTTGCACCAGGTCTTCGGCCAGGGTGTTGAACTGGCTGGCATGGCCTGGCAGCACACCCCGTTCGATCTGCTCCTCCAGCCAGATCAGCTGGAAGGCTGCCGTTTCGTACAGCGAGGTGGGCGTGTCATAGTTGGCCTCGATCAGCTTGGCCGGCCCTTGGCCGTCGTAGCTGAAATCGAAGCGCCCATAAAGGTGCGGCTGCCGCGCCTTCCACGAACGGCGCACCAGGTCAAAGAACGCAGGCGGGATCGCCAGCCGCGTCATCAGTGCCTCGCTGTCGACGATGCGATCAACGGCGTCCAGGCACATGGCGTGCAGTTCTTCTGTCGGGGCCTGCAAGTCACGCACGACCTGGGTTTCGGAAAACCGGTAGTAACTGCGCTCGTCCCAGTAACGCTCCCCCTCGATGGTATGGAAGGCAAACCCTTCGCGCAGGGCAGTGGCACGCCAGCCTGGGCGTTCATCCAGCTCGACCTTGTGCATGTTCAGCCCCCGAAGAAACTGCCGGAGCGGCCGCCCCAACCACTGCGCGCAGTGGCTTGGCCGCCGAAGCCACCACGGGTGATCGACGCCGACTGCGCCGAGCGAGGTTCGTTGCGCCCCCAGGCGCCGGAACCCCCGCCGCCGCCACCCGACGTCGTGCCACTTTCCTCTTCCCTGGCAACGCCACGGATACCACCGGCCGAACCATAACGCCGCCCGAGCAGGCCCATGCGCTGGCCCGTACCCTCACGGTAGGCATACAGCGGCTGGGCGCTATAACGGCGACCGGCGCTGCTGGCCATCTGTCCCAGCAACATGCCGGCCACCGCAGCCGACGCGACATGGCCATAGCCACCGCCTTGGGCATATCCCGCATCGAGCTGCGACTGGGTCACTTCACCGCTGGTTTGCAATTCGAAACCGCTCATGCGCGGCATGTACCGGCCATCACGCGCTGGTTGGCAGCCGTCCGGGCTGAAGTCTGCCTCGCACGCCGTTTTGAAGGCATAGCTCGGCGCGCTGCGGCGATATTCAACCAAGGCCTGCTGGTAGGCATCAGCACACGCCTGGGCAGGCACCTTGTCACTGACACAGGCTTCGACACTGTCGTAATTGACCTGCTGGCTGACCGTGTACAAATCTTCGTGCGGACCGCAGGCAGACAAGGCCAGCGGCAGCGAGCCGGCCAGCACCAGCTTGACGGAGCTTCTTCGCATAGGGGTGTTCATCAAGGCTCCTGGCGCGTCAGGCCGATGGGGTCATGCAGGCCGAGTTGAGAAAGCCCACGCTGATTGCCACGCTGGCCGCGTAGATGGCCGCCGCCAGTTCACCCTGGACGATGCGTCTGGACAAGTCGCGCAGCACCAGGCTGGTGATGCCGAAGGCCAGCAGTTGCACCACGGCGGCGATGACCACCCAGGCGATAAAGTCGAGAATGCCGACGCTGTAGGCGATGATGTTGCTGGCCGGCAACGAAAAGCCGATCAGTGAGCCACCCAGGGCAACGGCTGCCGCCGGATTGTTCTCGCGGATGAGCGCAAACTCACGGTGAGGGGTGAGCCGGGTGTAGATGAACTGGAACAGCCAGAACACCAACAGGGCCACGCTGATATAGAGAATGAAGCCGGTCACCGCTGAAGCGTTGAGCGACAGGCGCAGTGCGTCGAGCATGGGAAATCCTTGTCAGGTTACGTAAAAATCGCCGGGGAACAGGGTGGTGCCAAGCGAAGTGGTGAAGGTCAGGTTGCCCTGCTCATCTTCCTCGATCGACAACAGCAGGAATTCGCGGCGCTCCGGCAGGCCGGTGTCGCGGGCGTAAAGCATCGACAGGTGGCTGATGCCGTAGCGGGCACTCTGGTTGACGACCTGCTCATGCAGGGATACCAAAGGCGCCTTGCCTTGCTCACGGCCCCACTGGCGGGAGTACAGATAACCATCGTGCTCGAAGATCGGCATGCCGACGCTGGATTGGCTGCCAACCACTTGCTGCAAGTGGGCTTGATCGCGGACCGGTATCGCGCTGTGGTAGCCAAACAGCACGGTATCGCCGGCCTCGTTGCCGTTCATCAGCACTTGCAGCCAGTAATCTTCATCATCCAGATAGAAGCGCTTGAGCTGCACGGCCTCACCGAGGTCGACTTCACCCAAGGCACAGACCGCTTGCGCGTCGGGTACCTGAAGTTCGGAATAACCGTCGAGCAGGGGCTTCAACGCAGGGGACGGGTTGAATAGACGGCCGATGAACAGGCCAAAGGGCGACATGACAACTCCTGGAATGCATCCTTGCAGGGGGCGCTACCTTAGCGGGTCCGAGCGGCCAGGCCAATAAACAAAGCGTTTAGGCTGGCCGCTAAAGACCGGCCCGCCCAGCAACAACGTCAGAAGGCTCCCGCAACGTCCCAGGCGATGGCCAAGGTCGGCAAGGGGGTGGGCTTGCGATCAAGGCGCGCCTTTCCCCTCCACCGCCTTGGCGGTTTCAATCAGCTTGTCGAACTTGCGGTTCAATTGGGCAAACTTCTCGTCACTCTTGGCCCGGGCCTTGATGTTTCCGGCCGAGCTGGCCTTGTCGGCAATGGTCACCACGGTCCAGTCCCAGTCTTTGGAGACCCAGTAAACCAGCTCACCCTCTGCAGAAAACGCTTCCAGCCGGCCACCGGTATTCGGCACTCGCTTGGCCTGCTTCGTCATCGGCAGCAGTTGCTGGACCCGCGCCTCGTCAATGGTATCCAGCCGTACCTCGACCTGGCGAAGCTGGTCAGCGTCATTGAACGACGCTTTCACCTGTGAAACGGGAACACCGCCCAGGCTGTAGTCGCCCTTGGGATTGGTGCCCTGATAAAACTCGGTGGGCACCTGATAGTGATAGCCCGTGAAATGCTCAACCTCGCCGAATTGCTGCTGCAGAATGGCCAGGACCTGGGCCTTGGGCATGCCGAGGGTAAACTGGCCAACCTCAAGCGCCGACCAGGCTTGCAAGGGGAAAATCGCGCAGGCGAACAGGAGCGGTAAGGTCCGTTTCATGGGGTAGTCTTCCTTGAAGTAAGCCCGTCAACCTAACCCCTGCACGACAATCCGACAATACTGGCAGGGTGCCAAGCCCTCCCTGCCCCCGGCCTCAGGCTACTGCTTTGTCCAGGCCACGCTCGGCTTCCAGCGCCCGCACCAGCGGCAATACATGCTCGCCGAAGTACGCCACTTCCTCCTGGAAATGCAGGAAGCCGGAGAGGATCAAATCCACCCCCACCGCCTTCAACGCGACGATGCGTTCGGCAATTTGCTGCGGTGTGCCGATCAGGTTGGTCTTGAAGCCGTCGTTGTATTGCACCAGGTCCTCGAAGCTGGACTTGGCCCAGTTGCCCTCGCCCTCCGGGCTGGCCGAACCGGCATGCTTGACCTCCTGGCCGAACGCGCGTACCGCCTCGGGGTTGGCCTTGTCGATGATCTCTTGCAGCACCGCACGCGCTTCTTCCTCGGTATCGCGGGCAATGATGAAGGCATTCACCCCGATCTTTACCGAGTGGCCGTTGGCCGCCGCCTTGGTGCGGATGTCGTCCACTTGGGCCTTGATCCCTTCCACGCTGTTGCCGTTGGTGAAGTACCAGTCCGACACCCGCGCGGCCATGTCCCGTGCCGCACGCGAACTGCCGCCCTGGAAGATTTCCGGGTGCGGTTGCTGCAGCGGCTTGGGTTTGAGGTTGTAGTTACGGAAGCGGTAAAAGTCGCCGTTGAAGGTGAAGTTGTCCTGGGTCCAGATGCCCTTCAACGCGCGGATGAATTCTTCAGAGCGGCGATAGCGCTCGTCGTGATCCAGCCAAGGCTCACCGATGGCATGGAACTCGCCCTTGAACCAGCCCGAAACCACGTTGATGGCGATACGGCCCTGGGTGAACTGGTCGATGCTCGCCAGCTGCTTGGCCGCCAGCGCCGGGTTCCACGGGCCTGGCAGGATGGCGGCGATGACCTTGAGTTTTTCCGTGGCGGCCAGCAGCGCGTGGCTGATGGTGACGGACTCATGCTGGTTGTCGGCGCCATAGCCCGCTGTGAAACGGATTTGCGACAGGGCGTAATCGAAACCGGATTTTTCCGCGATTTGCGCCAGCTTGCGGTTGTAGTCGATGTCCCAGCTGGTGCGCTGCTCGATGGTGCTGACCACCAGGCCACCGCTGACGTTGGGGACCCAGTAGGCGAACTTGATTGGGGTGTGGCTCATGGGGAGGCTCCTTGACAATACTTGGGGTACAAGGAGTTGGGAGCAGCAACCATGCCAACCTATAAATACATATAAATCAATAAGTTAACAAAAATAAAAACCTGTCCAGGTGCACTTCAGGCAGCAGACTGTCGATCCACTGTTGCCCCCGCAACAGCACGCCTGAGAAGCCCCGCCAAGCGACCTGACTGGGAGGATTACAGCAGGCCTACGCCCGCGCTGCCGACGACCCCGAGGGATTCTGGCGCAAACAGGTCGCCGCGCTGGACTGGCATCGCTTTGCGCAACAGATCTTCACAGTCCGGGCCGACGGCAGCGGCCAGTGGTTTGCCGATGGCCAGCTCAACACCTGCCAGCTGGCCGTCGTCAGGCCGCGTTAACGGTGACCATTTGCGTCGCCATGTTCCCGGCCCATCTTGGTTGCCCAAGGCCGCACCACACACAACGAGCTGAGGATGAACGCGTTGAATCCTCGCCCCGATTTGCTCAAGGCAAAAGCCGCCAGCTATCGCGAGCGCTGGCCATGGCTTGCCTTGGTCGAGTGAAGGCCTACGCCACTGCCTTACTCACGTTGGCCTTGCGCCAGGCAAGCCGCCCGGGCGTGTCAGTCGGCGGCGGGGGCCGCTGCGGTGTCGGTGGCGGGGGCCGGAGCCTGCGCTTTCGACTTCGCACGGTTGCGACGGTCCTGGCTGCGCTGCCGCGATGCCTGCTGCTTGGCATGCAGTGCCTGAGCGGCGGTCACAGTACCAGCGGCTTGGCCGGTCAAGTCCACGCGTGGTGCGTTCTCGACCATGCTTGCCCAGTACCGGGCCCCCCGGCACCAGGTCGAGATGCCCAGCTTGAGCTGTTCACGGGTTAGCCCGAGCAGCTCCAGGTGTTGCTCAGCATCCTTGAAAATGCCCTCTTTGAGCGGCACCTTGGGGGCCGGGTTGACCGGGAAGGCCAACGGAAAATGCTTCTGCAATGGCCAGATCGCCGCGACCGCCGGATCCTGCTCGCGCGGTTTCGCCTGCGGGGACGGCTTGCGCTTGGGCTGTTTCGGGCTCTCGGCCTTTACCTGCTGTTTTTCCGCCCGCAGGCGGTCGCGTAGCGCTGCTAGTTGTTCAAAACCCATCGTTCAGTTCACTGCTTAGAAGTTGATTGCGTGGCGCAAGGATACCCTATGCAGCCCTGACAGTGTTTGCAGGTCATCTTTCCTGGCCAACCGAGACACGCCGAGCGGGCCTCTCAGCTGAATACCCAGAGTACCCGCGTGGGCTTGTCGGTAAGGTTGGCATAACGAAAACTGGCGTGGGGTTGCAGCTGAAAGCTGTCATTGGCGCACAGCGTTACCGGCTCACCGCCGCCCAGCCACACGGTCAGTTCACCTTCGAGCACGAAGCAGCCCTGCTCCGAGCTGTCGTCCAGGTACTCCTCGCCGCTGCTGGCCCCCGGCTCCAGATGGCTATCGAGCATGGAGAACGCGCCCGATATGGTGGGGGACGCCAGTACATCGGTGATGCCGCCTGCCAGGTGAAGCGTGCGACGCTCGTGCGGGCGGGTGACCCAGTCGAGCTCGCGGGGTTTTTCCAGCTTGTAGAAGTAGGCGGTCGAGACACCCAGCGCTTCGCTGATGGCGGTAAGGTCGGCCACGGTCGGGCGTGATACACCCCGCTCGACCTGGGACAGAAAGCCCACCGAACGGCCGATTCGCTGGGCCAGATCGCCCAGGGTCAGGCCTTTGAACTTGCGCAGGTCGCGAATCAGTACTGCCAGGCCTTCGATTTCTTCGTGCACTTTCATAGTTGAATCGCGACTTTCAGACAGGAAATGAATGCCCTGAAAATTACATGATCCGACTCGCAAAGCAAAATGCTTCACAGGTGTACTTCTTGCCAGCCAGGCAAACCGGGGCCGCCTTGCGACCCCGGTGCAGCCAACGGCCGCTTAGCGAACAGCCTCGTACGTCAGGTCCAGGCACTTGCGGGCCTTTTCCACCAGTTCGTCAATTTCCTCGATGCTGATCACCAGCGGTGGGGCGATGATCATGGTGTCGCCCACGGCGCGCATGATCAGGCCGTTGTCGAAGCAGTGCTGGCGGCAGATCATGCCCACGCCCTTGCCTTCGTAACGGGCGCGGGTGGCCTTGTCTTTCACCAGCTCGATCGCACCGAGCATGCCCAGGCCACGCACTTCGCCTACCAGCGGATGGTCGGCCAGCTCGCGCAGGCGTTGTTGCAGGTACGGCGCGGTTTTATCGTGCACTTGCTGGATGATCTGCTCGTCACGCAGGATGCGCAGGTTCTCCAGGCCCACCGCCGCCGCCACCGGGTGGCCGGAATAGGTGAAACCGTGGTTGAAGTCGCCACCTTCGCTGAGTACCTGGGCCACTTCGTCACGCACGATCACCCCGCCCATGGGGATGTAGCCAGAGGTCAGGCCCTTGGCGATGGTCATCAGGTCGGGCTTGAGGTCGTAGTAGTCGGTCCCGAACCACTCACCGGTACGGCCAAAGCCGCAAATCACTTCGTCGGCGACGAACAGGATGTCGTACTTGGCGAGGATCTCCTTCACCTTCGGCCAATAGGTCTGCGGCGCAATGATAACGCCACCGGCGCCCTGGATCGGCTCGGCGATGAAGGCGGCAACGTTGTCTTCGCCAACTTCGAGGATCTTCTTCTCCAGCTGCTCGGCCGCCCACACGCCGAAGTCGGCCTCGGTCATGTCGCCACCTTCGCCGAACCAGTAAGGCTGCGGAATGTGCACGATGTCCGGAATCACCCCGCCCTGCTGGTGCATGCCGCTCATGCCGCCCAGGGCGGCGCCTGCCACCGTAGAGCCGTGGTAACCGTTGATGCGGCCGATGATCACCTTCTTGCTCTTCTGGCCCTTCAGCGCCCAGTAATGGCGGACCATGCGCAGCACGGTATCGTTGCCTTCGGAGCCGGACCCCGTGAAGAACACATGGTTCATGCCTTGCGGGGCCACATCGGCGATCGCCTTGGCCAGCTCCAGCGCAGGCGGGTGAGCGGTCTGGAAGAACAGGTTGTAGTAAGGCAGTTGCTTCATCTGCTGGCTGGCGACTTCGGCCAGCTCATCGCGACCATAGCCAACCGCCACGCACCACAGGCCGGCCATGCCATCGAGAATCTTGTTGCCTTCGCTGTCCCACAGGTACACGCCCTTGGCCGAGGTGATGATGCGCGGGCCTTTCTCGGCCAGTTGCTTCACATCGCTGAACGGCGCCAGGTGGTGGTCGCGGCTCATGGCCTGCCAGGCCAGGGTTTGCGAATTCTGTTCACTCATTGCTTTCACTCCATCGCGTTGCGCAGCAAGGCTGCGCAGGTACTTTTTCTAGTTGGGAAAGGTCGCTTTCAGGCAGACAGCAACAGCTTCTGGCGCAATACCGAGCGCTGCCGGCAGGCCTTGCCGAAGGACTGGAAGAGGGTCAGGTAGTGCGGGTTGTCCATGACCTGGAACTCAGGGTGCCATTGCACCGCAAGGGCAAAACCCTTGCCGTTCTCGACCGAAATCGCTTCCACCAGGCCATCGGGTGCCAGCGCTTCCACCCTCAGCCCCGGGGCCAGCACATCAATGCCCTGACCATGGATGGAATTGACATCGAAGATCGCCGGCAAACCCATGCGGTCGAGCAGGCCGCCAGGCTCTACATGCATGGTGTGGCGCGGGCCATACTGCTTTTCGATGGGCTCGCCCTTGCCTTCACGGTGGTCCATGAACACCCCGGCCTCGTGCACCTTCTGGTGCAGGGTGCCGCCCAGTGCCACGTTCATTTCCTGAAAACCGCGGCAAATGCCGAGTACCGGCACACCGGCAGCGATAGCCGCACGCATCAGCGGCAACGTGGTGGCATCACGCAGAGGGTCGTGATGGGTGCCCTCGGCACTGGCCGGGCCGTTGTAGTGAAACGGCTCGATGTTGGACGGCGAGCCGGTGAAGATCAGCCCGTCCACCACGTCGAGAATATCGGCGCTGTCCATCAGCTCACCGAGGCTGGGTATCACGATGGGCAAGCCACAGGCCGCCTTGGCCGCCGCGCGTGCATACTTCTCGGCGATGGTCTGGGTGGCATGCTGCTCAATCATGCAGGTGCATGCGGTAATGCCAATAACGGGCACACGTGGCATATCTTCCTCCGGCAAATCGGTATTGCGCGTGGTGTTTGAACGTTGAAAGGCGTCGCTGTAAGAACGGCGCCAGCTACAGGAACCAGCGGTATTCGCGGGCATCGATGTGGCGCATGAAATCCAGTTGCTCCTGGTATTTGTTTTCGCAATAAACCATCACGAACTCACTGCCCAAACCCTGGTTGACCACCGGGTGGTGACGCATGGCGGCCAAGGCACCGAGGGCATCCTTGGGGAAGTCGATGCCGCTCTGGCGGTTGTCGTTCAGCGGGGCGATGGGCTCGACGCCGCGGTCCAGGCCATGTTCCATGCCGGTCAGGATGGCCGCCAGCACCAGGTACGGGTTGGCATCGGCGCCCGCCAGGCGGTGTTCGATGCGCAGGTTGCGCGGGTCGGACTCGGGGATGCGAATGCACGCATCACGGTCTTCGAAGCCCCAGCTGGCCTTGCTCGCCGCGTTGACCATGGCGCCATAGCGGCGATAAGCATTGTGGTTGGGGGCGAAGATCGGCATGCAGTGCGGCAGCAATTCCAGGCACCCGGCTACCGCATGGCGCAGCTTGCGCTGTTCGGCACCTGCAAGGATGTTATTGCCAGCGCTGTCGTACAGGCTGACGTGCACATGCATGCCGCTGCCTGGTGCATCCAGGTACGGCTTGCTCATGAAGCTGGCACGGTAGCCGTGCTTCATCGCGATACCCCGGGTACTGCGGCAGAACAGCGCCGACCAGTCCGCCGCACTCAGGGCATCGTCGCTGTGGGAGAAGTTGATCTCGAACTGGCCTGGGCCCAGCTCCGCCGTGATGACGTTCGCTGGCACACCCTGCTCGTTGGCGCCATCCACCATTTCGTGCAGCACTGACGAGAAACGCGACAGCCGCTCGATGTGCATGTTCGGCTGATCGTCTTCATCCCCGGTCGCCGTGTCACGTGGGTACTGCGGCAGGCCGTTATCCAGCTGGCGGTCGAACAGGTAGAACTCCAGCTCAAACGCCACCACCGGGCGAATGCCACGCTTGGCCAGGCGTTCGATAACGCGGGCCAGCACCTCACGGGGCTCGAACTCGATCGGCTGGGCGGTGCCGTCGGAGGTAATCAGCATCTGGGCGACCGCTTCCTTTTCCCAGCGCACCGGTTTCAGGGTGCCGGGCACCAGGCGCCGGGCGGCGTCCGGGTCGCCGTCGGCGAAGCAGTAGTCACCAATCGGGTAGAGCCCACCCTGGGTACCGAGCAGCACGCAGTTCTGTGGCAGCTTCAGAGGGGCGCCGGCGGCGACCTTTTCCAGCATGTCCATGGGGTAACGCTTGCCGTAGAAGTGCCCGGGGATATCCAGCGCAATCAGGTCGACATAACGTATGGCCGGGTGCTGCGCCCGGAACGCGCGCACTTCAGTCAGCAGATCCGGAAAGATGACACTCATCTTCTTATCCTTGTGAGTTGAACGAATTCAATTGAAGACCCAGAGCACGCGGGTGGGTTTTGCCGTCAGGTTGGCGTAACGGAACTGCGCGTGGGGTTGCAGCTGGAAGCAGTCGTTGGCCTGAAGGGTCACGGCCTCGCCTTGGTCCAGCCATACCGTGAGCTCACCTTCGAGCACGAAGCAGCCCTGCTCGGAACGGTCGCTCAGGTACGCCTCGCCACTGGTGGCGCCGGGTTCGAGATGGCTGTCGAGCATGGAGAAGGCGCCGGCGATGGTGGGCGACGCCAGCACATCGGTGATGCCCGACTCCAGGTACAGCGTGCGCCGCTCGTGGGGGCGCGTGACCCAGCCGATGCTGCGGGGCTTGTTCAGGTTGTAGAAGTACGCGGTCGACACGCCGAGCGCTTCGCTGATTGCGGTGAGGTCGGCCACGGTCGGGCGCGAAACACCGCGTTCGACCTGAGAGAGGAACCCAACCGAGCGGTTGATGCGCTCGGCCAGCTCACCCAGGGTCAGGTTCTTGAATTTGCGCAGGTCGTGAATAAGGATCGCGAGGGCTTCAACCTCTTCGTGCATCTTCATCGTTTCGGACTGCCGTGAAATTTTTAGAGTTATTTTTCATGAAAAATTACATGAAAAAATTCACGAGTCAAGCACAGCGATGCAAATGTGCAGCCGATAACGGCGTGGCTTAAGGGAAACGGCGCTGGATTGGCTGCGGTGGCGTGGGTTTCTTTAATGGTGCTCAGGGAGTAGCCTCGGCATTGAATCTTTGCAGCCCGGCCCCCTCCATCGTCATGCCAAACGGTTTCCCTGACTTACCCTCACTCAACGCGCTACGTGTGTTTGAAGTGGTTGCCCGCCACCTCAACTTCCGCTTGGCTGCCGAGGAGCTGGGGGTGACCCAGGCAGCCGTTGCTCAGCAGATACGCGGGCTGGAAGCAAGCCTGAACCTTCGTTTGTTCGAGCGCCTGCCCCGGGGCCTGGCACTGACCGATGCGGGCCTGGGTTATAGCGGCAGCATTCGCAGTGCCTTGGCGATGATCGATGAGGCAACCCGCCTGTTGCGCCCGCAGACGTCTCACCTGACGGTCAGCGTTACCCCCACCTTTGCCTCGAAATGGCTTATTCCCAGGCTCGGCAACTTTGCGCAAAGCCACCCGGATATCGATCTGCGGGTGCTGGCCACCGATCGGCTGTCTCACTTCAGTACCGACGGCGTGGATATCGCGGTGCGCTATGGAAAGCCCGAAATTGGCGCGGGGTTGAACAGCGAACTGTTGATGGAGCAGCACATCGTCGCCGTGGCCAGCCCAGCGTTGTTCGAGGGCACCAACATCCCCACCTGCTTCGAGCAGCTGCAAGCGTTCATCATGCTTCACGATGCCCATGACTTCTGGCCCAGGTACCTTGCGGCCGTGTTCCCGCGCCACGCCCAACCGACCGCCAGAAACCTGCGGTTCAACCAGACTTCATTGGCTATTGATGCCGCCATCAGTGGTCAGGGCATTGCGTTGGCCAGCCTGGCATTCGTCGGTGACGACATTGCCGCAGGCAGGCTGATTCAGGTCTTCGACCAGCCGCTCCGACTGGACAAGTCGTTCTACCTGGTGTGGCCGCGCAAGCTGCAGCAGCCTGAGTCGCTTGACGTGGTTCAACACTGGCTAAGGCAGCAGGCTGGCAATAGTTAATCTACTGTCAAGGTAAAGTTTGCCTGCCTCCCTCGCCACTGGCGCTACTGCTAAGGTAAGTAAACCTAAGCAATCAGCCGTTTCAGTTCTGGAGGCAGCATGTCAGTAGAAAAAGTTGCGATTATTACCGCCGGCGGTAGCGGCATGGGCGCTGCAGCAGCACGTCGCCTGGCCGCTGACGGGTTCAAGGTTGGCATCCTTTCTTCATCGGGCAAGGGTGAGGCGCTGGCTGCCGAGCTTGGCGGCATTGGTGTAACCGGCAGCAACCAGTCGGTCGAAGACTTGCAACGCCTGGTCGACGCCGTGGTGGAAAAATGGGGCCGTATCGACGTGCTGGTCAATAGCGCCGGCCATGGGCCGCGCGCGCCGATCCTGGAGATCAGCGACGAGGACTGGCACAAGGGCATGGACACCTACCTGCTCAATGTCATTCGCCCGACGCGTCTGGTAACGCCTTTCATGCAGCGCCAGAAGGGTGGCGTGATCATCAACATTTCCACCGCCTGGGCGTTCGAGCCGAGCGAACTGTTCCCGACGTCTGCCGTTTTCCGCTCGGGCCTGGCCGCATTCACCAAGATCTTCGCCGACAACTTCGCCGGGGATAACGTGCGGATCAACAATGTCCTGCCCGGCTGGATCGACAGCCTGCCGGCCACCGAACAACGCCGCGACAGCGTGCCGCTCAAGCGTTATGGCACCAGCGAGGAAATCGCCGCCACCATTGCGTTTCTTGCCAGCGACGGCGCGGCCTACATCACGGGGCAGAACATCAGGGTTGATGGCGGTGTGACACGTAGCGTTTAGGGGCTCATGCAGCTCATTACGCTGGACGGACAGGGTTGGCCCGCCACTTCCCCTACTTGCTGGCAATCGACTGATTCGCCAGCGGGCAGCTCTGGGCGTTAAGAAAACGCGATGTTTTCAGCCAGTCCTGCTGGGGGTAATAGGCGAACACATAGCTACCGCGTTGCAGCGTCTCGATCAGCTTGCCGGCAATGGCCGGCCGCACAGCCGGGCACCCCTGGCTGCGCCCCAGACGACCGAGGCCAGGTACCACCTTGGGGTCGGCGTACGCGGCGGCATGCATCACAATCGCCCGCGACATGCTGTTGTCATTGAACCCCGGTTCCAGCCCCTGCAGGCGCAGCGAGCGGCCGTGCTTGCCACTGTAGGTCTGGCCGGTCTCATACAGGCCGATAGACGACTGGTAGCTGTTCGGCGCGTTGGAAAACGCAGTCGGTACATCGGCGCCGCTGTTCTTGCCATGGGCGACCCATTCCTCGAACAACAGCTTCCTGGCACGCAGGTCGAACACCCACAAACGTTTATCACGCGAGGCCTTGGAGTAATCGATCACCGTCAGCAACTTGTCCGCATCGCTGTGGCTGGCGCATGCATAGGCGGTGAGTGCCAAGGCCAGGGTCGAGAGGCTGGCGCTGGGTGCCAACTGCTGCAGCTCGGCGGCACTCGGCAGAGGTTGCGCGTGGGCGGCTTGCCAGGCGCTGAGAAAAAACAGGCCAATACTGGCCAACGAGAGCCGCGCGGCTCCCCGCAATAGTTTGAAGATCGACATGGATTACCCTGATGAAAACCTGGCCGTTGTTGCCGTGATTGCAGCCAAAAGCGGCTACTTTGCTTGATTCCTGCAGCATTGCCGATCATTTCTTGACCAATGGTTTAACGTCTTCACTGCCTTCGGTGCTGATTACCGTGAATTGTCCATTGCTGCGGGTATCCCGGGTGGATGCCCAGTCGGTGATCACCAGCATCGTGCCAACGTCCATCGCCGCCCGTAAATGGCGGCGGAATTCCGGGTTGATGCTCAATTGGCCCAATTGTTCATAGGGCGTGTTCCCGTACTCCGGGTTGCTCAGGCCCACCACCGACCAATGCAAGGGCAGCGCGCCATCGAGTGCCGGGGCGGATGGCTTTTGCAGCAGGGAATACACCGCCATGCCACTGCGATGCTGGCTGCTTTCAAGCGAAAGCGCCGGTGCCGAGCCGACCAGCTGGCCACCGCGAAACACATACGCCCGCAAGTCGGCGCGGCTGATCAGGATCGACAGCGGCCCCGCCGTCGGGTCGGGGTCGTTCCAGAACTGTTGATTGCTCAATACCAACGGGCCTTGGGCTTTGCCATCGCTGACCGTGGGCGCCAGCACCCCGGGGTGGTAGACCTCCACCGGTGCACTGTGGGTGTCGGAAACGATGACCGTGGTCGAACTGAAACCGGTCACTTCGTACAGCTTCTTGGCAAAGTCCATGGGCAGCCGCACGCAACCATGCGAGGCGGGGTACCCCGGGAGGTGGCCAGCGTGCAGGGCAATGCCGTCCCAGGTCAGGCGCTCCATGTAGGGCATCGGCGCACTGTTGTAGAGGCTGGATTTATGCTCGACCTTTTTCTGCAGAATGCTGAATACCCCGGTGGGGGTTTCCCGGCCTGGCTTGCCGCTGCTCACGGTGCTGACGCCGATGGCGATGCCGTTACGGTACACATAGGCACGTTGCTCGGTAAGGCTGACCACGACAGTCACCGGCCCCACCGGCGAGACCTGCGGGTACCAGAGAAACTGCCCAGGCTTGAGGCTGTCGAGCTGGCTCCTGAGTTGGGCCGGGGTGGGGACCTGCAGGGGAGCCGCTTCGACCAAGGCGACGGCCATTAACAGACCCAGTCCGAGCGATACATGCAACATCGAATTGCCCCCTTGGAACCCTGCCCCCAGCTTAGTCGGAACACGCCCCGCAAAGCCAGCCGTTCACTGCGTCAACCTGCGCCAGCGGTAACAATTGCACACACGAATGTGCACGAACTTCCCACTTCAAGGCCCGATCCATCGCAGCAAAAGGCAGCAAAACGCCGAGAAAACGGCAAATCCCATGAAACCTGCGGGTTGGTACGAATCTTGTTTGTATACAAATCCAACAATAAAAGTACACAACCATCATGGAGTTCCGATGGCGTCGATTTCACGTTCCGATGTTGGCCACCCTGACGCGCTACCGGTCGAAACGGCCGACCCCGTTCAGCTGGCATTGAGCCCGCGCCTGTACAGCGCCGACCTCGCGCCAACCCGCGCGGCAAATCGCACCTGGGGGCGCTACAGCCTGTTTGCGCTGTGGACCAACGATGTGCACAACATCGCCAACTACTCCTTCGCCATCGGCCTGTTCGCCCTGGGCATGAGCGGCGCGCAAATCCTTGGCGCCTTCGCCCTCGGCGCGCTGGTGATTTACGGCCTGATGAACCTGTCCGGCTACATGGGCCAGAAAACCGGCCTGCCCTACCCTGTGCTGTGCCGGATCAGCTTCGGCATCCACGGTGCACAGATCCCGGCCCTGATCCGCGCGGTGATCGCCATTGCCTGGTTCGGTATCCAGACGTACCTCGCCTCGGTCGTGCTGCGTGTGCTGCTCACCGCCATCGTGCCAGACCTCAAGGCCTACGATCAGAACGCAATCCTTGGCCTGTCGACACTGGGTTGGGTCACCTTCCTCGGCATCTGGTGCGTGCAGGTGGCGATCTTCGCCTACGGCATGGAGATGGTACGCCGCTTCGAGTCCATCACCGGGCCGATCATCCTGGTCGCATTCGCCTGCCTGGCGGGCTGGATGTACTGGCGCAGTGGCTTGTCGATTGCCTGGTCCAGCGGCAACGCACCGACCGGCTCGACCCTGTGGCTGAAAGTGCTCGGGGCCGCCGCCCTGTGGGTCTCGCTGTACGGCACCATGATCCTCAACTTCTGCGACTTCACCCGCAACTGCCCAGACCGGCGCACCATCAGCGTGGGCAACTTCTGGGGCCTGCCCGTGAACATGCTCGGCTTCGCGCTGATTGCCGTGGTACTCGCCGGTGCGCAGTTCAGCATCGACGGCAAGCTGGTGCAGGGCCCCACCGAAATCGTCGCCGCCATCCCCAGCACCGCCGGTTTGGTGCTGGCCTGCCTGGCCTTCCTGATCGTCACCGTGGCGGTGAACATCATGGCCAATTTCGTCGCCCCGGCCTACGTGCTCGCCAACCTGGCCCCGAACCTGCTGAACTTCCGCCGCGCGGGCCTGCTCAGCGCCGGCATCGCGGTGGTGATCCTGCCTTGGCACCTGTACAACAGCCCGTCCGTAATCGTGTATTTCCTCGGCGGCCTGGGCGCCCTGCTCGGCCCGCTGTACGGCATCATCGTCACCGACTACTACCTGGTGCGTCGCAGCCGGGTGAACCTGCCGCAGCTGTACAGCGAAAGCACCGAGGCCGCCTACCACTACAAGGGCGGGGTCAACCTGCGCGCCGTAGCGGCGTTCATCCCCGCTGCGCTGATCGCCATCGTGCTGGCGCTGGTGCCGGCGTTCGACACGCTGTCGCAGTTCTCGTGGTTCTTCGGCGCCGGTTTGGGCGGGTTGATTCATTACGCCATTGCCGATCGCAGTGCCAGGCATGCCGACGTTTCCGGTGAAAGCATTGCGGTGGATAGCGCGCAGCACTGAAAAGCTGCCAACAGGCCGCCCTGGCCAGTCGACGGATCAAGCCGGGGCAGTTACGCTGGCGCTTCCCACCTGCACGGAAGCGCCAGTGAAAGAGGCCTATCAAGGAAGCTGCCTGTGCGCAGCGGTCAGTTACCTGTTACTTACCCCACCCAAGGCAGTGAGCCATTGCCACTGCAGCCAGTGCCGCAAAAGCCACGGGGCCGCCTTCGCCTCATATGGCAGCGTTCCACGCAGCGGGCTGCGAATACTGCGCGGCGCTGCCAGCCTCAAGGCCTTTGCCTCCTCACCCACAGTAGTGCGCGAGTTTTGCGCCGAGTGCGGCTCTAGCCTGTTCTGGTCACGTTCCCAGGGCGAGTTTGCCGATTGGGTTTCGATCGCGCTGGGCACGCTTGATACACCGTTTCTGCCCAAAAAGCAGAAACACCTTCATGTCGACTCTGCTGCCCCCTGGTACACAGCCTGTAGTGCTGACTGAAACTCACGGCAGCACTGCCAGGGCGATACCAAAAGCGCGGTAGCAATTGCCCTTAGGGGTGCAACTTTGATGATCGCGCCCGGTCTGTATAGTCCCGCCGGGCACCCCACACCCGGTGCGAATGCCCATGGATCGGCGTCTTCATGATGCCTCTTGATCACAAACGAACCGATAAGGAAATCTCATGCGTACATTCAAATACGTGCTCGCGGCGTTGCCATTCTTTGTTCTGGCCGGCTGCGGCAACGACGCACTGGAAGGGACTTACGAAGCGACCACCACTGTGATGGGTTTCAAAAGCCCCAAGCAGAAATGGGAGTTCTCCAAGGACTACATCATCGCCAACGGCAGCAAGGTCAAGGTTGAAGAATGGGAGCGCAAGGATGATGTGGTCACTGCGCGCAACAAGGACGGGCTTGCACTGATCAACGTGCGGGTACTGGAGGGCGGCAAGCGCCTGGAAGCCGTTGGCGGCAGCGACATGGCCAAGAACGAGTTCGTGCGTGTGGATTGATCCACCTGTCAGCCAGCGTTCAAAGGGCCGCGTTGCGGCCCAATTTGCCTAACGGGTCGGCATTGCATTAAACCCGCGAACACGGGCGCCCTCCATGGCATGGTCAAACGTATTCTTGATTGAGCAATCACGGCTAGGCACTTCGATGCCTGAACAACGGATGCTAGCGCTCACCGCACCTTCCGGAGATTCCGTTCGTTGACTGACTCACAGCACAACCCTACCTACGCAAAACGGTTCGAAGCCGTGCTTGCCTATATCGACAGCCACCTTGAAGGCGACCTGTCGGTGAATGCCCTGAGCCGCATCGCCAACTTCTCGGCGTATCACTTTCATCGGCAATTCACGGCATACATGGGCGTTCCGGTTACACGGTATGTGCAACTGATGAGGCTTCGACGTGCGGCGCATCAACTGGTCGCCTCGCCCACAACGCCCGTACTGGAAGCCGCATTCGGCGCCGGCTTCGAAAGCCCCGAAGCCTTTTCCAGGGCGTTCAAGCGTTCGGCATGGCGCCGAGCGTTTTTGCCAAAGCGCCGAACTGGCAGGCCTGGAGTGCGGTGTTCGTTGTGCCTCACTTAACCAGGAGTATCACCATGCAGATCCGTATCGTGGATTTCGCCGAAACCCGCGTGGCCGCGCTTGAACACCGAGGGGCGCCAAGCCTGGTCGGCGAAAGCGTCGCGCGCTTTCGCCAATGGCGCATGCACAGCGGCCAGTCGCCAGTGGCGACCAGCCGCACCTTCGGCATCCCCTACGACAACCCCGACACCACGCCGGCCCACGCCTTTCGCTTCGCTGTTTGTGGCGAGCTGGACGAGGCCGTAAAGCCCAATGATTTCGGCGTGCACGAACGGGTCATCCCGGCGGGGCGTTGTGCCGTGATTCGGCATACCGGCTCACCTGACTACATTGGTGAGACCATTTATCCGCTTTATCGGGACTGGTTGCCGTCGAGTCAAGAAGAGCTGCGGGATCATCCGTTGTTCTTTCAGTACCTGAGTGTGTACCCGGAAACGCCGCTGGAGCAGTGGGAGACGGATGTTTATGTGCCGTTGAAGTAAGTCTGGCCGTGGGCAGCGGGCAACGCCAGTCATCACAGGGCCAGACGCATGGCAGGCCGAATTGGTAGACTATGCCCATTCCCCAAATCTCCCCGGCGTCGGGCAACCACGCCGGGTATCAGACACGTGCCCCAGATGCCTCAAGAATTAGCTGAAATTCAATGTGCGGAACCGTTCCGACGGTTCAGCGTTGCGCCGATGATGGACTGGACAGACCGCCACTGCCGCTTCTTCCTGCGCCTGCTCTCCAGCCAAACCCTGCTCTACACCGAGATGGTCACCACCGGCGCCCTCCTCCACAACGACGCCCACCGCTTCCTGCGCCACGACGTCTCCGAGCACCCGCTGGCCCTGCAACTGGGCGGTAGTGTGCCCGCCGACCTGGCTGCCTGCGCGCGCCTGGCCGAGGAGGCCGGCTACGACGAGGTCAACCTCAACGTCGGCTGCCCGAGCGACCGGGTGCAGAACAACATGATCGGCGCTTGCCTGATGGCACACCCGGCGCTGGTGGCCGATTGCGTGAAGGCCATGCGTGATGCGGTGTCGACGCCGGTGACGGTCAAGCACCGCATTGGCATCAATGGCCGCGACAGCTACGCCGAACTGTGCGACTTCGTTGGGCAGGTGCGAGAGGCCGGCTGCCGGAGTTTTACCGTGCATGCGCGTATCGCGATCCTGGAGGGGCTGTCGCCGAAGGAGAACCGCGAAATCCCGCCGCTGCGCTATGACGTGGCAGCGCAGTTGAAGGCCGACTTCCCGGACCTGGAGATCGTGCTCAACGGCGGGATCAAGACCCTGGCCGAATGCCAGGCGCACCTTGAAACCTTCGATGGAGTGATGCTGGGGCGTGAGGCATATCACAACCCTTACCTGCTGGCCGAGGTAGACCAGCAGCTGTTTGGCAGCGCGGCGCCGGTGGTCAGCCGTAGCGAGGCACTGGCACAGCTGCGCCCTTACATCGTGGCGCATATGGCAAGTGGTGGCGCGATACATCACGTTACCCGGCACATTCTAGGGTTGGCGCAGGGGTTCAAGGGCGCACGGCGCTTCCGCCAATTGCTGTCGGCGGATATTCACAAGGCCGCTGAGCCGTTGGCGGTGTTTGATCAGGCAGTCGAGTTGTTGCAAGGGCGGTGACAAGGCGGGATTGGGAACCTCGGGCCGGCTTGCGACTCGAATCTTCACCTTTCGCACCGCCCTTCGCGGGCAAGCCTGCTTCCACCGCTTGCCTGCATGGTTTCGACGGCCCTTGAGCGGCCGTCGGGGCTCGGGTAATGTCGAGTCATTGCACAGGACAGAGCACGCCCATGACCTCCAAGCTGGAACAACTCAAGCAGTTCACCACCGTGGTCGCCGACACCGGGGACCTGGATGCCATCACCCGCCTGAAGCCGGTCGATGCCACCACCAACCCGTCACTACTGCTCAAGGCCGCCGCCATCCCGGGCTACGCCGATCTGCTCACGCAGGTGAAGGCCGATGCCAAGGGCAATGTCGACCTGGCTTGCGACAAGTTCGCAGTGGCCGTGGGCTCGGGCATTCTCAAGGTCATCCCGGGGCGTATCTCCACTGAAGTGGATGCGCGCCTGTCGTTCGATGAGCCGGCCCTGCTGGCCAAGGCGCGCAAGCTGATCGAGCTGTACGAAGCGGCCGGGGTTGGCCGTGACCGGGTGCTGATCAAGCTGGCCTCCACCTGGGAAGGCATTCGCGCCGCCGAAAAGCTGGAGAAGGAAGGCATCCAGACCAACCTAACCCTGCTGTTCTCCTTCGCCCAGGCACAAGCCTGCGCCGATGCCGGGGTGTTCCTGATTTCGCCGTTCGTGGGCCGTATTTACGACTGGTACAAGAAGAGCACCGGCAAGGAATACGTCGGCGCCGAGGACCCGGGCGTGCAGTCGGTGACACGTATCTACAACTACTACAAGGCCAATGGCTACAACACCGTGGTCATGGGCGCCAGCTTCCGCAACATCGGCCAGATCGAACAGCTGGCGGGCTGCGACCGCCTGACCATCAGCCCGGAGCTGTTGCAGCAACTGAGCGATGACCAGGGCGAGCTGCCGCAGGTGCTGAAACCGGGCAATGCCGGCGAAGCCAAGCAACAGCTGAATGAAAGTCAGTTCCGCTGGGCGATGAACGAAGATGCCATGGGCACCGAGAAGTTGGCCGAAGGTATCCGCCAGTTTGCGCGGGACCAGGAAAAGCTGGAGAAGTTAATGGCTGAAAAGGCCTGATACAGTTCGGGTTTGCCTGACGGGCGGGAGGTGTTAAGCATTTTCCGCCCGTTTTGTTTTGCCCTGTTTTAGTTGTGTACTGAATTCCAGGGCCTTTTCGCGGGCTTGCCCGCAAAGAGGCCCGCATAGCCACCCGAGCTGTCGATGACCCCCTCTACCCCATTGCCCCTCGTGCTCGCCGGCCCGGTACTGCGCCGCCTGGAGCCTCAGCGCCTGGCCATCTGGCTGGTCGCCACCCAACCGCTGCAACCCGATTTCATCTGCCCCGCAGGCGAGGCCCAGGTCGATTGCCAGGTTCTCCCGGTCGGCCAACAGGCCTTCATTCACCTGCTGGATATCCACTTCGCAAATCCCCTGCCCTGCAACCAGCTGCTTGACTACGATCTGATGATCAACGGTCAAGGCATCGCCAGTTGGGCGCCACACTTGCTCTACCCCGGCACCCAGCGCCCAAGCCTGGTGCTGCGCGACCGCCTCGACCACTTGCTGCACGGTTCCTGCCGCAAGCCGCACCACCCCGCTGCCGATGGCCTGTTGTGCGCCGATCGCCTGCTCAAGGCCTGCACAAAGCCCGAGGACCGCCCGGCCGTGCTGCTGATGACCGGCGACCAAGTGTACGCCGACGATGTCGCCGGCCCTATGCTGCGCGCCATCCATACCCTGATCGCGCGCCTGGGCCTGTTCGACGAGCAGCTGGAGGGTGCGGTGGTGCCTGATAGCCAGGCGCTGTACCAACACCCGGCCAGTTACTACCACCGCGCCGACCTGCTGCCGGCGCAGGAACACAACGACACCTTGCGCGAGCGCTTTTTCGGCGGCAAACGCAAGCCGATTTTTTCGTCCAGCAACGCCGACAACCACTTGGTGACCTTCGCCGAGGTCATGGCCATGTACCTGCTGGTGTGGTCACCGGTGCCTTGGCAACTGGTGAACCTGGACATGCCCACCGGTCTTACCGACCAGCGCCAGGCCCGTTACCGGCAAGAGCTGCCATTGATCCAGGCGTTTGCCGACAACCTCGACCAGGTGGCGCGGGTGATGGCCCACCTGCCCTGCCTGATGATTTTCGACGACCACGACATCACCGACGACTGGAACCTCTCGGCACAGTGGGAAGAAACCGCCTACGGCCATCCGTTCTCGCGGCGCATCATCGGCAACGCCCTGCTCGGCTACCTGCTGTGCCAGGCATGGGGTAACAACCCGGACGGCTGCAAGCCACTGACCGAGCAATGCCAGGCGCTGACCGGTCAACACCAGGATGCGCTCATCGACGAGCTGTTGCGCTTCCAGGGCTGGCAATTCAGCCTGCCCACAAACCCGCCCCTGCTGGTGCTGGACACCCGCACCCGGCGCTGGCGCAGTGAAAGCAGTTTGGCCAAGCCGTCCGGCCTGCTCGATTGGGAGGCGCTGAGCGAGTTGCAACAAGCACTGCTCGACCACCCGTCAGCGGTCATCGTGTCACCGGCGCCGATTTTTGGCGTGAAGCTGATCGAGACGGTGCAAAAGGTGTTCAGCTGGCTGGGCTATCCACTCTTGGTGGATGCCGAAAACTGGATGGCCCACCGAGGGGCGGCGCAGGTCATCCTCAACATCTTCCGCCACTCCCGTACACCGGGGCACTATGTGGTGCTGTCCGGGGATGTGCACTACTCGTTCGTCTATGAAGTGCTGATCCGCCACCGCCAGCGCAGCCCGCACTTGTGGCAGGTGACCAGCAGCGGGATCAAGAACGAGTTCCCCCGGCGTTTGCTGGATGTGCTCGACCGACTCAACCGCTGGCTGTATTCGCCACGCTCGCCGTTGAACTGGTTCACCAGGCGCCGGGAGATGGAAGTGGTACCGCGTACGCCCAGCCACAGCAAGGCTGGAGAGCGGCTGTGGAACGGGGCGGGGTTGGGGCAGGTGTTCTTCGACGAACAGGGGCGGCCAGTGCGGGTATTTCAGCTGGATGCCGGCGGCGCTGAAGCAACCGAGTTTGTTGCCGGGCGGTAGCCGGGCAACAGGTCAGCTTCGCTCCAGCGCACTGACCAGGTCATGGAACGCTTCGCGGTTGGAGTCGTTCAGGCCCATGAGGATCTTGTGCGCCTCCAGCACCTTGGAGCGCACCACGTCTTCGTTCTGGTCCTGCGATGGCAGGTCGGTCAGGCATTCCGGGCACGGAATTGGGCGATCGACGATGTTGAACACCTGATCGAAGCCCATCGACTGCAGCAACCGGGAAATGTCCGGATTGGTGGTAACCACGGTCGGCAGCAAGCCCACCTTCTGCCGCGACAGGATCGACAGCTTGGCCAGCAGGCCCAGGGTGGTGCTGTCGATGCTTTCGGTTTCAGTCAGGTCGATGACAATCGCCGAGAAGTTCAACGCCGTGAAAATCTTCTCGATCGTCGCATCCAGCGCCGAACACAGGGTCAGGCGCACTTCACCGACAAATTTCAGTACGAAGGTACCACTCTGCTCGGCGAACTGGATTCTACCGGTACTCATTGAAGGTTCCTGCTCAACACCAATAGGGCGATATCATCCGGCATCTCCCCAAGCGTAGCCAATCCGAATCGTTGACGCAGCCCATCCAGGCTGCCACCTGCTGCCTTGACGATCTCCGGCAAGGCGGTTTCTTTATCTTTGAGCGTGTCACCCGGCAAAAGGTCCAGAATGCCATCGGACATCAGGCTGAGGCTGAACTGCGGTGGCAACTCGACTACCAGGTCCTGGTAGGTGGCCTCCTCAAACAGCCCCACCGGCAGCCCACGGCCTTCCAGATAGCGGGCGTGATCGGAGGTGTACAGCACCGGCAGCGGCAGATGGCCGCCAACGGCGTAGGTCAGCAGACCGGACTCTTCGTCGATCACACCGCCGACCATGGTGACGTGCTTGCCCAGCTTGCTATTGATCAGGCCGCGGTTGATATGGCTAAGCACTTCCGACGGCTTGAACTCGCGCATCTTGCTGCGCTTGAGCTCGAACATGAGCCGCGTGGTCATGAACTTCAACAGCACGGTGACAAAGGCCGACGACGCGCCATGCCCGGAAACATCGGCGAGGTAGAAGGCAATGCGCCGCTCGTCCACGCGGAAGTAATCGACAAAATCACCCGACAGGTACAGCGACGGAATGATCTGGTGCGCGAAAGCGAACTCGCCGGCTGCCCAGGGGCTTTCCGGCAGCATGTTCATCTGCACCTGGCGACCGGCGGTCTGGTCCTCCTGCAGCAGGTGCAGGCTGGCTTCCAGTTCGCGGTTGGCGGCTTCGAGCTTGTCGCGATAGCGCTGGTTTTCCAGCACCAGGCGCGAACGGTCGAGGGCGCGGCGCACCGAATGCTCGAGTACGGCCAGGTCTTCCAGCGGTTTGATCAGGTAGTCGGCGGCGCCCAGGCGCAACGCTTCAACCGCATCACTCATGACGCCGGCACCAGACACCACGATCACCGGCAACTGCGGCGCGCGCTCGCTGACCTGGCGGATCAGTTCGAGGCCGCCCATCTGCGGCATGCGCAGATCGCAGATCACGAGGTCGGGCTGGTGTTCTTCGAAGACCTGAAGCCCCTGCTGGCCATTACCGGCCTGGAGGACGCTGAAGCCACTGTCTTCAAGATAGGCGGCGAGGCTCGCACGGACCACGTCGTCGTCATCGATGATCAGCAGCGTTGCACTGGTTTTCTGCATGTGGGCGAACGGCGCCGATTTAGGTTGGTGCAGCGGTGTCGGCAAGGCAGACGGCCAGCTACGGGAATTCTTTAGGGTCACACTCTACTTGAGTTGTAGGACAAGAACACCTGCCCGGCAACTCTCCGGCAACTGTCAGAGCTACCTTGTAAGGCGCAGACGGTACTCCCATCCGGCAGGGGTTTCAAGCATGCAAGGGTCGACCTCGCCGCTCTTTACAGGGCAAATCACCGGGAGTTATAAGAAAGTCGACCAGCGCAGCCCGATGGGAAGGATGCAGCATGCCCCACACGCCCTCCAGCCACAGCGAGAAACGCGACTTTATCCGTATGCGCATCGACACCGAGGCCAGCCTGCTGCATGAAGGCCAGGTGATTGCGGCGGTGTGCCTGGACCTGTCCAGCGGCGGCATGCAGGTACAGGCACCGCAGCGCTTTCTGGTGGGGGATCATATCGAGGTGCGGATCGACTCAGAGCACCCGGCGCTCAAAGGGCTGCATGCCAGCACCGAAGTGGTATGGATTGCCGACCAGCCGGGCGGGCAGCAGAAGTTCGGGCTGCGGATTCTGGCGATGCACTGAACCTGGGGCCGCGTTGCAGCCCCAGGCCAGCCCACGGATCAGAAGTCGTCTTCGACTTCGCCGTCCTGCACCTTGAACTCGCGGTTCTGCAGGTAGGCGTTGCGAATGAAGATGTACTTGTCACCCTGAATCAGCTTCTCGGCCGACAGCAGGTCGGCACGGGTGTCGATCACGTCCAGGGCGAAGATCGAGTTGCGCGTCGGCACATGGTCGATGTAGCGGTAGGGTTTGGTGTAGGTGTCCGGGTATTTGGCTACGCCGTCACGTACGGTGCTCGGCCCCAGCAGCGGGATGACGACGTACGGGCCGCTCGGCACGCCCCAATAACCCAAGGTCTGGCCAAAGTCCTCGTCATTACGTTGCAGGCCCATCTTGGTACCCACATCGAAGAAGCCGCCCAGGCCGAACGTGGTGTTGACGATCAGCCGCGCAGTGTCCACGCCCGCTGCATGAGGCTTGAGCTGCAGCAGGTCGTTGGCCAGGTTGGTCACGTCGCCCAGGTTGCGGAAGATGTTGTGGATGCCATCTTCAAGGAACTGCGGGGTGACCGCCTGGTAGCCCTTGGCCAAAGGCTTCAGGGCATAGGTGTCGAGGGTATCGTTGAAACGGAAGATCGGGCGGTTGACCGCTTCCCAGGGATCTTCCTCGGTGGCGGCCTGGGTGGCTGCCACGGGCGCCAGCAGCAAGCTGGCGCAGACACAGGCCTGGGTGACTCGTTCGATCACACTGGCACCGATCCTACGCATAGATGTCTCTCCATCGAATTTCTCGGCCGCACGCGCAACGGGGCGCGCTGCTGGTAAGGCGGCAGTATAGAGGCTTGCGGCCCGATAAACAGCTTTACACATTTTTGCTCAATATTTTGTGAACAACTGTTGCGCGGGCGAGCCTGTCACAGGCCGGTAACAATCAGCGAATAGCCTGCGGACTATTTGGGGGAAGTTGCCATGGACGCTGCACCCGCCTTCACCGCTGTGCTGTTCGGCTTGCGCGGCTGCCTGGTGGAGGCTGCCAATGGCGGCACCCCCTCACCCGCTCCCGGCGCACTGGCCACCCTCGCCAGCCTGCGTCATCGCCAGGTGCCGTGCATCTGGCTGGATGACCTCACCGCCGCCCACAGCAAACGCCTGGCCCATGTGCTGCCCGACTGGCTGCCAGGGCACCTGGTCAACGGCGTCCGCTGGCCAGCGCCCAACGCCTGCTGGCAGGCCTTGATGAGCCTGGACAGCGAACGCCTGGACGGCTGCGTGCTGGTCAGCGGCGACCCGCGCCTGCTGCAGTCGGGCCTTAACGCGGGCCTGTGGACGGTGGGCCTGGCGGCCTGCAGCCCGCTCTGCGACCGCAGCTCGCAGCAATGGCAAGCCATGAGCACACAGGAACAAGACCTGGCTCGCGGCAAGGCGACGCTGGAGCTGTTCAGCCTGGGCGTGCATTCGGTAATCGACCACCTCGAAGCGCTGGATACCTGCCTGCAGGACATCGCGCAGCGCCGCCGCAAAGGTGAAAAACCCTGATACAGCACCTTTGACACGGATCATGCAAAGCGGCGGCAGGTGGATTACGCTGAAGACAGGCCAGAACCTTTGCCGCTTCGCTGAGGTCCATGGTTTGCCAAGCCATTGATGGAGAACTGCCAATGCCTGCCCGCGAATTGCAAGAGCGCCTGAACAGCTTGCGCGAGCAACTGGACCGCAACGTACCGCTTTCGGAAGAAGAGCTGGCCGCGCTGCACGAAGAAGCGCGCCAGATCGAGGCGCAACTGAAACTTGAGGAAACCACCCCGGACAACAACCTGGTCGATGGCGTGAACCTGGCGATCGAACGCTTCGAGGCCGACCACCCCGACCTCACCGCCACCCTGCGCAGCATTGCCAACTCGCTGCACAGCATGGGGATCTGAAATAGCCGGGGCTGCGTTGCAGCCCTTGTGCCGCGAAAGGGGCGCAGAGCGCCCCCCAGCGTACGGGAACCTTACTGCCTAACCAGCCGCGTGTTCTGCGGGCTGATCGCCCCGGTGCTGCGGTAAGGGTTGATGTCCAGCCCACCCCGGCGCACATAGCGCGCATACACCGTCAGGTGCTCCGGCTGCAGCAGGTTCCTCAAGTCCAGGTAAATGCGTTCCACGCACTGCTCGTGGAAGTCGGCATGCTGGCGGAAGCTGATCAGGTAGGTCAGCAGGCTGGCATGGTCCAGCGCCCTGCCCTTGTACTCGACCACCACGCTGCCCCAGTCCGGCTGGCCGGTAACCGGGCAGTTGGACTTCAGCAGGTGGCTGTGCAAGGTTTCTTCCACCACCCGCTCCGGGTCGCAACGCAGCAGTTCCGGCTGCGGCTGCTCGTAGTTGCTGATGGCCACATCCAGTGCATCGATGCACAGCCCCGGCAAAGCCACCACACCCTGGGCCTCGACCTCGGCCAAGGTCCGCACTTTCACGCCCACCGGCTTGCCAGCGGCAGCGGACAGGTCTTTTTCCAGGCACGCCTGCAACTCGCCCAGCGAGGCGAACACCGTCTGGTTCAGCGAGTTGAGGTACAACTTGAACGACTTGGATTCGATGATGTTCGGCGAATCAGCCGGAATGGCGAACTCGCCGATCGCCACCACAGGCTTGCCCGACGGCAGCAGCCAGCTCAGCTCAAAACAGTTCCAGTAATCCACGCCCTGCCAGGGCAAGGTCTGCGCGGTAACGCCCAGCTCGGCCCACTTGGCAGTACGCGGGATCGGGAACAGCTGCTCCGGGGAGTAGGTGGCAACGTATTCGCTGGATTTGCCCAGCGGGGAGTGTTCGGCAGCGGGATGCATGGAAACTGACCTAGAGGTTCGAAATTGCCCCTAGTTTACCGGTTTTGCACCCCGCCTTGCAGGGCAAGTCACTCGATGGTCAAGACCCCGACCATACCGGCCTGGTAATGCCCTGGTACGTTGCAGGCAAACTCGATGGGCGCCGACTGGCGGAAGGTCCAGGTCAGCTCGGCGCGCTGGCCGGGCATTACCAGCACGGTATTGCCACCGCCGTGACCATGGCCGCCACCGTGATCCATCATCTGGCTGTGATCCATGCCTTCATGGTTCATGGCCTGGGTGAACATCCTGCCTTGCATGGCGACCATTTCTTTCTGGTGCTCGGCATGCATGGCCTTGTCACCCAGGTTGAACTCGTGCGGCAGCTTGCCCTCGTTGACCAGCACGAAGCGCACCGTCTCACCGGCTTTTACCTGCAGGCTCTTGGGCTCGAAGGCAATGTCTTTGAGCACCACGTCCACCGTGCGGGTGGCTTTGGCCGCCGGGGCCGGCTCGCCGAAGGCGAAGGTTTTCGCCTCGGCAGAAAAGGCTGGCAGGCTGACCAAGGCAAGGGTGGCGGCGATGAACAGGTGTTTCATGATGACTCCGGGCATGCACAACAGTATGAGGCGACCTTAGTCAGGGACGGCTGGCGGCAACCTGACAGGGAGATTACAACGTTGTCAGCTTGAGTGACGACCGGGATAGTCACGTATCATTTCAAGCATCACCCGGCCCTTGCTGGAGGCAAGCTACCCAATGAAATTGCTGATCGTCGAAGACCAGGCCCGCACCGGCCAGTACCTGAGCCAAGGCCTGAGCGAAGCCGGCTTCGCCACCGAACTGGCCACCGATGGCGAAACCGGCCAGTTCCTGGCGCTGACCGGTGACCATGACCTGCTGATCCTCGACGTGATGCTGCCCGGCCGGGATGGCTGGCAGATCCTGCAAGCGGTGCGCCAGGCCGGCCTCGACACGCCGGTACTGTTCCTCACCGCACGCGACGCCGTCGAAGACCGGGTGCACGGCCTGGAGCTGGGCGCCGATGATTACCTGGTCAAGCCCTTTGCCTTCTCCGAGCTGCTGGCCCGGGTGCGCACCTTGCTGCGCCGTGGCACCAACCCCGGCCAGGACACCATCCTGAGCTTGGCCGACCTGCGCCTGGATCTGATCCGTCGCCGCGCCGAGCGCGCCGGCCAGCGCATCGACCTGACCGCCAAGGAGTTCGCCCTGCTCGAACTGCTGCTGCGCCGCCAGGGCGAGGTGCTGCCAAAATCGCTGATTGCCTCGCAGGTATGGGACATGAACTTCGACAGCGACACCAACGTGATCGAGGTGGCAATCCGCCGCTTGCGACTGAAGATTGACGACCCGCACACCAACAAACTCATCCACACCGTACGCGGCATGGGGTATGTACTCGAAGAGCGTGCAGATTGATGCGCAGGCTTTCCCTCGGCAGCCGTTTGGCCCTGTTGTTCGCCGCCTGCACAGCAGCCGTCTCGCTTGGTGCCGGCCTGTTGTTCAGCAAGGCCAGCGAGCAGCATTTCGTCGAGCTGGACCAACAATTGCTGGACTCGCGCCTGTCGCTGTTCCGCGCACAACTGGCCGGCATCAGCACGCCGGAAGATTTACAGGCCCGCCTGCCCGCCCTGCACGATGAGCTGAGCCACCAGGCCGACCTGGCCTTGCGCATCAGCGGCAACGATGGCACCACCTGGTTCGAAAGCCGCACAGGGCTGCCGCAGGCACCACGGCCAGCGGGGCTGGCTACCCTGCACGCGCAAGGTACCGACTACCGCAGCCTGGCCGTGCACCTGGCACAAGCCACAACACCGTCGCCGCAACTCACCCTTTACCTGGACATCACCCACCACCAGCACTTCCTGCAAGGCATGCAACGGTTGATCTGGCTAACCGTCGGCCTGTCGGCGCTGGCCACCGCGCTGCTTGGCGCCTGGGCCGCACGCAGTGGGCTACGCCCTTTGCGGCAAATGGGCCAGGTGGCCGCTGGCGTGTCGGCACGTTCGCTCACCACCCGCCTGCCGGTGGCGCAGATGCCCGAAGAACTGGCCGAGCTGGCCACCAGCATGAACGCCATGCTGCAACGCCTGGACGATGCCTTCCAGCGCCTGTCGGCGTTTTCTGCCGACATCGCCCACGAGCTGCGTACCCCCCTGTCCAACCTGCTGACCCACACCCAGGTCACCCTCACCCGCCCCCGCAGCCTGGAGGAGTACCGCGAGGCGCTGCATGGCAACCTGGAAGAGCTGCAGTGGATGGCGCAGATGATCAACGACATGCTGTTCCTGGCCAAAGCCGATCACGGCCTGCTGGTGCCGGGGCAGGCGCCGCTGGCGTTGCATGAAGAAGTGGATGCACTGCTGGAGTACTACGCGCCGCTCGCCGAGGACAGCGGGGTGCAGATGTTGCGTGAGGGAGAAGCCGTGTTGCAGGGCGACCGGCATATGCTGCGGCGAGCGTTGTCCAACTTGCTGGACAACGCCCTGCGGTTTACCCCGGCGGGCGGGCAGATAAGGGTGACGCTGGAGCCGGGGCCTACAATCTGCGTGGCCAATACCGGGCAGGCTATCGACCCTGCGGCGCTACCACGGTTGTTCGACCGCTTCTACCGGGTCGACCCTGCGCGACGGGAAGGCAGCAGCGAGCATGCGGGGTTGGGTTTGGCGATTACCCGGTCGATCGTGCAGGCCCATGGCGGGTGCATCCGGGCGGAATGCGAGGATGGGTGGACGCGGTTTTTGATCGAGTTCACTCAGGATCGTTGAAATTGGGGCTGCTTCGCAGCCCCCAGACTCTCAGGTAAACATCAAACCGCCAGGCCAATCGCCGGCTGCACCTGCGATGCCCGATATGCCGGGTAAATGGTCGCCAAAAAGCTCATCACCAGGCCCGCAGTGCAGATGATCGCCACATCCCCCCACTGCAACTGCGATGGTAAGCTGCTGACAAAGTACACATCCGACGTAAAGATGTGCTGCCCGCTCACCCGCTCCAGCCATCCAACGATCTGGCTGACATTGAACGCCGCAATCACCCCCAGCACGCCACCAATCAACGTACCGACAATGCCGATCAGGCTGCCCTGAACCATGAACGTGCCCATGATCTGCGCCGGCGTGGCGCCCAGGGTACGCAGGATGGCAATGTCCGGCCCCTTGTCGTTCACCACCATCACCAGGGTGGCGATGATGTTGAACGCGGCCACCGCGATGATCATCATCAGCAACAGGCCGATCATGGTCTTTTCCATCTTCATGGCGCTGAACAGGCTGCCCTGGGTGTGCGACCAGTCATCGGCGCGGTAGGCATCGCCCAGCCCGGCAGCGATGGCCTTGGACACCTGCGGCGCGGCATACAGGTCATGCAGTTTCAACCGCACGCCCTGCACCTGGCCCGGCGCCCAGCGCTGCATCTCACCGGCATCCGCCACGTGGATGTAAGCCTGCGAACCGTCCAGCTCGGCGCCCACCTTGAAAATACCGACCACGGTCAGGCGCTGCATACGCGGGGTAATCCCGCCCGGCTCCTTGCTGATTTCCGGCACGATCAGGGTCAGCTTGTCGCCGGTGTTCAGGCGAAAGCGACGCGCCGTCAGCTCGCCGATGACCACGCCGAACTCACCCGCTTGCAGGTCCTGCAAGCGGCCCTGCACGATGTGCTGGCCAACGATAGAGACCTTGCCCTCTTCGGCCGGGTCGATACCGCCCACCTGGATCGGCTGCATCGCCCCCTTGTACGACAGCATGCCTTCCATTTCGGTAATCGGCGCTGCCGCCATCACCGCCGGGTTCTGCAGGGCCGCGTCGGCCACCTTGTGCCAGTCGTCCATCGGCTGCACGCCCAGGATGGCAGCATGCGGCACCAGGCCAAGAATGCGCGCGCTCATTTCACGCTGGAAGCCGTTCATCACCGACAACACCACGATCATCGCCAGCACACCCAGCGACAGGCCGATCATCGAGGTCATCGAAATGAACGAGATGAAGTGGTTGCGACGCTTGGCTCGGGTGTAGCGCGCGCCGATGAAAATGGGCAAGGGTCTGAACATGTACGGAATCACCCAGTGAAAACAGGAAAACGGGGCGGCACCTGCCACCCCGGGCAGTCGATCAGATGGCCACCAGGTGGCCGTCGTCGAGCTTCAATACACGGTCCATCTGCCGCGCCAGGTTGAGGTCGTGGGTCACCACGAGGAACGCCGTGCGCGAGGCGCTGGACAGCTCCTGCATCAGCTCCTGGATGCCCTGGGCGGTATGGTGGTCGAGGTTGCCGGTCGGCTCGTCGAGCATCACCAGGCCAGGGCGGTTGACCAGGGCCCGGGCAATCGCCACACGCTGGCGCTCACCACCGGACAGCTCGGCCGGCTTGTGGTTCAGGCGATGGCCCAGGCCCACGCGCTTGAGCAGCGCCTCGGCGCGCTCACGGGCCTCGGGGATGGGCGTGCGGCCGATCAGCAGCGGCATGCACACGTTCTCGATGGCGGTGAACTCTGGCAACAGGTGGTGGAACTGGTAGACAAAGCCCAGCTCTCGGTTACGCAGCAGGCCACGGGCGCGCTCGCCCAGCGCCGACAGCTCTTCGCCGGCCAGCCAGACGCTGCCCTGGGTCGGCCGGTCGAGGCCGCCCAGCAGGTTGAGCAAGGTACTCTTGCCCGAACCGGAGCTGCCGACAATGGCCACCCGCTCGCCGGCGTGCAGCTCCAGGTTGAGCCCGGACAGCACCTGCACCGACTCCGGGCCCTCGTCGTAGGACTTGCCCAGGTTGCGGCAACTCAGAACGGCTTTATCACTCATGCGCGACTCACTCATAACGTAGCGCCTCTGCAGGCTGGGTGCGGGCCGCACGCCAGGCCGGGTACAGGGTGGCGAAGAAACTCAGGACCAGCGCCGCACCGCAGACCATGTACACGTCCTGGGCCTGGATCTGCGAGGGCAGGTAATCGATGAAGTACACGTCGGCGTTGAGGAACTTGTGCCCGATCAGTTTCTCGATGCCGGCGATCGCCGCACTCACGTTCAGCGCGGCAACAATCCCGACCACAGCGCCGATCAGGGTACCGATCACCCCGATTACCGTGCCCTGGACCATGAAGATGAGCATGATCTGCCCGGGCGTGGCGCCCAGTGTGCGCAGGATGGCAATGTCACCACGCTTGTCGTTCACCACCATCACCAGCGTGGAAATGATGTTGAACGCCGCCACCGCCACGATCAGCAGCAACAGCAGGCCGATCATGGCCTTTTCCATGCGGATGGCCTGGTACAGGTTGCCGTGGGTGCGGGTCCAGTCGCGGCTGTAGTACTCCTGGTCACCCAGCTGCTGGGCAATGCTCCAGGCCACCCGTGGCGCCTGGAACAGGTCGTCGAACTTCAGGCGCAGGCCCTGTACCTGGTCGGGCTTCCAGCGGTGCAGGCGGGACAGGTCGCTGATGTTGGTCAGGCCCAGATAGCCGTCGATCTCCCCCGCGCCCACATGGAAGGTGCCCACCACGGTGAAGCGCTTCATGCGCGGGAACATGCCGGCAGGCGTCACGCTGACTTCGGGGGCGACGAAGGTGAGTTTGTCGCCAATGGTCACACCCAGCTTGGCCGCAGCCTTGTCGCCTATCATGATGCCCCACTCGCCCGGCGCCAGCTGGTCGAGGCGGCCTTGCAAGATGAAGTTGTCGATAATCGACACCTCGCGCTCGCGGGCCGGGTCGATGCCGTTGAGCAGCACCTTCTGCACCTTGCCGTCATGGGTCAGCAGGCCCTGCATCTGGGTGAAAGGCGCTACCGCCACCACCTGCGGATTCTGCTTTACTTGTTGGGCAAGGGCAGGCCAGTCGGTTATGGGCTGGCCGCTCTCCAGCGTGGCATGCGGGACCATACCGAGCACACGGGTGCGCATCTCGTGGTCGAAACCGTTCATCACCGACAGCACCACGATCATCACCACCACGCCCAGGGCGAGGCCGATCATCGAGGTCAGGGAAATGAACGAGACGAAGTGATTACGGCGTTTGGCACGGGTATAACGCGTACCGATGAATGCGAAAAGAGGTCTGAACATGTCGGGGCTTGTTCGGATGAAAGGGAACGTCCTTGTGGCGAGGCGCCTACGGCGGCTTTACACTCGGACCACCGCCGCTACCTTGGGTTCGCCATGACGACATTAGACGAAGAAGATCGCCGCGAATACTACCGCATCGAAGATCGGATCGCACTTCAAATAAGCCCCCTCAGCGCGGCCGAAGCCCTCGACCCAGATGTGTTGCAAGATGATTCCCCGCTGTTCAACCTGCTCAGCGAACTGCATCTGTCCGACTTCGAGTCGCAGCACCTGCTGCGCCAGCTGAGTGACAAGGACCGCACCCTCGCTGCCTTCCTGCGGGCACAGAACAAGCGCCTCGACCTGCTTAGCGCGGTGGTTGCGCAAACCCTGCTTGGCGAAGTCGGCCAGCCGCTGCCGGTGGTCATCTCCGAAGGCGGTATCGAATTCGCCCAAGCCACGCAGATTGCCCCCGGCACCCGGGTAAAAGTGAAAATGGTGCTGATGCCGCGCGCCCATGGCCTGCTGCTGCGCGGCAAGGTCACCCATTGCGACCCGCGCCCGGAGGGCGGCTTCGAGGTCGGCACCGAGTTTACCGACATGACCGACGCCCAGCGTCAACTGCTGGCCCGCTACATCCTGCAGCGCCAGCAACAACAACGGCGCCAGCAGCTGGAACAGAACGACCCCGCCTCCTGAGCCTATTTTCCCCTGATTTGAAGGAACGAACGTGACCCTGATCTACGGCCATCGCGGCGCCAAGGGCGAAGCACCCGAGAACACCCTGACCAGCTTTCGCCAGTGCCTGTCCCACGGCGTCACCCGCTGCGAGCTGGACCTTCACCTGTCGGCCGACAACGAGCTGATGGTGATACACGACCCTACCCTCAAGCGCACCACCGGCAAACGCGGCAAGGTGGTCGAGCACCCGGCCGCCGACCTGGTGAAAATCGACGCACGTAAAGGCGGCCCGGGCCATGTGCAGCCCTGCCCTATTCCAAAACTGGAAGAACTGTTCGAGAAGTGCCCGTTCGAGCACTGGCAGCTGGAAGTCAAGAGCGCTTCGCGCACCCGCGCCGCCACCACCGTGCTGGCGATCCGCGAACTGGCCCAGCAATACGGCCTGCTGGACAAGGTAACCATCACCTCCAGCTCACGCGAAGTATTGGGCGCAGCCCAGGAGCTGGTGCCAGACGTGAAACGCGGGCTGGTAGCCGAATACGCCTGGCTCGACCCGTTGAAGGTGGCGCAGAACTACGGCTGCGAGATGCTGGCCCTGAACTGGACACTGTGCACCCCCGAGCGCCTGCTGAAAGCACAGGGCCAGGGCTTGCACGTGTCGGTGTGGACGGTCAACGAACCGGCACTGATGCGCCGGCTCGCTGACTTTGGCGTGGACAGCCTGATTACAGACTTTCCCGGTTTGGCCAAGACCACCCTCGGGTAGGGTTGAAATCGGTCTCTCCGACCGGCTCAGGCCACCGGTCGGAGCCGCTCAAAAAAGCCGGTTCAGGCCATCGTAGGCAGCTACCCGGTAGGCTTCGGCCATGGTCGGGTAGTTGAACGTGGTGTTGACGAAGTACTTCAGGTTGTTGTGCTCACCCGGCTGGTTCATGATCGCCTGGCCGATGTGGACAATTTCCGAAGCCTGGTAGCCGAAGCAGTGCACGCCGAGGATTTCCAGGGTTTCGCGGTGGAACAGGATCTTCAGCATGCCCTGCGGCTCGCCGGCGATCTGCGCGCGCGCCATGCTCTTGAAGAAGGCCTTGCCCACTTCGTACGGCACCTTGGCCTGGGTCAGCTCCTGCTCGTTCTTGCCGATCGAGCTGATCTCCGGAATGGTATAGATGCCGGTCGGCACGTCATTGACGAAGCGCCAGCTGCCATTGTCGACGATGCTGCCAGCCGCTGAACGGCCCTGGTCATGGGCCGCACTGGCCAGGCTTGGCCAGCCGATCACGTCGCCTGCACCGTAGATGTTCGGCACGCTGGTGCGGTAGGCCTCGTCGACCTCGATCTGGCCACGGCCGTTAACCTTGATACCGATGTTCTCCAGGCCCAGCTTGTCGGTGTTGCCGGTACGGCCGTTGCACCACAGCAAGGCGTCGGCCTTGATCTTCTTGCCCGACTTCAGGTGCAGGACAACCCCGTTGTCCAGGCCTTCGACGCGCTCATACTCTTCGTTGTGGCGCACGGTGATGTTGTTGTTGCTGAAGTGGTAGCTCAACGCCTGGGAAATTTCCGAATCCAGGAAGCTCAGCAGCTGCCCACGGTTGTCCACCAGCTCTACCAGCACGCCCAGGCCACTGAAGATCGAGGCGTATTCGCAACCGATCACACCGGCGCCGTACACGATCAGCTTGCGCGGGGTGTGGCTGAGGCTGAGGATGGTGTCGCTGTCGTAGACACGCGGGTGGTGGAAGTCGATGTCGGCCGGGCGATACGGGCGCGAACCAGTGGCGATGATGATGTGCTTGGCGTTGAGTTTTTCCACCACGCCGTTCGGGCACACCACTTCGACGGTTTGCTCGTCGGCAAAGCTGCCGGTGCCGAAGAACAAGTCAACGCGGTTACGGGCGTAGTAGCCAGTGCGCGATGCCACCTGCTTGGCAATCACCTTCTCGGCGCTTTTCAGCACGTCCGGGAACGAGAACCAGCGTGGCTCACCGATGGCACGGAACATCGGGTTGGTGTTGAACTGCATGATCTGCCGCACCGAGTGACGCAGTGCCTTGGACGGGATGGTACCCAAGTGGGTGCAGTTGCCACCAACCTGGCGACGGTCATCGACCATCGCTACCTTGCGCCCTGCTTTGGCGGCGTTCATTGCCGCACCTTCACCGGCCGGGCCGGAACCCAGCACCACTACGTCGTAGTTGTAGACAGCCATGCGTACTCCTTCAGAACTGGCCCGCAAGCCACGGTCGCTCGCGGGGCGCGATCATGCCGCCGGGGCGTCATGAGAAAATTCGGGTGCAGTCTAATCAAGCGTGAACGCCGCGCACATTAACCCTTGGTCGCGTCGTAGGCCAATTTCGCCCGCACTACATATGGTTTACCCATTCCCTGGCGGCAATCATCCCTGCCTGCGCTTTCAATCGCCTTTCACCGCCCGTTCGAATGCGGGCGTAGCTCGGGAGACGAAGCCACCCTCGGCCCGAGTCACCAATACCGCAGCCAGGCCATGCGCCAGGGCAAAGTCCCAGCCACGCTCGGGACCAAGGATCAGCAGCAGCGTCGAATAACCGTCGGCCTGCAGCGCCGAAGCGTGTAGCACGGTGACGGCGGCCAGGTCATGTTGCACCGGGCGCCCCAGGCGGGCATCGAAGGCGTGCGAATAGCGCCGGCCATTCTGCTCGAAATAGTGCCGATAGTCACCCGAGGTTGATACTGAAAGGCCATTGACCGGGATGATCTGGCGTGCGATCTGGCGGTCTTCACGGGGCAGTTCCAGGGCGATGCGCCAAGGGCTGCCGTCAGGTTTGCGGCCGACCGCCTTGAGCTCGCCAGTGGCCTCGGCGACAAAGCGGGTTACGCCCATGGCTTGCAGGCGAGCGGCAATCAGGTCGACGGCATGGCCAGCGGCCATGCTGTTGAAGTCGAGCTGCACCTGGGCGTCCTTGCACAGGGCCTGCCCTTTGATGTGCAAGTGCCGGTAGCCCACGCGCTGGCGCACCTGAGCCAGGGCTTGCGGGTCCGGCACCTGCTCGTGGCGGGCCTGGGGGCCAAAGCCCCACAGGTCGAGCAAGGGCTCGACAGTGAGGTCGAAGGCGCCATCGCTCTGCTCGGCCAGATGCTGGCCAAGGTTGACCAGTTCGAGCATGTCGGGCGGCAGGGCCAGGCACTGGTTGGCGGGCAACTGGTTGAACAGGCTGACAACGGAGTCTGCGCGGTAGGTCGAATAGTGCTGGTCGATGTCGCCCAGGATGGTTTCGACCGCCGCTTGCACCTGCTCCGGCGCCGGGCCGCCGGGCTCACGGACGTACTGGATGCTGTAGCTGCTGCCCATGGTCGGGCCACCCAGGCGCTCCAGGGTAGGGCCTTGGTTGCAGGCGGTTAGCAGCAGGAGGAAGGACAGTAAGGCTTTGCGCAAAAAATCGGTTCCTGGGTGCTTGGCTTGAATTTTGTGGTGTGGCACATATCGAGCGCCGCGCGGGCGGCGCTCGATCTAACAGACGCCACACAACTTACTCCAGGCAAAAAAAACGGGAACCCGAAGGTTCCCGTTTTTTCATTGCCTTACAAGCGCATTAGCGTGGAAACGCTGGCGGGTTCACACCGGCCATCTCTTCCATCACGCGAACCACCTGGCAGCTGTAACCGAACTCGTTGTCGTACCAGACGTACAGAACAACGCGGTTGTCGTTGGCGATGGTGGCTTCAGCGTCAACCACACCGGCGTGGCGCGAGCCGACGAAGTCGGTCGAAACCACTTCCTGCGAGCTGACGTAGTCGATCTGCTTGTGCAGCTCCGAGTGCATGGCGGTCTGGCGCAGGTACTCGTTGATCTCGTCGCGCGAGGTGGCCTTTTCCAGGTTCAGGTTCAGGATGGCCATCGAAACGTTCGGCGTCGGCACGCGAATGGCGTTGCCGGTCAGCTTGCCCTTCAGCACTGGCAGTGCCTTGGCGGCAGCAGTGGCGGCGCCGGTTTCGGTGATGACCATGTTCAGCGGCGCGGCACGGCCACGGCGGCTGCCCTTGTGGAAGTTGTCGATCAGGTTCTGGTCGTTGGTGAACGAGTGAACGGTTTCGACGTGGCCGTTGACGATGCCGTACTGGTCGTTGATGGCCTTGAGTACCGGCACGATGGCGTTGGTGGTGCAGGAAGCTGCCGAGATGATCTTGTCATCGGCGGCGATGTCACCGTGGTTGATGCCGTGCACGATGTTCTTCAGCGCGCCCTTGCCAGGTGCGGTGAGGATCACGCGGGCAGCGCCCGGGCAGGCCAGGTGCTGACCCAGGCCGTCAGCGTCACGCCATACGCCGGTGTTGTCGACGATCAGCGCGTTGTCGATGCCGTACTGGGTGTAGTCGACTTCGCTCGGGCTCTTGGCGTAGATAACCTGGATCAGGTTGCCGTTGGCGGTGATGGTGTTGTTGGCTTCATCGATGGTGATGGTGCCATCGAACGGGCCGTGAACCGAGTCACGACGCAGCAGGCTGGCACGCTTGACCAGGTCGTTTTCGGCGCCTTTGCGCACGACGATGGCACGCAGGCGCAGGCCGTCGCCACCACCGGTCTTCTCGATCAGGATGCGCGCCAGCAGGCGGCCGATGCGACCGAAGCCGTACAGGACAACGTCGGTGCCTTTACGGGCCGAAGCGTTCTGCTGGCCAACCACGTCAGCCAGCTCTTCACGGACGAACTGCTCGGCAGTGCGGCCATTGCCTTCCTGCTTGAACTTGTTGGCCAGCTTGCCCAGGTCGACCGAAGCGGCGCCCAGTTTCAGCTCGCTCATGGCCTTGAGCAGTGGGAATGTCTCGTGGACGGACAGTTCGGTTTCGTCGGCTTGACGATGACGCGCAAAGCGGTGCGCCTTGAGGATCGAGATAACCGAACGGTTGATCAGGCTGCGGCCATAAATCGAGCTCACCACGTTGTTGTTGCGGTAGAGCTGACCGATAAGCGGGATCATCGCTTCAGCCAGGGCTTCACGATCGATCCACTCACCAAGACACTGGTCGGGCTTCTGAGTCACGGGAACCTTCCACATGTAGGGACAGAAAAAAGGGGCTACATTATGACGCCCCAACGCGGAACCGGCAATGAGCGCCTGTCGCAGTCACGCAAGCCAGCGTTCATGCCCTTTCAAGCCTGACAGGCGGCACTGGCACCGGTACAATCGGTCTCTTTGCCGCAACGCTTGGAGTGCAATCTCCCGTGTCAGTTCTGCGCCTACCGCAAATGTCGGCCACGGCCGGCAAACAAACCTGGGGCAACCTGCCCGGTGCCGCCCTCAGCCTTGCCATCGCCGAGGCCGCCAGCAGCGCTGGCCGCTTCACCCTGCTGCTGACGGCCGACAGCCAGGCCGCCGACCGTCTGGAACAGGAGCTGCGCTTCTTTGCCCCAGACCTGCCGGTGCTGCCGTTCCCCGATTGGGAAACCCTGCCCTACGACCTGTTCTCGCCACACCAGGACATCATTTCCCAGCGCATCGCCAGCCTGTACCGGCTGCCGGAGCTGAGCCACGGCATCCTCGTGGTGCCGGTCACCACCGCCCTGCACCGCCTGGCACCCACACGCTTTCTGCTAGGCAGCAGCCTGGTGCTGGATGTGGGCCAGACCATCGACGTGGAACAGATGCGTACGCGCCTGGAGGCCAGCGGCTATCGCTGCGTCGACACCGTGTACGAGCATGGCGAGTTTGCCGTGCGCGGCGCGCTGATCGACCTGTTCCCGATGGGCAGCAAACTGCCCTACCGTATCGACCTGTTCGATGACGAGATCGAGACGCTGCGCACCTTCGACCCCGAGACCCAGCGCTCGATCGACAAGGTGGATTCGGTGCGCCTGCTGCCGGCACGCGAATTCCCGATGCAGAAAGAGGAAGTGACCCGCTTCAAGGCGCGCTTTCGCGAGCGCTTCGACGTCGACTTCCGCCGCAGCGCCATCTTCCAGGACCTGGCCAGCGGCATCATCCCCGCCGGTATCGAGTACTACCTGCCACTGTTCTTCGAAGAAACCTCGACCCTGTTCGACTACCTGCCAGCCGACACCCAGGTGTTCTCGCTGCCCGGTGTGGAGCAGGCCGCCGAACACTTCTGGAACGACGTACGCGGGCGTTATGAAGACCGTCGCGGCGACCTGAGCCGGCCGCTGCTGCCACCGGCCGAGCTGTTCCTGCCGGTGGAAGACTGCTTTGCCCGGCTCAAGCAGTGGCCGCGGGTGGTGGTCAGCAGCGAAGACCTCGACCCGGGCGCGGGCCGCGAGCGCTTCCCGGCACGCGCCCTGCCCAATCTGGCCATCGAGGCCAAGGCCAACCAGCCGCTGGCCGAACTGGCCAACTTCCTCGACCAGTTCCCCGGCCGCGTGCTGTTCACCGCCGAATCGGCGGGCCGCCGCGAAGTGTTGCTGGAACTGCTCGACCGGCTGAAGCTGCGCCCGCATACCGTCGACGGCTGGGACGATTTCATTACCGGCAGCGAGCGCCTGGCAATCACCATTGCTCCGCTGGACGACGGCCTGGTGCTGGACGACCCAGGCCTGGCCCTGGTGGCCGAAAGCCCGCTGTTCGGCCAGCGGGTGATGCAGCGCCGACGCCGCGACAAGCGTGGCGAAACCGCCAACGACGCCGTCATCAAGAACCTCACCGAGCTGCGCGAAGGCGCGCCAGTGGTGCACATCGACCACGGTGTGGGCCGCTACCTGGGCCTGGCCACCCTGGAAATCGACGGCCAGGCCGCCGAGTTCCTTACCCTGGAATACGCCGAGAACGCCAAGCTGTATGTGCCAGTGGCCAACCTGCACCTCATCGCTCGCTACACCGGTAGCGACGACGCGCTGGCGCCGTTGCACAGGCTGGGCTCGGAGGCCTGGCAGAAAGCCAAGCGCAAGGCCGCCGAACAGGTGCGCGACGTGGCCGCCGAGCTGCTCGACATCTATGCTCGCCGCGCTGCGCGCAAGGGTTATGCGTTTGCCGACCCGTCTGCCGACTACGCCACCTTCAGCGCCGGCTTCCCGTTCGAAGAAACCCCGGACCAGCAAGCCGCCATCGAAGCCGTGCGTGCCGACATGCTGGCACCCAAGCCGATGGACCGTCTGGTGTGCGGCGATGTCGGCTTCGGCAAAACCGAAGTGGCCATGCGCGCCGCGTTCATCGCTGTGCACAGCGGCCGCCAGGTGGCCGTGCTGGTGCCCACCACACTGCTCGCCCAGCAGCACTACAACAGTTTCCGTGACCGCTTCGCTGACTGGCCGGTGACCGTGGAAGTGATGAGCCGCTTCAAATCCGCCAAGGAAGTGGCCGCCGCTGCCGCCGACCTGGCCGAAGGCAAGATCGACATCCTCATCGGCACCCACAAGCTGCTGCAGGACGATGTGCGCTTCAAGGACCTGGGCCTGGCCATCATCGACGAAGAACACCGTTTTGGCGTGCGCCAGAAGGAGCAACTGAAGGCCCTGCGCAGCGAGGTCGACATCCTTACCCTCACCGCCACGCCGATTCCGCGTACGCTGAACATGGCGGTAGCGGGCATGCGCGACCTGTCGATCATCGCCACGCCGCCGGCGCGCCGCCTGTCGGTGCGCACCTTCGTCATGGAACAGAACAAAAGCACGGTCAAGGAAGCGCTGTTGCGTGAACTGCTGCGCGGTGGCCAGGTGTACTACCTGCACAACGATGTGAAAACCATCGAAAAATGCGCCGCCGACCTCGCCGAACTGGTACCCGAGGCGCGCATCGGCATTGGCCACGGGCAAATGCGCGAGCGCGAGCTGGAACAGGTGATGAGCGACTTCTACCACAAGCGCTTCAACGTGCTGGTGGCCTCGACCATCATCGAAACCGGCATCGACGTGCCCAGCGCCAACACCATCGTCATCGAGCGTGCCGACAAGTTCGGCCTGGCCCAATTGCACCAGTTGCGTGGCCGGGTCGGGCGCAGCCACCACCAGGCCTACGCCTACCTGCTCACACCCACCCGGCAGAAAGTCAGCGCCGACGCCGAAAAACGGCTGGAGGCTATCGCCAACACCCAGGACCTGGGCGCCGGTTTCGTGCTGGCCACCAACGACCTGGAAATCCGCGGTGCGGGCGAGCTGCTGGGCGAAGGTCAAAGCGGGCAGATCCAGGCGGTGGGCTTCACCCTGTACATGGAAATGCTCGAACGTGCGGTGAAGGCGATTCGCAAAGGCACCCAGCCGAACCTCGAACAGCCACTGGGCGGTGGCCCGGAGATCAACCTGCGCCTGCCGGCGCTGATCCCCGAAGACTACCTGCCCGACGTGCACGCGCGGCTGATCCTGTACAAGCGCATTGCCTCGGCGGCCGACGAAGAAGGCCTCAAAGACCTGCAAGTGGAAATGATCGACCGCTTCGGCCTGCTGCCGGAGCCAACCAAGAACCTGATGCGCCTGACCTCGCTCAAGCTGCATGCGGAAAAGCTTGGCATCAAGAAAGTCGACGCCGGCCCCAATGGCGGCAAGCTCGAGTTCGAGGCCGAAACCCCGGTCGACCCGCTGACCCTGATCAAGCTGATCCAGGGGCAGCCCAAACGCTACAAGTTCGAAGGTGCGACCCAGTTCCGTTTCCTGGTGCCGATGGAGCGCCCCGACGAACGTTTCAACACCCTGGAGGCGCTGTTCGAGCGCCTGACCCCACAGCCTGCCTAAGGAAGATCCATGCGTGCCATCCGTAGCCTGACCCTGCTGCTGGCGCTGTTTGCGCCAGCCGCCTTCGCCGAAGGCCTGTATCAGGTTGAAATGATCCTGGTGCGGCAAAACAGCGTGCCCGCCTTCACCAGCCCGTTCGCCCCGGAAAACTGGAGCGCCGGCGCCCCACGCCTGGAAAAGGACGCCGAGCGCCGCTTGGCGCTGGAGGACGAAGCCACCCGCCTGGAAGCCACTGCCGACTACACCGTATTGATGCACAAGGCCTGGCAGCAGCAGGTGGGCAGCGAGCCCGGCCGCATTGCCCTGGGCGAAGGTACTGAGCAGTTCGGCCACTTCCCCATCGAAGGTAACCTGAGCATCGCCGAAGGCCGCTTCATCACTGTCGAGGCCAACTTCTGGGTCAACCAGCTGGACGGCAACGGCAACGTGCTGCAAAGCGAGCAGTTCAAGCAGAGCAACAGCAACGTCAAGGGCGGCCAGCTGACCTTCCTCGACGGCGGCCACCTGGCCGTGCTGCTGAAGGTGACGCCACCGGGTACGCCGAAAATGCCGGTGGTGGACCCGGAGATGATGGAGCAGTGACGTGAGCGAGAGCGATGCGCAGTTCTTTGTGCGGGCGCACAATGGCTGGACTATGTCGTTTGATCGCAAGACCCTGCGGCGCGGTCGGGACTATGCCGATGAAGGCAGAAGCGCGATCGTATCGATCCTGGGCATGACGATCCGCGCTGAGTGTACAGGCTCCGCGGGCCGCACCTACTACCAGCGCATAACCCTGGACATGACTGATGATGGCCTGGAATGCGAGGGCAGTTGCACGTGCCCTGTAGGTGAAAACTGCAAGCATTGCGCCGCTGCACTTTACCTGCTGGAACAGGGCCCGGATTGCGGCGAAGGCGATCAGGACACCCTGCCTGCACCTGCCGAAACGACCCAGCACTCGCTCGACCTCCCCCCTGAACTCGCCCACTGGGTCGAAACCCTGGAAGTCCCGACCAAGCCCGCTGAACCCGCCAAGCGCAAAGGCCCCTCGCTCTACTACAAGGTCGTTAACGACCATGGCGTTTGCACGCTCAGCGTATCCAAAGGCACCCGCGAAGCCGATGGTCAGCTGAAGCTGGGGCGTGCCAGCTCGCTGCCTGAAATGCTCTATTACACGCCGCGTTATGTCACAGATGAAGATCTGCGCATCCTCAGGTTGATTGACACCCTTGCCAATAATTCCAGCATGCCCATCGCCAGACTGGAAGGTAAACAAGGTGCAGAGCTGTATGAATTCGCACTTGCCAGTGGGCGCTTGATTCATGCCGAGAAACAGTTGCCATTAATCCCTGGGCCGACCCTGCAAGCCGAGTTCCGCTGGATGAGGCTTGAGAACGGCAGCTATCGCGGTTCGTGGCACAATGACAAGCGGATGCATGACGTGGCACTGCCGCTCGACCCGCTCTACTACATCGATACTCAAACGGGTATGACTGGCAAGCTTGAGCATGGTCTTGACCCGTTCATTGCCAGCCAACTGGCAAGCGCACCTACGGTGCCCGAACACTTGATCATCCCCCTGAGCCACCGGTTGAATGCGCTGAATCGCCAGGTGCCAACGCCTACAAGCGTACGCAGTGAAGAAATCGACAGTATTCAACCCAGGCCGCACCTGACCCTCGGCAGCCTCGAATTCAGCGCCTACATGCCCAAGACCGGCCGCATGCAGCGGCAGATGCAGCATCGAGCCGCACTGGCGTTCGACTATGACGGTTTACGCGCCAGCGGCAGCGACGAAAAACCGCTGACCCGCCTGATCAACAACACCAGCCAGCGCATCCGCCGCCAGCCGCAGGCCGAGCAGGCGCTGCGCAAGGTGCTGCTTGACCTGGGCTTCAAGGCCGCCACCCGACAAAGCAAGGCCCTGCCCGACAGCGCCGGCGAGATGTTTCAGCTGCCAGACGACGAAGCCTGGCTGCGCTTTGCCCGCGAAGGCCTGCCCCGCCTGCGCGAGGCCGGGTGGGACATCGACATCCACCGCGATTTCGCCTTCAACCTGCAAGAGGTAGACGACTGGTACGCCACCATCGACGAAGCCCCCGGCCATGAATGGTTCGACCTGGAGCTGGGTATCGTGGTCGATGGCCAGCGCCACAGCCTGCTGCCGATTGTGCTGCAACTGCTGCGCAGCAACCCGGAATTGCTGCGCCCCAGCGAACTGGCCCGGCGCAGCGACGACGAGCACCTGCTGATCGACCTCAACCGCGGCCGCCTCGATGCCTCGGCCCTGCGCGTTGCCCTGCCCTACGGCCGCATCAAGGCCGTAATGGGCACCTTGGGCGAGCTGTACCTGCACGAATACGTAGCCGGCCCGTCCCTGCGCCTGGACCGCGCCGATGCCGCACGCCTGAACGAGATCGAAGGCTTGCCCCTGCACTGGGAAGGCGGCGCACATGTGCGGGATCTGGGCCGCCGCCTGCGCGACGCCCGCGACTTGCAGGTAGCCCCGCCCACAGGGCTGCAGGCCAGCCTGCGCCCCTACCAGCAACAGGGCCTTAACTGGCTGCAGGCACTACGCGAAATGGGCACAGGCGGCATCCTGGGCGACGACATGGGCTTGGGCAAGACCCTGCAGGCCCTGGCGCACCTGCTGCTGGAAAAGCAGGCCGGGCGACTGACCGCTCCCGCCCTGGCAGTGATGCCGACCAGCCTGGTGCCCAACTGGCTGGACGAAGCCCAGCGCTTCGCCCCCGACCTGCGCGTGCTGGCCCTGCAAGGCCCGGGGCGCAGCAAGCATTTCGCCACGCTGCACGAATACGACCTCGTGCTGACCACCTACGCCCTGGTGCCACGCGATCTCGAACACCTGCGTAGCCAACCCTGGCATGTACTGGTGCTGGACGAGGCGCAAAACATCAAGAGCAGCACCAGCAAGGCCGCACTCGCCGTCTACGAGCTGCAAGCCAACCAGCGCCTGTGCCTGACCGGCACGCCAATGGAAAACAACCTGGGCGAGCTTTGGTCGATCTTTCACTTCCTGATGCCCGGCTGGCTGGGTGACCTGAAGCGCTTTAACCAGGACTACCGTACCCCCATCGAGCGCCATGGCGACAACGAGCGGCTGGCCCACCTGGTTACACGCATTCGGCCGTTCCTGTTGCGCCGCACCAAGGAACAGGTGGCCACCGAGCTGCCTGCCAAGACCGAGATGGTGCACTGGGTGGAGCTGAGCGACGCCCAACGCGACACCTACGAGGCCGTGCGCGTGGCGATGGACAAGAAAGTGCGCGACGAAATCGCCCGCAATGGCGCCGCCCGCAGCCAGATCGTCATTCTCGACGCCCTGCTCAAGCTGCGCCAGGTGTGCTGCGACCTGCGCCTGGTCAAGGGTGTGGAAAGCAAGGGTAACCAGGCCGACAAGGGCAAGCTGGGTGCGCTGCTGGAAATGCTCGAAGAACTGCTCAGCGAAGGGCGGCGGGTACTGTTGTTCTCGCAATTCACCTCGATGTTGGCGCTAATCGAGCAAGAACTGCAGAAGCGCAAGATCCGTTACAGCCTGCTGACCGGTGACACCCGCGACCGGCGCACGCCGGTACAGCAATTCCAGCAAGGTGAGAGCGACGTGTTCCTGATCAGCCTCAAGGCAGGTGGCGTGGGGCTGAACCTGACAGCTGCGGACACGGTGATCCACTTCGACCCCTGGTGGAACCCGGCCAGCGAGAACCAGGCCACCGACCGCGCCTACCGCATTGGCCAGGACAAGCCGGTGTTCGTGTTCAAGCTGATTACGCGGGGGACGGTGGAGGAGAAGATTCAGCTGTTGCAGCAGGAAAAGGCGGCGCTGGCGGCAAGCCTGCTGGATGGCGGGCAGGCTGGGCAGTGGCGACTGGGGGATGAAGAGATCGAGGCGTTGTTTGCGCCGCTGCCGGGGAAGCGTGGGCGGTGAGTGTTTCGGGGCGCATGACTTGAGGGTTTTGTCGCCCGTCAGATCGAGCGCCGCGCGGGCGGCGCTCGATCTCGGCAACCCCAGAAAACTCAAGACCTAAGCTTCGGCTCAATCAACCAGCTGGGCCTCCTTCAACGCCCCCAGCGCCTCCAGCCAGCGCGGCTGCTGCCGGTAGTCGGTCCGCGCAAACCCTTGCCCACGCATCCGCGCAATTCGCGGCGAGGGCTTCACTTTCATTCGCTGAGCCGCACTCAGCGCCAGCTCAGCCGCCGCCCGGTCGTTACACACCAGGCCCATGTCACAGCCGGCACTCAGCGCCGCCTCGATACGGCTGGCCGCATCACCCACCACATGTGCCCCGGCCATCGACAGGTCATCACTGAAGATCACCCCGTCGAAGCCCAGCTCGCCACGCAGGATGTCCTGCAGCCAGCGCCGCGAGAAGCCGGCTGGCTGGTTGTCGACCTGCGGGTAGATGACATGCGCCGGCATCACCGCTGCCAGCTGCCCGCTCAGGCGGGTGAACGGCACCAGGTCGGCCTGGCGCAGCTGCTCAAGGCTGCGCTCATCGGTAGGGATGGCCACATGCGAGTCGGCCTCGGCCCAGCCATGCCCCGGGAAATGCTTGCCACAAGCGGCCATGCCCGCCGCATTCATGCCGCGAATGAAGGCCCCGGCCAGTTGCGTGGCACGCAGCGGGTCACCCTCGAAGGCGCGGCTGCCAACCACGGCGCTACGCTGGTGGTCCAGGTCGAGCACCGGGGCAAAGCTCAGGTCCAGGCCAACCGCCAGCACCTCGGTCGCCATCAGCCAGCCGCATTGCTCGGCCAGGTACTCGGCATTGTCATTGTCGGCCAGCGCACGCATGGCTGGCAGGCGCACAAAGCCCTGACGCAGGCGCTGCACACGGCCACCTTCCTGGTCTACCGCCAGGATCAGGTCGGGGCGAATGGCGCGGATCGACGCACACAGCTCACGCACCTGGCGCGGGCTATCGATGTTGCGGGCAAAGATGATCAGGCCAGCCACTTCGGGCTGGCGCAGCAAGTGACGGTCTTCGGCGGTCAGCCATTTACCGGCGATATCCACCATCAGGGAGCCTTGCAGGCTGACGGTCATGGGTAATCCTTCATTGAAGACTGAGAGAAGCCCACTGGGGGCAGGCAGCTTGTTCGATGAGCACCGGGCAATGGACCGGCACCCGCTCGAACAGGCTTAGCAAGTCGGTATTACGCAGGCGTATGCAGCCATGGGACAACGCTACGCCCAGGGGTTCCGTATCCGGAGTGCCATGCAGGTAGATATAGCGGCGGAACGTGTCGACCGCACCCAGGCGGTTGACGCCAGGCTCGCAGCCGCTGAGCCAGAGGATGCGGGTGAGGATCCAGTCGCGCTCCGGGTTTTGCGCGTGCAGCTCCGGCGACCACACCTCACCCGTCCAGCGCCGCCCGGCCAATACCGCATTCAGCGGCAGGCCTGCGCCAATCTTTGCCCGCACCTGATGCAGCCCGCGCGGCGTGCACCCCGAACCGTTGCGCTCGCCGGCTCCGTTACGCGCCGTGGACACTGGCACGCGCACGCGTAACTGGCCACGGGCGAAACCGTACAGGCATTGGTCGGCAAGGGAAATGTGCAACAGATCGAGGTCGGGCATGGGCGCTAGCTTAGCCGAAGCGCCCTGCCCCGCCCAGCCTTCAGGCTTTGGCGGTGGTAGCGCTGACGCTGGTCTTGGTACGCGGGCGCAGCTGGGCGCTGGCCATGGCATCATCGGTGACACCGCTGTCGGCACGCATGCCGGCCGCCAGGAACGGCACCATCAGGCGCATCACCTGCTCGATCGAGGTATTGATGCCGAAGTCGGTCTCGGCGATCGCCCGCAGGGCCTTGATACCGGACATGCTGAAGGCCGCAGCACCGAGCATGAAGTGCACACGCCAGAACAGCTCCAGCGGTGGAATGCGTGGCGCGGCCTCGTTGACCAGCAGCATGTAGCGGCGGAATACCTTGCCGTACATGTCTTCCAGATAGCGCCGCAGGTGGCCCTGGCTCTGGCTGAAAGCCAGGCCCAGCAAGCGCATGAAGATCGACAGGTCATTGTTGCTGCGAGGCTGCACCGCCAGCGCCTGCTCCACCAGCATTTCCAGCAGCTCTTCAAGGCTGGGTTTTTGTTCCGGCTTGGCCTGACGCCGCTCGAGTTCACGCTCCAGGCTGGCACAAAACGGGCCGAGGAAGCGCGAGAACACCGCCTGGATCAGCGCCTTCTTGGAGCCGAAATGATAGTTGACGGCCGCCAGGTTGACCCCGGCCTTGCTGGTAATCAGCCGCAACGAGGTTTCGGCGAACCCCCTTTCCGCGAACAGCTGCTCGGCAGCATCGAGAATGCGTTCAACGGTTTCCGATTGGGCCATGACTACTCCGGGTACTCCGCCAGACAAACAGGTGTTTGAAACATACGTTTCAGCCCCGCTTCTGTCAAGGCTCGGTGACCGGGCGGTCGCCATTTAAAAGCGCCAGACGGCCGGCTGCAAGCATCACCTCTGCTGTTTATTGCGCCTTTTGGCTTGCAGCGCATCCAGTACTGTATATAATCCCAGTCACTGTACAAAAAGACAGAGCGCTCACCATGTTGAAACTGACGCCACGCCAAGCCGAAATTCTCGCGTTCATCAAACGCTGCCTGGAAGACAACGGCTTCCCGCCGACGCGCGCCGAGATCGCTCAGGAGCTGGGCTTCAAGTCGCCCAACGCCGCCGAGGAGCACCTCAAGGCCCTCGCCCGCAAAGGCGCCATCGAGATGACCCCGGGCGCCTCCCGTGGTATCCGCATTCCCGGCCTGGAAGCCAAAGCCGAAGAAAGCGGCTTGCCGATCATCGGCCGGGTTGCTGCCGGTGCGCCGATCCTTGCCGAACAGCACATCGAGCAATCCTGCAACATCAGCCCCGCCTTCTTCCACCCCCAAGCCGACTATCTGTTGCGCGTACACGGCATGAGCATGAAGGACGTCGGCATCTTCGACGGCGACCTGCTGGCGGTACACACCTGCCGCGAAGCCCGCAACGGCCAGATCGTGGTGGCCCGCATCGGCGACGAAGTGACCGTCAAGCGCTTCAAGCGTGAAGGCAGCAAGGTATGGCTGCTTGCCGAAAACCCCGAATTCGCCCCCATCGAAGTCGACCTGAAAGAACAGGAGCTGGTGATCGAGGGCTTGAGCGTCGGCGTCATTCGCCGCTGATCCAGGAGGCGTCATGCAGCAGTTCATTCACGCACCCGAGCAAGCTCAGTTGCCCCTGTTCGAAGCTTTTCTCGCCCAGCCCGTGCTACCGGGCCTGAAAGCCAGTGAACTGGCACGCAAGAGCAGCCAACCCGAGCTGTTCAGCGAACTGTCGCTGCGCGGCGCCCCTGGGCACTGCCAAAGCCTGCTGGCACCGGTACTGCGCGAGCTGAGCGAAGAGGACGAAGCGCGCTGGCTGACCCTGATCGCTCCGCCCTCCAGCCTGACCCAGGCCTGGTTGCGCGATGCCGGGCTCAACCGTGAACGTATTTTGCTGCTGCAACCTCGCAGCAATCAAAGCCCGCTGCAACTAGCCTGCGAGGCCTTGCGCCTTGGCCTCAGCCACACCGTGGTGAGCTGGCTGGGTAGCGTCAATGCCACTGCACGTCAACAGTTGCTACGCGCGGCCAGTGCCGGAAATGCACAAAGCCTGAACATCCGCCTCGGCTGATGTTCAGGCTTTGCCTGTCACTTCAAAAAGCCTGACACGTTGCTGCACCCTTAGTGCAGCACACGCGGCCCTTCATCACGCTCAAGCTCGCCATCCATCAGGCGACCGGCCATCTGCACGCCCACACTGAGCATGGCCTTGGCCACTTCCACATGCTGGCCCTGCAGGAACACCTTTGCGTCTTCCGAGAAATCCAGGGTTACCAGAGAGCCCTCATCCTCGGCGCGACGCAGTTCGATGCGGCCATCAGGCAACTCGACAATTTCCAGAAACGACGTAGACATAAATGGCAGTTCTCCGCGAAAGACCGCTAGTGTATCAGCCGTTGCGGCTATCAGCACTCACTCAACGCATCGCGGAAACGTCTCACCAAGCCCTTGAGGTTGCTGCGCCAGCTTTCCAGCTCGGCACGCGACAGTGCAGGATGCTCGGGCTCATCGAGATTGACGGCCTGGATCAGGGGTTGGGTAACGTCAGTTTTCGGCGCCTTCTTCGCGACAGGTGGTCGGAACAAATCGGCATAAGCACCCAGCATTTGCGCCAGCCAGGTTTCGCGCTGGCGGGCGATTTCCAGTAGCTCAGCCACTTCCGGGATGGAGATGCCGTTCAAGGCATCGTCAGCCAGGGCTTGCTCGACCGTTGCAACAACCGGCAGGCGGTAGAAGCCGCCGATCTCATGACACAGGCCCAGCAGCGCGCCGTACAGATGGAACAGCGCCGATTCGCGTTCAGCCTGCACCAGGCCTTGAGCGTTCATGGCCTGGCTTTGCTCGGCCTTGGCCATGGACTCCAGGGCGAGGCCGGCGAAGAACAGTTTCTGGTTGGTACGGGTATACAGTTCCTGGGCCATTTCAGTGGCCTCCCTAAGGCTGCAAGGCGAGTACATGCATCATAAATGATTGGGGCCGCAAAGCGGCCCCAATTGCTGCACTGAAGAATCAGCGCTTGTCTTCAACCTTCCACGCATTCCCGTCGTAGAACGCCTTCCAGCCGGTCGGCTTGCCATCAACCTCGGACTGCACGTACTGCTCCTTGGTCTTGCGGCTGTAGCGGATTACCGCCGGGCGGCCTTCCGGGTCTTTCTGGGGCGCTTCGCACAGGAAGTGGTACTTGGGGTCGATCTCATGCTTGTGCGGCACAATCTCCAGCACCAACGGCGCACGGGTTTCGCGGTTTTTCGGGAACTGGCTAGCCGCCAGGAACAACCCCGAAGCGCCGTCACGCAGCACGTAGGTGTCGTCGACCTTTTCGCACTTGAGTTCAGGCATGTCCACCTTGTCCATCTTCGGTGGCGCAGCCTCGCCGCTCTTGAGCAGCTTGCGGGTATTCTTGCATGCCGGGTTGGTGCAACCGAAGAACTTGCCGAACCGGCCGGTTTTCAATTGCATCTCGCTGCCGCACTTGTCGCACTCCAGGCTAGGCCCTTCGTAGCCCTTGATGCGGTAGTTGCCTTCCTCGATCTCGTAGCCGGCGCAATCCGGGTTGTTGCCGCAGATGTGCAGCTTGTGCTTCTCGTCCAGCAGGTAGGCGTCCATCGCCGTGGCGCAAATCGGGCAGCGGTGCTTGCCCAGCAGCACGCGCGACTCCGACTCACCCTCGTCATCAGCGGCAATCTCGTCACCCGGCACCAGGTTGACGGTGGCCTTGCAGCGCTCTTTCGGCGGCAGGCTGTAACCCGAGCAACCCAGGAACACACCCGTGGAAGCGGTGCGGATCATCATCGGCCGGCCACATTCCTTGCAGGCAATGTTGGTCATGGTCGGCTGGTTGGCGCGCATGCCGTTTTCGCTGGACTCGGCAGTCTGCAGCTTCTTGCTGAAATCGCCGTAGAACTCGTCGAGCACGTTCTTCCAGTCACGCTCGCCTTGGGCTACGTCGTCGAGGTTCTCTTCCATGTCGGCGGTAAAGCCGTAGTCCATCAGATTGGAGAAACTCTCGGATAACCGCTCGGTCACGATGTCGCCCATCTTCTCGGAATAGAAGCGGCGGTTGTGCAAGGTCACATAGCCACGGTCCTGGATGGTCGAGATGATCGCCGCATAGGTCGACGGGCGACCAATGCCGCGCTTTTCCATTTCCTTGACCAGGCTGGCTTCGGTGAAGCGCGCCGGCGGCTTGGTGAAGTGCTGGCTCGGGTCGATCTGGATCAGCTTCAGCGCTTCGCCCTGGACCATTTCTGGCAGCACGTCGTCTTCGCCCGGCTTGCTCTGCTGTGGCAGCACGCGGGTGTAACCGTCGAACTTGAGAATGCGGCCCTTGGCACGCAGCTCGAAGTCGCCAGCCGCCACGGTGACGCTGGTGGAAAGGTACTGCGCCGGCGGCATCTGGCAGGCCAGGAACTGGCGCCAGATCAGCTCGTACAGGCGCTCGGCGTCACGCTCCATGCCACTGAGCTTGGTCGGGTGGGTATTCACGTCAGAAGGACGAATCGCTTCGTGCGCTTCCTGAGCACCTTCCTTGCTGCCGTATACCAGCGGTGCTTCCGGCAGGTACTGCTTGCCGAACTCGCGCTCGATGTAGCTGCGCGCCATGTCCAGGGCATCGGCCGACAGGTTGGTCGAGTCGGTACGCATATACGTGATGTAGCCGGCTTCGTACAAACGCTGGGCCATCATCATGGTTTTCTTCACCCCGAAGCCCAGGCGGTTACTGGCCGCCTGCTGCAGGGTGGAGGTAATGAACGGTGCCGATGGCTTGCTGCTGGTCGGGCGGTCTTCACGCTTGACCACGCTGTAGCTGGAAGCCTTGAGCTTCTCCAGCGCCGCCATGGCCTGGGCTTCGTTCAGCGGTTTGAACGCCTCCCCCTTCTCGCGCGCCACCTCGAAACGCACCTTGGCGTTTTTGGCGGTGCCCAGGTCGGCGTGGATCTCCCAGTACTCTTCCGGGATGAACGCGCGGATTTCGCGCTCGCGCTCCACCACCAGCTTTACCGCCACCGACTGCACGCGGCCGGCAGACAGGCCGCGGGCAATCTTGGCCCACAGCAGCGGCGAAACCATGTAACCGACCACACGGTCGAGGAAACGGCGCGCCTGCTGGGCGTTGACCCGGTCGATATCCAGCTCGCCTGGCTGCGAGAAGGCATCCTGGATGGCCTTCTTGGTAATTTCGTTGAACACCACGCGCTTGTAGCGGGTGTCGTCACCCCCGATGGCTTCGCGCAGGTGCCAGGCAATGGCTTCCCCTTCGCGGTCCAAGTCGGTTGCGAGATAGATGGTGTCGGCATCCTTGGCCAGGCGGCGCAGCTCTTCGATCACCTTTTCCTTGCCAGGCAGGATCTCGTACTTGGCCTTCCAGCCATGGTCAGGGTCGACACCCATGCGTGCCACCAGCTGGCGACGGGCCTTTTCTTTTGGTGAAAGGGCCGGAGCCTCACCCGCGGCCTTGCCACGCTTGGCGGCTGGCTCTTTGCTCGCGCTGGCCGAACCGCTGGTGGGGAGGTCTCGGATATGGCCGATACTCGACTTCACCACGTACTGGTTGCCCAGGTACTTGTTGATGGTCTTGGCCTTGGCCGGGGATTCCACAATGACCAGCGATTTGCCCATGGATCGGAGTATTCCTGAATCTGAAGATGAAAAACGCGTCAGGTGCCAGACGCGGCACCGCTATATATAGTGGCAAAAGTGTGAGGTCAAGCTCGAACGATCATGCGTGCGACTTGCTCAGCAACCCGGGCAGCCCCTCTTCGGCCTTGACCAAAGCAAAGCGTGGCACCTGCTCGCCGTCAACCTCGACAGACTCCTGGAACATCGAAAGTGGCCGTACCCAGAAGCTGTAATCACCATACAGGCACTGGTAGAACACCATCCACTCTTCGCTCTCGGAGTGCCGTGCAACACTGAAGACACGGTACTCAGGCCCTTTGTAATGCCGGTATACGCCTGGTTGTATCTGCATGTTGCCCACCCTCTTGACTTGAACCTGAAAAAAACAAAAACCGGGGCACAAGGCCCCGGCTGCTGTCCTGCTACGCGATCAGACGCGTTCGAAGACAGTGGTGATACCTTGGCCGAGGCCGACGCACATGGTCGCCACCCCCAGGGTACCGCCATTCTGCTTCATGACGTTGAGCAGGGTGCCCGAAATACGAGCCCCGGAGCAACCGAACGGGTGGCCCAAAGCAATGGCGCCGCCGTGCAGGTTAACCTTCTCATCCATCTTGTCGAGCACTTTCAAGTCTTTCAGCACTGGCAGGGCCTGTGCGGCGAAGGCTTCATTGAGCTCGATGAAGTCGATATCGGCCATGGTCAGGCCGGCACGCTTGAGGGCTTTCTGAGTCGACGGCACCGGGCCATAGCCCATGATTGCCGGGTCGACACCGGCCACCGCCATCGAACGAATCACCGCCAATGGCTGGATGCCCAGGTCCATGGCGCGCTGGCCAGACATCACGATCATGCACGAGGCGCCGTCGGTGATCTGCGACGAGGTACCGGCAGTAACGGTGCCGCCTTTCGGGTTGAACGCAGGCTTGAGCGATGCCAGGCCTTCGAGGGTGGTTTCCGGGCGAATGGTTTCGTCGAAATCGAACACCTTCAGGAAGCCGTTCTCGTCGTAGCCCTGCATCGGGATGATCTCGTCCTTGAACTTGCCTTCGACCGTGGCCTTGTGGGCCAGCTGGTGCGAACGCAGGCCGAACAGGTCCTGCTGCTCACGGGTGATGCCGTGCATCTTGCCGAGCATTTCCGCAGTCAGCCCCATCATCCCGGAAGCCTTGGCGGCGTGCAAGGACAGGTGCGGGTTGGGGTCGACGCCGTGCATCATGCTGACGTGGCCCATGTGCTCCACGCCACCGACCACGAACACATCACCGTTGCCGGTCATGATCGCCTGGGCAGCCGTGTGCAGCGCGCTCATCGACGAGCCACACAGGCGGCTGACGGTCTGGGCTGCGGAAGTGTGCGGGATCTGGGTCATCAGCGAGGCCATGCGGGCGATGTTCCAGCCCTGCTCCAGGGTCTGGTTGACGCAGCCCCAGATCACGTCCTCGACCTCTTTCGGGTCGACCTTGTCGTTGCGTTCCAGCAGCTTGCTGATCAGGTGCGCCGACATGTCTTCGGCGCGGGTATTGCGGTGCATGCCACCCTTGGAGCGGCCCATTGGCGTGCGACCGAAGTCGACAATCACCACGTCTCTTGGATTCAGGCTCATATCAAATCTCTCGCTCTAGCTCGTTGACCGCTCAGTTGAAGAAGCGCTGGCCGTTCTTGGCCATTTCACGCAGCTTGGCGGTCGGGTGGTACAGCGGCCCCAGGTCGGCGTACTGATCGGCCAGGGCGACGAATTCAGCCACACCGATCGAGTCGATATAGCGCAGCGCACCACCGCGGAAGGGAGGGAAACCAATGCCGTAGACCAGGCCCATGTCGGCTTCGGCGGCGGTTTCGACAATGCCGTCTTCCAGGCAACGCACGGTCTCCAGGCACAGCGGGACCATCATCCAGTTGATGATGTCTTCGTCGGTGACGTCACGCTGCTCGAAGACGACAGGCTTGAGCACGTCCAGCACGGTGGCGTCGAAGACTTTCTTCGGCTTGCCGCGCTTGTCGGTTTCGTAGGCATAGAAGCCCTTGCCGTTCTTCTGGCCCAGGCGGTTGGCTTCGTACAGCGCGTCGACGGCCGAGCGGCGCTCGTCTTTCATGCGGTCCGGGAAGCCTTCGGCCATCACGTCGCGGCCGTGGTGGCCGGTGTCGATGCCGACCACGTCCATCAGGTACGCCGGGCCCATTGGCCAGCCGAACTTTTCCATCACCTTGTCGATACGCACGAAGTCGACACCGGCGCTGACCAGCTTGGCAAAGCCGCCGAAGTACGGGAACAGCACACGGTTGACCAAGAAGCCCGGGCAGTCGTTGACCACGATCGGGTTCTTGCCCATTTTCTTGGCGTAGGCCACGGTGGTGGCGACCGCCACTTCACTGGATTTCTCGCCTCGGATCACTTCCACCAGCGGCATCATGTGCACCGGGTTGAAGAAGTGCATGCCGACGAAGTTTTCCGGGCGCTTGAGCGCCTTGGCCAGCAGGTTGATGGAGATGGTCGAGGTGTTGGAGGCGAGAATCGCATCATCCTTCACCTGGCCTTCCACCTCAGCCAGCACGGCCTGCTTCACTTTCGGGTTCTCGACCACGGCTTCGACGACGATGTCGACATTGGCGAAATCGCCATAGGACAGGGTCGGGCGAATGGCGTTGAGCGCCTCGGCCATCTTGGCCGGGGTCAGGCGGCCCTTCTCGACGCGGTTGCCGAGCAGCTTGGAAGCCTCGTTAAGGCCCAGCTGGATGGCTTCCTCGCGGATATCCTTCATCAGGATCGGGGTGCCCTTGACCGCCGACTGGTAAGCGATACCGCCACCCATGATGCCAGCGCCGAGCACGGCAGCCTGCTTCACGTCGTGGGCGATTTCGTCATGCGCCTTGGCCTTGCGCTTGAGCTCCTGATCGTTCAGGAACAAGCCGATGAGGCTTTCGGCAACCGAGGTCTTGGCCAGCTTGGCAAAGCCTGCGGCTTCGACCTCCAGCGCCTTGTCGCGGCCGAAGTTGGCAGCTTTCTGGATGGTCTTGATGGCTTCGACCGGTGCAGGGTAATTCGGGCCGGCCTGGCCAGCGACGAAGCCCTTGGCGGTTTCGAAGGCCATCATCTGTTCGATGGCATTGAGCTTGAGCTTTTCCAGCTTCGGCTGGCGCTTGGCTTTGTAGTCCAGCTCGCCGCTGATGGCGCGCTTGATCAGGTCCAGAGCACCGGCCAGCAGTAGCTCAGGGGCGACCACAGCGTCGACGGCACCCACTTTCAGGGCGTCTTCGGCGCGGTTTTCCTTGCCGGCGGCAATCCACTCGATGGCGTTGTCCGAACCGATCAGGCGTGGCAGACGCACAGTGCCGCCGAAGCCCGGGTAGATACCCAGCTTGACTTCCGGCAGGCCGATCTTGGCGCTGGTGGACATGACCCGGTAGTCGGCGGCCAGGCACATTTCCAGGCCACCACCCAGGGCGATGCCGTTGATGGCGGCAACGGTCGGCACTTCGAGGTCTTCGAAGGCGTTGAAGATGCGGTTGGCTTCCAGGTTGCCGGCGACCAGTTCGGCCTCGGGCAGCTTGAAGTTGTCGACGAACTCGGTGATGTCGGCGCCGACGATGAACACGTCCTTGCCACTGCTGACGATCACGCCCTTGACCGAGGCATCGGCCTTGATGGCATCGACGGCCTGGCGCAGCTCGTTCAGGGTCAGGCGGTTGAACTTGTTGACGGACTCACCCTTGAGGTCGAACTTGAGCTCGACGATGCCACTTTCAAGAGCCTTAACCGTGATGGCTTTACCTTCGTAAATCATCAACTGATCTCCACGATATGGAAGCTGAACTGTACACGCCGATCGCTGCAGCAAAAGCAGGCCTAACTGCCCCGCCCCAGGCACACCCGTCAGCGCGCTAGTCGGAAGTATGGCTTGGCGTCACGACATACAAACGCTCAATTCATACGCCCGTTTGATTTGGGTGTGCACACATTCTCCGAAAAGATCGGCGTTGTCAAATGCTCACGAGCATGGCGAAAACGCGACTTTCCAGTCATTTTGTATCGTCTTGGTACAAAACATGATGACAGTGATCGCCGGCCATTCATGTCAGCGATTGACCACAGCCACTTGCAGTGTGCTGCAACTTTCCGCTTGCACGGCAACCCCGGGCGGCTACACTGCCACTTGCTTGAATGAATACCCGGCCTGCCTGGCCTTTTCTGCGCAGCAGAACGCAAAGCGGCGACTTGGCACCCCACCCCTTCAGGGTTCTGCCAAGCCGCCGCTTTGTCGTTCATAGCTATTGAAACCGCCGCATTCCCTGTGGGAGCGGGCGTGCCCGCGAAGAATTCAACGCAGTGGCTGGCACCGGCTGCGCCGGTGTTCGCGGGCATGCCCGCTCCCACAGGGACCGTGCAAGGCAGGTATCAGGCGAGGGTTTCGAGGACGTAGGCAACATCCTGCAATACAGCCGTATCGCCCCGCTCAGTCCAGTACAACGCGATCATCCGAGCATCCGCCTCGACCTTGTAAACGCTCGCCGGCAAGCGCGCCAGGGCCTCCACGAAGCGCGGGTCTTCGCAGGGTTCACGCCACTGGTTCCACCACACCCCCGGGCTGACCTGCCAGAAACTGAAGCTGTCCTCGTGCCCACGGCGCCGGGCGCGGTGGTACTGCGGGCAAGGGCTTGGCGGCTCCTTTTCCAACCAGTGCGGCCATTGCTGCGGCGCCAGCTGCATGGCCAGGCCCATGCGCCGTGCTTCCAGGCGCAGTTTCATCTGCTCGCTCTGTTTGCGCGAGGAACGCAGCCAGGAAAGCGGGCTGAGAATCAGCGCAAGGATTGACACCACCAGCAATACCGTCATATCAGTAGATCCCATAAAGCGTTGCAAATGAGCTGGTTAGCCATTTTTCACGGAAGACCCGCCCGAAAGCGACCATACTTCTTCTATCGCGATTGTCAGGAGTACCGCTCATGCAATACGAACATTTGTTGGTCGCCGTCGACCTGACCGAAGAATGCGACCCGGTGATCAAACGCGCCATGGCGCTGGCCGCGCCTTCGAACGCCAAGGTGTCGCTGGTGCACATCGTCGAACCGATGGCCATGGCGTTCGGCGGTGACGTGCCAATGGACCTGTCGCAGCTGCAACAGCAGCAGTTCGACCAGGCCAAGGAGCGCATGGACCGCCTGTTCAACAAATACCCGGGCATCAACCGCGGCGACTCACACCTGACCTATGGCCAACCGCGCCAGGAAATTCACCAGCTGGCCAAGGACCAGAAATGCGACCTGATCGTGGTCGGCAGCCATGGCCGACACGGCCTGGCGTTGCTGCTGGGTTCCACGGCCAATGATGTGCTGCATGGAGCGCCGTGTGATGTGCTGGCGGTGCGGTTGCTGAAGAAGGAATGATTTAACCTGTACCGGCCTCTTCGCGGGTAAACCCGCGAAGAGGCCGGTACAGGTTAAAATCTGATCAGCCTTCCAGCTCAGCCCAGCGCTCTACCAGTACATCCAGCTCACCCTGCAGCTTCTCGATCTTGGCCAGCACCGCCGAAGTCTCCGCAATCGGCCGCTGATAGAAGCCCGCTGCATTCACTTCTTCCTGGGCTTCAGCCATGCGCTGCTCCAGCGCGTCGATCTGCCCCGGCAGCATCTCCAGCTCACGCTGCAGCTTGTAGCTGAGCTTCTTCTTCGATGCCTCTTCCGCCACCGGCGCAGCAACAGGCGCAGGCTTGGCCTCGACCTTCTCCACCACCGCACTGTTGAGGGCCGACTTGCCGCCCTTGCTCTCGGTCACGCCCAGCAGCTTCGGCGAGCCACCCTGGCGAATCCAGTCCTCATAACCACCGACATACTCGCGCACCTTGCCCTCGCCTTCGAACACCAGGGTGCTGGTAACGACGTTGTCGAGGAAGGCCCGGTCGTGGCTGACGATCAGCACAGTGCCCTTGTAGTTGGACAGCACCTCTTCGAGCAACTCGAGGGTTTCCACGTCCAGGTCGTTGGTCGGTTCGTCGAGCACCAGCAGGTTGGCCGGTTTGCTGAACAGCTTGGCCAGCAGCAGGCGCGCACGCTCACCACCCGACAGCGCCTTGACCGGCGTGCGCGCACGCTGCGGGCTGAACAGGAAGTCGCCCAGGTAGCTCAGCACGTGGCGGTTCTGGCCGTCGATCTCGATGAAGTCACGGCCTTCGGCCAGGTTGTCGATCACGGTCTTTTCAAGGTCGAGCTGGTGGCGCATCTGGTCGAAATAGGCCACTTCGAGCTTGGTGCCGCGCTCTACCTTGCCTGCGGTCGGCTCAAGGTCGCCGAGCATCATCTTCAGCAAGGTCGTCTTGCCGGTACCGTTGGCGCCCAACAGACCGATACGGTCCTCGCGCTGCAGGACCATGGAGAAGTCCTTGACCAGCATCGGCCCGTCAGGGTGATGGAAGCTGACGTTTTCCAGCACCATCACCTGCTTGCCGGACTTTTCCGCCGCTTCGATCTGGATATTGGCCTTGCCCTGGCGCTCACGGCGCTCGCCACGCTCCACACGCAAGGCTTTCAGCGCACGCACACGGCCTTCGTTGCGGGTACGACGGGCCTTGATGCCCTGACGAATCCACACCTCTTCCTGGGCCAGACGCTTGTCGAACAGCGCATTGGCGGTTTCTTCGGCGGCCAGTGCGGCCTCCTTGTGCACCAGGAAGCTGGCGTAGTCGCCGTTCCAGTCGATCAGGCCGCCACGGTCCAGCTCGAGGATGCGTGTGGCCAGGTTCTGCAGGAAGGAACGGTCGTGGGTAATGAACAGCACCGCACCGTTGAAGCCGCGCAGGGCTTCTTCGAGCCAGGCGATGGCACCGATGTCCAGGTGGTTGGTGGGCTCGTCGAGCAGCAACAGGTCGGGCTCGGACACCAGCGCCTGAGCCAGCAGCACCCGGCGGCGCCAGCCACCGGACAGCTCGGCCAGGGTCTTGTCGGCGGGCAGTTGCAGGCGGCTGAGTGTGCTCTCCACCACCTGCTGCAGGCGCCAGCCATCACGGGCTTCCAGCTCGTGCTGGACGTGCATGAGCTTTTCCAGGTCTTCGTCACCCTGGATGTTCATGCTCAGGTGGTGGAACTGCGCCAGCAACTCGCCCACGCCGTCCAGGCCAGCGGCCACCACATCGAACACCGTACGTTCGTCGGCCACCGGCAGTTCCTGCGGCAATTCGCCGATCTTCAGGCCCGGGGCACGCCAGATTTCACCGTCATCGCCCTTCTGCTCGCCCTTGACCAGGCGCAGCATGCTCGACTTGCCGGTGCCGTTGCGGCCGATGATGCACACCCGCTCGCCACGAGCGATCTGCCAGGACACTTTGTCCAGCAGCGGCATGGCGCCGAATGCGAGGGACACATCGCTGAATTTGAGCAGGGTCATGTTGGTCTCCATAAATCGGGCGCGCATTCTACCTGACTTGGCCCTCGACGGCATCCGCCAAGCCAACCGGCGAGTGCCTGGCGACATCTGGTCGAACTTAATATCCCGATACAAGCACAGTGCTTTCACCCGCTGCCGGCAAACAGCTAAGCTAAGGCAATAGCTTTCAACAGTGCTGGCTCCGCCGTCACTTCCCCATGGTTCAACTGCCCGGACGTATCATGCGCAGCCGCCTGTTACATATTGCATCCTGCCTGCTGCTTACCGCTGCCACCTGCGCGGCGCAGGCCACCGACCTGACCCTGCAACGCCAGTACTACGACGAGGCCAAGCGTGCGCTGGCCAAAGGCGACAAAGGCCCGTACCTGCGTTATGCCCAGGCCCTGAACGACTACCCGCTGACGCCCTATCTGGCCTACGACGAGCTCACCGCCCGCCTGAAAAGCGCCAGCAACCAGGAAATCGAAGGCTTCCTCGCCAAGCATGGCGACCTGCCTCAGGCCAACTGGATGAAACTGCGCTGGTTGCGCTGGCTGGCCGAACGGGGCGAGTGGGACACCTTCGTCAAATATTACGACCCCAAGCTCAACTTCACCGAGCTGGACTGCCTCAACGGCCAGTACCAGCTCAGCCATGGGTTGCGTGCCGAGGGCTACGCCACGGCCGATAAACTGTGGAACGTCGGCAAGTCACAACCTGCCGCGTGCGACACGCTGTTCGGCATGTGGGCCGCCGAAGGCCAGCTGACCGAGGCCAAGCGCTGGGAACGCACCAAGCTTGCGGCCCAGGCGCGCAACTACGCGCTGGCCAATAACCTGGTCAAGACCCTGACCACCCTCGGCCCGCAAGGGCGCCTGCTGGTCGACGTGGCGCAAAAACCGGAGCTGCTCAACCAGCCGTCGCGCTTCACCCCGGTCAACGAAGCCATGTCCGACGTGGTCAGCCTCGGCCTGCGCCGCCTGGCCCGCCAGGACCCGGAGCGGGCCATGGCCTTGCTGGACGATTACGCCCAGCGCATGCACTTTTCCCGCGACGAGAAGGTGGCCATCGCCCGTGAAATCGGCCTGACCCTGGCACGCCGCTACGACCCGCGCGCCCTCGACCTGATGACCCGCTACGACCCAGAGCTACGCGACAACACCGTCAGCGAGTGGCGCCTGCGCCTGTTGCTGCGCCTGGGCCGCTGGGAAGACGCCTACGAGCTGACCAAGCGCCTGCCCCAGGACCTGGCCAGCAGCAGCCGCTGGAAGTACTGGCAGGCTCGCAGCCTGGAGCTGGCACATCCGAACAACCCGCAGATCCCGCTGCTGTACAAGACCGTGGCGCGTGAGCGCGACTTCTATGGCTTCCTGGCTGCGGACCGGGCACAAACACCGTACCAGTTGAACAACAAGCCGCTGCTGCTAAGCCCGCAACTGGTCAAGAAGGTACGCAACACACCCGGCATCCAGCGCGCGCTGGAATTCCACGCCCGCGGCCAGATCGTCGAAGGCCGCCGCGAGTGGTACCACGTCAGCCGCCACTTCACCCGCGACGAAATGGTTGCCCAGGCGCGCCTGGGCTATGAGCTGCGCTGGTACTTCCCGGCTATCCGCACCATCAGCCAGGCGCAGTATTGGGACGATCTGGACATCCGCTTCCCGATGGCCCACCGCGACACACTGGTGCGCGAAGCCAAGGTCCGCGGCCTGCATTCGAGCTGGGTATTCGCCATCACCCGCCAGGAAAGTGCATTCATGGAGGATGCGCGCTCGCCGGTGGGTGCCAGCGGCCTGATGCAACTGATGCCGGCCACAGCCAAGGAAACCGCTCGCAAGTTCAGCATCCCCTTGGCGTCACCGGCGCAGGTACTGAACCCGGACAAGAACATCCAGCTGGGCGCCGCGTACCTGAGCCAGGTGCACAGCCAGTTCAACGGCAACCGTGTGCTGGCTTCGGCGGCCTACAACGCAGGGCCCGGGCGCGTTCGCCAGTGGCTGAAAGGCGCCAAGCACCTGAGCTTCGATGTGTGGGTGGAGTCGATCCCGTTCGACGAAACACGCCAGTATGTGCAAAACGTGCTGTCGTATTCGGTGATCTACGGGCAGAAGTTGAATTCGCCACAGCCGCTGGTGGATTGGCACGAGCGGTATTTCGATGACATGTAAGGTTCGCCGAGCCTGAACCGGCCTCTTCGCAGGTAAACCCGCGAAGGGGCCAATACGGACAAACAGTTATTCAAGGACTTCCACTTTCATCCCCACCTCAAGCCACCCATTCCCATCCACCGCCAGGTTCTGCCCGAACAGCACATCCCCCTCCTTCTCGCGAAAGGTCTTGAGCGTGGCCATCGGCTCCCGATCGGCACTGCGCTCCCCGGTAGCCGGGTCAATCGTGGTAAAGATGCACCGCACACTCGGTTTGAGCACACGAAACACCAAGCTGCCGACACGAATCCGCTTCCAGCCATCTTCGGCGAAGGGTTCAGCGCCGTGCACCACCAGGTTGGGCCGAAAGCGCAGTATCTCCATGGGCCGGCCAACACGCCGGCTGAGCTCGTCGAGCGAGCCCTGGCCAATCAGCAGCAAGGGGAAACCATCCGGAAACGCCTCCCGGTCACTGTTGAAACCATAACCATTGGGCAGGTAGCGCGCACGCTGCTCCGGGCAATGCACCAGGCGCACGGCCTTGCCTAGCAGTTCGCTCAGCCAGGCCGCCACTTCATCGCCTGCATCAGGCACTCGCAACGTATCGCGCCAAATGGTCACGCCACGCAGGGCTTCGTCGGCAGCGGGTACAGGTACCCGCAACGGTGCCTGCCCGGGCGCCTGCAGCAGCAACCGGCCGCTGTCGTCTTCACACGCCTGTAACTGGCCAAGTTGAGGCCATGCGCGCTGGGTCAGGAAGCGTCCGTTTTCTTCCTCGACCACCATCCAGCGCCGGTCACCTTGCAACCCCAGCAACCCAACCGGTGAAGCCTGCAGGCTTTGCGCCTGCCCCGACTTCACCGGGTATCGATACAACTCACTGAGAAACATCCCTGCTGCCTCGCGTCATGCCAAAAGCCAAGCTTATACCTGGCCGGCCCAGGGTTCACGCAGTGGCGGTGTCCAGTAGCAGGCGTTGCTTGACCACATCGACCAGGCGATCAGGCTGGAACTTGGACAGGAAGTTGTCGCAACCCACCTTTTTCACCATGGACTCGTTGAAACTGCCCGACAGCGAGGTGTGCAGCACCACGTAAAGCTGGCGCAGGCGTGCATCACTGCGGATCTCGGTGGTCAGCCGGTAGCCGTCCATTTCCGGCATTTCGGCATCGGTAAATACCATCAGCAGCTTCTCGCATACGTCTTCGCCGGCATCGGCCCAGCCCTTGAGCATACGTAGCGCTTTCAGGCCATCACTGGCCACATGCAGTTTCACGCCTAACTGGGACAGCGTATCGCGCAACTGCGCCAAGGCCACGCTGGAGTCATCCACCAACAGCACCTCGCGGCCACGCGCCCGGGCCAGCACCGGGTCGGCGAGTTTGTCGCCGGAGACCCGGGCGTTGTACGGCACGATCTCGGCCAGCACCTTCTCTACGTCGATAACCTCCACCAACTTGTCATCAACCTTGGTGATGGCTGTCAGGTAGTGTTGGCGCCCGGCACTGGAAGGGGGTGGCATGATCGACTCCCAGTTCATGTTGACGATGCGGTCCACACCACCCACCAGGAAGGCCTGCACCGAGCGGTTGTACTCGGTGACGATGATGGTGCTGTCCGGCCCCGGCTGCAGCGGGCGCATGCCAATCGCCTGGGACAGGTCGATCACAGGCAGGGTCTGCCCGCGCAGGTTGACCACACCGCAGACGAAGGCGTGGCGCTGGGGCATCAAGGTCAGTTTGGGCAGTTGCAGCACCTCCTGCACCTTGAACACGTTGATCGCGAACAACTGGCGACCGGCCAGGCGAAACATCAGAATTTCCAGGCGGTTCTCACCCACCAATTGCGTGCGTTGGTCTACCGTGTCGAGAATGCCAGCCATTGGAAACCCCCAGGCTTGAGTCGGAAAAGGTGAAATGATCTACCCTGTATCGGCGGTTTCACGCGCACCTTGACCCTTGCGGAAAAATACCGCAAAGGCAATTGATATCACTTTACCATCATGCTTTACTGCGGGCCCACCGGGATAAACCGAGGGTGCTGAAAAAGTTCCCCACCCCGGCCCCGCATCAGGGAAACCCTTAGTCGCAATCGGGCGCAACCTGATGTTCGCGATATCCTTTAGCCATTAATGTGACGCCATTCTCACTGCATGAATGGAGTCAGGCTTTTGCTAGCTATCGTTTTGGCGTGCCCGTCCCCTGCGCCTACCCCACGCGCGGGGACCTGACCATGGACACTGCCTTATCGTTCGACGACGCCCTCCAAGGCTTCCTGCTGGATGCCCAGGTACTGCTGACCCAGGCCCAGGAATGCCTGCAGCATCTGGAACTGATCGACAATGATCCGGATGCCTGCCGCTGCCTGGGCAACGCCCTCGACAGCCTCGCCCGTCAGGCCACACGCCTGGGCCTGCGTGAAGTCGCCCATTACACCACTGCCCTTCAACAGTTGCTTGCCCCGGCCTGCCACGGTGGTTGCCTGCAACGTGCAGCCCTACCCGCGGTAGGGGAGTGCCTGACCCTGCTGGCCTGGCAACTGGAGCTGGTCGACACCCGAACCGGGCGGCTGAACCTGGACATCGGCGAGCAACTGGTGCTACTGGGTGAGTTGGCGAAAGTCGTGCAACAACCTTTTGCGTCAGCCTGTACGTCATGCGATGAGCAAGGCAGCGAGTGCATACACACCCAGGGTGAAGTGGCAGACAGCAGCCACCCTGATCGCTCTAAGCCGGCGCTTTAAAAGACGCAGAGTGCAACTAAGTACCGTTGTTCAAGCTCCACCATGGTCAAACTTGGAAAGTTCTCCAGGTTTTCAGTGGCCCAAGTTGAACCTTGAGCACGCGAGTTACAGCACAAGTGCGTACTGCACGATTAAAGGGTGGCACTTTGCTACCCGAAAAGACCGGACCAGCAGGCGTTTCAAAGCGTTTCCCATCCGCGACCGATGCAATGCAAAGTGGTAATATGCGCCCCCACCAAGGCTTGCAACCTGAAGCAAGGTTGCAAGATCACGCATTCGAAAAAACATCGAAAGTACTGCGCCAAAGCCTCTGACCAGCATTGTGCAAGGCCTCCATCAGCAATACTTCAGTGGCTTTCCTACTTATGTTCCCACGCTTGAAGACTTCTCTGCGTTGCTGCTCCCGCGCCGTCCTGTTGCGTTGGGCGACGGCCGGGCTGTGCGTGGCCTCGCTGGTTGCGAACCTGGCGCTGTACCTGGCCAACCAGGCCATCCCGGCCAGCCTGCTGGTGCTGCAGCTGGCCGCCACGCTGGGCGCCGCCGTTCAACTGGGCCTGGGCGCCAGGTCGATCAGCCTGCGCCCGGCCGAACTGGCCGAGCGCATGCTCAAGGTGCAGGAAGACGAACGTCAGCATCTGAGCCGCGAACTTCACGACGACATCGGCCAATTGCTGACCGCAGCGAAGCTGCAGTTGCAGTGGCTGCAGCGGCGTATGCCCCACGAGCTGCAAAGCCACTGCGATGCCCTGCGCGGCACGCTGGATGACACCCTGGGCAACGTGCGCGATGTGTCCGCCCTGCTCAACCCCCGGCAGCTCGCCAGCCTTGGCCTGGAAGCCAGCCTGCGCGCGCACCTGGTACGTACGCTGGCCAGCAGCAGCGTGCACTGGAGCCTGGCGTGCAACCAGCGCTTGGGCGGCATCGACGAAGCCGTGGCCATGGCCGTGTTCCGCATTACCCAGGAGGCGGTGACCAACATGTTGCGCCACGCCCAGGCACAGAACCTGGTCATCCGCCTGCAGCGCACCCCTGAAGGGCTGGCGCTGTCGATCCACGACGATGGCCGTGGCTTCATTCCGGCCCGGCACCCGGCCGAGGCAGGCCAGCGCGGTCTGGCCGGCATGCAGGAGCGGGTAACCGCGTTGCAGGGCAGCCTCGACATCACCAGCCAGCCTGGCCTGGGCACGCAGATCGAAGCGATGTTCCCCTGGCCCCCGCGCAGCCAGCAACGCGCCCGGAGTACTGCCACCCATGACCTGTAGACTGCTGCTGGTTGACGACCACTCGCTGATCCGCGCCGGGGTACGCGCGCTGGTCTGTGACATCCCTGGCTATGACGTGATCGGCGAAGCTGACGATGGCGGCCAACTGCTCGAACAGGTGCGCACGCTGGCGCCCGACATCGTCTTGCTGGACATTTCAATGCGCTCCACCAGCGGCCTGGATGCCCTGACTCAACTGCGTGCCAGCGGCAACGCGTGCAAAGTGCTGATTCTGTCGATGCACACCGACCCCGACCTGATCATGCGGGCGCTGGAAAGCGGCGCCCACGGCTATCTGCTCAAGGACACCAGCGCCACCGAGCTGGAACAGGCCCTGAGCGCGGTGCGCAACGGCGAGCGCTACCTCAGCCCGGCCATCGCCCACACCGTCATCAACCAGGCGCTACGGCACACCAAACCGGGCAAGCAGGCCGCTGGCGAGCGGCATAACCTCACGGCCCGGCAACTGGAGATCCTGCGCCTGATCGTGCGCGGCAAGTCCACCCGGGAAATCGCTGCGGGCCTAGGCCTGTCTATCAAGACGGTCGAAACCCACCGTTCGCAAATCATGAAGCGGCTGCAGATTCATGACGTGGCTGGCCTGGTGCTGTTTGCCGTACGCGAAAAGATCATCAGCCTGGACGACTGAGCAATGGCGACCCGGTCGGCAGGTGCAGGCGTATCGCGGCTGGCCTGGCCTGAAAGCGCAGGTTGTCGGCCTGCAAAGGCTCGCCGTCGAGGTTGATATCCAGCCCCTGCGAACTCTTGATTTCCACCCAGGGCAGCCTCGCCCGAATGAACAGGCCATCGCCGGCCAGCAGATCGCGCAAAGCTCCAACCACTTCCTGCGGCGCAGGCAGGATGGCGATGTCCAGCAAGCCGTCATTCACCACCGCTTCAGGGCATAGCACCTGCCCTCCCCCAGCCTGGCGGCCATTACCGATACCGAGTGCCAGCAAGCTCCCTTGCCACTGAAAATCTGGCCCTTGCAGTTCCACCGAAGCTGCCTGCAGTTCGCTGAAGCGCGACAAGCCGGTGAACAGGTAGGCCGCCGCCCCCAGCACTTTTTTCAGGTCTTCGGAGGTGTTGGCGGTGACCTGACTGCCAAATCCGCCTGTGGCCATGTTAAGGAACAACTGGTCCCCAGCCTGGCCCAGGTCTATCGCCTGGGCCGGTGTGTTCAACAACGCCAGAGCCGCAGCAGGCTCCAGCGGTATACCCGCGGCCCGGGCGAAGTCGTTGGCAGTGCCAAGGGGCAACAGCGCCAGGCTGGCATCGGCGCCGGCCAGCCCCATGGCTTCGGCCACGTCGCGCAAAGTGCCGTCCCCACCACCGGCGACAATATGGCTGTAGCCCGCGCTAAGTGCCTCACCGACCAGCCGCTGCGCATCACCCGCCTCCCAGGTAACACGTACATCCAGTGCCCAACCGGTACCGCGCAGGTCATGCACGGCGCTGCGCAGTTCTTCGTTCATCGCCTGCTTACCGTGCAGGATCAGCATTGCCTTGCGCCCTTGCATTGCGCTTCTCCGTGAAGTTGAACCACCCAAATCTCGACCATGCCCAGCAACGGATCGTTGCATAGGTGTAAAAAAATAACGAAGCCGGCGCGGTCTTTTTCCCACACCCGACAATGCGCGGCTATGCTCAGGAAATGAACTTTTGACAAGTTTTTGACCCAGGCCAACATTTTTCCCAGGGTGGTCAGCCTTTTGACTTCTGTTCGCCGGGCCAATCTCGATCCTGGCCATGGACGCGCCCCCCGGCAGTGGTGTGCATAGCGCTGCCGATGGGCGCGTCTTTTCATCCACAGCCTTCAGCGAGGATTCCGGGTCATGCGCATTCTCTGGACACTGCCGTACCTGCCTTGGCCAACTACCAGCGGCAGCAAGACCCGGCAATACCACCTGATGCGCGCAATGGCACAGCAAGGCCACCGCATTACCCTGCTGGTGCAGTCGAAAATCCCGCTCAGCGATGCGGCCCGCGAAGCCCTGGAGCCCCTACTCGAACGACTGATCGTGCTACCCCGTCGGCCACTGCACAGCCCGCTGAACCTGCTGGCCTCGCCGATCATCGACTACCCCATGCGGGCGATCATCAATGGCCTGTCCCCTTGCCTGCGGCACCGCTTCGAGCAGTTGCTGGACGAACCGTGGGACGTGATCCAGATCGAGCACAGCTATAGCTTTCAACCGTTCGAAAAGGCTTTGCAGGCGCGCGGGCTGCCCTACATGCTCAGCGAGCACACGCTGGAGTCCGTGATGGGCGGTGCCTGCCACGACCGCCTGCCGCTCTGGCTACGCCCGCTCAATGCCTTTGACCGCTGGCGCTACCGGCGCTGGGAACAGCGGGTGCTGCGCCAACCTACCGAGTTGGTAGCGGTCAGCGCACACGATGCCGAGCTGATCGCGCAGATCAGCGGGCGCCCGGTGAACGTGGTGGTCAATGGTGTGGATTGTGATTTCTACCAGCACGTGCAACCTGCGCTGCATAGCCAGCGCTTGTTGTTCGTGGGCAACTTCGAGTATGGCGCCAACCTGGAAGCCATCGAGTGGGCGCTGGAAGACATCATGCCGCAAGTGTGGATGAGCAACCCGGCGGTGCGCCTGGCGATAGCCGGGCATGCGCTGCCGATCAGCTGGAAATTGCACTGGAACGACCCGCGCATCGAATGGTTAGGCTACCGCCCTGACCTGCGCGAGCTGCAAAAGCGTTCGGCACTGTTCTTCGCCCCGCTGCGCTATGCCGGCGGCTCCAAAGTAAAAATCCTCGAGGCCATGGCCGCCGGCCTGCCGGTGATCACCACCGGAAAAGGCGTATCGGGCCTGGCCGCGAACAACGGAGAACACTACCTGGGCAGTGATGACGGTGACCAGCTCGCCCTGCTGATCACCCAACTGCTCAACCAGCCCTGGCGCATGAGCCAACTGAGCGATGCCGGGCGGCAATTCGCCCGTCAACGCCACGACTGGAGCGTGGCGGCCCAGCAACTGGAGAACGTGCACATGCGCCTGGCCCAGGCAGCGCCCGCCGAGGCCGCACCGCTGGGCAGTGCCTGGCTGGGCCGCTCAGCCAAGTAGCTCGCTGAAGGGGATGAACGGCACGCTATCGCCCTGTTTCGGCGTACTGCCTTCGCGCACCTCTACCAGGCCCTCGGCCCAGGCGGCACTGCGCAGCACCCCCGAGCTCTGGTTCTTGTAGATGCGCACCTGCCCCTGTTCGATGCGCGCGCGCAGGTATTCGCGGCGCGTGCCAGGCTTGGGCCAGTCGAAGCCCGCCGGCATGTCGAAACGCAGCGGCGTGACATCGGCCACACCCTGACGACGGAGCAAGTAGGGCCGGGTCAGCAGGCCAAAGGTGACCAAGGTCGAGGCCGGGTTGCCCGGCAGGCCGATCACCGGCACGCCCTGGAAGTGGCCGAAGGTCAGCGGTTTGCCCGGTTTGATCGCCAGCTTCCACAACGCCAGCTCGCCGGCTTCGCGCAGGGCAGCACCGAGGTAGTCGGCCTCCCCCACCGAGACACCGCCGGTAGACAAGATAAGGTCAACGTCGCCCAGCGAGGCCAGGCAGGCACGGGTACGTGCAAGGTCATCCGGCAGGATGCCCGCATCGACCACGTCGCAGCCCAGCCGCTGCAACCAGCTGACCAGCAGCCGACGGTTGCTGTTGTAGATTTGCCCAGGGCCCAGCGGCAGGCCGGGCTCGACCAGTTCGTCACCGGTGGACAGCACCGCCACCCGTACCTTGCGCACCACATCCAGGCGACCATGGCCCAGGGTCGCCGCCAGGCCCAGTTCGATCGGACCAAGGCGGGTGCCGGCGCTCATTACCTGCTCACCCCTGCGGGTTTCCTGGCCCTGAGGGCGTATGTTCTGCCCGGTTTGCAACGCTTCAAGAAAGCGTACCCGGCCATCTTCGAGCACCTCGGTGTTTTCCTGCATCTCGACGCAGTCGGCCCCTTCCGGCACCGGCGCCCCCGTAAAGATGCGCGCGCAGGTGCCTGGCTGCAGCGGCTGTGGCGCATGCCCGGCAAAAATGCGCTGGCTGACCGGCAGCGGCTGGCCCTGCCAGTCGGCGTTGCGCAAGGCATAACCGTCCATGGCGCTGTTCGGCCAGGGCGGCAGGTCGAGCGAGGCCACCAGATCGGTAGCCAGCACACGGCCTTCGGCCTCGGCCAGCGGCAGGTTCTCCATCTCGCGTATGGGCGCCGCCTCGGCCAGCGCCAGCAGTTGCTCCAGGGCCTGCTCCACCGGCATCAGCGGCCGGGCCTGGCCGGCCTCAGCCACGGCTGTCACAGGCCGCTGCCTGCTTCAGGTGCGCAACGAAGTTGCACGGGCGATGGCGGGCATCGAGCTGTTCGGCCAGGATGCCATCCCAGCCGGTACGCACGGCGTTGGTCGAGCCCGGCAGGCAGCACACCAAGGTACCGTTGGCCAGCCCGGCCAAGGCACGCGACTGCACAGTGGAGGTGCCAATGTCGGCCACCGAGATCTGCCGGAACAACTCTCCAAACCCTTCCACCTGTTTGTCCAGCAGGCAGGCCACCGCCTCGGGCGTGCTATCGCGGCCGGTAAAGCCGGTCCCCCCCGTGATCAACACCACTTGCACGTTGTCATCGGCGATCCAGGTGGCAACCTGGGCGCGGATCTTGTACAGGTCATCCTTGAGCAGCACGCGCTCGGCCAAACGGTGGCCGGCCGCACTCAGGCGGTCGACGAACAGCTGCCCGGAGGTGTCGGTGTCGAAAGTACGGGTGTCGCTGACCGTGAGCACGGCGATGTTCAGCGCCACGAAGGGGGTATCTGCCTTGGCTTTCATGGGTGTCCGTCACAACAGGATGAGATGGCCGCAGTTATATCACAGCGCACCTTTCCCGACGTTGCGCCCATGGCGATTGCCCTCGGTCAATAGGCCGGGTTTGCCGCTATGCTGCACTAAAGAAGGAACTTGCATGGACACCCTGCGTCTTAACTGACATCTAGCACCATCGCACTGGAGAAACACGATGATTCAACGGACCCTACCCGCCTTCCTGCTCGCCCTGGGCCTGGGCGCCCTTGCCGGCTGCGCTTCGCCGACCGTCATTACCCTGAACGATGGCCGCGAAATCCAGGCCACGGACACCCCGAACTACGATGAAGACTCCGGCTTCTACGAATTCGAGCAACTGGATGGCAAGCGCACCCGCCTGAACAAGGACCAGATCCGCACCGTCAAAGAGCTCTGATCCAGGCGCCCGTTTTGCAAAGCCCCTTTGAACAACAAGGGCTTGTGTGCAAAAACGGGATGCAGTAGGATTTTGTTCATCGGAGTGTAGCGCAGCCAGGTAGCGCGTCTCGTTCGGGACGAGAAGGCCGCAGGTTCGAATCCTGTCTCTCCGACCAGATCCTGCTCGAAAAGCCCGCCTTGTGCGGGCTTTTTGTTGTGCCTGAAAACGGTCAGGCCGTCAGGCGCGAGGTCACCTCACCCAACTGCCCCGACAACCCGTGCAAGCGCTGCCCGGCCTGCTCGGTATGCTGCACTGCCTGCTGGTTGGCCGTGGCGATACGGGTGATTTCGATCAGGTTGCGCGAAATGTCCTCCGCCACACTGGTCTGCTCTTCGGCCGCCGTGGCGATTTGTCGGTTCATGTCACGGATCGCCTCTACGGACTGGGTGATGCGCTGCAACATCTGCCCGGCCTGCTGCACCTGCTCGGCCCCCTCCTCGCTGCGCTGCTGGCCGCTTTCGATCGCCTTGACCGCCTCTACCGCCCCCGACTGCACGGCTTCGATGATCTGGTGAATCTCGGCAATCGATGCAGCGGTGCGCTGGGCCAGGCTGCGCACCTCATCGGCAACCACTGCAAACCCACGCCCGGCTTCGCCAGCACGGGCCGCTTCGATGGCTGCGTTGAGCGCCAGCAGGTTGGTCTGCTCAGCGATGCCACGGATCACCTCCAGCACTTTGCCAATGCGCGTGCTGTCGTGTTCCAGGTCGCGGATTACCGCCGCCGTGCCGGCGATTTCACGGTTGACCACACCGATAATGTCGATGGTCTGCTGCATCACCTGCTCGCCGGCCTGGGCGCTGTGGTCAGCGTCATCTGCCGCGCGAGCGGCCTCGCCGGCGTGGCGGGCGACCTCCTGGGCGGTGGCGGACATCTCGTGCATGGCCGTGGCCACCTGGTCGGTACGCTGGAACTGGTCGTGGGTGCCACGGGCCATGTCGCCGGCGATGCTACGCAACTGGCCACTGGCGCCTTCCAGCTCCTGCGCGTTGTCCTGCAGGCGGCCAACGGTATCGGCAAGGAAGTCGCGCAGCGTGTTGGCAGCCCGCGCCAGGCGCCCCAGTTCATCTTCACGGCGGCTATCGACCCGGGCGGCGAAACGCCCTTGGCTCAGTTGTGCGACATACTCGATCAGTTGGCGGATCGGCTCGATCAGGCTACGGTTGACCAGCCACAGGCTGAGCAGCCCCACCAGCACCGCCGAAGCCAACATCACCAGCAAGCCCAGCCATACCGTGCGCTCGGCGCTGGCGCTGATGCTGGCCGCACGCTGACGCGCATCGGCACGCAGCTGCTCGACCAGTTCGCTCATCTGCTCGCTGGCGGCGCGGTCCACGCCTTTGACCGCCTGGTCGCCGGCTACCGGGTCACCACCTGCGGCAAGGAAAGCCTGGCGGCCCTGCGCATAGGCCTGGCCCAACTGCCGGTGGCTGTCACGCAGCTGCTGCAACGGCGCCTTGAGCCTGGCGTCGCTGCTGTCGATCAACTGCCCGAGCAGCTCTTGAACCTGTTGTTCACGGGCCTGGAACTGCTGCCAGTACTTGTCCATGTCCGCTGGCTGGCGCCCGCGCAGCAACACGTTCTTCCATTCCTGTACCTGTATCTTGAATTGCAGGTTGGCTTCGTCGATCAATTGCGAGGCCCGCAGCGGCCCGTCGACCAGCTCGGCATAACCGCGCACGCTGGACGACAGGAACTGGAAACACACCAGGGCGATCAGCAACATCGCCGCCAGGCTGCCGCCGAGCAGCGAGAGAATTTGCACTCTGAGGGATTTACGCAACATCTAGGGTCTCGGAACCAGAGAGAGAGGGCTGGGGCCGCTGTGCAGCCCCATTACTGGCAGGCCAAAAAAAAGCTGCCATCAAGCAATGGCAGCCAGGTCGAGCACTTACGCAACAGTTGAGGCAGATACTCTCAGGCAATTGCTACAAAAATGTTACAAAACCGCGACACCCTACCCTGTGGTGAACTGCAAGGCCGCCAACCGCGCATACAGCGGGCTTTCCTCGATCAACTGACGGTGTGTGCCCACCGCCACCAGCCGCCCCTTGTCGATGACCGCGATACGTTCGGCATGCTGCACCGTGGCCAGGCGATGGGCGATCACCAGCGTGGTACGCCCGGCCATCAGGCTGGGCAACGCCTGCTGGATCAGGTGTTCGCTCTGCGCGTCGAGGGCGCTGGTGGCTTCATCCAGCAACAGGATCGGCGCATCCACCAGCAACGCCCGGGCAATCGCCAGGCGCTGCCGCTGCCCACCGGAAAGCCCGATGCCGCCCTCGCCCAAAGGCGTCTGGTAGCCTTGCGGCAGCTGCCGGATGAATTCATCGGCATAGGCACCGCGGGCGGCTGCCTCGACTTCTGCCAGGCTCGCCTCGGGCCGGCCATAACGGATGTTGGCCTCCACCGTGCCACGAAACAGCGAGGGGTTTTGCGCCACCAGGGCGAACTGGCGGCGCAGCTGGTCAGGGTCGAGCGCGGTAATCGACTGACCATCGAGCAGGATGCGCCCTTGCTGTGGGTCGTAAAAACGCAGCAACAAATCGAACAAGGTCGACTTGCCTGCACCCGAGGGGCCAACCAGGGCAACGGTCTGTCCAGGTTCGATGGCCAGGCTCAGGCCATCGACAGCCGCCACCGTAGGCCGTGACGGGTAGGCAAACACCACCTGCTGCAATTCGATGTGCCCTTTGGCCCGCTGTCTTGGTAGCGCCTGCGCCAGCTCGGGCGGCAGGATTGCACTGCGCGCAGCCAACAGTTCGGCAATACGCTCAGCGGCGCCAGCGGCACGCTGCAGCTCGCCGATCACCTCGCTGAGGGTACCGAAGGCGCTACCGACGATCAGGCTGTAGAACACGAATGCAGCCAGCTCGCCTGCAGAAATACGCCCAGCGATCACATCCATGCCGCCGACCCACAACATCACCCCCACCGCCCCCAACACCAGCACGATCACCAGGGTGATCAGCCAGGCACGCTGGGCAATCCGCTTGCGGGCCACGCTGAACGCTGCTTCGACCGTGCCCGCGAACAGTTCGCGGTCGTGCGCCTGGTGGTTGTAGGCCTGCACCGTCTTGATCTGCCCCAGCGTTTCGGCCACGTAGCTGCCCACATCGGCCACCCGGTCCTGGCTCTGCCGCGACAGGCTGCGCACCCGACGACCGAACAGCAGGATAGGTGCCAACACCAACGGCAGGGCCACCACCACGATACTGGTGAGCTTGGGGTTGGTGATGAACAGCAACACCACGCCGCCGATGACCATCAACGCGTTACGCAAGAACATCGACAACGATGAGCCGATGACCGACTGCAGCAAGGTGGTGTCCGCCGTCAGCCGCGACTGGATCTCGGAGCTGCGGTTGTCTTCGAAAAAGCCGGGGTGCAGGCCGATCAGGTGATCGAAAACGGCGCGACGGATATCGGCCACACACCGCTCGCCAATCCACGAGACCAGGTAAAAGCGGCTGAAAGTGCCCACCGCCAGGGCCAGCACCAGCAGCAGGAACAACCCGATGGTCTGGTTGAGCTGGTGCGCGGAGCGGGTCATGAAGCCCTGGTCCACCAACAGGCGGATGCCCTGCCCCATCGACAGGGTGATGGCGGCAGTGACCACCAGGGCCAGCAAGGCCAGCAGCACTTGCCGGCGATAGGGGCGGACGAACTGCCAGGCCAGGCGCAAGGCGCGGCGCTGACGTGGGGAAACCGATTCGGGCATGGCGACGACCATAATGCGGGGGAAACCGCAGACTACCACTCATCCAGGCTGTGGGAATGCCCGCAGGTTGCTATAGCCCATCGGTATAACCAGTCGCTGGAGCTTTCACCTGGTTTCTGTTGGACTGTTGCTGCCGTGACACAGAAGCTGTCACAGGCCAGTCACGGCGCAGGGCTAACTTGAGCTTGAACCTGATGAGGAGACAGTGCATGAGCTTGCAGCATGGCAGTGACAACCAGAAGCCCCGGACCACCCCGCAACCGCAGGTGTGCGGTTCGATCATCGACGCCCAGGGGCGCGAAGTGCCGATCACCGAGCAAATGATCCAGCAGGCCTGCAAGGCCCTGGAAGAAAGCCGGGCCGAGCGCGTACGCAAAGGTTGACCGACGAATTATTTGCAACCCGGCGCTCGCGCCGGGTTTTTATTGGCCTGAATCAGGCCAGCACCCCACCCAAGGCACTGACCAGCTGCGCCAACTGTGGCGACTCACCCCGCAAGCGCACCGCCAGCCCTTCGATCTCGCGACGTGGCGGGTACTGCTTGCGCAACTGGTCGAACGCCGCCCGCTGCAGCTGCGGGTCGTCGCTCAGGCTGCGGCGGAAGTCCGCATCGTCGCGGCGCGGGTCGTACACGGCGCGGCACAGGGTCGCCAAGGCCCAGGCCGGGTCGGTGCCGGCATCCAGTTCGATTTGTGCCAGTGGCGGCCGGGGCAGCAAGTCTGCCAGTTGCACCTGCTCGTCCACGCCGAGGAAGCGGCACAACGCCTGGTAGATCTGCGCCGTGCCACGCTGGCGGCCATCAAGGCTGTAGCCGGCAATGTGCGGCGAAGCCAGCGTGCACAGGTCGGCCAGTTGCAGGTCGACCTGCGGCTCGCCCTCCCACACATCCAGCACCGCATGCACGTCTTCACGGTCCAGCAGCAGCTCGCGCAAGGCAGCGTTGTCCACCACCGGGCCACGACTGGCGTTGATCAGCCAGGCCCCTGGGCGCAACTGCGCCAACTGCGCCTGGCCCAGCAAGTGCCAGGTCGGGTGCTCGCCGGCACGCTGCAACGGGGTATGCAGGCTGATCACATCGCACTGCTGCAAGATCGTCTCGAGGCTGACGTAGTCGCCACCCTCGACGGCCTGGCGCGGCGGGTCGCACACCAGTACTTTCCAGCCCAGGCCGTGAAGCACCCGCACCAGGCGGCCGCCCACCTCACCCGCACCCACCACGCCATACACGCGTTCGGGCAGTGCCACGCCATCGAGCTCGGCCAGGGTCAGTACGCTGCCCAGCACGTAGTCGACCACGCCGCGTGCATTGCAGCCCGGCGCACTGCTCCAGCGGATGCCGGCTTCGGCAAAGTAGTCCAGGTCCAGGTGATCGGTACCGATGGTGCAAGTGCCGACAAAGCGTACGCGGCTGCCTTCGAGCAGCTGGCGGTCGACTTTGGTCACCGAGCGCACCAGCAGGATATCGGCGTCCTTGACGCTGGCGGCATCGAGGCTTCGGCCCGGGTAGCGGCGAATTTCACCGAAACCCTGGAAGAAGGCATCGAGCAGCGGGATGTTCTCGTCGGCAACTATCAGCATGGCGCTCTCCTGTCTGGGGAACGCAGTGTAGGCGCAACGCGGGGCGTGTTCCAGAGCGCTTCAGTCGGCTTTTTTACGGATCCAGTACAGGAAGGTGCCGGCGTCCTCTTGCTGCTGCAGCAATTCGTGGCCGAGGAAGTTGCAGAACTTGGGAATGTCACGGCGGGTCGACGGATCGGTGGCGATGACCTTCAGCAGGCCGCCAGCCGCCAGGTTGCGCACGTGCTGGTGCAGCATCATTACCGGTTCCGGGCAATTCAGGCCGGTGGCGTCGAGGATGGCATCGGGGGTGTAATCGGTCATGGGGGGCTCCGCAAATGATCGTTATTGTCGCGCATAGGCTCGCTTCAACCAAGGGGCTGGCTTGCAGCCCCCGAAATCAGCGCGGCTTCAGGTCCAGTCTGCGCAGATGGCAGGTCACTTCCTCACGGTCGTGATACAGCTGCTTGCAGGCAATCGATACCCTGATCTTGCGCGCCTTGAACGTCGCCTCCATGCGGTCGAGCAACCGGCGTACTTCGGCATAGCGTTGCTTCATCGGCAATTTAAGGTTGACCACTGCCTCGCGGCACAACCCCTCACCCAGCCAGGTTTCGATCAGCGAAGTGGTGCGCGCCGGCTTCTCGACGATGTCGCACACCATCCAGTCCACCGGCTGCTTCGGCTGCCAGGTGAAACCGTCGGCCATCAGGTGCTGCACCAGGCCGGTGTCCATCAGGCTTTCGGCCATCGGCCCGTTGTCGATGGCCGTCACCAGCATGCCACGACGTACCAGCTGGTAGGTCCAGCCACCCGGCGAGGCGCCCAGGTCGACACCGGTCATGTCATCGCCCAGGCGCTGCTCCCACTGCTCACGCGGGATGAACTGGTGCCAGGCCTCTTCCAGTTTGAGGGTCGAACGGCTGGGTGCCTCGCGGGGGAATTTCAGGCGCGGGATGCCCATGGGCCACAACGCGCTGTTGTTGGCCGGGGCCAAGCCGACAAACACCCGCCGGCCGCTGATGAAGGTCAGCAGCAACCGTGGGCGGCTGGCGTCGTCGACCAGGCGGCCGGCCTTTTCCAGGGCCTTGCGCAACGGCACTTCGAACTTGCGACAGAAGGTGGACAATTCCTTGCCTTCGTTGCTGTCCAGCACTTCCAGCCACAGGCTGCCGAACACCGGGAAGTCGGCCAACTGCGCCAGCAGCACACTGATACGGTCACTTTCCGGTAACTCGACAAAACCGCCACGGGCCCACTGCCGAGGGAAAATCAGCTCGTTGAAGCGCAGCGCCCCCATCAATCGCTCGGCACCGCCGTCTTCACTGCAGACAAACTCGGCGCTGGCACTTTGTGGCTTACCTTTGGCATAGCCGGCAATGCCCAGGCGGGCGGCATGTTCGCTGATCTCGGCGCAAACCTCACCCTCGAAACCGGGCCGGCAATGCATGAACAGGGTATTCATCTCTCACTCCACTACGGCTGGCGCGCAACAGGCGCCGGCAGGGCGGCGATGATAAAGGAAGATCGGAACCTGCGACACGCTCCGCCGGTCCAGAAAAGGGTCAGCGGCCGCAAAGCGGTCTAACCTGACCTTTCAGCCAGGTCCGTACCGTGCGGACCGCAACAGAGCGGTGACACCGGCAGACCTTGAGTAATTGCCGGGCACCGGCGCAGAAGGAGTTGGCAATGCCCTCGCTCGACAGCCTGAACACCCTCAAGACCCTCCAGGTCGGCAACCAGACCTATCACTATTTCAGCCTTACCGAGGCCGCCCGCCAGCTGGGTGACCTGCAACGCCTGCCCATGTCGCTGAAGGTGCTGCTGGAAAACCTGCTGCGCTGGGAGGACGGCCATACCGTCACCGGCGACGACTTGCGCGCCCTTGCCCAGTGGCTAAGCGAGCGGCGCTCTGACCGCGAGATCCAGTATCGCCCGGCGCGGGTGCTGATGCAGGACTTCACCGGCGTGCCGGCCGTGGTCGACCTGGCCGCCATGCGCGCAGCCATGGCCAAGGCCGGCGGCGACCCGCAGCGGATCAACCCGCTGTCACCGGTGGACCTGGTGATCGACCACTCGGTAATGGTCGACCATTACGGCACGCCGCAGGCCTTCGGCGAGAACGTGGATATCGAAATGCAGCGCAATGGCGAGCGTTATGCCTTCCTGCGCTGGGGCCAGAGCGCCTTCGACAACTTCCGCGTAGTGCCGCCGGGCACCGGCATCTGCCACCAGGTCAACCTGGAGTACCTGGGCCGCACGGTGTGGACCCGTGAAGCCGATGGCCGCACCTACGCCTTCCCCGACACCCTGGTGGGTACCGACTCGCACACCACCATGATCAATGGATTAGGTGTGCTCGGCTGGGGTGTAGGCGGCATCGAGGCAGAGGCGGCCATGCTCGGCCAACCCGTGTCGATGTTGATCCCCGAAGTGATCGGTTTCAAGCTGACCGGCAAGCTGCGCGAAGGCATCACCGCCACCGACCTGGTACTGACGGTTACGCAAATGCTGCGCAAGAAAGGCGTGGTGGGGAAGTTCGTCGAGTTTTACGGCGATGGCCTGGCCGAGCTGCCATTGGCCGACCGGGCGACCATTGCCAACATGGCGCCGGAATACGGCGCCACCTGCGGTTTCTTCCCGGTCGATCAGGTGACCCTGGACTACCTGCGCCTGTCGGGCCGCCCCGAAGCGACCGTGCAACTGGTCGAGCATTACTGCAAAGCCCAAGGCCTGTGGCGCCTGCCTGGCCAGGAGCCGCTGTTCAGCGACAGCCTGGCGCTGGACATGCACGAGGTCGAAGCCAGCCTGGCCGGGCCTAAACGGCCACAGGACCGGGTAGCGCTGGGCCAGGTCAGCCAGGCTTTTGACCACTTCATCGAGCTGCAACCCAAACCACTGGCCAAGGACATCGGCCGTCTGGAGAGCGAAGGTGGCGGCGGCGTAGCGGTGGGCAACGCCGACCAGGCGGGCGAGATCGACTACAACCATGCAGGCCAGACTCACACCCTGCGCGATGGTGCCGTGGTGATTGCAGCGATCACCTCGTGCACCAACACCTCCAACCCCAGCGTGATGATGGCGGCCGGGCTGGTGGCGAAAAAGGCGCTGGAAAAGGGCCTGCAACGCAAACCCTGGGTCAAGAGCTCGCTGGCACCGGGCTCCAAGGTGGTCACCGACTACTTCAAGGCCGCCGGGCTCACCCCCTACCTCGACCAGTTGGGCTTCGACCTGGTCGGCTATGGCTGCACCACCTGCATCGGCAATTCCGGCCCGCTGGATGAAGCGATCGAGAAAGCCATTGGCAGCGCCGACCTCACCGTGGCATCGGTGCTGTCTGGCAACCGCAACTTCGAAGGCCGTGTGCACCCACTGGTCAAGACCAACTGGCTGGCCTCGCCGCCGCTGGTGGTGGCCTACGCCCTGGCGGGCAGCGTACGGCTGGACCTGACGCGTGACCCGTTGGGTACCGGCAAGGACGGCCAGCCGGTTTACCTGCGCGACATCTGGCCCAGCCAGCAGGAAATTGCCGAAGCCGTCGCCAAGGTCGACACGGCGATGTTCCACAAGGAATATGCCGAAGTGTTCGCCGGCGATGCACAATGGCAGGCCATCGAGGTGCCGCAGGCCGCCACCTACGTGTGGCAGCCCGACTCTACCTACATCCAGCACCCGCCGTTCTTCGACGGCATCAGCGGCCCGCCGCCACAGATCGTCGACATCCAGGGTGCGCGTGTGCTGGCGCTGCTGGGCGACTCGGTGACCACCGACCACATCTCACCGGCTGGCAACATCAAGGCCGACAGCCCCGCCGGGCGCTACCTGCGTGAGCAGGGGGTGGAGCCACGCGACTTCAACTCCTACGGTTCGCGGCGTGGCAACCATGAAGTGATGATGCGCGGCACCTTCGCCAACATCCGCATTCGCAACGAAATGCTGGCGGGTGAAGAAGGCGGCAACACCTTGCATGTGCCCAGCGGCGAGAAGTTGTCGATCTACGACGCGGCCATGCGCTACCAGCAGGAAGGCACCCCGCTGGTGGTGATTGCCGGCCAGGAATACGGCACCGGCTCAAGCCGCGACTGGGCAGCCAAGGGCACCAACCTGCTGGGGGTCAAGGCTGTACTGGCGGAAAGCTTCGAGCGTATTCACCGCTCAAACCTGGTGGGCATGGGCGTGCTGCCGCTGCAGTTCAAGGCCGGTAACGACCGCAAGCAACTGGGGCTGACCGGCAAGGAGCGAATCGATGTGCTGGGCTTGAATGGCGCGCAGATCCGCCCGGGCATGAGCCTGCCCTTGCGCATCATCCGCGAGGATGGGCAGCAGACGCAGATCGAGGTGCTGTGCCGTATCGATACCCTGAATGAGGTGGAGTATTTCAAGGCTGGGGGGATTTTGCATTATGTGTTGCGACAGCTGATTGCCGGCTAAGTCAGCAAAGCCTGGGGCCACCGCACAACGGCCCCAGGCTGGGTTGGCATGCCTGGTATCTTTCACATTAAATAATCATTCAATAAAACCAGTCCCTTGCCGATACCTGTCGAAAGCCTTGCGGACTATCAACCCATGCGTAACAACCAGCCGATTACCCAGAGAGAACGGACTTTCCCTGCCCAGCAGCGGTTGATCTCCACCACCAATGCCAAGGGTGTGATCACCTACTGCAACGATGCCTTCATCGAAATCAGTGGGTTCACCCGCGAAGAGCTGACCGGTGCGCCGCACAACCTGGTGCGTCACCCCGACGTGCCGCCTGCCGTGTTCGCCCATATGTGGCAAACGCTCAAGCAGGGCCAACCCTGGATGGGCATTGTCAAAAACCGCTGCAAGTCTGGCGACCACTACTGGGTCAACGCCTATGTCACGCCGATCTACGACAACAACCAGGTCGTGGGCTTCGAGTCCGTGCGGGTCAAGCCCACCGCCGAGCAGATCCGTCGCGCCGAGGCGCTGTACCAGCGCATCAACCAGGGCAAGCCGCCAGTACCGCGCCGCGACAAGTGGCTGCCGGTGTTGCAGGACTGGCTGCCGTTCATCCTGATCAGCCAGGTAGGCTTCCTGATCGGCAACTGGCTTGGCCACTCCTGGGGCTTCGCACTGGCCGCCGGGCTTTCCGTACCGTTGGGCCTGCTTGGCCTGGGCTGGCAGCAGCGCGGCCTGAAGCGCTTGCTGCGCCTGGCCGAACAGACCACCTCCGACCCGCTGATCGCACAGATGTTTACCGACAGCCGAGGCGTGCAGGCGCGCCTGGAAATGGCCATGCTCAGCCAGGACGCCCGCCTGAAAACCTGCCTGACCCGCCTGCAGGACAGTGCCGAACACCTCAGCGACCAGGCGCGCCAGTCCGACGCCCTGGCGCACAAGAGCTCCTCGGGGCTTGAGCGTCAGCGGGTAGAAACCGAGCAGGTCGCAGCTGCAGTCAACCAGATGGCCGCCACCACGCAGGAAGTGGCCAACCATGTGCAGCGCACCGCCGACGCCACCCAGGAAGCCAACCGTCTGACCAGCCAGGGGCGGCAGATTGCCGGGGAAACCCGCGATGCCATCGAGCGCCTGTCGGCAGCGGTGGGTGAAACGGGCCAGACGGTGACCCAGCTGGCCAAGGACAGCGACGAAATTGGCGGTGTGGTCGACGTGATCAAGGGCATCGCCGACCAGACCAACCTGCTGGCGCTTAACGCAGCGATCGAAGCGGCGCGCGCCGGGGAAATGGGCCGTGGTTTTGCCGTGGTGGCTGATGAAGTGCGCCAACTGGCTCAGCGCACTGCAGAGTCCACCGGTCAGATCCATGGCCTGATTGCCAAACTGCAACAAACTGCCAACAACGCCGTACTGACCATGGAAACCGGCCACCGCCAGGCACAGGAAGGCGTCGACCGGGTGATGCAGGCTGACGAGGCGCTGGTGGGGATCAGTGAAGCGGTCGCCAACATCACCGACATGGCGACCCAGATTGCTGCAGCGACCGAAGAGCAGACTGCAGTGGCCGACGAGATCAGCCGCAACATCAGCACCATTGCCGAACTGGCCGACCAGACCGCCGAACAGGCCTTGCACTCGGCACTGCTCAGCGAAGAGTTGACCAGCACGGCGGGGAGCCAGTACTCGCTGGTGGAGCGTTTCAACCGCTGACTCCCGCTGGCCTTACGCGGTCCTTGTAGGAGCGCCCTTGCCGGGGCGCTCCTACAGGGACCGAGTGCGTCCGACTTACCGCGCTACCAATCCAGCCGCAACCGGCTCTCGAAATACCGCTCTTCCCCGCTCAACGGGTCCTTGAAGCGCAGGCTCTGCGCCAGCAGTTTCAGGGGCCGCTGATAGTCATCTTCTTCGTTCAGCAACTGCGGATAGAACGGGTCGTTGCTGATCCCCGCCCCCAACGCCGCCATGTGCACGCGTAATTGGTGGGTCTTGCCGGTTACCGGCGACAACCCATAGCGCCACAGCTCACCCTTCTTCTCCAACACCTCGGCCAGGGTCTCGCTGTTGGCCTCCCCTTCTACCTCATGCATGCGGAAAAACGGCTCGCCATGCACCAGCCGGCTTTTGTGTACCAGCGGATACTCATGCTGCGGCATGGCTGCGGCAATGGCCTGGTAGCGCTTGTCGATACGCCGTTCGGGGAACAGGCGCTGGTAGGCACTGCGGCTGTGCGGATTGGCAGAAAACAGCACAAGCCCGGCGGTGTGACGGTCGATACGGTGCAGCGGCACCAGGTGCGGGTTATCCAGACGGCGGATCAGGCGGCGCAGCAAGGTCTGCTCGACGTATTCTCCGGTTGGCGTCACCGGCAGGAAATGCGGCTTGTCGGCCACCACCAGGTGCTCGTCCACATGCAGGACCGTTTCCTGCACCGGGATGGGTCGCTCGTTCGGCACTTCACGGAAATAGTGCAACCGCATACCGCGCTTGTAAGGCAATTCGGCAGAAACCGCCCGCCCCTCGGCATCCAGCACCCGGCCACGGGCAAAACGGTCGAGCCACTGGGCGCGATCGATAGCCTTGAAATGGTCACACAGGCAATCGAGCACCGTCGCCCAGTTACCGGGGGGCAGGCACACCGTGCTGGCTTGCTGGCGGGCGGGGTCGAAAGGCGTGGTCATGGCAGGGCTCGAAACGTTCACGGCCGCGCATTATCCCCCAAGCCCGCGCCCTCAACCAGCCTGGCCTATGGCCTCGCTGCGCTCCTTCAGCCAGCGCAGCACCTGCACCGGCTCCCAGCGGCCTGGGTCGTAGAGGGCATACAGCAACCCTTTGTAACCCACTACATCCAGCCCCCGGTGGTAACCGGCACGCTGGAACAGGGCCTCGATCTCGGCGAAACAGGTATTGAAGTGGACCTTACCGAACGGGGTATGGTCATCGGTGACCAGGCCTTCGAGGCGCAGTTCCAGCACGGCATCGGCCACCCGCTCCACGGGCATGCGGTTGACGCTGTACTTGAGTTGCTCGACGTTGAGCATGGGTTTACCTCGACACTGTATTTATATACAGCATACGAACATCCCCTTGCTGCCGTCAATGCGGTTCATTGCAGCCCCGGCAGATAGCCGCCGCCTTTGCGCAGGGTCAGCACCTGGCGCCGGGGCGTGTCGCACGTCACGGACAGGTGCACCCAGCGATCGAATTCGAGGATCAACTGGTCGAAAGCGATGGTGCTGTTACTGATTCTGCGCACGGTATCGCGCGGGCTGACTTCAATCACCGTGAAATCTGCCGCCAGGCCTTGAACGTGCTGGCTATTCCGGGAGCCGCCGATCAGCTGGTTGACCTTCTCGCTGCGGTAGCCGCTGCTGATGATGATGGGCGCATCGAACAGCGCGCGCACCTGCTCGAGCGCTCCACACAGAAACTGCAGGTTGGCACGGGCTTGAGGCGGTGGCGTGTTATCAAAGCCGTCCCTGGCGGCAAGCTGGGAAACGGTCATTTCATCAAGCGTGAAATGCGGGGTGATCAACATGGCGAGGCTCCCGGTGACTGAATGTAGGCACCGGATCATCAGCTCAACGTCATCACCTTGGAGCAGGGACGCAGCTCCCCTGGAGCCATCACTGCGCGAGGAACGCCACCACCTGCTCGGCATCGAACGGCCAGTGCAACTCACCGCCGTTGTCGCAGCGTCGCAGCACCGGAATGATCAGGCCATAACGCTCGAACAGGGCCTCGTTCTCGGCGATGTCGACCAGCTCAACCAACAGACCACGATCGACGAAGGGCATCAGCACGGCCTCGGCCACTTCGCACAGGTGGCAGCCGAGGGTGCCGAACAGCTGGCATTCAGGCAGCATGGGGTACATTCCGGTATGGCTGGGAAAAACCTATTCTAGGTCCGTCCCGCCATCCGTGCACCTGACCTGACTCAATCCTGGCTGGTGGCGCCAATGCGGTGCAGTGACAGGTCCGCGCCCTGGAACTCCTGCTCATGGCTCAAGCGCAGGCCATGCAACGCGCGGATTGCCCCGTACACGGCAAAGCCACCGGCCAAGGCCACAACCACACCCATCAGGCTGCCCAACAACTGGCTGGCCAGGCTGACACCGCCCATCCCACCCAGGGCTGTCTGACCGAATACGCCGCAAGCGATTCCCCCCCAGACGCCGCACAGCCCGTGCAACGGCCACACACCCAGCACGTCGTCGATCTTCCAGCGGTTTTGCGCTGCGGTGAAGGTCCAGACGAACAGTGCGCCCGCCACCAGGCCTGTGGCCAGCGCACCGATCGGGTGCATCAGGTCGGAACCGGCACAGATTGCCACCAGGCCGGCCAACGGTCCGTTGTGCAGGAAGCCCGGGTCGTTGCGCCCGGCCAGCAGGGCCGACAGGGTGCCGCCGACCATGGCCATCAATGAATTGATCGCCACCAGGCCGCTGACGCCCTGCAACGTCTGCGCGCTCATGACATTGAAGCCGAACCAGCCGATGATCAGGATCCACGAACCCAGCGCCAGGAAGGGAATGCTCGACGGCGCAAACGCTACCAGCCGGCCATCGCGGTAGCGCCCGCGGCGCGCGCCCAGCAACAGCACCGCCGCCAGCGCCAGCCAGCCGCCCATGGCATGCACCACCACCGACCCCGCAAAGTCATGGAACGGCGCGCCGAAGCGTGCCTGCAGCCAAGCCTGCACGCCAAGGTTGCCGTTCCACACCACACCTTCGAAAAACGGGTAGATGAACGCCACGATCAAGGCCGTGGCGCACAGCTGCGGCACAAAGCGCGCCCGCTCGGCAATGCCGCCGGAGATGATCGCCGGTATCGCCGCCGCGAACGTCAGCAGGAAGAAGCACTTGACCAGCGCATAGCCATGATCGGCAGCCAGCGTTGCCGCGGGCTGGAAGAAGTTGACGCCATAGGCGATCCAGTAGCCTATAAAGAAGTACACCAGCGCCGAGATGGCAAAATCGCTGAGGATCTTCGACAAGGCGTTGACCTGGTTCTTGTGGCGCACCGTGCCCACTTCGAGGAACGCGAAGCCGGCATGCATGGCCAGCACCAGAATGGCGCCCATCAGAATGAACAGGGTATTGGAACCGTGGACCAGGGAGTCCATCGCGCTGTGCATGTTTTCCATGAAATAGGCAGACCTGCTGAAAAAGGCACCAGGACAGTTCAAGAACCTGCATCCCTGCACCGATTCGGTGCCAGCCCCCTGCCCTGTTTTGGCGAACCGGGCGGAGCCTGCGTGGTTTTTTCTTGGGTTTGTCGTGGATTGGGTTAAGGTTTAACGGTATTCGCTGCATGGGCGCCCTGAATCGGCGCAAGCCGTGACGGCGGTGCCCCGCAACGTGGCAAACACTTAGCAAGGCCCATACCAGCACTGGCACTTGAACCTTCCGCGCGTGCTATCACTCGAATTACCAACACTCAATCGACAGGGAGACACCCATGGCCAGCAAATCGCCAAAGACTGCACAAGAGATATTGATGGCTGACTTCCAGGCCTTGGTGCGTGACACCGAGAAACTACTGGCCGACACCGCCAACCTGGCCGGCGACCAGGCCGACGAATTGCGTGAACAGATTCACGACCGCCTGGCCCAGGCCCGCGAAACCCTGCAACTGACCCAGGACTCGGTGCGTGAACGCGGCCAGGCCGCGCTGGGCAGCGCCGAGCAGTATGTGCAGGAAAACCCGTGGCAGGCGATCGGCATCGCCGCCGGCGTCGGCCTGTTGATCGGCCTGCTGGCCAACCGGCGCTAAGGGGTTCCCATGGAGAATGACGCCAACGGCGCCAGCGCCTCGGGCAGGCGCCTGGGCGCCGCCGCGCTGGGCCTGCTGCACAGCCACATCGAACTGTTCGGCATCGAATTGCAGGAGCAAAAGGGACGCACCTTGAGCCTGCTGCTGTTCGCCGGCCTGGCGCTGGTATTTGCGCTGCTGCTGCTGACGGCGCTGTCTGGGCTTTTGCTGGTGCTGCTGTGGGACAGCTATCGCCTGGCCGGTATCATCGGCCTGTGCGTGTTCTATGGCATGGCCGCGCTGTACTGCGGGCTACGCCTGAAGGCGGCGGTGTTTGACGAATCATCGCCGTTCGGCGCCACCCTCGAAGAACTTGCCAAGGACCGGGAGCGCCTGTTGCCATGAGCCTGCCAGAACTGCCAAACACGCGTAATCCGCGCGAACTGCGCAAGGCACTGCTGCGCCTGCGCATGGAAATGCACCGCCAGGAAATCCGTCACGAGTCGGGGCAACTGATGGAACCGCTGCGCCGTGTGCGCGGCATGGGCAGCTCGCTGCACGATGGCCTGGGGATCAAACATGCGCCCTTGTGGGGGATTGGTGCCGTGGTGGCGCTGGGCTTCCTCACCGGCAAAGGCGTGCGCAGCGGCAACCTGGCGCGCCTGGTGCGCCTGGGGACCAGCCTGTTGCCACTGGTGCGCCTGTACCTGCAAGGCAACCGCCGCCCCTGAGCCTTGAATGACCCGCCCCATCCAGGGGCGGTTCCACCCTGCCCCTTGCGCAGATGAACACGACACGGGAAGCTAAAGCCTTCGATCCACAGGAGACCGCGCCTTGGACTGGCACACCCTGCTCACCCGCGAACGCCTGGGCAAAGCCCTCTATAGCGCCGATGAACTCGGGCGCAGCCCCTTCCACAAAGACCACGACCGCATCATCTTCTCCGGCGCTTTCCGTCGCCTTGGGCGCAAGACCCAGGTACACCCGGTTTCCAGCAACGACCATATCCACACGCGCCTGACCCATTCGTTGGAAGTCAGCTGTGTCGGTCGCTCGCTGGGCATGCGCGTCGGCGAAACCCTGCGCGACAGCCTGCCGGACTGGTGCGCCCCCAGTGACCTGGGAATGATCGTACAGTCGGCCTGCCTGGCCCACGACATAGGCAACCCGCCATTCGGCCACTCCGGCGAAGACGCCATTCGCCACTGGTTCCAGCAAGCCGCCGGGCGTGGCTGGCTGGACGACATGAACGACGACGAGCGGGCCGACTTTCTCAACTTCGAAGGCAATGCACAGGGCTTTCGTGTGCTTACCCAACTGGAGTACCACCAGTTCGACGGCGGCACCCGGCTGACGTATGCCACCCTCGGCACCTACCTCAAGTACCCTTGGAGCGCGCGCCACGCCGACGCCATGGGTTACAAGAAGCACAAGTTCGGCAGCTACCAGAGCGAACTGCACCTGCTCGAACAGATCGCCCGCAAACTGGGGTTGCCACAACTGGAAGACCAACGTTGGGCACGCCACCCGCTGGTGTACCTGATGGAGGCTGCCGACGACATCTGCTATGCACTGATCGACCTCGAAGACGGCCTGGAAATGGAGCTGCTGCAATACGCCGAAGTCGAGGCGTTGCTGCTCGACCTGGTCGGTGATGACCTGCCGGAAACCTACCGCCAGCTAGGCCCACGCGACTCGCGCCGGCGTAAGCTGGCCATTCTGCGTGGCAAGGCCATCGAGCACCTGACCAACGCTGCCGCCCACGCCTTCGTCGAGCAGCAACACGCCTTGCTGGCCGGGCAACTGGCGGGCGACCTGGTCGAACACATGCACGGCCCGGCCAAGCGCTGCGTGCTGCAGGCCAAGGACATGGCGCGCAACAAGATCTTCCAGGACAAGCGCAAGACCCTGCATGAAATCGGTGCCTACACCACCCTGGAGATTCTGCTGAACACCTTCTGCGGTGCAGCCCTTGAACAGCATGGTGGGCGCACGCCATCGTTCAAAAGCCGTCGGGTACTGGACCTGATCGGCAACAATGCCCCAGACCCGCATGCCTCGTTGCACAGTGCCTTCCTGCGCATGATCGACTTCATCGCTGGCATGACCGACAGCTACGCCAGCGAAATGGCCAGTGAAATGACCGGGCGCTCCAGCCCTACGTGAGTTGTGCTTTCGGTGCAGCCTGCCTCGGCTGCACCGCTGATTGCAGGAAACTTCCTACAAATGCTGACGGCAAATTAAACAACACGAATAAAAATCAATGAAAAGTTACCAAATGCGCTTTGACATCGAGTTGAACATGCCCATTCCGTAGCCGGTTTTGTTTTATCTTGTAAGCCATTTCCCATATAAGGCTAACAGCCCATCCTCGCATGCCCGGCGACTTCCAACTGCGATAAGGTGCCACCTGTCACCCTAAACGACCGCAGGGAAGTTGAACATGCACTCCATATTTATTGTTGACGACCATCCGGTCATTCGCCTGGCCGTCCGTATGCTGCTGGAAAACCAGAACTACAAGATTGCCGGCGAGTCGGACAACGGCGTGGATGCCATGCAGATGATCCGGGAGAGCAACCCCGACCTGGTCATCCTCGACATCAGCATCCCCAAGCTAGATGGCCTGGAGGTACTTGCCCGTTTTCAGTCGATGGCCCTGCCCTTGAAGGTTCTGGTATTGACTGCACAGTCCCCGGCATTGTTTGCCGTGCGCTGCATGCACTCAGGTGCTGCGGGTTACGTGTGCAAGCAAGAAGACCTGGGTGAACTGCTCAGTGCGATCAAGGCGGTCCTGGCTGGATATAACTATTTCCCCAGCCAGGCAATCAATAACAACCCGACTACCGGCACCGACTTGCAACTTTTCCGCCAGGTGAATGACCGCGAACTGATGGTACTGCAACTCTTCGCCCAAGGCCGCAGCAACAAGGAAATTGCCAAAGGCATGTTCCTCAGCAGCAAAACCGTCAGCACCTACAAAAAGCGCCTCATGCACAAGCTTCAGGTCAACACGCTGGTGGATCTGATCGAGATGGCCAAGCGCAACGCGCTTGTCTGAAGGTGGTCATGGCCCGCACTATCGCCCGCCTGCTGCTCGCCCTGCTGCTATCAAGCGGCGCGACACAGGCTACCACTCGCGAAGCGTCGTCCTACACGTTGCTGGCAAGGTCATCGGCCGGTCCGGCCCAGCTCCTGTTCACGCCCGAACAACGGTTATGGCTCGAAGGCCGTCAGGAACTGGTACTGGGAACGTCGGCGCCCGACTACCCACCGTTCGACATCACCAGTGGCGGCCGCGCCTACCAAGGCCTGACCGCCGAGTATGCAAGCCTGGTCGGCAAGGCCCTGCAGTTACCCGTGCGGGTGCTGCGTTTTCCCAGCCGGCAAGCGGCGGTGGAGGCGCTCAGGCAGGGCGATATCGATTTACTCGGCAGCGCCAATGGCTACGAAGCGGCCAACGACGGCCTGGTGCTGTCACAGCCCTATGCCATCGACCAACCGGTACTGGTAACGCGCGAAGATGAAAACCGGGCGATGGACACGGACCTGACCGACATGCGCCTGGGCATGCTCTACCACTACCTGCCCAAACAGGAAGTACACAGCGCCTACCCCAAGGCCGAGCTGCTGGCCTTCGGCTCTTCCAGCCAGGCACTGAATGCCGTGGCATTCGGCCAGGCCGACGTGTTCATCGGCGACACCATCTCCACGCACTACCAGCTCAATCGCGGCCACCTGCCACGCCTGCGCATGGCCAACTTCGGCCAGCACAAGGCCATCGGCTTCGGTTTTGCCTTGCGCCAGCAAGACACACTGCTGCTGGAGCTGGTGAACATTGTCCTCGACAGCCAGACGCCGGCCATGCGCACCAGCATTTTCAAGCGCTGGAGCGCTGGCAGCGACCAACTGCTGAGCGACCGCCAGCTGCAATTGAGCGAGGCCGAGCAACAGTGGCTGCAGCAGCATCCGGTGATGCGCGTGGCGATTGATGACACGGCTGCACCCCTCTCCTATTTCGATGATTCGGGGCATTTTCGCGGCATCACTGCCGACCTGCTGGAGCTCATCCGCCTGCGCACAGGCTTACGCTTCGAAGTACAACGTGCCAGTGGCATTGCCGACATGATTGCCCGCCTCAAGGATGGCCGGGCCGATGTCATCGCCGCATTGGCCAGCGCCAGGGCGGCGGGGGACGACCTGCTAATCAGCCGCCCCTACCTGGAAAGCGCCTACGTACTGGTCAGCCACAAGGACAACAAGGCACTGGGCTCGCTGGAACAACTGAAAGGGCATCGCATCGCCATTACCCGCTACAGCGCCATGGATGCCATGCTGTCCCGGTACTATCCGCAGATCGGCTGGGTCGAGACCGAAAGCGCGTTCTACTCCATGGCGTTGCTCAACAGTGGTGCCGTCGATGCAGTGATTACCACCCTGATCGATGCCAACCACGCCTTGGCCAGCAACCCGGAACTGGTGATCCGCTCGTCGGTGGGCAGCGAACCCGCCAACTTCGCCATGGCCACCATGGCCCCTTCACCGGCCCTGCTGTCGATCCTCGACAAGGCACTGCTCAGCATCTCACCGGAGGAGCTGGGGGTTATCAACAACCGCTGGCGCGGCTTTAGCCGACACGAAGACAGCAACGCCAAGGGTTACAGCCGTCTCGCACTGCAGGTCGTGCTGGGCACTGCCGTGCTTCTGCTGCTGGCCTTGCTCTGGAACGCTCGCCTGCGTCTGCAGATTCGTCAGCGCCACCGCGCCGAACGCGCCCTGAACGACCAACTGGCATTCATGCGCGCACTGCTCAACGGCACCCCCCACCCCATGTATGTGCGTGACCGCGAGGGCTGCCTGAAAAGCTGCAACTACAGCTACCTGGAAGCCGTGCAGGCCCGGTCCGATGAGGTCATTGGCAAGCAACTCGAAGACAGCCTTTTCGCCAATCCCGAGCAAACCCGTCAAATCCAGGCCGACTACCTGAAAGTCATGGCCGCCGGCTCGCCGTTGATCATGGACCGCCCCCTGCGGATCAAGGGACGCGAGCTGACCATTTATCACTGGATTCTGCCGTACCGCGACTCACTGGGAGAAATCCAGGGCATCATCGGCGGCTGGATCGATATCAGCGATCGCCGCCAACTGGTGCTGGAGCTGCGCCAGGCCAAACAACAGGCCGACGATGCCAACCGCGCCAAAAGCACCTTCCTGGCCACCATCAGCCACGAAATACGCACCCCGATGAATGCCGTGATCGGCATGCTCGAACTGGCGGTGAAGCGCGCCGACCAAGGTCGCCTGGACCGTGGCGCACTGGAGCTTGCCCACCATTCGGCCAAAGACCTGCTAGGCCTGATCGGCGATATCCTCGATATCGTGCGCATCGAGTCCGGGCACCTGACCCTGGCGCCGGAGGCCGTAGACCTGGCCGCATTGGTGGAGTCAGTGGGGCGCATCTTCGAGGGCCAGGCGCGGCAGAAAGGCCTGGCACTCGAGGTGATGATCACGCCGGCCGCGCGCTGCCATGCCTTGCTCGACCCCCTGCGCTTCAAACAGGTGCTGTCCAACCTGGTCAGCAACGCCATCAAGTTCACCGAGCATGGCCAGGTGCGTATCAGCGCCGACCTGCAGGACAACGGCACCAGCACGCCCGCCGTACTGCAACTGGAAGTGCGTGACAGTGGCATCGGCATCCACGCCGACGACCTGCAACGCCTGTTCACCCCGTTCGTCCAGGCCAACCCGCATAGCCAGGGTGCGCGCGCAGGTACCGGGTTGGGCCTGACCATCTGCCGCAACCTGTGCGAAATGATGGGTGGCGACCTGACCCTCAAAAGCCTCGAAGGGGTCGGCACCCAAGTCTGCCTGAAAATGCCGCTGCAACAGGTTGATGCGCAAGTGCAGCCGGCGCCCCTGATCGAAAAGCTCGATGTGCCCGACCCGCGGCTGAACGTGCTGGTGATCGACGACCATCCGGCCAACCTGCAACTGATGGCGCAGCAGCTTGCCTACCTGGGCCTGGAGCACGCCAGCGCCCGCGATGGCCGTGAAGGCCTGGCCACCTGGCGGGCGGGCAACTTCGATGTGCTGGTACTTGACTGCAACATGCCGCACATGAACGGCTACCAGCTGGCGACAGCCGTGCGCACCGAAGAGCGCCATGGCAACCGGCCACGCTGCACCATTCTTGGCTATACCGCCAACGCTCAGCCAGAAGTACGCCGCAAGTGCCTGAGCGCCGGCATGGACGACTGTTTGCTCAAGCCCATCAGCCTGAGCACCCTCAGCCAGCGCCTGGCCGGCATCAACCCGCGCCGGCAGCGCAAGCGCCGACGCCCCCTGTATCACCTGGATGGCCTGGCTGCAGTAGTCGGGCATGACCCCGCCGACCGCCGGCGTTTTCTGCAGACTCTGCAGCAGAGCCTGCAGGCCGATCTTTCCACCTTGATGGCGCTGCACCCAGAGCACGACGCCGATGCGATTGCCGAACAGGCCCACAAAGTGCTCAGCGCAGCGCGCATGCTCGAAGCGCCCGACCTGATGGCCGCCTGCGAAGCACTGGAGTCTGGTGGCTTGCCTACTGCCCAGTTGCGCCTGCGGCGTCAGGCACTGGCGCGGCACATGCGGCGAGTGGAGCTGGCCCTGGCCAAAGAATTACCCCCAAGCACCGATACGCAGGCAGCCAGCCGTGTTAACTGGTAGACTGCGCGGCGTTATTACCTAAGAGGATTGTTTCATGGCCACAAACCGCTCCCGTCGTCTGCGCAAGAAGCTGTGTGTCGACGAGTTTCAGGAATTGGGCTTCGAGCTGAACCTGGAATTCAAGGAAGATCTGGATGACCAGGCAATCGATGCTTTCCTCGATGCGTTCCTGGAAGAAGCCATGGACGCCAACGGCCTGGACTATGTAGGCGGTGACGATTTCGGCCTGGTGTGCTCGGTCAAGCGCGGTTCGGTCAGCGAAGAACAACGCGCCGCCGTAGAAGCCTGGCTCAAGGGCCGCAGCGAACTGACCAAAATCGAAGTCAGCCCACTGCTGGACGCCTGGTACCCGGAAAAGCCGATCAACAAGGCTGAGTGATACTTGCCTGTCTGATCGCTGAAAAGGCCACCCACATGGGTGGCCTTTTTTATTGTCGATGCTTTTTATCCGCCATGCTTTTCCGTCGAACGTGGCGCATCGTCGCTGCGCTTGGGGCATAATGCGTACTCTTTCGTCCTGGGGCCATCATCTCTTACAGCCCCTATGCCCTTTTCCCTCGCTGCAGGGTATTTATTCATTATGATCAAAACGCTTCGCCCCCTCGTTCTTGCCGGCCTGCTGTTGCCACTCGCATTGCCCAGCCACGCCGCCGCCGTCAACACCACCCTGCCCGCCAAAGTGCAGCAGGCGCTCAAAGCCAACAAGCTGCAGGACACAGCGCTGTCGCTGGTAATGTTGCCGCTTGACGGGCCCGGTACCCCGACCGTGTTCAATGCCGATGTTTCGGTAAACCCGGCCTCGACCATGAAACTGGTTACCACCTATGCCGCCCTCGAGCTGCTTGGCCCCACCTTCCAGTGGAAAACCGAGTTCTACACCGACGGTACCCTGAGCAATGGCGTGCTCAACGGCAACCTGTACCTCAAAGGTGGAGGCGACCCGAAGCTGAACATGGAAAAGCTCTGGTTGCTGATGCGTGACCTGCGCGCCAATGGCGTGCGCACCATCACCGGTGACCTGGTGCTGGACCGCAGCCACTTCGTGCAGCCCAACCTGCCGCAGTTCAACGATGACGGCGGCGATGAAAACAAGCCGTTCCTGGTCAAACCCGACTCGCTGCTGGTCAACCTCAAGGCCCTGCGCTTCGTGGCCCGCAACGATGGTGGCAAGGTTACCATCGCGGTCGAACCCCCTATTGCCAGCATTCGCATCGACAACCAGGTCAAGGCCGTGGCGTCCAAGCAGTGCACGGGTGATGTGCGCTACAACCCGGTACCTCAAGCCGATGGCATCAGCGTAACCGTCAGCGGCCAGCTGGGTGACGGCTGCAACTCGCAGACCTACCTGTCGCTGCTCGACCACCCGACCTATGCCGCCGGTGCCGTGCGCGCGATCTGGAACGAGCTGGGTGGCAACATCCAGGGCGGTGACCGCATCGAGAACGTGCCCAAAGGTGCACGCCTGCTGGCCCGCGCCTTCTCGCCAGACCTGGTGGAAGTGATCCGCGACATCAACAAGTACAGCAACAACACCATGGCCCAGCAGCTGTTCCTGAGCCTTGGCGCGCAGTTCCGCACCGATGCCGACGGCGACGACGCCCGTGCCGCGCAACGCGTGGTCCGCCAGTGGCTGGCGAAGAAAGGCATTACCGCGCCGCACCTGGTGATGGAAAACGGCTCAGGGCTGTCGCGTGCCGAACGGGTCAGCACCCGGGAAATGGCCGAGATGCTGCAGGCCGCCTGGAAGAGCCCCTACGCCGCCGAGTTCATGAGCTCGATGCCGCTGGTAGGCATGGACGGCACCATGCGCAAGCGCCTCAAGCGCACAGCCATGACCGGTGAAGGGCACATCAAGACCGGCACGCTGAATACCGTGCGGGCGATTGCCGGTTTCAGCCGTGACAGCAACGGCCACACCTGGGCAGTGGCGGCAATCCTCAACGACCCGAAACCATGGGGGGCTTCGCAGGTGCTCGACCAGGTGCTGCTGGACCTGTATCGCCAGCCGAAGCTGGCGGGCAGCACTGCAGCCAACTGATTGGTTAGCCCGTACCGGCCCTTTCGCGGCTATAGCTGCGAAGAGGCCGGTACGGGCAGCCAAAAACGTTCAGGCTGACTCGCCTTCCACCCTGTCCCGCCCCGCCTGCTTGGCTGCATACACCCCCGCATCCGCCCGCAACAACAGGGCATCGGCTCCCTCCCCCGGCCGCCATCCCGCCACACCAAAACTGGCCGTCACCTTGCCCACGCCGTCCACCGGCACATTGCGCAGCCCATGCCACAACTCCAGTGCCAGCAGCCGCGCCTGTTCGGCATCACTGCCCGGGCACAGCACCATGAATTCCTCTCCACCCAACCGGCAGAATACATCGGTACGCCGCAAGCGCTGGCTGATACGCTGGCACAGGCTGCGCAGCACCCGGTCGCCGACGGCATGGCCGAAGCGGTCGTTGATGTGCTTGAAGTGATCGATATCGAGCATGATCACGGCCAGCGTCAAGCCATCACGCTGAGCCCGCTCCAGTTCGACCTTGAGCCGTTCCTGGAAGTAGCGGCGGTTATGAATGCCGGTCAGTGAATCGGTCACCGACAGCGCCCGCAACTCTTCCTCCACACCCTTGAGGTCCGAGATGTCCGTCAGGTAGCCATGCCACAAGGTACAGCCCTGTTCTCCCACCTCCGGCGTCGCTTCGCCACGCACCCAGCGCAGGCCGGCACGTGGCAGGCACACCCGGTATTCCTCGCGCCAGGGTGCCTGGTGCTCGGCCGAGTAACGTACCGAACGGCGCACGCGCTCCAGGTCATCGGGGTGGATACGCTCGAACACCCCCGAGGCATCTTCGCGCAACTGCTGCAGGTCCACTTCGTAGATGTCGTAAAGGCCTTTGCTGGCGTAGGGAAAACACGAATGCCCATCGGCATCCAGGCGATACTGATAAATACCGCCCGGCACCTCGGCACTGAGCTTTTCCAGCAGCCGATCGCGCGCCGCCAGTGCCTCGTGTACCCGACGCCGCTCGGTGACATCGATGCAAATGGCCAGGTAGCCAACCCACAGGCCCTGTTCGTCAAGCATGGCCGTGACCAGCATGTTGGCCACCAACTGGCTGCCATCGGCGCGTAGCAAGGTCCACTCACCCGGCTCGGCGCCTCGCTCGTAAACGGTTTCTGCAAACAGCGCCTGGCCACCGGCGATGTGCCGGCCAAAACGCTGGCTGAGCGCATGCGCACGCAGGCTCAATTCGTCCGGCAGCACCAGGTCCTCCAGGCGCAACTGGCCGATGGCCTGATTGGCCGAGTAACCAAACATACGCTCGGCCCCCGTGTTGAACGTGCTGACTTCGCCCTTGAGGTTGGTGGCAATAATGGCCACCTGGGTCGCGGCCTCCAATACACTGCGCAACTGATTATGGGTACCTCGCAAGGACTGTTCGCTGACCCGCAACTCGGCGGTACGCTGCTCGACCAGGGCCAGGGCACGCTGGCGCTGGCTGAACAGGCTGTAGAGCAAGGCACTGAGCAGCAGGCTCAACAACCCGCCCAGCAGGCCGACCGCCAGTACCGCCGATGTGCGATTGGCCCGCACGAAGGCCTGGCTCGGCAGGATGCTCAGCTGGAAGTGGTGGTCTGCCAGGTGCAGCAGCGGGTTGCTGCTCAGCGACAAGGGGGCAACCTGGTTCTGCGAGTCGTACAGCACTTGCGGCCCTTGCAACCCGGACGGGTCGACGATACGCACCACCAGGTTGTCATCCGCTGCCACAGGGCGCCCATCGCTGACCATCTCGCGCATGCTCAACAAAGCCACCACATAGCCCACTGCAGCGCCATGCGGGTTGGCATCGAAAAATACGGGGGCTACCAGCACCAAGCCGCGCGCGTACGAAGGAAAATCGTACATGGCCAAGGGCTCGGACACCGCCATGCTGCCAGATCCGAGCGCCCGCACCAGGGCAGCCTGGAGCTCACCCTGGCCGGCAAGATCGAGTCCATAGGGCAGCCCGGGCATTTCACCGGATTGGGTATACAACACAGGAAAGTAATGGTCGCGCAGCGGCGCGGGGTGCCACTGGCCTTGCGCATCCTGGTCACGGATCACATAGCCCGGGCCGGAATGCTCGCGGGCATGCTGCTCGAACTCGGCGCGCTGCGCGGCTTCGACACGCGGCGCCCAGGCGTAGGCCAAGGTACGCTGCAGCAACGGCCGGGCGTAACCGTCAAATTCGCGTGGTGTCACTTCGTTGGAAAAGCTGAAGAACCGCCGCAGGCCATCCAGGCGCTGCTGTTGTTCATCAAAACGCTCGGCAATACGGCTGTAGCGTTCGCTGGCCAGCAACTCAAAGCGCTGGCGCAGCTGCTGCTTGTAAAACCCCTGTGCGGCCAGCGCCAAGGCGGCCGTCAACAGACCGCCCGCCACCAAGGCCACCAGCGCCACCGCCCACGCGGACACCGTCTCTGTGCACAGGCCAGATAACCGCGCACGCACGCCACACTTTGACATACACCCATCTCGTCACGTCAGCGTCCTGCGGATTATCTTGCCCTGCCCACATTTATAGCCATTGGCCATTAGCCACGCAATGTACCTCGTCGGCTCAGCGCAGCTGCAGACGCCAGGCCCGGTGAATCCGGTTGTTACGGGCGAAGTCCGGGTCCAGGGTCTGGGCAGTGATTTCCTCCACCGCATAACGCGCCATCAGGTGCTCGTCCAGCTGGAACTTGCGGAAGTTGTTGGAGAAATACAACACGCCGCCCGGCGCCAGGCGGGCCATGGCCAGGTCCAGCAGTTGAACGTGGTCACGCTGCACGTCGAACACGCCTTCCATGCGCTTGGAGTTGGAGAAGGTGGGCGGGTCGATGAAAATCAGGTCGTAGCTGTCGCGGTTACCCTCCAGCCAGGCCATCACATCCCCCTGCTCCAGGCGGTTGCGCTCAGAGAAGCCATTAAGCGCCAGGTTGCGCCGCGCCCAGTCCAGGTAGGTTTTCGACAGGTCGACGCTGGTGGTGCTGCGCGCACCGCCCTTGGCCGCATGCACGGTGGCGGTAGCGGTGTAGCAGAACAGGTTGAGGAAGCGCTTGTCGGCAGCCTCGCGCTGGATGCGCATGCGCATCGGGCGATGGTCGAGGAACAGCCCGGTGTCGAGGTAGTCGGTGAGGTTGACCAGCAGCTTGACGCCCCCTTCGTTCACCTCCTGGAAACGGCCCTCGGTCGCCTGGCGTTCGTACTGGCGGGTGCCGCTCTGGCGCTCGCGGCGCTTGAGCACTACGCGCTGCGGCGAAATGCCCAGCGCCTGCGGGATGGCTGCCAACGCATCGAGCAGGCGCGCCTGGGCCTTTTCCGGGTCGATCGAGCGTGGCGCGGCATACTCCTGCACGTGTACCCAGTCCTGGTACAGGTCAACAGCCAACGCGTACTCGGGCATGTCGGCATCGTACAGGCGGTAGCAGTCGACCTGTTCGCGACGGGCCCACTTGCCCAGTTGTTTGAGGTTTTTCTGCAAACGGTTGGCAAACATCTGCGCACCTTCCGAAAGGCGTGCCGGTTCGCTGGCAACGGCGGGTTGCTGGCGGGTTTGCGCGCCCTCAGGTTGTGCTTCGCGACGCTCGCCGGTGACGAACTGGTCAGGCTGCACCTTGAACAGCAGCAGCTTGCACGGCAAGGCGCCGTTCCAGAACGCGTACTGCTTGTGGCTGCGAATGCCCATGCGCTTGCCCAGCTGCGGCGCGCCGGTGAACACCGCTGCCTCCCAGCCCATGCAGGCCTGGCGCAGGCGCTCGCCGAGGTTCTGGTAGAGGTACAGCAGGCTGGCTTCATCACCCAGACGCTCGCCGTATGGCGGGTTGCTGATGACCAGGCCTTTCTGGTTCTGGTCCGGGCGCGGCTCGAAGGTGCTGACTTCGCCCTGGTAGATTTTCACCCAGTCGCCAAGGCCGGCACGCTCGACGTTGTTGCGGCCCGGCTGGATCAGCCGCGGGTCGGCCTCGTAGCCACGGATCCACAGCGGAGGCTTGGCCAGGCCAGCCTGTGCACGCGCCTGCGCTTCGTCATGCACCTTGCGCCACAGCGCTGGCACATGGCCGAGCCAGGCACTGAAGCCCCAGCGCTCACGCTTGAGGTTGGGCGCGATGTCGGCGGCGATCATCGCGGCCTCGACCAGGAAGGTACCCACACCGCACATCGGGTCGGCCAACGCGCCCCCTTCAGCGGCAATGCGCGGCCAGCCAGAACGGATCAACACCGCAGCCGCCAGGTTTTCCTTCAGCGGCGCAGCACCTTGCTGCAGGCGATAGCCACGCTGGTGCAGGCTGTGGCCGGACAGGTCGAGGGAGAGAATGGCCTCGCCACGGTCCAGGCGCAGGTGCACGCGCACGTCGGGGTCGATCTTTTCCACCGACGGGCGCAGGCCTTCGCGGTTGCGCAACTTGTCGACAATCGCGTCCTTGACCTTCAGCGCACCAAAGTGAGTGTTGTCGATGCCCGAACCATGGCCACTGAACTCCACCGCCAGGGTGCCATCGGCTGCCAGGTGGTCGGCCCAGTCGACCGCGTGCACGCCATCGTAAAGGTCGTCGGCGTTCTTCATGGAGAAGCGCTTGAGCACCAACAACACCCGGTTGGCCAGGCGTGACCAGACACACAGGCGGTAGGCGGTTTCCATGTCGGCGACGCCGCGAATGGCCGAGGTGTGCTCACGCACTTCGTCCAGGCCAAGGCCTTTGGCCTCTTCGGCAAGCAGGCCTTCAAGGCCTTTGGGGCAGGTGAGGTAAAGTTCGAAACGGTCCGACATGAGTATTCCAGAGCCTTGGGCTATTGACTGACGAGGCAACGCATCACCCCGCGATGTTTGCCCGCAGGCCTTTCCAGCAGGCGTGCGGGTGGCCCTTCCCTGCACATGAACGTGCCGCGAAAGGCCAGGCCACCTGACCGATCTGCACTCGGCCCGGTGGCCAAGACAGCTTAGATCATCAGGCAGTATGAAAAATTCTGGCGATAACCGGGGCGATGTGACCCTTCGTCGCATTTCAAATTATTTCTGTCATCCGCAAGCAACGCTGGCGAAATGACGTCAATGTTCAGCAAACCCCGATCACAGCGGGCTCAACGCCAAACAAGGTTGAGTCGCATTTATTTACTTATCCCCTCACCCTAGGAAAGGTTACGTGCTTATGACAAATCGATCATTCACACCGTGACTCGCATTCGATAGAACTGGTCTCAGGCCGCTTCGCAACGAGGCGGCACCTTCAGCCCGCCACGCCGGCAGCGGGCGCAAACCGGCAGAAAGACTCTGCCCGGCCTCGGAGAGGCCGACGGGACATTACAGTCAACAAGTGAGGGCAACACCCTATGAGAAGACTTAAGCGTGATCCGTTGGAAAGAGCATATTCACGTGGCTACCAATACGGGGTCACCGGCAAATCCCGCGAACTTTGCCCCTTCAATCTTCCTTCTGTTCGCCAAGCCTGGATCAACGGCTGGCGCGAAGGTCGCGGTGATAACTGGGACGGAATGACTGGCACCGCTGGCATCCATAGACTCAACGAAAATCACGCCGTTGGCTGAACGAGGACACTGAATTCGAGTCACCATGCGCGCCCTATCCGGGCGGCGGGCTGCGGCCCAGGGGCCCCTTGACGGGGCCCTTTTTTATGCCTGCCGTTTAACCGCGCGGTAATGCCGCAATGGCATCGACCGCTTCACGGATCAACGCTGGCCCCTTGTAGATGAAGCCCGAGTAGATCTGTACCAGGCTCGCACCGGCAGCGATCTTCTCGGCAGCGTGACGGCCTTCGGTAATGCCACCCGCGGCAATGATCGGCAACTTGCCGCCCAGCTCGCCTGCCAGCACCTTGACAATGTGGGTGCTCTTTTCCAGCACCGGCGCGCCCGACAGGCCACCCGCCTCGCCACCATACGGCAGCCCCTCGACACCTTCACGGCCCAGCGTGGTGTTGGTGGCGATCACCGCATCCATGCCCGACGCCATCAGCGCGGCAGCCACCAGCGTAGTTTCTTCGTCACTCATGTCCGGGGCGATCTTGATGGCCAGCGGTACACGCTTGCCATGGGTAGCCGCCAGTTGCTCGCGGCGTTCGGCCAGGGCGTCGAGCAACTGCTTGAGCGAATCGCCGAACTGCAGGCTGCGCAGGCCCGGGGTATTCGGCGAGCTGACGTTGACGGTGATGTAGCTGGCGGCGGTGTACACCTTGTCCAGGCAGATCAGGTAGTCATCCACGGCGCGCTCGACCGGGGTGTCGAAGTTCTTGCCGATGTTGATGCCCAGCACGCCGTTGTAGCGCGAGGCACGCACGCGGCCGAGCAAGTGATCGACGCCCAGGTTGTTGAAGCCCATGCGGTTGATGATGGCCGTCGCTTCCGGCAGGCGGAACAACCGCGGCTTGGGATTGCCCGGTTGCGGGCGCGGAGTGACGGTACCGATTTCGACGAAGCCGAAGCCCAGCTGGGCAAAGCCGTCGATGGCCGCGCCATTCTTGTCCAGGCCTGCGGCCAGGCCCACCGGGTTGGCGAAGTTCAAGCCCATGACCGAAACCGGCAATGCCGCCGGCTGCTTGCACAGCATGCCATTGAGGCCAAGACGGCCACCGGCACCGATCAGGTCCAGGGACAGGTCGTGGGAAGTTTCCGGGGAAAGCTTGAACAGCAGCTGGCGGGCCAGGGTATACATGGGCGGGCAAGGCTCGGGGTGAGTGAGGGGGCGATTATAGCCAGCCTGGGGCTGACAGGACAGCAAATCGTGGGGCCGCCAAGCACCCCGGCTACCCTTGGCACATCGGTTGCACCGGTTTGGCCCACAGCCTTATCCGTACAGGCGAGGAACCTTGTGAACACCGTACCCCGAGCAACGCCCCTGGCCTGGGTCAATGGCAGTGACGCGCCGGAAAAGCCCAGCCTGAACATCGGCTATATGGCACTGACCGACTGCGCCTCGGTGGTGGTCGCCGCCACCCAGGGCTTCGCCCAGCAATACGGCCTTACCCTCAACCTCAAGCGCCAAGGCTCCTGGGCCGGGCTGCGCGACAAGCTGGTCAGCGGCGAGCTGGATGCCGCGCACTGCCTGTATGGCCTGGTCTATGCCGTGCACCTGGGCATCGGTGGCGTACCGGCCAGTGACATGGCGGTGCTCATGGGCCTGAACCAGAACGCCCAGGCCATCAACCTCTCCCCTGCCTTGCAGCGCAAAGGCGTGACCAACCCTGAAGCATTGGCGCGCCTGGTGCACCAGCATGGCGCACGCCTGACCTTCGCCCAGACCTTCCCCACTGGCACCCACGCCATGTGGCTGTATTACTGGCTGGCCAGCCAAGGCATCCACCCGCTGCGCGACGTGGACAGCGTCGTGGTGCCGCCGGCCCAGATGGCCGCGCATATCCAGGCGGGGCGCATCGACGGCTTCTGCGTGGGTGAGCCTTGGGCCGCCGATGCTGTGGCCAAGGGCCAGGGCTTTACCCTGGCCACCAGCCAGTCGATATGGCCAGACCATCCGGAAAAGGTGCTGGCGTGTGCTCGCGCCTTCGCCGAACACTACCCCAACAGCGCCCGCGCGCTCATCAAGGCGATCCTCGCCGCCAGCCGGTTCATCGAGCAAAGCCCCGAAAACCGCCGCAGCACTGCGCAACTGCTTAGCGGCAACGCCTACCTGGACACCCCGCTGGACAGCATCGAGCCCCGCCTGCTCGGCCACTATCAGGATGGCCTGGGCAACCAGTGGCAAGACCCGCACGCCCTGCGCCTGTTCGACCAGGGCCGAGCCAACCTGCCGTACCTGTCCGACGGCATGTGGTTCATGACCCAGTTCCGCCGCTGGGGCCTGTTGCGCGAAGACCCCGACTACCTCGGTGTGGCTCGGCAGGTTCAGCAGTTGGCGCTGTACAGCGAGGCGGCGCAAAGCCTGGGCGTCGCGTGCCCCGAACAGCCGATGCGCAACAGCCTGCTGATCGATGGCATCCGCTGGGACGGCAGCGATCCTTATGGCTATGCCCGCAGCTTCAGCCTGCATGCCCTGGGCGACCTGCCCGATGCCCGCGTCGGCGCGTGAGGGGGACCAACATGTTGCGCATTCTGCTGATCGACGACACCCAGAACAAACTCGGCCGCCTCAAGGCGGCGTTGATCGAGGCCGGCTTCGAGGTTACCGAAGCCCCAGGCCTGACCATCGACCTGCCCGCCTGCGTCGAAACGGTGCGCCCGGATGTAGTACTGATCGATACCGACTCACCGGACCGCGACGTGATGGAACAGGTGGTGCTGGTCAGCCGCGACCAGCCGCGCCCCATCGTGCTGTTCACCGACGAGCACGACCCTGGCGTGATGCGCCAGGCGATCCAGGCAGGCGTCAGTGCCTACATCGTCGAAGGCATCCATGCTGCCCGGCTGCAGCCGATTCTGGATGTGGCCATGGCCCGCTTTGAAAGTGACCAGGCGCTTAGGGCGCAGCTGCTGGCGCGCGACCAGCAGCTGGCCGAGCGCAAGCGTATCGAGCAGGCCAAGGGTTTGCTGATGAAAATGAAGGATTGCAACGAAGAACAGGCCTACACCCTGATGCGCCGCCAGGCCATGAGCCGGCAGCAGAAGCTGATCCAGGTGGCCGAGCAGATCATTGCCATGCACGAAATGCTGGGCTGATGCAGCCGGCGATAGGGCCATCACAGGAAACAACAGTTGGCCCGGCTCTTGCTGAGGTTATTGCACCGGTAGCCAACGGCGGTTGCCCCACTTAAATCCCGACAAAGACGTCGCTCTCCCCTCCACGACCGTGGAGCGGGTGGCGGCGTCTTTTTCGTTCCGTTGCATTGCCGAGTGAGGTGTTCGATGAGTACCAGCTTCTGGAAATCCGGGCATGTGCCCACGCTGTTCGCCGCGTTCCTGTACTTCGACCTCAGCTTCATGGTCTGGTACCTGCTGGGCCCGCTGGCGGTGCAGATTGCCGCCGACCTGCAACTGAGTGCACAACAACGGGGCCTGATGGTGGCCACGCCGATCCTGGCCGGGGCGATCCTGCGCTTCGCCATGGGCGTGCTGGTTGACCGCCTGTCACCCAAAACAGCCGGGCTGATCGGCCAGGTGGTCGTCATCGTCGCCTTGGCGGGCGCCTGGCACCTGGGGGTGCACAGCTACGAACAGGCCCTGCTGCTGGGCGTGTTCCTCGGCTTTGCCGGTGCGTCGTTTGCCGTGTCGTTGCCGCTGGCTTCACAGTGGTACCCGCCGCAGCATCAGGGCAAGGCCATGGGCATCGCCGGTGCCGGCAACTCCGGCACCGTGTTCGCCGCCCTGCTGGCCCCCGCGCTGGCTGCCGGCTTTGGCTGGAACAATGTGTTCGGCTTCGCGCTGATTCCGTTGTCGCTGGCGCTGGTGGTGTTCGCCCTGCTCGCGCGCAATGCGCCACAACGCCCCAAGCCAAAAGCGATGGCCGACTACCTCAAGGCCCTCGGCGACCGTGACAGCTGGTGGTTCATGTTCTTCTACAGCGTCACCTTTGGCGGTTTCATCGGCCTGGCCAGCGCCCTGCCCGGCTACTTCAGCGACCAGTACGGCCTGAGCCCGGTCACCGCCGGCTACTACACCGCCGCCTGCGTCTTCGCCGGCAGCCTGATGCGCCCGCTCGGCGGCGCCCTGGCCGACCGCTTCGGCGGTATCCGCACCCTGTTGGGCATGTACAGCGTGGCAGCCATCTGCATCGCGGCAGTCGGTTTCAACCTGCCGTCCGCAGCCGCCGCTCTGGCGCTGTTCGTAAGCGCCATGCTTGGCCTGGGCGCCGGTAATGGTGCGGTATTCCAGTTGGTACCACAGCGCTTCCGCCAGGAGATCGGCGTGATGACCGGGCTGATCGGCATGGCCGGCGGTATCGGTGGTTTCCTGCTGGCAGCCGGGCTTGGCACCATCAAGCAGCACACCGGTGAATACCAGTTGGGGTTGTGGCTGTTCGCCAGCCTGGGCCTGCTGGCCTGGTTCGGCCTGCATGGCGTGAAACAACGCTGGCGCACCACCTGGGGCTCGGCAGCCGTGACCGCTGCACGGGTCTGAGTGACATCCATGAGCCTGCAACTGAAGTTCGCCCAAGCCAGCGCTACCGGGCCACGCGAGGAAAACCAGGATGCCCTGCGCCTGGTCACCCCGGCGCCGGAGCTGGCCGCCAGCAAGGGCTACCTGTTCGCCCTCGCCGACGGCGTCAGCCAATGCGCCGATGGCGGCCTGGCAGCACGCGCCAGTTTGCAGGCACTGGCGCTGGACTACTACGCCACCCCCGCCACCTGGAGCGTGGCCCAGGCGCTGGACCGCCTGCTGCTGGCTCAGAACCGCTGGTTGCGCGCCCAGGGCAGCGGCCAGCCTTTGCTGACCACACTCAGCGCACTGGTGTTACGTGGCCGGCGCTTCACCTTGGCCCATGTGGGTGATTGCCGGGTTTACCGCTGGTACGCCGGGCGCCTGCAGTGCCTGAGCGAAGACCATGTGTGGGACCAGCCGGGCATGCAGCATGTACTAAAACGCGCACTGGGCCTGGACCAGCACCTGCTGGTGGATTACCTGGAGGGCGAGCTGCAGCCAGGCGAGTGCTTCCTGCTGGTCAGCGACGGGGTCTGGGCCAGCCTGGGCGACCAACACATCCAGGCCGTGCTGCGCGATCAGACCGACTTGCAACTGGCCGTCGACACACTGGTTGCCAGCGCGCACCTCAATGGCAGCCAGGACAATGCCAGTGCCTTGCTGGTGTACGTCGAACAGCTGGGCACCGCCAACCTGGGCGATACCCTGGCGCAATTGCAGCAGTGGCCGGTGCCCGGCGCGCTGCGAACAGGCCAAGTGATCGATGACTGGCGGGCCGACTGCCTGCTTTCACAAAGCCGCCAGTCGCTGCTATACCGGGTGCGCGACAGCCAAGGCCAACCTTGGCTTCTCAAGACCCTGCCTGCCGAACGCGAACAAGAGCCCGGTGCTGCGCAAGCGCTGTTGCTCGAGGAGTGGTTCCTGCGCCGGGTTGCAGGCCGCCACTTCCCCGAGTTGCATGCGGCCAGCCAGCGGCAACACCTGTACTACGTGATGCGCGAGTACCCCGGCCAAAGCCTTGCCACCCTGCTGGCCGAGCATGGTCCGCTGCCCCTGCCGCAGTGGCTCGAAACGGCCCGGCAACTGCTGCAGGCGGTTGGCGTGTTGCACCGGCGCAACCTGCTGCACCGCGACATCAAGCCAGACAACCTGCACCTGGGCAGCGATGGCCAACTGCGCCTGCTGGATTTCGGTCTGGCCTATTGCCCCGGCCTTTCCGAAGACCCGTTGCACGACGTGCCCGGCACGCCCTCGTACATCGCCCCGGAAGCGTTCGACGGCCAACCACCCAGCCCGCGACAGGACCTGTATGCCGTGGGCGTGACGCTGTATCACCTGCTGACCGGGCACTACCCGTATGGCGAGGTGGAAGCCTTTCAGCGCCCGCGCTTCGGTCAGCCGGTCAACGCTGCACGCTACCGCCCCGACTTGCCGGAATGGCTGCAGCACAACCTGCAGCAGGCGGTGGCGGCCGATCCGGCGCAGCGCTTCGAAACGGCCGAACACTGGTTGTTGCTGCTTGAGCGTGGCGACCGCCAAGAGCTGCCTGACAGGCCACGCCCCTTGCTGGAACGCGAGCCGTTGAAGGTATGGCGCACCCTGGCCCTGCTGTCGTTGCTACTCAACCTGATCCTGCTGCTTGGCCTGCTCAAAGGCTGAGCACACCCTGCCAACGAGGAATACCCGATGAATGCAAAAGTCTGGCTGGTAGGCGCCGGCCCTGGCGACCCTGAACTGCTCACCCTCAAGGCCGTGCGTGCCTTGCAGCAAGCGGCAGTGGTAATGATCGACGACCTGGTCAACCCGGCGGTGCTGGAGCATTGCCCGCAGGCCCGGGTGATTGCCGTGGGCAAGCGTGGCGGCTGCCGCTCCACGCCACAAGCGTTCATCCAGCGCCTGATGCTGCGCCATGCTCGGCAAGGACGTTGCGTGGTACGGCTCAAGGGTGGAGATCCGTGCATTTTTGGCCGTGGCGGCGAAGAGGCACTGTGGCTACAGGGGCATGGTATTGAGGTGGAGTTGGTCAACGGCATCACGGCCGGTCTGGCAGGCGCCACGCAATGCGGGATTTCGCTGACCTCACGCGGGGTGAGCCGAGGGGTGACGCTGGTAACGGCGCATACGCAGGACGACAGCGAGCTGAACTGGGCAGCCTTGGCCCAGGGCGGGACAACGTTGGTGGTGTACATGGGGGTCGCGCGACTGGAGCAGATTCGCCAGGGGTTGCTGGAGGGTGGCATGGCACCCGGAATGCCAGTGGCGATGATCGAGAATGCCTCATTGCCGCAGCAGCGAGAGTGCAGGAGCGATGTGCGGGGGATGGTCGAAGATGCACAGGGATTTGGTTTGCGTAGCCCGGCGATTCTGGTGATTGGCGAGGTGGTTGACGAACGACAGGTTCAGAGACTGTTGGCAGTCGCCGGGTAAAATCCGAGCAAAGAAAAACCCGGCCGAGGCCGGGTTTTTCATGAAACATCAGGCCAATTACTTGGACTGAGCTTCTACCTGAGCTTCAACGCGACGGTTGATAGCACGGCCTTCTTCGGTGGCGTTGTCAGCAACCGGACGGGTTTCGCCGTAGCCTACCGAGTCAACACGGCTGGATTCTACGCCGTACTGCTGGGTCAGCACTTGCTTGACAGCGTTGGCACGACGCTCGGACAGCTTCTGGTTGTAAGCGTCTGGACCCACGGAGTCAGTGTGACCTTCAACCACGGTGGTGGTTTGTGGGTACTGCTTCATGAAGTCAGCCAGGTTTTTGATGTCGCCGTAGCTGTTTGGCTTGACGACCGACTTGTCGAAGTCGAACTTCACGTCCAGCTCAACACGAACGACTTCGGCAACAGCCGGGCAGCCGTCGGCGTCAACGGTAACGTTGGCCGGGGTGTCTGGGCACTTGTCGACGTTGTCGCAAACGCCGTCGTTGTCGGAGTCGGAGCAGACTTCAGCAACTGGAGCCGGAGCGGCTGCGGCTTGCTTCGGGCTACCGCCGAAGTTCAGGCCAACACCAACGCTTGGAGCCCACTCGGTGTCGCCCTGGTCGATGTTGTACTGAGCTTCAACGCCGGCACGGGCGTAGAACATGTCGGTGATGTACCACTTGGCGCCAGCGCCAACGTTGGCGAAGGTGGAGTGGTCACGACCGCCACGGCCGGTCTGGCCCAGCGACTGGTGCGAGAAACCAGCGGAAACGTACGGACGGATAGCGTCGTACGGGTTGTTGAAGTGGTAAACGGCGTCCAGGGCGGTGTTCGAGCCCTTGATGTTCTTGCCGTCTTCGCCACGAGCGTTGTGTACTTCGTCGTAGCCCAGACGCAGTTCAACGTCGTCGGTCAGGAAGTAACCGATCGAGCCGCCGAACAGGTTGCCGTCGTTCTTGAAGTCGCGCTGGCTGTCGAAGAATTCTTTCTTGTAGAAAACTTCGGTCTCGACGGCGCCTTGACCTTGTGCCATAGCGCCAATCGAAGTGGCGGCTACGAGCGAACCAATGGCCAAGCCCAAGGTGTTTTTCAATTTCATCCGTTAAATCCCCATCTGGTGATAGTTAAGCCGTCCCACCACGAACACGGGGGACAACTCGACGGCAAGTCTAGCAGAACTCGCCGATTCGTTAGAGATATTTGCACGCCACTAAGTTTCATCGAGGCCGGCAAATTTCTCCCGAAGCTTGTCTAGCGCGCGTTTGTAGCGCATTTTTGTCGCGCTCAGGCCCATGTGCATGATGTCGGCAATTTCCTGAAATTCCAGTTCTGCGACAAAACGAAGCACCAGAATCTCCCGGTCAATCGGGTTCACATGCACCAGCCATTTGTCCAGCCCGCCTTTTTCTTCCGGCTTCGGGGCCTTGTCCTCGGACGCCTCTTCGACAGGGTCCAGACTCAAGGCATCCATCAACCGGCGTTTACGGCGCTCCTTGCGGTACTGGGTAATGCACTCGTTGTAGGTGATGCTGTAGAGCCAGGTCTTGAACTTGGATTTACCTTCGAAGTTCTTCAGGCCGTACAGCACTTTCAGCATCACTTCCTGACAGACATCGTCCGCGTCCCGGTCGTTCCCCAGATAACGCGCACAGACGTTGAACAGGGTCCGTTGGTAGCGCCGCATGAGCTCTTCATAGGCGCGGGTAACGTGGTACAGCTCCTCATGCGAACGCGCCACCAACTCTTCGTCCGTGAGCTCGCGGGGGTCATAACGCATGGGCGGCGAATGAACTTTATTCAAAACGGATCTGGCCGACAGTCAGGTCAATGTCGCCGCGCGACCCCGTGGGTCGAATTTCGCGGCGGCATACATTAACAGCTTTTGTGCGGTTAGCGGCTATTGACACGCTGCTCGAGCAACTCGCGGTTGGACAGCGACACCAGTTCGCCATCATCGGTCAGCAGCGTTGTCTTGACCGTGCCGATTTCCTCGATGTGCCCTTCAACCTCTCCAATCCGCACCTGCTGGCCGACCTGATACAGCTCGCGCACGTAAATGCCGGCCAGGATCTGCCCGGCGATCTCGCGACTGCCAAGGCCCATGGCCAAGGCAACGGCCAGACCAACGGTAATCAGCCCGATGACGATAACGTGGTTCAGCAGGTCGGTTTTCACCTCCAGCTGGCTGATGGCCACCGAGATGCTGATGATGATCACCAGGCCCTGGGTAATGCGCCCAAGCCCTGCCGAGTATTCCAGGCCGATGCCTTCGGCAGCGCCGCGCACCAGGCCATTGGCAATTTGTGCCAGCAGCACGCCGGCCAGCAGCACCAAGGCCGCGCCGAACACCTTCGGCAGGTACAGGGCAAGCATGTCGAGGGTGGCCGACACCCGCTCCAGGCCCAGCGACTCGGCGGCCGAGACCAGGAAGATGAGCAGCACGAACCAGTAGACGATCTTGCCGATCAGGGTCGAGATCGGCACCTGAATGCCGACCCGGCCAAGCATCTTGGTGAGGCCGGTGCCGGCCATCAGGCGGTCCAGGCCAAACTTGGCCAGCAGCTTGGACAGCAGTGTGTCGAGCAGCTTGGCCACCACGAAACCGAGCAGCACCACGACCAGCGCGCCGAACAGGTTGGGGATGAAGTTCGCTACCTTGGTCCAAAGGGCAGTCATTGCGGTGACCAGGCTCTGGGTCCAGAGATCGAGTTCCATATTCAATCGGCCTTATCTGCTTTGCTGCCGGTGGCAGCGTTGCGGGAAGAGTGTCGACGCACCGGCGCGACATGCGCCGAGCCATTATTGACGGCGATGAGCAGCGCCTGGCTCCAGCGGCCAAGCAGGCTGAACAGATCACCCGCGCCAACCTGGCGGTTGGCGGTTTTCAGTACGCGACCCAGGCAAGCGGCGTCGTCCCGGTCGTCCCGGTCATTGCCGGAGGGTGACGCCTTGAGCAGGTCGCGCAGGGATTCTTCAAACGGATCGTGCATGGGCACCTCGCGCAGTGTCAGCAAGAGACGAGATGGCCGGGCAATGGGTCACACATCCCATTGGTACGAATGTTTCAAAATGCACACCTAAACCCATCGCAACCGCCGGAACAGCCACCACTGCCCCACCGCCAGCCCCAGCACGACGATGCAGGCGAACAGAAAGCCCAACGGATTATCCGCCCCCGGAATACCGCCGACATTAATGCCCAGCAGCCCGGTGATGAAGCTCATGGGCAAAAAGATGCAGGTGATGATGCCAAAACGGTACATGGTGCGGTTCATCCGCTCGCTGCGCCGCCGATCTTCGCTTTCCAGCACCAGCGCAGCGCGCTCGCGGGTCAGCTCCAGTTCTTCGAGGTAGCGGATCAGGCTGTTATTGAGCTCGTTCCAGTAATCGGCGTCGGCATTGGCGAACCAGCTCCATTTACTGCGCGACAACTGGGCGTAGATTTCCCGTTGCGGAGCAAGGAAACGGCGCAGGCCGGCGGCACGACGGCGGATCTGCTGCAGGCTGCCATGCTCAGGGGTGTACCGCTCGTCGGTTTCGACCTTTTCTTCTTCCAGGTCGACCAGTTCGGCCAGATCACTCACCAGGCCCTGAACCTTTTCAGTGAGCAGTTCGCCCATCAACAGCAACAGTTCGGAGGCCGATTTCGGCCCCCTGCCCTGTTCCAGTTGCTGGAGAATTTCGTCACTGGCACGCAACGGCCTGAGGCGCAACGAGATAACCCGCTGTGCCTCGGCGAAAATACGTACCGAAACCATGTCTTCAGGCTCGGCACCCGGGTTGAGGTTGACCCCGCGCAGGAACAGCAGCAGCTGTTCGTCCGCCATGGGCAGCAGGCGCGGCCGGGTATTTTCTTCCAGCAGCAGCTCGCAGGCGAACTCGCTCAGGCCACTGTCATGCAGCAGCCAGGTACGGGTTTGCGGATGGCTGCGGTCCCAGTGCAGCCACAGGCTCTGCTCTGGTTGCAGTTGCAAGCTGTCCAGTTCGGTACGGGCAATCGAGCGCGCGCCGCCTTTACCATCGAGCACCAGGGCATGCACCAGCCCCCACTGCGCGTTGTCTTCCTCGAACATCAAAGCTCCATCAGCGCGTGGGGCGCATCACTCCGGCATTTTCAGCGGGCTTGGCGAAACCAGTACGCCATTGTTGTCGGCATACACGTACTCGCCCGGGCGGAAGGTAACGCCGGCGAAGGTCACCACCACATTGAGGTCACCGATACCACGCTTGTCGGTTTTCATCGGGTGGCTGGCCAGGGCCTGCACGCCGACGTCGGTCTGGATCAGCACATCGACGTCACGCACGCAGCCATAGATCACCAGGCCTTCCCAACCGTTTTTGGCGGCTTTTTCCGCAAGCATGTCGCCCAGCAGCGCACGGCGCAGCGAACCACCACCATCGACCACCAGGACCTTGCCCTTGCCGTCGAGTTCGACCTGCTCCTTGACCAACGAGTTGTCCTCGAAGCACTTGATGGTGACGATCTGGCCACCGAACGAATCGCGGCCGCCAAAATTGCTGAACATGGGTTCCAGCACGTGTACCAGGTCGGGGTAGGCGTCACACAGGTCGGGCGTTACGTAATGCTGCATGGGAAGCTCCTGTCAGTCACAACGAAAGCGGGTATCGGCCAAGGCTACACCTTGGAGGCCGTTGCAGTCATCCGGGACCGGGCAGTCATTTGTATTCATCCTGTACCGGCCCTTTCGCGGGCACGCCCACGAAGAGGCCGACCCAGTCGATGCAAGATCAACTGACTGGCAAAGGTTCCTGAGCCACGGTGGAGGCATGCACCGGCAGCAATGGATCACGCAACCAGCGCTCCACCAACGGCCATACCTGCGCCTGCGCAGCCTTGCTCACCAGCATGTCGACATGCCCAAAGGCCTCAAAACCTTCCTCACGCCCCAGTCGCAGGAACTGCTTGCGCTCGCCCCCCAACTGCTCGAACAGCTTGCGGCAGGCCCACACCGGGTCCTGGAAGTCCCCCGCGCCGGCCACTGCCAGCAGCGGCACATCCACCTCTGCCAGCCCCGCCCACCAGTCGTTCTGCTTGTCGCCAAAGCGTCCGAACAGGCCATGCCAGCGCATGCTTTCCAGCGCCAGGCCAATCGGCTCGTCTTCCGGCCCACGTTTGAAGCGAGGCCCGGATATCTGCCCCCAGCGCTTGAGCACCAGCTTCGCCCCCCACACCAGCGGTGGCACCTTCAACGGCCAGTAGACACGGCTGATCTGGGTGCCGAACAGCGCCACGCTGGCCACCTGTTCGGCACCCAGGAAACCACCCCCAAGCGCCGCCACCAGGGTGGTGCCGCCCAAGGAATGGCCAACCCAGTGCGGCGCCTGGCCCGACTGCTCGCGCACGAACGCGGCAATCAGTGGCAGGTCATCACGGGCATAGGCCGCAACGCTGTTGTGCCGCCAGGCACGGTTGCGTGGTGACAGGCCGTGACCGCGCATTTCCGGGATCCACACATCAAAACCGGCACGGGCGAGGTAGGCGCCCAAGCCAATACCTTTGGGCGAATACCAGAAACGCCGGTTGGAAAAACTGCCGTGCAGAAGAATGACCGGCACGCCCTGGGCACGGCCATGGTCGGCCAACCCCAGGCGGGTGATGGCCAGCTCGACGCTAGGGTCCGGGCCGTTGCCAGCCTTGATCCGGTACACGTCTTCGCTGAGGTCGCCGCGGCGCTCGGCACTGAGCAGGGCCACGGGGAATAGAGTGCTGCTGCTTTGCATAAGGTTGCTTGGTGCACAAAAAAGGGCGGGATCCATTGCTGGAACTCGCCCTGGAAAAAACCAGGCGGGGGTACGCCAGACGTCCCCCCGCGTTTTACAGCATCAGGCCGCGCCTTGGCCTTCGGCCAGGAAGAACCAGGTTTCGAGTACCGAGTCCGGGTTCAGCGACACGCTTTCGATGCCCTGCTCCATCAGCCATTTGGCCAGGTCCGGGTGGTCCGATGGGCCCTGGCCGCAGATGCCGATGTACTTGCCGGCCTTGTTGCACGCGGCAATGGCGTTGGCCAGCAGCTTCTTGACGGCAGGGTTACGCTCGTCGAACAGGTGGGCGATGATGCCCGAGTCACGGTCCAGGCCCAGGGTCAGCTGGGTCAGGTCGTTGGAGCCGATCGAGAAGCCGTCGAAGTACTCCAGGAACTCTTCGGCCAGGATGGCGTTGGACGGCAGTTCGCACATCATGATCACGCGCAGGCCGTTGTCGCCGCGGGCCAGCCCGTTTTCGGCGAGCAGGTCGACCACTTGGCTGGCTTCGCCCAGGGTGCGTACGAACGGCACCATGATCTCGACGTTGGTCAGGCCCATCTCGTTGCGCACGCGCTTGAGGGCACGGCACTCGAGCTCGAAGCAGTCACGGAACGATTCGCTGATGTAACGCGAAGCGCCACGGAAGCCCAGCATCGGGTTTTCTTCTTCCGGCTCGTACAGCTTGCCGCCGATCAGGTTGGCGTACTCGTTGGACTTGAAGTCCGACAGGCGCACGATGACCTTTTTCGGGTAGAAGGCCGCCGCCAGGGTGCTGATGCCTTCGACCAGTTTCTCGACATAGAAGCCGACCGGGTCGTTGTAACCGGCAATGCGCTTGTCGACGCTGTCTTTCAGGTCGGCAGGCAGGCCGGCATAGTTCAGCAGTGCCTTGGGGTGCACACCGATCATGCGGTTGATGATGAACTCCAGGCGCGCCAGGCCGACACCGGCGTTGGGCAGCTGGGCGAAGTCGAAGGCGCGGTCCGGGTTACCGACGTTCATCATGATCTTGAACGGCAGCTCCGGCATGGCGTCGACGGAGTTCTGCTTGACGTCAAAGCCCAGCTCGCCTTCGAAGATGAAGCCGGTATCGCCTTCGGCGCAGGACACGGTCACGCCCTGGCCGTCTTTGAGCACCTGGGTGGCGTTGCCGCAACCGACCACGGCCGGAATGCCCAGCTCACGGGCGATGATCGCCGCGTGGCAGGTACGGCCGCCGCGGTTGGTCACGATGGCGCTGGCGCGCTTCATCACCGGTTCCCAGTCCGGGTCGGTCATGTCGGAAACCAGTACGTCGCCCGGCTGGACCTTGTCCATTTCCGAAACGTCGTTGATCACGCGCACTTTGCCGGCGCCGATGCGCTGGCCGATGGCACGGCCTTCGACCAGCACGGTGCCTTTTTCTTTCAGCAGGTAGCGTTCCATGACGTTGGCGCTGGAACGGCTTTTCACGGTCTCAGGGCGCGCCTGGACAACGTACAGCTTGCCGTCATCGCCATCTTTGGCCCACTCGATGTCCATCGGGCGCTGGTAGTGCTGCTCGATGATCATGGCCTGTTTGGCCAGCTCGCTGACCTCGGCATCGCTCAGGCAGAAGCGTGCGCGCTCGGCGCGGTCCACTTCCACGGTTTTGACCGAACGGCCGGCCTTGGCTTCTTCGCCGTAGACCATCTTGATGGCCTTGCTGCCCAGGTTGCGGCGCAGGATGGCCGGGCGGCCGGCCTGCAGGGTGTTCTTGTGCACGTAGAATTCGTCAGGGTTGACCGCACCCTGCACCACGGTTTCACCCAGGCCGTAGGCGCCCGTGATGAACACCACATCGCGGAAGCCCGACTCGGTGTCGAGGGTGAACATGACGCCGGCGGTGCCGGTTTCGGAGCGGACCATGCGCTGCACGCCAGCAGACAGGGCCACCAGCTTGTGGTCGAAGCCCTGGTGCACGCGGTAGGCGATGGCGCGGTCGTTGAACAGCGAGGCGAACACTTCCTTGGCCGCGCGGATCACGTTGTCGACGCCACGGATGTTGAGGAAGGTTTCCTGCTGGCCTGCGAACGAGGCGTCCGGCAGGTCTTCGGCAGTGGCCGAGGAGCGCACGGCAACCGCCATGTTGTCGTTGCCGGCAGCCATCGCGGCGAAGGCGGTTCGGATTTCCGAATCCAGACGTGCCGGGAACTCGGCTTCCATGACCCACTGGCGAATCTGCGCGCCGGTCTTGGTCAGGGCATTGATGTCATCCACGTCCAGCGCGTCGAGCGCGGCATGGATCCGGTCGTTGAGACCACTCTGTTCGAGAAAATCGCGGTACGCCTGCGCCGTAGTGGCAAAGCCGCCCGGCACCGATACACCAGCACCTGCAAGGTTGCTGATCATCTCGCCCAGGGATGCGTTCTTGCCCCCCACATGCTCCACATCATGGACGCCGAGCTTATCGAGGGAAACTACGTACTCTACCAAGGTGATCTCTCCACTAACTGTGTTGGAAAAGCTCAAAAGGCGCCCGCCTGTCTTCTGTGACTTGGCCGGGCGTTTGTGGCCTGTACCTGGAAAATAAGTGAGAATGCCGACAGCCGCATTCGGCAAACCGAACTTATCATATCCAAGAAACGTCATCAGCTTAAGGCCCAGATCGCAAATGAAACGAACCGCGTTCTTCATCTCCGACGGCACCGGTATCACTGCCGAAACCCTGGGCCAGAGTTTGCTCGCGCAATTCGAGAGCATTCCGTTCAACAAATTTACCCGCCCGTACATCGATTCGCCGGACAAAGCACGGACCATGGTCCAGCAAATCAACGCCGCCGCCGAGCGTGACGGGGTGCGCCCGATCATCTTCGACACCATCGTCAATCAGGACATCCGTGAGATCCTGGCGACGTCGAATGGCTTCATGATCGACATCTTTTCATCGTTTTTATCCCCGCTCGAGCAGGAATTGACCGCCCATTCGTCGTATTCCGTGGGTAAATCGCACTCGATTGGCGGTAATTCCAACTACATGGAACGCATCGAGGCGGTGAACTTCGCCCTGGACAACGACGACGGCGCGCGTACCCACTACTACGACAAGGCCGACCTGATTCTGGTTGGCGTGTCGCGTTGCGGCAAGACCCCTACCTGCCTGTACATGGCCATGCAGTTCGGCATCCGCGCCGCCAACTACCCGCTGACCGAGGACGACATGGAGCGCCTGCAGCTGCCGGCGGTGCTGAAAAAGCACCACAACAAGCTGTTCGGCCTGACCATCGACCCCGATCGCCTCACCGCCATCCGCCACGAGCGCAAGCCCAACAGCCGCTATTCCAGCTTTGCCCAGTGCGAGTTCGAAGTGCGCGAGGTGGAGAACCTGTTCCGCCGGGAGAACATTCCCAACATCAATTCCACGCATTTTTCGGTGGAAGAGATTTCGGCGAAGATTCTGGTGGAGAAAGGGGTGGAGCGCAGGTTCAAGTAAGCCTGTTCTGGCCCTTTCGCGGGCATGCCCGCGAAGAGGCCAGCACAGGGATAAAAAAACCCGGCATCTCTGCCGGGTTTTTCATTTCAGCTCAAGCTCAGGACGGCACCACTGCCGCCTGCCCGCTCATGGCCAGGTCGACCAGCTCGCGGTTGGCCACCGCGTACATCGCATAGTCGGTGCCCGTGGCATTGCGCAGGTCGTCCAGCATGGCGCGCCAGCGCTCCACCATCACCCGGTGCTGCTCGGCCCACAGCGCCACGCGGGCGTCCATGTCTTCCGGTGCATCGGCCATCTGCAGTACCGAGATGGTGATTGCCCGTTGCTGCAGGTCAATGTCATCGCGGAACGCTTCGCGGGCCAGGGCCTGCCAGTTGTTTTCCACCGGTAGGTTGCTGATTTCCTGCAAGTACCAGGTCAGGTCCAGCGCGCTGCCCACCGCAAAGAACGCCTTGGCCACCTGCGCCGGCTCATGGCCGGTGACGTCGGCGGCTTCGATGATCGGCAGCAGGGTGTACAAGTGGCTGGTACCGGCCACCATGCGCGCCAGCAACTCCGGCACACCGGCGTCGACAAAGCCCTGGTAACGCACCATCCAGCGTTCGCGGGTCGGGCCTTCCAGCAGCTCGTCCAGCTTGAGCCCCAGCTGCGCGATCTTCGGCCCGAAGTGTGCGGTGTCGCGCCCGGCGTCCTGCTCGTTACGGCGGCTACGCAGGAACCAGCGGGTGGCACGGCGGCCCAGACGCATCAGCTCGTCCATGAGGGTGAGCTGGATTTCTGCGGGCACCTGGTAGTCCAGGGCCTCGATCTGGCGGAACCAGTGAGGCAGATGGAAGATGTCGCGCACGATCACATAGGCCCCGGCCACGTTGGCCGGGCTCATACCGGTCGACTCCTTCAGGCGCTGGACGAAGGTGATGCCCATGTTGTTGACCAGGTCGTTGGCGATCTGGGTACTGACGATTTCACGCTTCAGGCGGTGGCGGCGCATGGCCTCGGCGAACTTGCTGACCAGCGACGGCGGGAAGGCGGTTTCCATGTCGCGGGTCAGGTAGTCGTCGTCCGGCACCAGCGACTTGAGCAGTTGCTCCTTGAGGTCGATCTTGCTGTACGAGATCAGCACCGACAGCTCGGCGCGGGTCAGGCCCTGGCCGGCAGCCAGGCGTTCAGCCAACTGCTCTTCGGACGGCAGGAACTCGATGGCGCGGTCCAGCTTGCCACGGCCTTCCAGGTCGGCCATCAGGCGCTTGTACTCGGCAATCCGCTCGCGGGCGCGGCGGGCCGCCAGCGACAGCGCCTGGGTCTGCTTGTAGTTGTTGCCCAGCACCAGGTTGCCGACTTCGTCGGTCATGCTGCCCAGCAGCTGGTTACGCTGCTTCTCGGTCATGTCGCCACCCTGCACCACTTCGTTGAGCAGGATCTTGATGTTGACCTCGTGGTCGGAGCAGTCAACGCCGCCGGCGTTGTCGATGAAGTCGGTGTTGGTGGCGCCGCCGTTCAGGCCAAACTCCACCCGGCCAAGCTGGGTCATACCCAGGTTACCGCCCTCGCCCACCACCTTGCAGCGCAGCTCATTGCCGTTGACCCGCAGCGCGTCGTTGGCCTTGTCGCCGACATCAGCGTGGCTTTCGCTGCTGGCCTTCACGTAGGTACCGATACCGCCGTTCCACAGCAGGTCGACCGGTGCCTTGAGCAACGCGTTCAGCAGCTCGGTCGGGGTCAGGCGGTCGGCCTCGATGGCAAAGCGCTCTTTCATCTGCGGGCTGATGGCGATGCTTTTGGCACTGCGCGGGAAGATACCGCCGCCTTCAGACATGATGCTGGTGTCGTAGTCGCTCCAGGCCGAACGCGGCAGGTCGAACAGGCGCTTGCGCTCGGCAAAGCTGGACGCAGGCTCGGGGTTGGGGTCGATGAAGATGTGCAGGTGGTTGAACGCCGCCACCAGTTGCAGCTTGTCGGACATCAGCAGGCCGTTGCCGAACACGTCGCCGGCCATGTCACCCACGCCGATGACGGTGATCGGGTCTTCCTGCACGTTGATGCCACGCTCGCGGAAGTGGCGCTGCACACCCACCCAGGCGCCGCGTGCGGTAATGCCCATCTTCTTGTGGTCATAACCGGCCGAACCGCCCGAGGCAAAGGCGTCGCCCAGCCAGAAGCCATAGTCGATGGCAATGCCGTTGGCGATGTCGGAGAAGGTTGCAGTGCCTTTGTCGGCCGCCACCACCAGGTACGGGTCATCATCGTCGTGACGCACCACGTTGGCCGGCGGCACCACGCCACCGTCCTTGAGGTTGTCGGTGATGTCGAGCAGGCCGGAAATGAAAATGCGGTAGCACGCCACGCCTTCGGCGGCGATCTCGTCCCGGCTACCGCCCAGTGGCAGGCGGCGCGGCAGGAAACCGCCCTTGGCGCCGACCGGCACGATGACCGAGTTCTTCACCTGCTGGGCTTTGACCAGGCCCAGCACTTCGGTGCGGAAGTCTTCTTCACGGTCAGACCAGCGCAGGCCGCCACGGGCGACGTTGCCAAAGCGCAGGTGCACGCCCTCGACCCGAGGCGAATAAACGAAGATCTCGAACTTGGGCACCGGCTTGGGCAGTTCGGGGATCAGCTTGGGGTTGAATTTGAAGCTGAAGTACGACTTGTTCTGGCCGTTGGCATCCGGCTGATAGAAGTTGGTGCGCAGGGTGGCCTTGATCAGGTCCAGGTAGCGCCGCAGGATGCGGTCTTCGTTGAGCACCTGCACGTCGTCGAGCGCGGTCAGGATGGCTTGTTCCAGGCGCTGCTGCTTGTCGTCGAGGTCGTCCTGGGTGAGCTTGCGCGCCAGGTAGAAGCGGGTCTTGAACAACCGGGTCAGCTCGCGGGCGATGTCGGTGTGGTTGTTCAGGGTGCTGGCGATGTAACCCAGGTCGAAGCCCAGGCGGATCTGCTTCAGGTAACGGGCGTAAGCGCGCAGCAGCGCCACGTCACGCCAAGGCAGGCCAGCGGTGAGTACCAGACGGTTGAAGGCATCGTTCTCGGCATCGCCACGCACGATGTGGATAAACGCGTCCTGCAGGGTGTCGTTGAGCTGCTGGATATCCAGGCTCAGGCCTTCGCTGTAGGTAAAGGCAAAATCGTGAATCCAGTACTCGCGGCCACTGGCATGGCGCAGGCGATACGGGAACTCGCCCAGCACGCGCAAGCCGAGGTTTTCCAGAATCGGCAGCACGTCGGACAGCGCCAGCGGGGTGTCGGCGTGGTACAGCTTGCAGTGCAGGATGCGCTCTCCCACCTGGGTCAGCGGCTGGTAGAAGCTCATGGCCAGCGGCTTGCTTTCCGACAGGTTCAGCACATGTTGCAGGTCGACAACGGCCGAGTGCGCGGCGAAACGTTCGCGGTAGCCGGCCGGGAAGCCCTTGGGGAAATCGGCGAGGATGTTGGTGCCTTGGGCTTCGCCGAAGTTCTCCACTACCAGCGTCGAATAATCGTCATGCCACGAGCGGCAGGCCTGGATGACTTCGCGTTCCAGCTGCTGCGGGTCGATGTCGATGCGGTTTTTCGGGTCTACCCGCAGAATCAGTTGCACACGGGCCAGCACCGATTCGGAGAAGAAGGTCCAGAACTCGCAGTCGCTGGCCTTCAGGCGCTCCATCAGTACTTGCTGGATTTTCTGTCGCACTTCGGTGGAGTAGATCTCCCGCGGCACGTACGCCAGGCAGTAGCAGAAGCGGCCGTACGGGTCCTTGCGCAGGAACACGCGGATCTTGTTGCGCTCCTGGATCTGTACGATCGCCATGACGGTGGTGAACAGCTCGTCGATCGGCGTCTGGAACAGGTCGTCGCGCGGCAGCACCTCCAGCACCTGGGCCAGTTCCTTGCCGAGGTGGGCCTTGGGGTCGAAGCCCGAGCGGCGCTCGACTTCGGCTACCTTGACGCGGATGTAAGGGATGGCATGCACGCTTTCGCCATACACCGACGAGGTGTACAGGCCCATGAAGCGGTGTTCCTTGATGACCTTGCCATCGGCGTCCAGCTGGCGGATCGACACGTAGTCCGGGTAGGCCGGGCGGTGCACGCGGCTGGGCAGCGCGGCCTTGGCGAACGACAGCAGCAGCGGTTCGTTGAGGTAGGCCACGGCGTAGTCTTCGATGCGCAGCTCTTCGGCCGTCAGGCCCACGCGCAGGCGGCGCGGCAGGCCGAGGAACGACTGCTCGTCGTAAACCATCTGGCCGCCATCGGCGTCGCCCTTGACGGTGAATTCTTCATAGCCCAGGAAGGTGAAGTGGTTGTCCAGCAGCCACTCGAGGAAGGCCTTGACCTCGCCCTTTTCGTGTTGCGCCGGGCCGAAGGCGGTCTGTTCCACCTCGGCCACCACGTCACGCAGCTTGGCCTTCATCGGCTCGAAATCGGCGACTGCCACCCGCACCTCGGCCAGCACCTGCTCGATTTCGCGGGCCAGCACGGTCAGCTCTGCGGCATTGGCGCAGCGGTCGATCTCCAGGTACATCAGCGACTCGTGGCGCACGCCCTCACCCTGGGTACCCTTGGGCAGCAGCTCCAACAACTCACCCTTGGCGCCACGGCGCACGCTGAGCACGGTGGTTTGCAGGGTGTGAATGCTGTAGCCACGGCGGTTGAGCTCGGTGCGCACCGAGTCGACCAAAAACGGCAGGTCGTGGTGCAGCACTTCGACCACGGTGTGGGTCGATTGCCAGCCGTTGCGCTCGTAATCAGGGTTGTACACCCGCACTTGCGGGTATTCGGGGTCGAAACGTTCGATGATGCGCCAGGCTGACAGGGTGCAGCCGGCCAGGTCGGAAAGCCTGCGCTGAGTGAGTTCGTCCAGAGAGATGATGCCGAAGAACTGCTCGGCGAACAGCGCCACTTGTGGCAGGGACTGTTCGCTGATGTGCTGCGCCAGGGCCGCTTGCAGTTGATGCTGGAAGTCGGCTTTGCTGGCTGCGGTGAAGAACGCCATCTGTGGTACTCCGCTTGGGCTTTGTAATAGTTGAAGCGTCGCTGCGTGCGCCGTGTACGGATCAACGATAGCCAACCCGTGGCAAGGCGGACGGTAAAACCAGACGTTGAACGTGCGCGGGCACGCCCAGGGCTCGCCGAAGCTTAACGACTGATCGGTCATCAACGCTTGCAGCGCTGCGACAATTTCGGTCAAGGGGCGGTAACTTTACGTTTATGCCTGTACGCAAGACTGTCAGAATTCCCTTCCATTCACTTTGATCCGAGCCCGCTCATGCAAATCAACACCGCCCTGCTCTTCGCCACCCCTTGCGATGACGAGGAAGACAACATGGCGACCCTGTGCTGCCACAGCGACAAGGGCCAGATGTTTCTGCTTACTCGCTACCCGGACGAAGACACCGTCGACCTGACCCTGGATGACGAGCCATCGACGCTGGACGGGCTGAAAGTGACCCTGAGCGCCAAGCGCCTGCTGATTGAAGTGGCAGCCGGCGACCGCGATGCGCTGAAGGGGGATGAGGTGCTGGAGATCAACCTGACCAGCGACCTGAGTGACCTGGACGAGGTTAAAGAAACCCTGGAGAACATCTTGGCCGGGACCGGGACATTCGTCAGCGAGTTGTGAGCCCGCATTTACTGCAACGCTGTCTGCATCTCTTGCGCCTGCACCCGCAGCGCCTCGCAAAACGGCTCCACCGCCGCCGATGCCGGCCTGTGGTCTGGCCGTATCAGCATCACCTGGTACGGCACCGACACCCGCAACCTGCGGATCGGCAACCCGCCCTGCGCCGCCTCCAGCCCGCTCAACGGGTTGATGATCGCCACCCCCAACCCTTGCCTGACCATGGCACACACCGAGGCGGCACTGGTGGTCTCGATCACCGTGCGGCGGTTTACCCCCGCCGCGCGAAAGTGCTGGTCCAGGCGCTGGCGGTAAGTGTCCAGGCTGGCCAGGTTGATGAAGTCCACTTCGTGAAAGTCGGCAAGTTCCAGCTCGGCTTTTGCCTGTAGCGAGTGATGCGCGGGCAGCACGCACACCATGTTGGCGCTGAACAGCAGCTCGCCATAGGCACCGCGCGGTATCTGCTCGACCTCGGTCAGGCCAAGGTCGTGCTGCTGGGCCACCAGAGACTCTTCCAACAATGGCGATTCCTGCGCCAGGATACTCACGCTTACGCCTCGATGCTGTTGGTGGAAACGCTGGCAAGCCTTGGGCAGCAACGTCTGAGAGAACAGCGGCAGGCAAGTGATGGCCAGCCTCCCCTGCTCGAAATTGCGAATGGCCTGGGCAAAGCGATCGATCCGCTCCAGCCCGACGTAGGCGCGCTCGACCTCTTCGATCAACAGCAACGCCTGGGCTGTCGCCACCAGGCGCCCACCCTCGCGCTCGAACAGGTTCAGCCCGGTTAACTGCTCCAGCCGCGCCAGCTCGCGGCTGACTGTGGGCTGCGAGGTAAACAGCAGGCGCGCCGCACCGGTCACACTGCCAGCGGCCATGATGGCGCGGAACACTTCGATATGGCGGACAGAGAGTTTCACAGCAGTACCCGGCAAAGTCAGCAATGGGTATATCAGATATGAATGACCGGCAGAAAAATAGCTATTTTTCTGAATTCCTGGTTTGGCTCATCCTCGTGGTCATCCTTATATGAGTAGCGCCACCATGACCGCACCTTTCTCCCTCCTGGCCGAAGCTGTCCGCCAGCACGGCTCGCCGCTGTGGGCGTACGACGCCAGCACCATCGCCGAACGTGTCGAGCAGTTGAAGGTGTTCGACACCGTACGCTTCGCCCAGAAAGCCAACCCTAACCTGCATGTGCTGCGCCTGATGCGCGCCCATGGCCTGGTGCTGGATGCCGTATCGCTGGGTGAGATGGAACGGGCCTTCGCAGCGGGTGCCCGCGTGGACGGCGACCCTGCCGGCGTGGTGCTGACCTGCGACGCGCTGGACCGGCCGACCCTGGAGCGCGTGGTGGCCTCGAAGATCGAAGTGAACGCGGGCTCCATCGACATGCTGCGCCAGCTGGGTGAACGCTCGCCCGGCCACCGCGTGTGGATCCGCATCAACCCGGGCTTTGGCCATGGCCACAGCCGCAAGACAAACACCGGCGGCGAGAACAGCAAGCACGGCATCTGGCACGAAGAGCTGGAGGAGGCACTGGTCTGCATCAAGGCCCATGGCCTGCACCTGGTGGGCGTGCACATGCACATTGGTTCTGGTGTGGACTACCAGCACCTGGAGCAGGTGGCTCGCTCGATGATCGAGCTGATTGGCCGCCTGGGCGTGGATATCGAAGCGTTTTCCATCGGCGGCGGGCTCTCCACCCCTTACCGCAGCACCGACAAACCGGTCGACCTGCAGCGCTACGCCCAGACCTGGGCGGTGGCACGCAAGGAAATCGAAGCGATGCTCGGCCACCCGGTGCGCATGGAGATCGAGCCTGGGCGCTTCCTGGTGGCGGAGTCGGGCTACCTGGTGGCCGAAGTGCGCGCCGTGAAGCAGGTGGGGCGCAATACCTTCGTGATGATCGACGCCGGCTTCAACGACCTGATGCGCCCGGCGATGTACGGTGCGTACCACGGCATGACCCTGCTCGATGCCAACGGTCAGCCAGTGGAACGCCCCCGCCAGCCGACCGTGGTGGCCGGGCCGCTGTGCGAGTCGGGGGATGTGTTCACCCAGGATGACCAGGAACTGACCCCACAAGACCTGCCCCAGGCGCAGGTGGGCGATTTGCTGGTGATTCACGATGCCGGGGCCTATGGGGCGTCGATGTCGTCGAACTACAACAGCCGGCCGTTGCTGCCGGAGTTCCTGATCGAGGAAGGGGCGCTGCGCATGATTCGCCGGCGGCAGACCGTGCAGGACCTGCTGGGCCTGGAGGCGGGGTTCTAATCTCAGTGCTTGGGGCTGGATCGCAGCCCCAATGGACAAACCCTCCTTGCAATCACCTTGGCTCATCGCGACAATGCGATCAATTCCTATTCATATTGCGAATTTGACGCCATGTCGACGCTCGATCACCAGGCCCTTCACCTGCTCTACAGCGAAAACAACAGCTGGCTGAAAGGCTGGCTGCGCGCCCGCCTGGGAAACGCAGCCGATGCCTCCGACCTGGCGCACGATACGTTCCTGCGGGTCATGACGGCCCGCAGCCAGCTACCCATTCGCGAACCGCGCAGCTACCTCAGCGCCATCGCCCGCTCCCTGCTGATCGACAAAGTGCGCCGCCGCGCCATCGAAAAAGCCTACCTGCAAGCCCTGGCCCTGCGACCGGAGCCGGTGGAGGTATCACCAGAGGTTCGCCTGTCGATCATCGAAATGCTGATGGCCGTGGACAGCCTGCTTGACGAACTCGGCCCCAAGACCCGTGCCATCTTTCTCGCCGTGCAACTGGAAGGCCTGACCTACGGTGCTGCGGCCGAGCGCTTCGGTGTATCGGTCACAACGGTGAAGAATCACCTGATCAAGGCCATGACCCGCTGCCTGCTGGCCGTCGAAGGCTGAACGGCATGGACGTCAAAACCCTGGAAGCCGCTGCCACCTGGTACGTGCAGCTCAACGATGGCGACAGCAATGAAGCCCGCACCCACGCCTGGCGCCAGTGGCTGCAGGCCAGCCCTCAGCATGCCGCTGCCTGGGCGCGCGTTGAAAAGCTTCAGCAACAATGGGCCATGGTGCCGCCACACGCGGCGCTGTCCAGCCTGGGGGCGGCGCAGACGCAGCGGCGCGATGTGCTGAAAGTGCTGAGCCTGCTGCTGGCCATGGGCGGCGGTGGCTGGCTGGCAACCGAGCAGGTGCCCTATCGCGCCTTGATGGCGCAACAACGTACCGCTACCGGCGAGCGGCGCGCTGTAGAGCTGGCGGATGGCTCGCAGCTGGAGCTGAACGTGGGTACCGCGCTTGATGTGCGCTTTGACAGGAAAGTGCGGGCAATCCAGCTGTACCAGGGGGAGATCCTCGTGCGCCCGGCCAGCGACATTCAGCAGCGCCCGTTCATCGTGCACACCGACGACGGCAGCGTGCTGGCCCACAGTACCGAGTTCAGCGTTCGCAAACTGGCACAACAGACACGCGTAGGCGTGTTGCAGGCCAGCGTCGATGTACGCCCGCAGCGCCATCCTGACCGGGTGCTGCACGTGCAGGCCGGGCAGCAAACGCGCTTTGACCAGCAAGACTTCACCCTTGCCCATGCCCTGCCCGCCGACTCCACGGCCTGGCTACAGGGCATGCTGAGCGTGAACGACTGGCGCCTGGGCGACTTCATCGAAGAGCTGGGCCGCTATCGGCCGGGCGTGCTGCGCTGCGCCTCATCAATCCAGGCCATGAGCATTTCCGGCGCATTCCGTATCGACGATACCGATATTGCGCTGGCCAACCTGCCGAAAACCCTGCCTGTAAAGGTGCGCTACCTCAGCCGCTACTGGGTGAATGTGGAACCCGCCTGAACGGCTGGTGAAAAAACTTTCGCTCAAATCTTGCTGATTTTGATTCTCGTCCGTCCCTGACACAAGCCGCGACGACAGCGACTTTCTGCCATAACTCGGAAGGATCACCCAATGCCTCACCTGCACCCCACCCCTACCACGCTGAGCCAGGCCGTGCGCCTGGTGCTGTTCGGCATGTCCCTGGCCAGCGCGCCAGCCTTGCTGCTGATGCCTGCCCAGGCCATGGCCCAGAGCCAGACTGCCTACCACGTCGCGGCTGGCCCGCTGGGCAACGCCATCACCCAGTTTGGCGTGCAGGCGGGTGTGACCATTTCGTTCGACACTGAGCAAACGCGCAACCTGAACAGCGCAGGCCTGGAAGGCAGCTACAGCATCGAGGAAGGGCTGGTGCGGCTGCTGAGCAACAGTGGCTTGCAGGCACAACGCCAGGGTAATGGCGGCTATGTGCTGGTGCCTTCAGACAACGGTTCGGCGATGGAACTGGGGCCACTGAACATCGATGCCAACCGGCTGGATGCGACCAGCGAAGGCACTCAGTCTTACACCGCCCGCGCCGTGACCATAGGCAAGGGTGTGCACACGCTGAAGGAAACCCCGCAGTCGGTCACCGTCATGACCCGCAAGATGCTCGACGACCAGAACCTCAACACCCTGGAACAGGTGCTGGACAAGACCCCGGGCATCACCGTGTACGACTCGCCCATGGGCGGCAAGTATTTCTATTCCCGCGGTTTCAACCTGGACGGCCAGTACCAGTACGACGGCGTGCCGCTGGATGTGGGTGGCAACTACGTGCAGGCCAACAGCTTTTCCAGCGACATGGCCTTCTATGACCGCGTCGAAATTCTCAAGGGTGCGGCTGGCATGATGAAGGGCTCCGGTTCCTCCGCCGGTGGCGTCAACTTCGTGCGCAAACGCGGCCAGGAAAAAGCCGCTACCACCGTCACCCTGTCTGCCGGTAGCTGGGACAACTACCGCGGCCAGGTCGATGTGGGCGGCCCGCTCAACGAATCCGGCACGGTGCGTGGCCGGGCCGTGGCGGCGCTGCAGGACCGTCAGTACTTCTATGACATTGCCAAGCGCCAGGACCAGATTCTGTACGGCGCCATCGACTGGGATGTCAGCCCCGACACTACGCTGGGCTTTGGCCTGGCCTATGAGGATGTCGATGCCACACCGTGCTATGCCGGTGTGCCACGCTACGCCGATGGCAGTGACCTGAAGCTGTCGCGTTCCACCTGCCTGGGGGTCAGCTGGAACGACCTGCAAAGCCAGCGCATTACCGGCTTTGCCGACCTCAAGCACCACTTCAACGATGACTGGACGCTGAACTTTGCCTCGATCTACACCCACAACAACCAGAACATCGAATACGCCTACTCCGAAGGCACGGTACCGGTCGGCGCCAGCACCGGCAGCATGAGCGTGCGAGCCGGTCGTTTCGACTACGACCAGGACGACTATGGCTTCGATACCTATGTCGATGGCAAATTCGAGGCGTTCGGCCTGCAGCACGAACTGATCATCGGTGCCAACGCCAGCCGGCAGAAAACCCATGACTACTTCGCGCTGATGCTGCTGGACGGCAAGCAGAATCCATTCGACCCGTCTGCACATTTCCCACACCCGTCCAAAGCCGATTACCTGGTCAACCCGACCCGCGGTGGCAGCGTGCCAACCGACTCCACCACCACGCAATACGGCACTTACGCCAACCTGCGCCTGAAGCTGGCAGAGCCGCTGACCCTGGTGCTGGGTGCACGGGTCAGCTGGTACCGCAACAAGAGCGACTCCTATACCCAGTACTATGATTACTGGGTGAATAACCGCAGCGAAGAAAACGGCCAGGTCACGCCGTTCGCCGCCGTGCTGTACGACCTGAACAACCAGTGGACCGCCTACGCCAGCTACGCCGACATCTTCCAGCCGCAAAGCGACAAAGTGGACGCCGAGCGGCAGTCACTCCAGCCCAAGACCGGTGCCAACTACGAGATTGGCATCAAGGGCGAGCTGCTTGAGGGTGCCCTGAATACTTCGTTCAACCTGTTCCGCACCGTCGAGAATCACCGCGCAGAAAGCGACTACATCGAGACCTGTCCGTCAGGCGACGGCTATTGCTACACCGACAGCGGCAAGGTGCGTGCGCAGGGCTTCGAAGCCGAGATCAGCGGCTCGCCCATCGAGCGCCTGCAATTGTTGGCAGGCTACACCTACACCCAGACCAAGTACCTGAAGACCATCGAGGACACCGACCCCACCGAGCTGACCTTCACCTCCAGCTTCATCCCGCGGCACATGCTCAAGGTGTGGGGTGACTACCAACTGGGCGGCGCCTTGGAGCGCTGGACCTTGGGTACCGGTTTCAACAGCCAGAGCGAGAACTTCCGTACCACCGGCAAGACCCGCGTCGAGCAGCCTGGCTACACCGTGTGGAACGGCCGCGTGCAGTACCGTCTGGATCAGAACTGGACCGTCGCCCTCAACGGCAACAACCTGTTCGACAAAAAGTACTACGCCACTATCGGCGCGCCGGGCTGGGGCAACTTCTATGGCGAACCGCGTAACTTCATGGTGACGTTGCAAGGGGCGTTCTGAAATGCATCAGGGCCGCTTTGCGGCCCTTTTGATTTGCCAGGTCGCCTACAACAAGCCTCTCAGGTTCGGTCTCCCGCCGACTTTCCGTAGCGTGACGAATGCCCCTTCGTGGAAGTGATAACCGGTGAAAACACCTACCGAAGTCAATACCACCGCATTTTCAGAAAACTCCTACGCGCGTATCGGAAGCGCAAAGCTCCAGCAAGAAGTGATTCCTCGCTAGGGTCCAGGTTCGGGTCGAATGCAGCGCGTTGCATGCATTTGCTGATCACTCCTGCTCACTGGAGCACATCCATGGATTCATTGAACGAAGCCCTAGAATTGTGCCGGCGCATCACCACCGGCTACCGTCCCGCCCTGCGCAACAGCCCGGTCGCCGACTGCACCCGCCGCTTCGAGCTGCTGCCCCTGCGCTACGCCGCTGTCGGCGGCAACCCGGCACAACGCGCCCGCCTGCCCAAACTGCCGGGTTATCTCAGCCCGTTCCAGGACGTAGGCGAGATGACCCACTCCAGCTACGCCATCCGCCCCCTGCGTGAGGGCTTTCTTTACCTGCTGATCAAGCGCCACAGCGCAGATGCCTACGAATG